>CAIKZO010000031.1 GCA_903832005.1 Enhydrobacter aerosaccus | reverse complement strand
GGCAGAGTGTCGCGCTTGCTGCGGTGCGAAGAGAATCTGCAGCGAATCACTGTCATATGCCGGGCGCGGCAAGGCCGGCATGATGCGCCGCCGCATGAAGGAGAGAAGACGATGGCTGATCCGATCGACCTGCTGATTCAGGGCCGCGCCCACGACCTGGGACCGGGCTTCGCCGTACGCCGCGTGCTGCCCAGCGTGAAGCGCCGGACCGTCGGGCCGTTCATCTTTTTCGACCATTTCGGCCCGATGGTCGTGCCGCCCGGCGGCGACGGCATGGAGGTGCGGCCTCATCCGCACATCGGCCTCGCCACCGTCTCCTACCTGTTCGATGGCGGCATCTTCCACCGCGACAGCCTGGGCTACGCGCAGGCAATCCGCCCGGGCGACGTCAACTGGATGACCGCGGGCAGCGGCATCGCCCATTCCGAGCGCACCGAGCCCGAGCTGAAGCGCACCGGCTTCACCATGCACGGGATCCAGACCTGGGTGGCGCTGCCCAAGGCGCATGAGGAGACGGCGCCGTCGTTCGAGCATATCGAGGCGGCGAAGCTGCCGAACTGGACCGAAGGCGGCGCGGCGCTGCGTCTGATCGTCGGGACCTACGGCGGCAAGACCGCGCCCACGACGCACTTCTCGCCGATCTTCTACGTGGCCGTGGAGATGCCGGCCGCGGCCAAGATCGCCGTCTCGCCCGAGCATGCCGAGCGCGCCGTCTACGTGGCCGAAGGCACCGTCATGATCGGCGATCGCCAACTGGTGGTCGGCGATCTCGCCGTGCTGACGGCCGGAGCGCCGGTCGACGTGCTGGCCGGCGGCGAGGGCGCCAAGCTCATGCTGCTGGGCGGCGCACCGCTCGACGGACCGCGTCACATCTGGTGGAACTTCGTGTCCTCGTCGCCCGAACGCATCGAGCAGGCCAAGGCCGACTGGAAAGAAGGCCGCTTCGCCAAAGTCCCAGGCGACAAGGAGTTCATCCCGCTGCCCGACCGTTAAGGCCGTTTTTATACGGTGGAAAAAGCGTGGCGGGCGCCAAGTCGTTGATCCCATTGGAAAGCCCAAGAATCGAAACGGCCGGAAACGGTCGCCAAACGGCGGATAAACGGTTCCTCTCGATACGCCGCCAACCTCATCCTTGTAAGTCATTGCGGCGGTCACGGAGTAGAGTGTCCGCAGCGGTGCCGGAGGGTAGATCGTCTCATCCCAGGGTGGTTGACCCGTTCCTCAGCGAGGTCGCCCTCCGGTCGTTCCAGTGAACCCGAACAGTCGCCTGGGCCGGTCCGCGAGCCCGCTTTCGCAAGGAAGGGTCGCCATGGAACAGATCAGCGTTGTCGGCATCGACGTATCGAAGGATCGCTTGGACGTTCATGTCCTGCCTGCGGGAGAGGCCTGGTCGGTGTCTCGCGATGGCGAAGGGCTTGATGAACTGTGCCGGCGGCTGAGCGGTACGGCGCGTCTGGTGGCCCTCGAGGCGACCGGCGGATACGAGACCATCGTGGCAGCCACGCTGTCGAGCGAGGGCGTGCCGGTCGTCGTGGTCAACCCGGCCCAGGTTCGGGCCTTCGCAAACGCTCTTGGCCAGCGCGCCAAGACCGATCCGATCGATGCTCGGGTCATCGCCCGCTTCGCCGAGGCCACTCAGCCGGAGATCCGGCCCTTGCCCGATCGGGCGACCCGCCTGCTGGCCGACCTGGTGGCCCGTCGCCGCCAGATCGTCGAGATGATCGTGGCTGAACGCCAGCGCCTGCACCGCACCGAACCGCCGCGGGTGCGCAAGAGCATCGAGTGGTTGTTGAAGGCGCTGGAGAAGGAACTCGCCAGCGTCGACCACGACATCGACGGCAGCGTGCGCAGCTCGCCGGTGTGGCGCGAGAAGGAGGACCTGATGAGATCGGTTCCCAGCGTCGGCCCGATCATCGCCAGAACCATATTGGCCGAGCTGCCCGAGTTGGGCACGCTCGACCACAAGCGGATCGCAGCCCTCGTCGGCCTCGCTCCGTTCACCCGCCAATCGGGCGTCTGGAAGGGCAAGGCCTCGATCGGCGGCGGACGGAGCGCCGTGCGCACGGCGCTCTTCATGGGAGCCCAGACTGCCAAGCGCTGGAACCCGGCGCTGAAGGCCTTCTACGAACGTCTGATCGCGGCGGGCAAGCCCAAGATGGTCGCCACCATCGCTGTCGCCCGCAAGCTGCTCACCATCCTCAACGCCATCCTGCGAGACAAAACGCCATGGCAAAACGCTTGACCTCAGACACAGTCGCTGAGGAGCGCGTCTCGAAGGATGGGACCGAGCACCTCGTGTGTTGCCCATCCTTCGAGACGCTCGCTGCGCTCGCTCCTCAGGATGAGGTTGGTTCCGGATCTAGCGCAGGTGGCGTACGGAGTCCGGGGCGAGAGGCAAGGTCCTTCGCTACGCTCAGGACGACAAGGGAGCGTGTTCATCCGCGCATTTTAAGCGCGGTCGCGAAAATCCCGGCTTATGGTCATTACTGGGTCACGGCGGGCAGATGTAGCCGTCGCCGCTCGGGTTCTTGAAGCAGCCGACGGCCTGCGGCATCACGTGCTTGGGGATCCAGAGCACGACCGACGGCGCGAAGATCGTGAACACAAGCGTGGCCAAGAAGACGACATAGATCGGCAGCGCAGCTTTCAGTGCCTTGGAGAAGGGCACGCCCACGAACTTCGAGGCCATCAGCAGCACCAGCCCGTAGGGCGGCGTGATCAGGCCGAAGGCCAGCGTCACGATCAGCACCACGCCCATGTGCACCGGGTTGATGCTGCCTGCCTCGGTGAGCGAGTTCACCAGCGGCATGAAGATGATGATGGTCGGCACCGGCTCGATGAAATCGCCGATCACCGTGAACAGAACGACCAACAGCAACATGATCAGATGCGGGTCGTTGCCGGCCAGACCCGTGATCACGTCAGAGATCACGATGGCGCCGCGCAGGTAAGCCAGCATCCAGCCGAATGCCGTGGCGGCGGCGATGGTGATCAGCGGCAGCGAATAGATCAGGCCGGCGAAGCAGAAGTCGCGCGGCAGCTTGGTGACGTGTTTCGGATTGAGGAGCGGGATCACCACCAGCAGGATCCAGCTGACGGCCACGACGCCGGCCTCGGTGGGGGTGAACCAGCCGGTCAGGATGCCGCCCAGCAGGATCACCGGGATCATCAGCGGCAGCGCCGATTCCTTGGCCGCGGTGGCGATCTGGCCGAAGCTCGAGCGCGGTCGGCGGATGCCGATCGGTCCAAAGAAATAGCAATAGATCATCAGGCCGATGGCGATCATGAAGCCCGGCACGAAGCCCGCCATGAACAGGCCCGCGATCGAGACGTTGCCGACCGCGCCATAGACCACGGCGGTGATCGAGGGCGGCACAAGGGCCGCGATGGTCGAGGCCGAGGCGATGATGGCGGCGATGAAGGGCGGGTCGTAGCCCTCCTTGCGCATCGAGACGCCCAAGGTACGGCTCATTACGGCGACGTCGGCGGTCGTCGAGCCCGACATCTCCGAGAAGAACATGCTGAACACGGCGACGACCTGGCTGAGGCCGCCCTTCATGTGGCCGACGAGCGACAGCGACAGGTTGATCACGCGCTGCACGACGTTGGCCGAGCTCATCAGCTCGCCGACCAGCAGGAAGAACGGGATGGCGAGCAGTGCCTCCGAATCCACGCCGTCGAACATCTTCTGCACGATGGAAGCGTAGCTCACGTCGGTGAAGGCCACGCCGACCAGGACGCCCGCGGTCAGGGAGAAGGCGACCGGAACGCCCAGATACCCGAAGCACAGGAAGAGCGCCGCCATGGTCAGGAGGATTGCGCCGTTGTTCACAGGTGACCTGCCTTCTCTTCAGCCAGCCGGTCTTCTTCCGATTTCTCGAAGCCGTTTTTCCAGCCGTTGACCAGCTGCTCGAAGGCGAAGAGCGCAATCAACGCGCCGCTGATCGGGATGGCGGCGTAGAGCGAGGCGATTGGCGTCATCGACGGCATGCGGAAGCTCGAGAAGCCGCGCAGGAAATTGATGTAGCCGTACCAGGCGAGGAACAGACCGACACAGATTACGACGATCCGGATCGCCGTCTCGATCATCAGGCGGGGCCGGCCGGTCATCGATTCGCCGATCGCCGCCAGGAACAGATGGTCGTTGCGCCGTGTCGCTACTGCCGCCCCGATGAAGACGCCATAGATGAAGAAGGTCGAGGTGACCTCCTGCAACCACAGCCACGGATGGCCGATCTCGCGAGTGACGATGTCGCAGACCACCGACAGGCTGAAGGCGAAGAGCGTGAGCCCGCACCCCACCATCAGCACCCTCTCAAGCCAGTCGAGCGCCGGCCATTTCAGCTGCCGCTGCTTCTGCAGAACCAGCGAGCGTTCGTCCGCCATTACTGGATCGCGCTGATGATCTGCTGGATCTTGGCGGCGTTCGGTCCGAGGTCCTTCGACATCTTCTCGAGCAGCGGCTGCGCCACCTTGATGAAGCCCGACTTGTCGACCTTGTCGACGATCTTCACGCCCAGGCTCTTCAGCTTGGTCGCCGAATCGTGCTCGAGCTGCAGCGCTTTTGCGGGCTCGGTCTTGGCGACCTCGTCGGCCGCGGCCTGGACCCAGCCCTTCTGCTCGTCGGTCAGGCTCGACCACAGCTTGTCGGAGGTCCAGATCAGGCTGTTGTTGGCCTCATGCTCGGTGAGCGACAGGACGGGGGCCACTTCATAGTGCTTGTTGGCGAGATAGACGTTCACACCGTTCTCGGCGAAGTCCATCACGCCGGTCTGCAACGAGGTGTAGACGCTACCGAAGGGCATGTGGACGGTCTGCGCGCCATAGGCCGGGAACGTGGTGTCCTCGGTCGGCGTCGCCTGCACGCGTACCTTCTTGCCCTTGATGTCCTCGACCTTGGTCACCTCCGCCTTGCCGTACATATGACGGAGGCCGAGCGTGGTGAGGGCGAGCACATGGCTGCCCTTGACCGTCTCCTCGATCATCGCGCGCACAGCTTTGCTGAGTTCAGGACTGGCGATCGACTTGATCAGATGGTCTTCCGAGCGGAACAGGAAGTGCATCGACATCACGCCCGCCTCGGGCGAGACGGTCGCGGCGTTGGCCGAGGAGGAGATCATGAAGTCGAGATCGCCCGACTTCACCAGCTGCAGCATCTGCGGCTCCTGGCCGAGCTGGGCGCCGGGATACTGGTCGATCTCCATCGCGCCCTTGCTGAGTTCCTTCAGCTTGGCGTTGAAGATGTCGCCCACGATGCCGTAGCCCGTGGTGTGCGGCTGGTCGTAGCCGAACTTGAAATGCTTGGTCTGGGCCTGACTGGAGGCCGTGAAGGCAACGCACGCGACCGCAATGGCCGCCGAGCGCATAAAATACGCTTTCGTCATGGAGTTTCCCCTCTACCTACCGGCGGCCTGATCGACCGTCCGTTGTTAGGGGGAGGTTCGCATTTCGCGACGCGCGCCGCTACTTCTTATCGACGTTCCAGAACACGGTGACAGGGGACTGCAGATTGCCGCTGACGTTGCGGCGCCGGGCCAGGGGCTGGAGGTACTGGCCGAGCGGCACCAGCACGCCCTGTTCGATGACGCGCTTCTGGACCTTCTCGGCGATCTCGAACTGCTTCTTGGGATCGGTCTCGCGCACGAAATCCATGCGCAGCTTCTCGATCTCCTGGTCGAGCGGCCAGCCGAACTGGGCGCGGTCGCCGCTCGCCTCGGTATAGTGGTTGTTGATCGGGTCGATCAGCAGGGTGACGGCGGCTGCCGTCAGCGAGATGTTCCAGCCGCCCTTGCCGATCGGGTCTTTGCGGGCGCGCCGGTTCACCACCGTCTGCCAGTCCATCGACTGTAGATCGACCTTGAAGCCGCCCTGTTCGAGCAGCGTCTTGGCGACCGGCGCCAGGTTGGTGAGCACGGCGAGGTCGGTCGACTGCAGCAACACGATCGGCGTGCCGTCGTAGCCCGCTTCTTTCAGGATCTTCTTCGATTCGGCGAAGTTCGACTCCAGCAGGCCGTCGAAGCCGACGCGGCTCTCGTACGGCGTGCCGCCACAGCCGAACACGCCCTTGCACTCCTTGAAGTAGTGCGGATCGCCGATCACGGCCTTCATGAAGTCGGCCTGGTTGAGGGCGTACTCCGCGGCGCGGCGATAGCGCACGTCGTTGAACGGCGGCTGCTTCCAGTTGAAGCGCAGCACGAAGGTGTTGCCGAGCACGTCGAGGGTGACGACCTCGACGTTCTTGTCCTTGGCGATCTCGGGCAGCAGGTCGTGCGAAGGCTGCTCGATCATGTCGATCTCGCCCTGCTGCAGGGCGTTGATCGCCGTCTGCGCGTCGGGAATGGAGACCCATTCGACCCTATCGAGCTTGGCCACCTTGCCGCCGGCCAGGCCCGACGGCGGCTCCTTGCGCGGCACGTAGGCGGGATTGCGCACATAAACGGTCTTCTCGCCGGGCTTCCACTCGTCCTTCTTGAAGATAAAGGGGCCGGAGCCGGTCATGTCGGAGGCCTGCTGGCTGACCGGCAGCTCGGCCACCCGCTTGGGCATGATCAGCAGCGGGATAGACGAGGAGCGCGCGAGCGACGGCAGCATCAGGCCGAACGGTTCCTTGAGCGCGATCTCGAAGGTCTTGTCGTCGATCGCCTTCATCTCCTTGATGAACTTGGCGAACACGCCGCCGACCACGTCCTTGTCGGTCCAGCGCTTGATCGAGGGGATGACGTCGGCGGTGGTGACGGGCGTATCGTCGTGCCACTTCAACCCATCGCGCAGGGTGAAGCTCCAGGTGAGCTTGTCGTCGCTCATTTTCCAGGTGTCGACCATCTGCGGCTGTGGCTTCAACTTGTCGTCGAGCGCAAAGAGCTGGTCGTAGATTAGGAAGCCGTGGTTGCGCACGATGTAGGCCGTCGTCCACACCGGATCGAGGATCTTCAGGTCCGACTGCATGACCACGCGCAGCGTCTTGGGTTTCGCCTGGGTCTGGGCCTGGGCGAGAGCAGGCCCGGCCACGAGCAGGGGCGTGGCGGCGAGCAGGGTGCGGCGCTTCATGGCGGGCTCCTCAAACGGTGGCGGGGGGCGTCCAGGTCGTGTGGTCGTCGAGCGGATAGACGGGGCGCGGCAGCTTCGACCAGTTGAAGTTGCCCAGCACTGGCGAGGTGAGACCGGGGCAGTCGACTTCGTAGATCTGCTCGGGCGCGAAGAACTCGTCGTAACCGCCACGGAAATGGCCGCGGCTCTTGACCACGACAGTACGGGCCTGGGCAATGTCGATGCCGAAGCTCTCGAGCTGCATCGGGTCCATACACTGGCAGCGGATGGTGATGACCACGAGCCGGATGCCACCGAGATCGAGCAGCGCCGACGGGCCCATGTCGGCCGACACACCCTTCAGCACGCCGCGCCGGCCGATATAGGTGCCGTCGGTGAGCTTCAGCACCTTGGCCTCGCAGGCCCAGGGCTTGGAGAATTCGTGTGTCTCTTTGGTGTTGAAGTGCGCGGTGAAGCTCGCACCTTCGCCCAGCTTGTGTGCTTCGGCGGCCAGGGCTGCATCGTTGAACACGCCGAAGACCACGCCGTCGACGCCGGCTTCCTTCAGCGCCCGCAACAGGAACGTCGTGTTGCCGCGCGCGCCACCGCCGGGATTGTCGGCGACGTCGGCCAGGATGATCGGCTTGTAGCGAGGATCGCGGCCCACCGAGACGGCGAACTGGACGGCATCGTCGAGCTTCATCATCTCTTTCTTGAAGCGCTCGCGCATGCCCCAGGCGCGTTGGGCGATGTCGAGCGACAGCGCGGCCGCCGCCTCGCGTTTGCCGTTGCGCGCCGTCACCACGGCGGTGAGGCCGTTCTTGGGCGAGTCGCTGTAGGCGAAGCCCGCCATCACCGACACGTTCACGATATCGCCACCCACCTTCGTCTGGCCGTAGTTGATCAGGTCGGCGTAGGGGCCCTGTGCCGTCAGCAACGCGATCGGCGGCGAGACGATCGGCACCTTCACCATCGTGACGGCGGTCTTCGCGCCGGCGAGGCACTCTCGCAGGTGGCCGGCGGCCTCGATGCCGCGCTCGCGGATGTCGTTGTGCGGGTTCTCGAGATAGCCCACGAAGACCGAGAGATTGTCGGTCATGCGGCGCGAGACGTTGGCGTGCAGGTCGAACACGGCAACAACGGGCACGTCCGGGCCGACGACCGAGCGGATGATCTCGAACAGGTCGCCATCGGGATCGTCGGTGCCTTCAGCCAGCGCGGCGCCATGGCAGGACACGAAGATGCCATCGAGCGGCAGGACGGATTTCAGGCCGGCCGCGATCTCCGCCAGGAAGTTCTTGAAGAACTGCTCCTCGACCGGCCCGCCGGGCTGCGCTTGTGCCACCCGGATCGGCACCGGCGTCCATGGGCCCGAAGAGTCCATCGCGGTGAAGAAGCCTGGCAGGTCGGGCAGCGTGATCGCGGCGGCCGAGCGCGCCTCGGTGACGATGCGGTTGCCGCGGATGTCGACGTCGTCCTCGAAATCCTGCGCCGTCGCCACCGGCGAGAAGCGATTGCACTCGATGGCGAATCCCAGGACGGCGATGCGCGGATTTTCGGTCGACAAAGCCCACTCTCCTCAGCGGTGGCGGGCGAGGAAGGCCTCCACCAGCTTGTTGAAGGTAGCGGCGTGATCGAAGTATGGCGAGTGGCCTGCGTCGGCCAGCATCTCCGCTTCGCCGTGCGGAAGCTTGGCGGCGATCGCCGCGGAGAGGAACGGCGGGAACACCGTGTCGTCGGCGCCCGCGATCAACAGCGTCGGCACGGTGAAATGCGCGAGATCGGCCAGGCGACGCGTCGCCGTGCGGCGCAGGCCTTCGCGCAGCTTCTCCTTGTCGAGCGTGCCTGCCATCTCGTCGATCGAGCGGTACAGAAGAAGGAGCGCCGGTGCGCGCGCCGAGCCCTTGGCGCCCATCGCGGGATGGATGCCCTTGGCGACGCCTTCCTTGTTGAGCTGCTCGGCCCGGGCAAACCAGGCGTCGTAATCCTTGCCGCCGGACGGGTCGGTGGCGCGGCGATCGATCGTGCCGGAGGTCGAACTCAGCACCAGCGCCTTCACCTTGGCTGGATGGGCGATCGCATATTCCAGCATCGTCCAGCCGCCCATCGACTGTCCGACCAGCCGCACGTCGGCAAAGCCCAACTCGTCGATCAGGGCGGCGAGGTCGCCCGCGTAGTCGGCTGGATCGGGGCCGCCGGGCACGGGATCGGAGGGCGCGAAGCCGCGATGGGCGAAGCTCACGCAGGTGTAGTGCGGCGCGAAGTGCGCGACCTGCTGCCACCAGCTCATCTGGTTGCCGCCCAGCCCGTGGGCGAAGACGAGGGCTGGGCCGCTGCCCGTCACCTCGTAATGCAGGTTGCCGAAGGGGCGCTTCAGTTTGCCGATCTTGCGTTCCATCAGAGTTCCGCTCCCGTCTTCTTTCCCGCGCTCGCCATTTCGGCGGCCGTGTAGAAAGCATCCGCATGGATATCGAGCCGCCGCATGTCGCGCTGCTCCATCAGCTTCGTGGCCGCCTCGACCATCACCGGCGGGCCGGCGAGATAGGCCTTGCAACCGTCGAACTCGTCCCAGTCGGCGGCGACCGCCTCGTGCACCAGGCCGCAGCGGCGATCGATGCCGTCGCCTTCGCTCAGCACGGGAATGAAATGCAGGGTCGGGTGCTTCTTTGCCAGCTCGATGAAGTGGTCGTGCAGGTAGAGGTCGCGCTCAGTGCGGACGCCGAAATAGAAATAGATGTGCTGCGGCATGCCCAGCGCCAGAGCGCGCTCGACGATCGACTTCATCGGCGCCATGCCCGAGCCGCCGGCGACCGCGATGATCGGCCCTCGATGGGCTTCGCGCAGATGTGAGGCGCCGAACGGCCCCTCGACCCGTACGGGATCGCCGACTTTCAGCTTCTCCGCCACATAGGCGCTGACGGTGGCGCCGGCGCTGCGCCGGATATGGAATTCGAGCACGGGGTCGCCCGGCACGTTGGCCATCGAATAGTCGCGCGGCGCGCAGGTCTCGAAGGTGACCGACGCAAACTGACCTGCCGAGAAATAGAAGGGCTCATCCGACGGGACGGCCAGCCGCACGCGCTTGATGTCGTGCGTTACATCGTCGATCGACAGCACCGTGGTCGCAAGAATCTGGCGGGGATGACTGACGAGATCGTCTTCTTCCTGGAGCCAGGCAACCTCGCAGTCCGACGTGGGCATCGCGCGGCAGGCGAGGATGAAACCGCCGGCCTTCTCATCGTCGCCCAGGGCGAACTCGGAGTAGCCGTCCATCGCCACCTCGCCCTTCAGCAGGTGCGATTTGCAGGCGCCGCAGTTGCCCGACTGGCAGCCGAACGGATAGCCGATGCCGGCATCGAGCGCGGCGTCGAGAATGGTCTCGCCTGTCGACACGTCGATGGTGCGGTCGGCGGAAGCGATGCGGACTTTGAAGCTCATGAAAGCCCGCTATAAAGGAAGCAATGACCTCCGCCCATCCCGATTTCGCCCATGTCGCCTCCGAGTCCCTGACCGACGCCGACATCCTGCACATCCTGACGTCCAGGACGCCCGAAGCGATCAAGACGCTGAACGGCCGCCTGCTCGAGATCGATTCCGAGCGCGGCATCGCCCGCTTCCGTTTCGAGATCGTGCCGGCCTTCTGCCACTCGAACGGCAAGATCTGCCAGGGCGGCTTCCTGACCGGCATGATCGATACGTCGATGGCGCATGCCGCCATCGCCAAAGGCAAGATGGCCGTGGCCGTGCCGACCCTGGAACTCAAGATGAGCTTCTTCGAGGCGATGGGACCGGGCGTCGTCTACACCGAGGGCAGGGTCATGCGCTGGGGCGGCTCGGTCGGCTTCCTCGAAGGCGACATGAAGGACGAGAAGGGCCGCCTGATCGCCCACTCGACCTCAACGATCAAAATTATTCGGCCAAAATCGAACTCAGGCGGACCGCGCGCTTCCAGCGCGCTCAAGGGATGACGGAACACAAAGGCTAGTTCTCGCGAGGGTATCTTCCTCACTTTGATTCGCCCGAAACCATCCAATTCGTCACTTTTCGACTCGGAGACAGTCTACCGAAAGCCGTTGTCGAAGCGCTCCTTCTTCAAAAGAAGTCAGCGCAGATCGACCTGGAACTCGATAAGTGCATCGGTGAGTGCTGGCTGCGCCGGCCTGACGTGGCAGAATTGATAGAGAAAGCGCTTCTGCACTTCGACGGTGATCGTTATCGGCTACTCGCGTGGTGCATCATGCCCAATCATGTCCACGCCGTGATTGAGCCGGCCGAGGGGTATCCCCTGGGTACGATTATTCATAGCTGGAAATCCTTTACGGCCAACAAAGTGAACAAGATTCTCGGTCGTACAGGTGCCTTCTGGCACGACGACTACTTCGACCGATTTATGCGTGACGAAGGTCATTTGATGCGGACGATCGACTACGTAGAACAAAATCCAGTTAAAGCCGGATTGGTCGATCGCGCAGAGAACTGGCCGTGGAGTTCAGGGAGATTGCTGCGCCCGTCATGAGCGCGCTGGAAGCGCGCGGTCCTGCAAAGAGAGCCAGTGCTCGGCGATCTGGCGGCGGGTCGCGAACCAGACGCCGCCCTTGCGGCGCATGTGGCTGACGATGCCGTCGAGGGCGGAGATGCGGCCGGGGCGGCCGATCATGCGCAAGTGCAGGCCGATCGACATCATTTTCGGCTGAGTCTCGCCCTCGGCCCACAGCGCGTCGAAGGCGTCGGACGTGTATTCGACGAAGTCGCGCGCCGTTACCAGGCGATGGAAGCCCTGGTGGAAATGCATGTCGTTGGTGTCGAAGCTGTACGGGATGACCAGGTGCTTCTTGCCTGACACTTCCTTGTAGTGGGGCAGATCGTCCGAGTAATCGTCGCTGTCGTAGAGGAAGCCGCCTTCCTCGACCAACAGGCGGCGCGTGTTGGGTGAGGGCGTCGAGCGCGTGTGCCAGCCGACGGGGCGGTGGCCTGCGATCTCGGTCAGCACTTTCACTGTCTTTGCGATCTTCTCACGCTCCTCGGCTTCGCCCAGCAGCGCGTGCCGTTCCCAGCGCCAGCCGTGGCAGGCGATCTCGTGGCCGCGCTTCACGGCGTCCTCGATCAGCCACGGTGAAAGTTCGGCGGCGCGGCCGCAGGTGCTGACGGTCGTCGGCACCTCGAGCCGCTCCAAGGTGTCGGCGATGCGCCACCAGGCAGCCTTGGTACCGTACTCGAAATGCGATTCCATGCAGAGGTCGGGCACGCCCACGATCTCGTCGGTGACCTCGTAGACCTTCTCGTTGAAAGCATCGCCCGAGGAGAGCGACATCTCGGCACCTTCTTCGAAGTTGATGACGAAGGAGACGGCGACGCGCGCGCCGCCGGGCCAGTTCGGGTTGGGCGGCGTGCGGCCGTAGCCTTTGAGGTCACGCATCCCCATTACCGTTCCGTGTGTCCGATCACGTCGGCCAGCGCCTTGCTGAGGCCCGTCGAGTCCTTGGCACCCGGTCGGCGATAGGTGCCGACGATCGCCTTGCGCGGATTGAGGCGCACCAGGCCCTCGGCCATCGTGACGGCGGCCTGGATGCCGTCGACCAGCGGCACTGGCACGCGATCACGCAGCTTGGTGGCGAGGCCTGCCAGCGGCGCGCCGGCCAGGATGACGACGTCAGCGCCCCGGTCGGTCACGACCTTGTTGGCGAGATCGACCAGCAGCTGCTCCTTCTCCTCGGCCACGTCGTTGATGTTGGTGAAGGCGCTGTCGAGCATCTGGATCGCCGCGCACCGGCCGGTCATGCCGTGCCAGTCGACGATCTCGGCGAACCACGGTTCCAGCGCCTTGGCGAAGCTCACGATGGCGAACTTGCGGCCCAGAGTGCAGGCCACCAACATCGCGGCCTCAGCCATGCCGACGATCGGGAAGTCGAACAGTTCGCGCGCGCCGCCCAGGCCCGGATCGCCGAACGCCGCGCAAACGGCGGCATCGAAGGTGCCGCGTTTCTCGGCCAGCATCTCCAGCATGACGGCGCTGCCGATCGCGGCCTCCGCGCGGGTGGCGATATAGGGCACGCCGCGTGGCGCAGTCATCGGGATCAGCTCGGTGCCGGGGCTGGCGACCAGCCGACCGGACGCGACGAGGCGGTCGGTGACGCCGGTGGAGGTATTGGGATTGGCGATCAGGAGTTTCATGGCGGAAGTCTAGCCGATCGCCTCGCGGCCCGCGCGGTTCCAGAGCTTGGCGGCGACGGCCTGGGCGTGGGCCACGATCGTGTCGCCGTCGGCCAGGGTGAGTTTGCCGGCGGACAGCACGACCCGGCCGTCGACGATCACCGTGTCGACATCGTGGCCCGAGGCGCTGTGCACCAGCACGCCGTAGCCGTCGATCATCGGCATGAGCGACGGCGAGCGGCTGTTGAGCAGCACGATGTCGGCCTTCTTGCCGACCTCGAGCGAGCCCACCTGATCGCCGAGGCCGAGCGCATTGGCGCCGGCTTGCGTGCCCCAGTCGAGCACGATGCGCGGGTCGAGGACGTTGCCCTGGCGGTTGATGCGCTGCATCGAAATCGCCCAGCGCATCGCCTCGATCATGTCGCCTGAGAACGTGTCGGTGCAAAGCGCGATGCGGGCGCCGGCCTCCATCAGCTCCATGATCGGCGCGATCCGGCCACCCTTGGCATTGCCGATCGGCGCATGCGCGACGGTCATCTTCGATTTGCCGCACAGTTCGATGTCGGCGCGATCCATGTGGATGCAGTGCGCGGCGATCAGTTTCTCATTGAGTAGCCCGAGCTTGTCCATCAACTGCGGCGGCGTAAGGCCGGTGCGCGCCTTCACCGCTTCGATCTCGGCCGGCAACTGCGACAGATGCGTGTGCACGTTGCCGCCGTGCGCGTCGGCAAGTTTCTTCACCTCGCGCAGCAGGTCATCAGAGCAGGTGTCCGGCGCATGCGGCGCCCAATCGCAGCGGATGCGGCCGTTGTCGTGGCCGTTCCACTTTGCGATCAGCTCGGCATTCTCCTTGAGGCTCGCCTGGCCAATGGCGGTGCTGTAGCTGTGCTTGCCGTTGGCGAGCGAGCCGGGCTCGGCATCGTGGACACGGCCCGCGATCACGGCCCGCACGCCCAGTTCCGATGCGGCGCGGGCGCAGGACGAAGGATAGCGATAGAAATCCATCACTGTCGTGCAGCCCGCGCGCAACAGCTCGTAGTGGCCGAGCGCCGACAGTGCGTAGGCATCATCGGCGTCCAGCCAATGGCCTTGTGGGACGCCTGGCGTGTACATCGGCGCGAAGCCCACGTCCTCGATCATGCCGCGCGTGATCATGAGCGGCGTGTGGTTATGGACGTTCACGAGGCCCGCCATGGCGATGCGGCCCTTGCCGTCGATCGTCTCGGCGGGCGTCCAGCGCTGGCGCAGGTCCTCGGCGGGACCAATGTCGACGATGGCGCGGTCGGTCACGGCGATGGCGCCGTTCTTCACGATGCGGCTCTGGGCATCGAGCGTCAGGATCAGGTCGGCGGTGACCAGCAGGTCGCAGGGCGTCGGGTCGGTCGTCGTCATGTCCTAGAAATCCGCAAGTTTGCGCAGGCCGACCAACCGGTCGCCGACGACGAGGGCGAGGATCGCCAGCACCACCAGTCCCGAGGAGATGGCCGCGATCGTCGGATCGGGGTTCTCCTCGACGTACTGCAGCATCTGGATCGGCAGGGTCTTGGTCCACGCATCGGTGAAGAAGATCGAGATGGGATAATTGTCCATTGACGCCAGGAACGCGAACATGCCCGAGGTGATGAAGGCCGGTGCCAGCGCGGGCACCAGCACGCGGGTCAATGCCTTGGGATACGAACACCCGAGCGTCCGCGCCGCATCGATCAGCGAGAAGTCGAACAGCGACAGCGCCCCTACCACCGTGCGCACGACATAGGGCAACGTGATCACCACATGCGCCAGCATCAGGCTGGAAAGAGGCTCGCGCAGGCCGGCCGCCTTGAAGCCCTGCAGCATGGCGATGCCGATCACCAGCCCGGGCAACATCAGCGGCGAGACCAGGAAGGTCGAGATCGCCTCGCGTCCGGGAAAGCGGCCACGCACCAGGGCGATGGCGCAGAGCGTGCCCAGCGCCAGGGCAACGGCGGTCGAGAAGGACGCGATCTCGATCGAGGTTACCAGCGAAGGCCAAAGGCCGCGCGCATTGGTAAGCCGGTCGTACCAGCGCAGCGACCAGTCGGGCGGCGGCAGGGTGAAGACGCTCGACGAGCCGAAGGAGACGGCGACGGTCACGACCAGCGGCGTCATCAGGAACACCACGGTCACCGTCGCGGCGATCCACATCAGGGCCTGGGCAGCGCGTTCGACGGCCGTCATTCGGTCGATCCCAGGCGTTTGGCCAGCCAGCCCGAGCCGACCACGATGCTGACCGCAAGGACGAGCAGGATCACGGCCGTCGTCGAGCCGAGCTGTTCGTTGCGCATGAACAGGAAGGAGCGGCCGGTCAGGGTCGACAGCGTCTGGTAGCGGTCGCCGATCAGCAGCGACGGGATCACGTACATCGACACGCTCATCGAGAAGACGAAGGCGATGCCCGAGACCACGCCCGGCAGGGTGAGCGGAAAGGTGACGCGCAAGAAGCGATAGAGCGGCGTCGCGCCCAAGGTCGCACCAGCCTCCGAGAGCCGCGGGTCGATCAGTTTCACCACCGAGTAAATCGGCAGGATCATGAACGGCAGGAAGATGTTGGCCGCGCCCAGCACCAGCCCGGGCTCGGTGAAGAGCAGGCGCTGCGGCTCGTCCCACACGCCGATCGCCAGCAGGAACTGTGAGACCACGCCGTCGCGGCGCAGCACGATCTGCCAGGCGAAGGCCTTCACCACCACGCCAACCGACAGCGGCAGGATGATCGAGATCAGCATCGCGATCTGCACGAGCGCGCCCGCGCGCGCCAACGCAAAGCCCGCGGGAAAGCCGATGGCGAGGCACACGACGGTCACCCAGAAGGCGCTGCCCAGTGTGTTGCCGACCACGCGCCAGTTGAACGGATCGGCAAAGAAATCGATGTAGGGTTTGATCGTGAGGCCGCCCGGCCCGGTAGAACTCTTGGCCAGCAGCCAGCTCAGTGGCAGCGCATAGAGCAGCACGAGATAGAGCACGGCCGGGACCGCCAGCAGGATCACTGGGTCGCGGAACGCCCGGGTCATGCGGGATAGATCAGCGTGTCGGCGACGGCCCAACCGAGCTTCATCTCGGTGCCGGGCGCGGGCACGCCGTGCGGCAGGTCGGCAGTCTCGACCATCACGCGATCACCTTCGGGCGCATCGAAATGGAGCTGCACTTTGGAGCCCTGGAAGACCGCGTCGCGCAGGCGTGCCGTGAGGGCGAAGTCACCCGTCGGATCGACCTTGATGCGCTCGGGCCGTACGGCCAGCAGCACATCGGCGCCGGGCACGAAGTTTCCGGCAGCGCGCAGCGGACCGAACGCCGTATCGACGACGACGGTGTCGCCTTCGGCGCCGCGCACCGTTCCTGCGAGCTTGGTGGAGAGGCCGACGAATTCGAGCGCAAAGGCTGTCGCCGGCCGATGATAGATCGCCTGGGGCGCATCGAGCTGCTCGATCGCGCCGCCGTTCATAACGGCGATGCGGTCGGACATGGTGAGCGCCTCGTCCTGGTCGTGCGTGACGAACACCGAGGTGGTGCCCAGTTCGCGCAGCAGCCGGCGCAGGTCGATCTGCATCGCCTCGCGCAGCTTGCGATCGAGGGCGGAGAAAGGCTCATCAAGCAGCAACAGCTTTGGTCGTACCGCCAGCGCGCGCGCGACGGCGACCCGTTGCTGCTGACCGCCCGATAGCGCCCGCACCGAACGCCCGGCGAAGTCCGAGAGATGAACGAGATCGAGGAAGCGCTTCACGGCCTCCTGCGTCTCGGCGCCTTTCTTGCCGCGCGCCTTCAGGCCGAAGGCGACGTTCTCGGCGACGGTGAGATGCGGGAAGAGGGCGTAGTTCTGGAACACCACGCCGACATCGCGCCGATGCGGCGGCAGGCCCGTAAGGTCCTGGCCGTCGAGCGTGACCGTGCCGCGATCGAGGCCGAGCAGTCCCGCCACGGCGCGCAGCAACGTGGTCTTGCCGCAGCCCGAAGGTCCGAGCAGCGACACGAACTCGCCCTGCGCGACCTTGAGGTCGACGCCGCCCAGCACGGTGACCGTGCCGAACGACTTCACGGCATCGGTGACGTCGAGGAAGCTCAACTTAAATCGCCATCTCCCGGTCCCAACGCTTGACCCACTCGCCGCGCTCCTTGGCGACGAAGGCCCAGTCGAGATTGTGGACCTTGACGTCGGCGGCGAGGCCGAGCGGCGGCTTTGCCGAGGCGTTGGACGGGAAGGCGAAGGTCTCGGGCTGCAGTCTGTCCTGCATCTCGGCGCCCAGCATCATGTCGATCAGCGCCAGCGCCATCTCCTGGTTGGGCCCGCCCTTGACCAGGCAGATGCCCGCGGGACCGACGAAGATACCTTCCTTGGGCGCCGCCATCTTCATCGGCGATTCCTTCTCCTTCGGGATGACGTTCGAGGAGAACATGCTGGGGATCGCCCAGGCCTCGCCCTGCTCGAGCAGGTTCAGCGCCTGCGGGATCTGCGTGTAGATCGTGAGCAGGTTGGGCTTCAGCGTCTTGATCTTCTTGAAGCCGGCCTCGATCTCGTGCTGCGCCTTTTCGATCGGCATGCCGGTCTCGAGGGCGGGCGGCCATCACGAGATTGGCCACGCCTTCAGTGTTCTGCAGCGAGGGGATCACCAGCCGTCCCTTGAACTTCGGATCATAGCAGTCGGCCCAGGCCGGGAAGCCCGCGGCCAGCGACTTGGTGTTGTAGGCGACGCCCTGCCACGGCTGCAGATAGTTGGCCCACATGCCGTCCATCTGCACCGTACCCGGCCGCAGCTTGGCGAGGTTGGGTACCATGGCCGGCGTCATCTTCTCGAGCAGGCCTTCCTGGACCGCCGGGATCATCACCGGATCGTCCATCATGACGACCGAGAGATACTGCTTGTCCTTGTTCTTCTGCATCTTCTCGAGGTTCACCAGCGAGCGGGTGCCCTCGTAGACGATCTTGGTCTTGTACTTGGCCTCGAAGGCCTGGCTCACCGTGCCGTTCATCCACGGCGCGAAGCCGGCGGCACCGCCGACCACCAGTTCCTTGGCCTGCGCGCGCACGATCGATGGAAAGCCGCCCAACGCCGCGATGGCGGTTGTGCCGGCCAGCAGGCGACGGCGCGAGAACTTCGTGAGACACTTCGGCATGGCGGTGCTCTCCCCAGATTTCACCATTTTCCACCCCCGGGACGTGCAATCGGTGTGCCAATGATTCCCGTTCTCGATCTTTCACGTCCCGACCAGGCGCTGGCGCCCGAGTTGGGAGCGGCGTTTCGGGACACCGGCTTCGTGGCGCTCACCGGCCATGGCGTGCCGGCCGCGACGATCGATTCCCTCTACGCGGCGGCGAACGGCTTCTTCGATCTGTCGATGAGCGAGAAGCAGAAGGTGAAGCGGCCGAGTCCCGATCAGAACCGCGGCTTCATTGCCTACGGCGAGGAGACACTGGCGCGGCTCGGCGGCGGGCAGACGCCGCCCGACCACAAGGAGATCTTCTCGATCGGGCCGTTCGATCTGCCCGACACTCCTTATTATACGTCGCCCGCCGCCTATCCCTCGTTCGCGTCCAATCGGTGGCCTGATCATCCGGCGGCGTTGCAGCCCGCAATGCGCGCCTATTGGCAGGCGGTAACAAGCCTCGCGCAACGCACCCTCGGCATCGCAAGCCTGGCCCTCGGATTGCCGGCAGACTACTTCGCCGCCATCACCGACCGGCACATCAGCATGCTGCGCCTCATCTGCTACCCGCCCTACGATAGGGCGCCGGAAGAGGGCCAGTTGCGCGCGGGCGTGCATACCGATCTCAACATGCTGACCTTCGTCCATGCGAACTCGGACACCGGCGGCCTCGAAGTGCGAGCGCGCGACGGAAGCTGGATCGCGCCACCGGCGACGCCCGACCTTTTCGTCGTGAATGTGGGCGACATACTGATGCGCTGGACCAACGAGCTGTGGGTGTCGACGCCCCATCGTGTCGCCAATCCGCCCACGGGCTGGGCGGAGCGGCGCATCTCCGTGCCGTTCTTCTTCCAGGCCAACTACGACACGGTCGTCGAATGTCTGCCGTCGTGCCTGCCCGCCGGCGGGGCGCCGAAATATCCGCCGGTCACGGTCGGCGCCTATCGGGCCGAACGTTTCGCGAAGACAGCGGGTTGAGCCTCATCCTTTTTTCAGTCGCTCGACTTCTTCTTCGAGTTCCTTGATGCGTTCGATCAGTCTGTTCACCGAGGGCGCGATTTCGGCTTCGCTGTAGCGCGCGGTGATGTGCTGGCGGCAGTTGATGTCGTAGGCCTCGATCCGGAAGACGATCGCGCGCTGTGGCCGGGCCTTGTAGGTCGGGTCGACCAGCCGCTCCATCAGCTCGAGATCGTTTTCGATCACGCGGGCGCGGCCCCACAGTTTCACCCGCTGCTGGCTGGCGAAGTGCAGGATGAAGATGTGCGCGCGGTCGTTTTCCTTCAGGTGGCCGAGGGTCACATACTGGCGATTGCCGGCAAAGTCGGCGAAGGCCAGCTCGCGCGTGCCGATCGGCTTCAGGAATCCCGGAGGACCGCCGCTATGCTGGATGTAAGGCCGGCCGTCGGCGCTGGCCGTGGCGAAGAAGAAGGTGTCGATGGCGTCAAGGAACTGGCGGAGATCGTCGGTGATCTCCGATTGCCACTCGCGGCCCTCGAACATCTGGCGCGATCCGAGACGTGTCTGCTCCGCTTTCACCGATGGCGAGAACAGCACGTCTTCGGAGTCGCTCATGTCAGTCCAGCCTTTTCCCGAGTTCACCCGCCACTTCGAGCACGAACTGCCAGGCCACGCGGCCCGAGCGCGAGCCGCGCGTGACCGACCATTCGACGGCACGCTTGCGCAACTCCTCGACCGGGACGCCCAGCTTGTAGTGCTCCGCGTAGGCCTCGATCATGGCGAAGAACGTGTCCTGGTTGGCGTTGTGGAAGCCGAGCCACAGGCCAAAGCGATCCGACAGCGAGACTTTCTCTTCCACCGCCTCGGACGGGTTGATCGCGGTCGAGCGCTCGTTCTCGATCATGTCGCGCGGCATCAGATGGCGGCGGTTGGAGGTGGCGTAGAACACGACGTTCTCCGGCCGGCCTTCGATGCCGCCGTCGAGCACGGCCTTCAGCGACTTGTAGGCCGCGTCCTGGCCGTCGAAGGAGAGGTCGTCGCAGAACACGATGAAGTGCCGCTTGGTATCGCGGATGCGGGTCAGCAGCGCCGGCAGCGACGGGATATCCTCGCGATGGATCTCGACCAGGGCCACGGGGCCGGGCGGCCCGCCCAACTCGCGGTTCACCTGGGCGTGGACGGCCTTCACGATCGAGCTCTTGCCCGCGCCGCGCGAGCCCCAGAGGAGCGCATTGTTGGCCGGCAGGCCTTTGGCGAAGCGCCGTGTGTTCTCCAGCAGGGTGGTCTTCTGGCGGTCGATTCCCTGGAGCAGGTCGAGATTGACCCGGTTGACCTTTAAGACGGCTTCCAGGCGATGGCCGGCCGCGTGCCAGACATAGGCCTCGGCGGCATTGATGTCGGCGCTGGGCGGAGCGGGCGGGGCCAGTCGGTCGAGGGCGTCGGCGATACGTGAAATCGTGGCTTTAAGATCTTGATCCATCGGGGCCTGCAGGAGCCCGCTACGGTAGCTTTGGGCTCGAAAAGGGGGCGACCATATCGCCCAGAGCCCGCGTTGCAAAGCTGTTGCGGGCGGCTATAGTCCGGCCGCTTTTCTAAGGGGCACCCTTGGCCGCACAGCGGCCGATACGCCAAGGCAGAATCGGAGCAGACGATGTTCATTTCCCAAGCGTGGGCGCAAGCGGCCGGTGGCGGCAGCAGCGATTTCCTGGTCCAGCTCTTCCCGCTGGTCCTGATTTTCGTCGTCTTCTATTTCCTGCTGATTCGTCCGCAGCAGTCGAAGATGAAGGCCCAGAAGGAGATGCTGGGCGGTGTGAAGCGCGGCGACCGCGTCGTCACCGGCGGCGGCATCATCGGCCTGGTCACCAAGGTGATCGGCGACAACGAGCTGCAGGTCGAACTCGCAGAGGGCGTGCGGGTACGCATCATCAAGCAGACCATCACCGACATCCTGACCCGCGGCGAGTCGGTCCGCGGCGCCAAGGAAGGCGAGGAAGACGAGAAGCCCCTGCTGCCGCAGTCGGTGGGTGGGACGCCGGAGCGCAAGAGCCTGCTGGCCAGCCTGTTCGGCGGCGGCAAGAAATAACCGCGCGCGCTCCTATATATAAGACTCATCAACAGAGTTAGGACGGAATGCTCAACCTTCCGCGCTGGCAGACCATCGCCATCATCGTCGTTACCGTGCTGGCCGGACTGCTTGCGTTGCCCAACCTGCTGCCGGCCTCCGTGGATGCCATGCTGCCGGCCTGGTACCAGGCCAGCCGCATCAACCTCGGTCTCGACCTGCGGGGCGGGGCGCACTTCCTGCTCGAAGCCGACCTGCGCGGCGTGATGAACGAGCGCCTGACCAACCTGTCCGATTCGCTGCGCGGCGAGATGCGCAAGCAGCAGGTCACCTACAAGTCGCTCGACATCGACAACGGCAAGTCGGTGACGATCGTGCTGCGCGACGAGGGCCAGCGGTCGAAGGCGCTCGACGGCGTGCGCGCGGTCGACCCGGCGCTGGTCGTGACCGGCTCCGGCGACACGATGAACGTCGCCTATCCGGACGTCGAGCTGACGCGCAAGCGCAAGGAAGTGATCGACCAGTCGATCGAGATCCTGCGCCGCCGCGTCGACGAGACCGGCACCATCGAACCGACCATCGTGCGCCAGGGCGACGACCGTATCCTGTTGCAGATTCCGGGCATCAAGGACACGACCGAGCTCAAGCGCAAGATCAACCAGACCGCCAAGCTCACCTTCCACCTGGTCGACGAGAACGTGGCCGCGACCGGCCAGAACGTGCCGTCGGCGCTGCCGCCCACGACGTTCCTGGTGCCGACGCGCGAGGGCATGCAGGCGCTCCGTGCCGCCGATCCCAAGAAGTTCGACGAAATCACCACCGCCAACCCGCGGCTGACGCCCGAGCAGATCTGCCGGCGCTACCAGCCGCCATGCCTGCCCGTGTTCAAGCGCGTGGTCGTGGGCGGCGAGGATCTGGACGACGCCAAGTCGACCTTCGAGAACCAGCAGCAGGGCGGCCGGCCGATCATCAGCTTCACCTTCAACGGCCCGGGCGGCCGCGCCTTCTGCGCCGCCACGCGCGCCAACATCGGCAAGCGCCTGGCGATCCAGCTCGACAGCGAGATCATCAGCGCCCCGGTCGTGCAGAGCGCGATCTGCGGCGGCAGCGGCATCATCACCGGCCAGTTCACGACCCAGCAGACCCAGGAGCAGTCGCTGCTGCTGCGTTCGGGCGCGCTGCCGGCCACGCTGACCATCATCGAAGAGCGCACCGTGGGCGCCGACCTCGGCGCCGACGCGATCCATGCC
Source organism: Enhydrobacter aerosaccus (assembly GCA_903832005.1). Classification (GTDB taxonomy): domain Bacteria; phylum Pseudomonadota; class Alphaproteobacteria; order Reyranellales; family Reyranellaceae; genus Reyranella; species Reyranella aerosaccus_B. Next base: position 67,336 of record CAIKZO010000031.1, on the reverse strand, counting down.
GGCACCGTGGCCGCGCTGGTCGGCACGGCGTTCGTCATCCTCTTCATGCTGATCAGCTACGGACCGCTGTTCGGCGGCTTTGCCAGCCTCGCCATGATGGTCAACATGCTGCTGGTGTTCGCCGGCATGTCGGTGCTGGGCGCCTCGCTCACCCTGCCGGGCATTGCGGGCCTCGTGCTCACCGTCGGCATGTCCGTCGACTCCAACGTGCTGATCTACGAGCGCGTGCGCGAGGAGAAGGCCAACGGCCGCTCCGCCTTCTCGGCGCTGGCCACCGGCTATGAGAAGGCGCTGACTGCCGTTATCGACTCGAACCTCACGGCACTGATTGCCGGCGTCCTCCTGTTCGGCTTCGGCGCCGGACCCATCCGCGGCTTTGCGACCTCGCTGTCGCTCGGCCTGCTCACCCATCTGTTCACTGCCACCATCTTCACCCGGATGATCCTCGCGACCTGGGTGCGCTGGCGGCGGCCGACCGAACTGCCGATCTGAGGCCGCCATGTTGTGGAGAGCCCATCACCTCATCTCGGGAAAGACGACCTTCGACTTCCTGGGCAAGCGCAAGATCGCGCTGATCGCCTCGACGGTGATCAACGTGCTGTCGATCGTCGGCGTGTTCACCCTCGGTCTCAATTTCGGCATCGACTTCGAGGGCGGCATCGCCATCCAGGTGCGCGCCAAGCAGGGCGACATCCATCTCGAGAACCTGCGCACCATCACCAGCGGACTTGGCGTCGGTGAGGTCAGCCTCCAGGAGTTCGGCGACAACAAGAGCGCCCTGATCCGCGTGCAGCGGCAGGAAGGCAACGACCAGTGCGTCGCCCATGCCGACCACGTCATGAAGAAGCGCGCGGGCGACGGCTGGAAGGTCGAGCCGGGTGCTGCGACCACCGGCGACGTCACCTTCACCTCGCCGGCGTCGCTCGATTCGGCCGCCTGGCGCGACGCCGTGAGCACGGTGGGCCTCACCCTGCAGGACCGCCAGCTGCCGCGCGCCAACAGCAATTCCGTCAAGATCGACATGAGCCACGAACAGCGCGCCGAATGGTGCCAGCAGGTCGCGATCAAGCTGGTCGAGGACGCGATCGGCGGCCAGTACGAGCTGCGTGGCACCGAATCGGTCGGTCCCAAGATCGGCGAAGAGCTGATGCACTCGGGCGTGATCGCGGTGCTGGCGACCCTGGGCGCGATCTGCCTCTACGTCTGGCTGCGCTTCGAGTGGCAGTTCGGCGTGGCCGCCCTGGTGGCGCTGCTGCACGACGTCATCTCGACGATGGGCCTGTTCGTGCTGCTGCATCTCGACTTCAGCCTGACGGCGCTGGCCGCGGTGCTGACCATCGCGGGCTACTCGATCAACGACACCGTCGTGATCTTCGACCGCGTGCGCGAGAACATGCGACGCTATCGCAAGATGAGCCTGATCGAGCTGCTGAACTTCAGCGTCAACGAGACGCTGTCGCGCACGCTGATGACCTCGGGCACGGTGTTCGTGGCGGTTCTGGCGCTGGTGCTGTTCGGCGGACCGGTGCTCTACAGCTTCTCGATCGCCATGCTGTGGGGCGTGGTCGTCGGCACCTACTCGTCGATCTGGATCGCCTCCGCGATGCTGGTCTACCTGAAGCTGCGGCCCGAGCAGTTCCGGGCCAAGGCCGAGGACGCCAAGGCGAAGGCCTGAGGACGTCCGCGTGAGCGACCTGCCGACGGGGCTCGACGACAAATCCCTGCCGACGCCGGATCCGGCCTCGGCGCAGGTCATCCGGACTTATGGCCCCGGTCGTTTCCTGATCAGCGAACGCGACTGGCAGGGGCCCGTGCTGGTGACGCCGACTGTCACTGTGCCGCTCGACCTCGCGCGGGCCGAAGACCTCACGGTCGAGGCGCTGGCCTTTCTCAAGACGCTGCCCACACCGACCGAGCTGCTCGTGCTGGGCTGCGGCGCGCGGGCGATCTTCGTGCCGCCGGCCAAGCGCGCGGTCTTCAAGGCAGCGGGGCTCGGCCTCGAGGTGGTCGACACCGGTTCGGCCTGCCGCATCTACAACGTGCTGCTGGCCGAAGGCCGCCGGGTTGCAGCGGCACTGATTCCGGTCTGATCCTCTTCTCCTCCCTCGCCAAGCTGGAGCCGAGCGGCCTACCTTTCTAGGGTCAGCTGGGGTCTGAACTGGAAGCGGGATGTTAGCGCAGTTCGTGAGCGAGAGCGGGTCGTGGGAAATCGATGGGAGCCAGCGTGAGCTTCGAGCCCATGGCCGGCCCGTGCCGATCGGCTCGCGCGCGTTTGCCATCATCGAGAAGCTGGTCGAATCCGGCGGTCAAGTTGTCAGTCGGGACGAACTCGTGTCCCATGTTTGGGGCGGCATCGTCGTGGGGGAAAATACGCTCCGCGTCCATATCCATGCCATCCGCAAGGCGCTGGGGACGGATCGAGCCCTTCTCAAGAGTTCCACCGGCCGCGGCTATCAGCTTCTGGGCGGCTGGGAGACCAAGCAGGAAAAGGACTCATCCACCACGGCCCTGTCTGCTCGCGTCTCGGCGCCCGGTGTGCCCTTTCACAGCAATCTGCCGGGGTCGGCATCCGATATCATCGGTCGTGGCCGGGCGCTGCAGCGGCTGAGGGATCTGGTTTCAGCGTATCGCGTCGTGACGCTGGCAGGGCCCGGCGGGATCGGCAAGACGACCCTCGCGGTCGAACTCGCGCGGCGCCTGCTCGACGAGTTCGACGGTCGCGTTTGCTTCGTCGAACTGGCATCGCTCGCTGATCCGGAGCTTGTGCCGTCGGCGGTGATGGCGGCATTGGGATGGACCGGAGAGGGCAAGGCGACCACCCGTGACGGAGTCGCCCGTGCCATCGGGACGACAAGGCTCCTGCTGGTGTTCGACAATTGCGAGCATGTCATCGATGCCGCCGCGGGTCTTGCAGAGGCGATCGTGCAGCAGTGTCCGCGTGTGTCGCTCGTGGCCACCAGTCGCGAGGTGATGAGGGTCGCCGGAGAGCGCGTCTATCGGGTGCAGCCGCTCGATCTTCCCGGATCGTCGATCGTGGAAAAGGGCGAACGACTGTTGGACAGCAGCGCGGTGGAACTGTTCGTGCAACGGACGCGGACGCAGGGCGGCGAGATCTCGCTGGACGCGACGACTCTTTCGACCGTCGCCTCGATCTGCCGTCAGCTCGATGGCATTCCCCTGGCGATCGAGTTTGCCGCCGCACGGGCAGCCACGCTCGGTGTGCAGCAGGTCGCGTCCGACCTGAGCGACCGTTTCAATTTGCTCGTCAGTCGACGCCGTACGCCCCTGCCGCGACACCGAACCCTGCGGGCGACGCTCGATTGGAGTTGTGAGCTGCTACCGGAGTCCGAACGGGCGCTTCTGCATTGCTTGGGCATCTTCGCCGGACCCTTTACGCTGGACGACGCGGGCGCAATATCGGCAACCGATGACATTATCGAGGGGCTCTCGAACCTGGTGCACAAATCGCTCGTGGTCTTGGAATCCACAAGCGCCGCCACGGTCTATCGCCTCCTCGACACCACCCGGGCCTATGCTCTCGAGAAGCTCGATGCGAGCGGTGAGCGTGATCCGGTCGCGCAGCGCCATGGGCGTTACTATCAAGCCCTGCTGGAGCGTATCGAACCGGAATGGGAAAGCCGCCCAGCGGCCGAGTTGCGAGCAGACTACGCATGGCGGATCGACAATGTGCGCGCTGCCGTCGACTGGGCTTTCTCTCGCGGCGGCAACGACCCGGCGGCGATCGGCCTGACGGCAGCCGCGGTGCCGCTATGGATGCATCTATCGCTGTTTGGCGAATGTCATGCTCGCGCGGAGCAGGCCCTTCAAGCTGTGGTGCGCACAGGTGTCCCAGACGCGATCCGTGAAATGAAGCTCGACATCGCCATTGGCAATTCGTTGTTGGGTATCGGCCAAGACCCAGCCACGGCCCGGGCCGCATGGGAGCGCGGCCTCGCCTTGTCGAGAACGATTGGCGATGTCGACTACCAGCTGCGTGCCCTTTGGGGCCTGTGGTACGCCGATATGCGGCAGTCCATTCAGTCCGCCCTGCAGTTCGCTGCAATTGCCATTACTCCCCGCGATAAGTTGGTGGCTCTGCGGATGATCGGTGTTTCTCACCACAACCACGGCAATCAGAGCGATGCGCGCACCCACCTCGAGAGTCTCCTCGCCAATCCGGCGCTCCAGAAAATCGGCGTCAGCAGTACGCGATTCGTCGGTGACCTGCAGGCCGCGGCACAGGCCTTTCTGGCGAGGGTTCTCTGGGTGCAGGGGTATCCGGACCAGGCGATGCAAATGGCAACGCGCGCCGTCGAGCGGGCCAAGTTCACCGGCCACGCTTTCTCTCTAGGCCATGCCCTGCATCTGGCGGCCTGCCCGGTCGCGATATGGACGGGCGATTGGGAGCGGGCACGGGAATATATCGACCTTCTCGGCGAACAGCGCTGGATGCAAAGCCTGTCGGCTCAGCGGTCCAACCTGGGCGCCCGCCACAGGAGCATTCTCCTGATCAAGCAAGGCGAGATTTCGCGTGGTGTCGACATGTTGCGCTCGGCGCTCGGCGTGCTCGGCACGTATGTCACCCTGCGCGGAGTGAGTGACTTTCGGGCAGAACTCGCATGGGGCCTGGGGTGCAGCGGCCGCGTCGATGAAGGGATCGACGCAATCGAGGACGTGATCTTGTTTGCCGAAGACATAAACGATGGATGGATACATCCCGAGCTCCTGCGAATTAAGGGCGAGCTTCTCAGGCTCAAGGACACGGATCAGGACTCGCGCGCGGAGTCCTGCTTCCGGGAGGCCCTGGAAGAGGCAAACGACCAAGGGGCTTTGTCCTGGGAATTGCGCGCTGCAACGAGCCTTGCCCGATTGCTGCGTGACCAGGGCCGAGCGCCCGAAGCGGCGGCTGCCGTGCGGGCGGTTTACGACCGTTTCACGGAAGGGCTGGAGACTCTCGATCTCAGGTCGGCCCGAACTTTGCTCGACAGCCTACACTAGGCCTCGCTCGTGCTCGATGAGGTTTGGCCTCGGTCGAATCCATCGCTATGGAACGGCCACACGCGCAGTGGGGCGCAATTTTTCCGTGATCGCATTGGCCGCTGCCATATCCGCTTCCCCCTTGGACTTATTGCCTTCTTCGCTTTCCGCGCGCCCGCGAACAAGGAGAGCCTCAGCCCTTTGCGGGTTCATCTTCAAGACTGCGTCGCAATCTTCAATTGCGGCTTCGAACCGGCGAAGCTGGAGTTCGGCGAGAGAGCGACTCTCGAAGGCGAGCCAAAAGCGGGGGGCGAGGGCGATTGCATGATCGTAATCCTCGATCGCACGGTCGTGCCGACCCTTGGCGTCGTATGCGAGCCCGCGATTGCGCCAGGCCATTACAAATCGTGGATCGGTTGAAAGCGCGCGATCGTAGTCCTCGATTGCCCGATCCAGCTTTCCCCGCGCCGCGTAGATGTTTGCCCGGCTGTTGAGAGCATCCGGAAAGCGCGGCTCAAGCTCGATCGCGCGGTCGTAATCCTGGAGGGCGCGTTCGTCTTGCCCCAGGGAACGATAGGCATTTCCCCGATTGAAAAAGGCTTCGACATAGGTCGGCTTCAGTTCAGTAGCCCGATCGAAATCCTTGATCGCGCGGGCGTATTGACCCTTGGCGTCATAGGCATTGCCGCGCCCCAGATAAGCAGGGGAATAACCGGACTCGAGTTCAATTGTCCGGGTGTAGTCTTCGATTGCGCGATCGTATTGGTGCATCCTGATATAGGCATCGGCACGGCTATCGAGGGCGTCGGCTTTCTCCACGTCCCCCTCGCTGGCCGATCCAATGACGGCATCGCAGCCGCGAACTGTTTGGTCGTCGGTCGAGGGGTCGTAGCACCAATGCTTCAGCTCCTCATAAGTCTGTGCCGCCGCGGGACCGCAAAGCACGAGCAACAGACAAAAGCCCAGCATCGCCATCTGCATGCCGGCCTTCGGGCGCGGAGCGGAATCCTGGACGCACGGGGGCATGACGCTCTCCAAAAGGAAGCCGGAACGTCATGATCATTAGGGGAGCCGGAGCTGGCGTGAGAACGCGCACAAAGTAATCGCCACTATGCAAATTCGCAGAAACGGGCACGGCGACGTGAGTGAACCGGGTGCACTATTTACCCGCGCATTCGAGTGTCACGGCGTCAGGGTGACTTTGCACATGGATCTCCCGTCGACACGTAGTTCTTCAGGTCGCAATTGAATCTGGTGTGACGACCGAAGAGTGTCTCCATCGGGCGGATGCCTGAGGGATCGCCATGTGCGCTTTCAGGGCGACTTCGGCTGTTGGCTCTATCGAGTACACGCCCTAATCATCGCGCGATGATCGCCCTCGATGTCTTCCTCGCTTTCGTCGCGGCCACGGCGCTGCTGATGGTGATCCCGGGCCCCAACGTCGCCCTGATCGTGGCCAACAGCGTGGCGCACGGCACGCGCTTCGGCCTGCTCACCGTCGCCGGCACCGCGAGCGGTGTCGTGGTTCAACTCGCGCTGACGGTCTTGGGCGCCAGCGCAGCGCTCGACTTCCTGGCATCGGGCTTCGAGGTCCTGCGCTGGGTGGGCGTCGCCTATCTCGTGTGGCTCGGCATTGCGGCCTGGCGCGCGCCGCCGGTCGACCTCACGCAGGTGAAGCCGCAGGCGCGCTCGGCCCGCGCGATCTATCTGCGCGGTCTTCTGGTGTGCCTGACCAATCCCAAGACGCTGCTGTTCTGCGGCGCCTTCCTGCCGCAGTTCGTGACGCCAGGCCCCGACGCGACGCGGCAACTCCTGTTGCTCGCCGTCACCTTCTTCGTCGTCTCCACCGTGCTCGACAGCCTGTGGGCGTTGCTCACCGGCCGCCTGCGCGGACTGCTCGTGGCGCGAGCGCGGCTACGTAATCGCGTGACCGGCGGCCTGATGATCGGCGCGGGCCTCGGCCTCGCGCTGGCGCGCAAGCCTTAGAGCTCGCGCAATAATCTTGCGGTGAGGGTGTGGTGGAATCCGGTACAAATCGCGAGAAATCCTTGCGCCATCGGCATCGGAGGTGTCCCAGGATTTCGGTGCACACCGCGTCATCTTTCCAGGGATGAGACAAAGAAAAACGGGGCCCGCGAGGGCCCCGTTCTTCGTCGAAGAGGGTGTGGCCTAGAAGCCGCCGTGGCTCTGGGCGGCCATGCAGTAGAGCATGCCGATCGAGAACATGGTGTTGAAGCGGCTGGCGTAGAGAGCGACCGGAGCGGCCTTGGCCTTTTCCTCCGCCGTCGCCTCGACGATGCCCAGGATCTTCTTCTGGTTCGGCCAGATGATGAACCACACGTTGAAGGCCATGATCAGCGCCATCCACATGCCGATGCCGATCGGGTAGAAGCCTTTCTGCAGGGTCAGTGCCTGTACGATGTAGCCGTTCATCCAGGCCAGCAGGAGGCCAGTGATGACGGTGGCGAGCGCGCCGTAGCGGAACCACCACAGCACGTTCGGCGCGATGAACTTGGTGATCGCCGTGCGGGTTTCGACCGGCTGGATCTTGGGCATGGTCGGCACCTGCACGAAGTTCAGGTACCAGAGGAGGCCGATCCACATGACGCCGCTCATGATATGGAGCCAGCGCATGAAGAAGATGCCCCAAGCATGGTCGAGGTGGACCATTTGACCTGCAAGCAGCCCTGCGACCACCACAATGAGGAAGATCAAGATGAAGCCCGCGGCGAGCGTCCTCTCGAGCGATGTAAATATGGCGCCCATGCCAGAAATCCCCTTATCTTGTTGACGGGATTGAAGAATCCCAGTGACGCCATTGTAATCTCACAGGGGCCTGCGTTCAACGGTCGCAGATGAAGGGTTTTCCTCCGTACACAGCCTCTGAGGCCTCGCACCGATTCGTCCTCGATTCGGTACGCGAAACGGACCGAGGCCGTTTCCTGGCGGCGCTGTTCGCGCCCGAGCCGGCGCGGCGCGGCCTGCTGGCGCTGCTGGCGTTCGACCACGAGCTGGCGCGCACGCGGTTCGTCACCAAGGAGCCGATGCTGGCGCGCATCCGCCTGGAGTGGTGGCGCGAGGCGGCCGTTGAGGCGGCGGGCGTGGGCAAGCCGCGGGCCCAGCCGATCGTTGACTCGCTCAGCGAAACCGCGCGGCGGGACGGATTGGCGGCCGAGGCGCTGGTGGCGCTGGTCGATGCGCGCGAGGACGAGGTCGAGGGCGCGCTCGACGTCGTGCGCACCGGCGGCGCGCTGGCCGATCTCCAACTGGCCGTGCTGGGCGTCGACGATCCGGCGAGCCGCGAGGCGGCCCATGCGGTGGGCGCGGCGTGGCTGATGGGCGAGGGGCCCGAGCGCGGGGCGTTCCTCGCCGAGGCGCGGGCATTGCGGGCGCGGGTCGACGCGCGCGCGTTGCCGATCCTGTTGCCGGCGCTGTCGCTCGATCGTCACAGAAGTCCTTGGCGTACGCCGCTCGCCTATTGGTGGGCGGCGCGGCGCGGGCGGTATTGAGGTTCGATGTCGGCGCGGATCGACAAGTCATGGGTCGTGTTCGACAGCGTCGAGAATGATGAGCATGATCGCTGCGTCGATCTCTTCCGGCGTCCCGACGGCAGCTTCGGCTTCGAGGCGTTTCGCCGGGATGTCGAGGACGAGGGGCGGTGGACGCCGGTGACCTATCACTCCGGCAGGGTCTACGTCTCGCGCGACGCGGCGATGGCGGCTGCGGTCTCCGCCGTGGTCTGGCTCGAGGCGGCACTCGGCAAGCGGCAAACGAAATAGAATCGTATCGAGGGAGAGAGATTTGGCCCGCGTCAAAGCAAACGGCATCGAGATCGAATACGAGACCGCGGGCAACAAGAGTGATCCCGCGCTGCTGCTGGTGATGGGGCTGGGCGCGCAGATGACGATCTGGCCCGACAGCCTGTTCCAAGGACTGGCCAAGGCTGGATTCTATGTCATCCGCTTCGACAATCGCGACACGGGTCTCTCGACTGACTTTGGCGCGGCTGGCCTGCCCAACATTCCCGGCGCGATCCAGAAGCTGATGAGCGGCCAGAAGGTCGAGGCGCCCTATTACCTGAAGGACATGGCGGCCGATGCGATCGGGCTGCTCGATGCGCTGGGCATCGACCGCGCCAATATGGTCGGCGCCTCGATGGGTGGCATGATCGTGCAGATCGTGGCGGCCGAGTACGCCGCGCGCACGCGTTCGATGGTCTCGATCTATTCGACCAGCGGCCGTTACGGCCTGCCGACCGGCAAGCCGGAGGCGCTGGCGATGCTGTCGGCGGCGCCCGAGGGGCCGACGCGCGAGGACAAGATCAAGCACGGCATCAAGCTGCGCAACGTCATCGGCAGTCCCGGCTATCCGACACCGGAGGCCGAGATGCGCGCCTTCGTCGAGAAGAACGTCGACCGCCGCTGGTATCCCGAAGGATCGGCGCGGCAGTATCTCGCCGTCATCGCCTCGGGCGAGCGGGTCGAGCTGTTGAAGACCGTCAAGGTGCCGACCCTGGTGCTGCACGGTGAGGCCGATCCGCTGCTGCCGGTCGAGTGCGGCCGCGATGTCGCCGCCCTCGTTCCGGGCGCCAAGATCGAGACCTTTCCCGGCTGGGGCCACGACTTCCCGCCCGGCATGGTCCCGACGGTGATCGATCGCATCACCTCCTTCTGCAAGGGCAAGTGAGGAGGGCGCCATGAAGTTCGGCATCTTCTACGAACATCAGTTGCCGCGGCCGTGGGGGCCGACGAGCGAGTATCAGCTGCTGCAGGATTCGCTGACGCAGATCGAGTTGGCCGACAAGCTTGGCTACGACTACGCGTGGGAAGTGGAGCATCACTTCCTCGAGGAATATTCGCACTCCTCGGCGCCGGAGGTTTTCCTCGGCGCCGCGAGCCAGCGCACCAAGCGCATTCGTCTCGGCCATGGCGTCATCCAGCTCACGACCAACCAGCCGCATCGCGTGGCCGAGAAAGTGGCGACGCTCGACCTGTTGTCGGGTGGGAGGGTCGAGCTCGGCATGGGCGAGGCGGCGGGGCCGGCCGAGCTTCATCCCTTCGGCGTGAAGGTGCGCGACAAGCGCGACCGCTGGGAAGAGGCGGTGAAAGCGATCGTGCCGATGTTCAGCAAGGAGAGCTGGGAGTTCCACGGCCAGTATTTCGACTTCCCGGCGCGCAACGTGATCCCCAAGCCGCTTCAGAAGCCGCATCCGCCGCTGTGGGTCGCGTGCTCGAACATCCAGACCATCGGCAAGGCGGGCGAGTGGGGCATGGGCGCGCTCGGCTTCACCTTCGTGACGCCGGAGGCAGCGCGCGCCTGGGTGCACAAGTACTACAACAACCTGCTGAACAACCTGAACAAGCTCACCGACTATCCGAGCAATCCGAATGTCGCGATGGTGTCGGGCTTCATGTGCGCGCCGACCGACGCGGAGGCCGAGGCCAAAGCCGCCGGCTGGACCTTCTTCATTTTCGCGCTCTCCTACTATGGTCGCAAAGGCGTTGACGCGCCGGGCACGTCCGATCTCTGGAAGGAGTACCAGGCGTGGAAGGGCGGGCCCGAGGAGAAGAAAGCGCTTGAGTCGGGCCTGATCGGCTCGCCCGAGACGATCAGCAAGAAGCTGCGCCAGTTCGGCCAAAGCCGGGTCGACCAGGTGATCCTGCTCAACCAGGCGGGCAAGACCAGCCACGAGGACATCTGCTCCTCGCTCGAACTGTTCGCGAAGGAAGTGATGCCGGAGTTCCACGCCGCCGAAGCCGAGCATCTCGAATGGAAAGCCAAGGTGCTGAAGCGCGAGATCGTGCTCGAGGAGATCGACGTCCAGAAGTACGACATCTACAGCCACCAGAACGAGCATATCGTTCGCCTCACGCCCGACCAACTCAAGGCCAAGATGGCCGAGAAGGAAGCGGCGGCGAAGCGGGCCTGATGTGAAACAAGTCCCCGTCCTGATCGCGGGCGGCGGCCCGGTCGGCATGACCTTGGCGCGTACGCTCGCGACCCTGGGCGTGCGTTGCCTGCTGGTCGAGCGCAATGCCTCGACGACGCGGCATCCGAAGATGGACATCACCAATGGCCGCTCGATGGAGCTGTTCGCGCGGCTTGGCCTGGCCGGCAAGCTGCGCGCCGTCGCGGTGCCGGAAGAGAATAATTTCGACGTGGCCTGGATCACCTCGCTGACCGGCCGCGAGCTCCATCGCTTTCGCTATCCCTCGGTCGTCGAGAAGCGCGCCGAGATCCGCCGCAGGAATGACGGCACGCAGCCGCGCGAGCCCGCCATGCGCGTGAGTCAGGTGATGATCGAGCCGGTGCTGCAAGCCTCGATCGTTGACCATCCGCTGGTCGAGGCGCGTTGGGGCGTGGCCTTCGAGGATTTCGTGCAGGACGAGAGCGGCGTCACCTGCACCCTGCGCAACGCGGAGACGGGCGCCACGGAAGAGGTGCGCTGCGCCTATCTCGCGGGCTGCGATGGCGGCTCCAGCATCATGCGCGAGGCGCTGGGCATCGGCCTCGAAGGCAAGTCACGCGTGACCCAGCGCTACATGATCCATTTCAAGTCCGACTCGCGCGGCTTGATGCAGGCCTTTGGCGTGGCCTGGCATTACCAGACGCCGCTTGGCACCTTGATCGCGCAGGACGACAAGGACACCTGGACCCTGCAGACGCGGCCGCCCGCGGGTGTCGATCCCGCCGCTGTCGATCCTGGCCCGCTGTTGAACAAATGGGTCGGCCGCGCCTTCACGCGCAACATCCTGGTCGCCAATCCGTGGACCCCGCATCTGCTGCTAGCCGATCGCTATCAAAGCGGTCGCGTGTTTTTGGCGGGCGACGCGGCGCACCAATACATCCCGACCGGCGGCTATGGCATGAACACCGGCATCGGCGACGCCGTCGATCTTGGCTGGAAACTCGCCGCGGCGGTGAAGGGCTTCGCGGGCGCCAAGCTGCTGGCGAGTTACGAAAAGGAGCGCCGTCCCGTCGGCTTGCGCAATCGGCTGGCGTCGGAGCGTCACACCGGCGTACGCATCAAGATCGGCGAGCTCTACGAGAAGGAGAGCGATCCCGAGGCGCTGGCGCGCGGCATCGCGGCGCTGGGCAATCTCGAGAACGAAAGCTGGGGCATCGAGTTCGGCTATCGCTACGATGGCGTCGAGGGCGATCCTGCTGTCTATCACCCCACGACCGCGCCAGGTGCCCGCCTGCCCAGTACCTTCCTGCGCGACGGCTCCGCGCTCTACGATCGCCTCGGCCCGTGGTTCACCCTGCTGCGCTTCGGCGATGCCGATCCGTCGGAGCTGATCGATGCCGCGCCGGTGCCGCTCGATGTCGTGGTCATCGACGACGAGTCGATGGCGCCGATTTACGAGGCGAAGCTGGTGCTGGTTCGCCCTGATACGCACGTCGCCTGGCGCGGCGATCATTGCGAGGACGGGGACGCGGTGTGGCGGCAGGTGCTGCAATGAAAGTGGCGGTGATCGGTGGCGGCATCGGTGGCCTGTCGGCCGCGCTCCATTTGCTGCGGGCCGGTCTCGACGCCCAGGTATACGAGCAGGCGCCGCGCATCAGCGAGATCGGCGCAGGCATCCAGATCAGTCCCAACGCCTCGCGGCTGTTGCATCGGCTCGGCCTGCGGCCGGCGATGGACCGGATCGGCGTCTTTCCGCAGGCCGTGCACCAGCGCCGCTGGGACGACGGGCGCACTTTGCAGCGCGCGCCCGTCGGCAAGCCGGTCGAGGAAACTTTCGGCGCGCCGTACTATCACTTCCACCGCGCCGATCTCGCCAACCTCCTGGCGGACGCGCTGCCGCCCGAGCGAGTGCATGTCCGGCACAAGCTCGTCAACGTTGAGGACAGAGGCGACAAGGTCGTCGCGCGTTTCGAGAATGGCGCGCAGATCGAAGCCGATGTGCTGGTCGGCGCCGACGGCATCCATTCCAGGGTTCACGCGCTGGTTTTCGGCGCAGAGAAGGCGCGCTTCACCGGCTGCATCGCCTGGCGCGGGCTGGTGCCGGCGGAGCAGGTGCGTCACCTCGACATCGAAGTGGCCTCGCACAATTGGATGGGGCCGGATGGCCACGTCGTTCACTACTGGGTGTCAGGCGGAAAGTTCATGAACGTCGTCTGCGTCACCGAGCAGGGCGCCTGGACGGAGGAGGGCTGGACCGTCCCCGGCAACGTGGCCGACGTGGCGGCGCGATATGCCGACTGGCATCCGACGGTGCGCGGATTGATTGCCTCCTTTCCAGAGACGTTCGTGTGGGCCCTGCACGACCGGACCGAACTGCCACGCTGGAGCAAGGGTCGCATCACCCTGTTGGGCGATGCCTGTCATCCGATGTTGCCGTTCATGGCGCAGGGCGCCGCGCAGTCGATCGAGGATGGGGCGGCACTTGCGGCGTTGCTGCGCGACATGAAGGACGACATTCCCGCCTCGCTCCGGCGCTACGAAGAAGCGCGCAAGCCACGCGCCACGCGGCTACAGCAGGCCAGCGCCGCCAACCGCACACGCTTCCATCTGCAGGATGGTCCCGAGCAGCAGGCGCGCGACGCGGCGATGACGGCCTCGGGTGACAGGTCGATGGCAAATATCGGCTGGCTCTACGCCCACGATGCGAGCGATATAGGCCGATGAATTTCATTTTTGTGCCGGCGACACCGGACCAGCTTGCAGCCGTCGACGCGCTCATGCGCCAGGCCTTCACGCCCTATGTGCGTGCGCTGGGGCGCGAGATCGCACCGGGCAGTTATGACTGGTTCGGCGAAGCCATCGCGCAGGGCGACATCTTCGTGGCGCTGGAGGGTGCTGAGATCGTGGGCACGATCGCCACCAGGCGCGGTGACAGGGACATGAACCTGGAGCAGATCGCCGTCAGCCCGACCCGGCAGAAGCAGGGGATCGCGAGCTGGATGATCGGCCAGATCGAACCGATCGCACGCGGCCGCGGATGCCGCACGATGTCGCTCAATACCGCGGAGATGATGGTGGATCGCGTCCGGCTCTATAGCCGCCACGGCTTCAAGATCACGCGGCGCGGCCTGCCGGACCATGGCAAGGACGCCCACATGCGCGTCTACATGACCAAGACGCTCGACTGAGGCTAGCGCTGCTTCGGCAACGCCCCCAGCACCTCGTCGGTATGCTCGCCGAGCTTCGGCGCCGAGCGGGGGGAGCCCGGCCGCACGCGATCGAAGGCGATGGGAATGCCGACGACCTTGGGGCCACCGTCGGGCAACTGCTGCATCAGCTTCGACGCCGTCATCTGCTCGCTGCGCGCCACTTCGCCGATGTCGTTCACCGGACTGCAGGGCACGCCCGCTTTCTCCATGGTCTCGATCCAGTGGGCGCGCGGCTTCTGCTTGAGGATGGCCGCGATCATCGGCAGCAGCTCGGTCTTGTTGGCCACCCGATGAGCGCTCTTGGCGAACTTGGGATCGGTCGCCCATTCGGGCCGGCCCAGCACCTGTGCGCAGCGCGCCCATAGCCGGTCGTTGCCGGGCGCGAGGCACAGCGGCTGATCAGCCGTGTCGAAGGTCTGATATGGGACGATCACCGGGCTGCCGGTGCCGTGACGCTTGGAGACCGTGCCGTTGGCGAAGTAGCCGTTCACCTGGCCCTCGACCCAGTGGACGGCGGAGTCGAACAGCGACGTATCGACCAGGCAGCCCCTGCCGGTCTTGTCCCGCATCCGTAGCGCCGCCAGGGCGCCGATGGTGCAGAACATGCCGGTCGCCTTGTCGTTGATCGAGGCGCCGCAGAAGGTCGGCGGATCCTCCGGCCGGCCGGTGACGCTCATCATGCCGCCGTAGGCCTGCAACAGAGGATCGAAGCCCGGCTTCATCCGGAGTGGGCCCTCATAGCCGAATGCCCAGATCGAGCAGTAGATCAGACGCGGGTGGCGCTTCAGCATCGCCTCGGGACCGATGCCGATCTCGTCGACCACGCCTGGTCGCAGGTTCTGGATCAGGATGTCGGCGGTCTCGCACAGGCGATTGAGCTTCTCGATGTCGCCGGCGTCCTTGAGGTCGAGCGAGACCGAGCGCTTGTTCCGGTTCTGCGAATAGAAGTAGAGCGAGGTGACGCCGTCGGGCCCGAACGGAGGGCCCCAGATGCGGGCATCGTCGCCGCCGTCGGGCTTCTCGATCTTGATGACGTCGGCGCCCATGTCGGCCAGCAACACGCCGGCCAGCGGCCCGGCCAGGGCCTGGCCCACTTCGATGACGCGGACTCCGTCGAGGGGGAGGGGCATTGTCGTGGTCTCCTCGGAAAGCAAATCCACTCTTCCTGTGCGCGATTCTCCGCGATCCGTCGAGACCGCTGTTCCGCTATGTCGGCCGCTACTTCGACGCCTATTTGGGTCCGGGCAGCAGCAATTGCTGCGTCATCGCGGCCCATACCTCGCAGCCCTGCTCGAAGGAGAGGCCGTAGTGCTCGCGCATCCGGCCCCAGCTCTCGTAGTCGGTCAGCGCCTCGAGGGCCATCACGGTGGCGTCGCGCTTCCACGGCGACATCCCGGAGAGTTCTGGTGCGTACATCAGCTTCAGCCGCTCACGCGACATCTCGCGCACGATGGCGATGCGGGCCTGCAGCTTGTCGAGCGAGCCGATCTGAGCGCTCATCAGCACGCGCCACAATGGCAGCCAGTTCTCGCAATTGGTGGCACGGACCTTCACCTGGAAGGCGATGCGGGTCTTCTGATCGCGAGTCAGCGTGTCGCCGACCGGCGTCGACAGGCCCGACTGCAGGACATGGTCGAAGGATGCCGCCGCCAGCTCCTTGAAATCCTTGAAGCGCTCGAACACCGAGCGCGCCGAGCAGCCGGCGCGCTTGGCGATTCGCTTGGCGGTCGGAACCTCGGCCTTCTCCCGGATCAGGCCGAGGAAGGAGTCGATGATCGCGGCCCGGGTTCGCGCGCTGCGCGCCCGCCGCCCATCGCCCTCGTCGTCGACGCTGATGCCGTCGGTCCCGGCGCGTTTCAGCCGGCGTTTCGTGCGCCGTTTCTTGTCTGCGTTCGCCTTCACACGCGCCACTCGTCGATTACTCCTGCCTCACGCCTGACACTCTATAGCAGGAGAAACGGTCGCGGCCATTTGGTCGCGGCTCGTCGAAATTCCCGTGAGGGTCGGATATAGTGCAAAAATGATCACTCGGCGCAGGGCGCTTGTCGGACTCGCGGGCCTGACGATGCCCACCCTGGCGGGGTGCGGCAGCGGACGACAGCAGGCCGCCTCCAGTTCTCCCGGCCTCTCGGGCAACTATCCATCAACCACGCGTGCCGGTCTCGATGCGGTGATCGACATCAGCCACAACGTGACGGTCACCGACTTCAACGCCGTACGCCGCAAGAGCAACATCATGGCGGTCCTCCACAAGGCGACGGAGGGCGGCGACTGGGTCGATCCGTCCTACGGACCGCGGCGCCCGCAGGCCGAGGCGGCGGGACTGCTGTGGGGCGCCTATCACTTCGGCACGCGGCAGTTTACCGGGGTGCAGCAGGCCAAGATCTTCCTGGCGGCGGTGCGGCCGACGCCCACGACCTTGCTCGCCCTCGACTTCGAGCCCAACGATCCCAACCCGCGCAACACCATGACCTTGTTGCAGGCCGAGGCCTTCGTGCTCACGGTCCAGCAGGCGACCGGCCGGTTGCCGCTGCTCTACACGCGTTCAGGCTTTGCCGACGGCAAGCTCTCCGGCCGCAGCCGCGTGGGCCTGCGCGAGCCGATCAGCCAGCGTTCGATCGTGTCGCGCTGCGATCTGTGGCTCGCCGATTATCGCGACGAGCCCCAGGTGCCGATGGCGTGGGCCGATCGCGGCTGGCGCCTATGGCAGTACGCGGGCGACGACAGCGAGGACAAGGCGGCCTACGGCACCGTGCCCCGCTCGATCGCCGGCGTTTCCCACTGTGATCGCAACGTCTTCAACGGCGATGCGGCGGCGCTTCAGCGCTATTGGCTCGGTGGCGCCGGCAGGGCCTCCTAGGCTCGCTACAGCCTGCGCGCAATTGTCGAATGGCGAAGGCTTCACTGAGACTGTAGCATCTTCATTAACGTCGTCTGAAAGCGACCAATGGAGCGGCGAGAGCATGGGAGCGTCTGTCGCAAGTTTTCTCGGCTACTTCGAAAGATTTAAAGCCGTCGCGGTTCTTCATCCGGCCCTGAGCACGCTGCTGGTTGTCTTGACCGTCGGTCCCGCGATCATGAGCGCGGTGAGCCTGTGGCGCGGTCGGCCGAAGGCCGCGTTGTGGTGGGCGGTGTTCGTCGCAGCGGCGAGCTTCTGCCTGTCCTGGGGCGACGACACCCATACTCATGTCTTTCGCATCGTCGCGCTGTCGGAGCAGCTTCGACATGGCGAGCTCAGTCTCCTTCTCACCAATTCGGTGTCGGGCATCGCGCTGCCGACGTTCGTCTACTACAGCCTATTGCCCTATGTGCTGCCGGTCGCGCTGAACCTGATCGGGATACCGGCGTTCATCGCCTACAAGGTCGCGGGCGTTCTCGAATTCGTCGTGATGGCGCTGGGCCTGTTGAGCGTGGCCGGGAAAGTGACGTCGCGGGCTGGTGACAATTCAAAGGGCAGCGTCGGCGTACTCGCGGCCATTCTCTTCGTCAGCGCCAACTACACCTATGTGCTGTGGACGGGACGTGCATCGCTCGCGGAATTCTGGGTCTTCGCACTGATCCCCTGGGTGGTGAGTTGCGCGCTCTCGCCCCGGCCGTGGCCGGGATTGATCCTGGTGTTCTTCCTGCAAGCCGCAGCCCATCCGATCGTGCTGGGCCACAGCCTGCTGTGCGAGGTGCCGGCGGTGCTCGGGCTCGCGCGCATCGGGCCTTTCACGGCGGCGCGTCGCCTGCTGCCGCCCCTGGTCATTGCACTCGTCATCGCCATACCATTCTGGCTGCCGCCGGCGCTGTGGCAGGACTTGATCAGAGGGCCGGCAGCACTGCCGGCGAATTTCCAGAATTCATTCCTGTCGATCGTCCGGCTGTTCGATCCCAAGAGCAACCGCAACATCGGCCCGTGGATTCCTTTCGCCGTGCTGGCGATGATCGTCGTGTCGCGGGCATCGCTCAGCTGGGCGAGCTGGTTCCTCGTGGCGTCTTTCGCTGTGATGATGGGATTGCAGACGGTCTACCTGAGGCCGATCACGGTCCACATCCCGACCCTGGAACTCTCGCTCTTCATCTGGCGCCTCATGCTGCCGGCGGCCTTCCTGGGCTTCTCCGCGATCCTGTTGGGATGGGGTGAGATCGCGCCGGACCGGCGGCAGGCACTCGCGGTGTTCGCCGCGATCTCCGTGCTGTGCATGGGCGTGCTCTGCACGCTGGCGGGCGCCGACTACATTCCCGACGTGGCCGAGGTGAAGTCCGACCAGAACGAGCGGCTGGCCTACGATCGCGACAAGGAAAACTCGATCTGGGGCATCCGCGAATATCTGCCGAACCAGGCCAAGCTGTCGCCCAGCTGCCCCGCGGCGGGTGACGTCGCTCCTGCGTCCTTCGCCGATCTCCGCAAGGGCTTCCGCGCGGAGCGGCCGTTCGTGGCGCTCGAGCGCGGCCCGATCGGCATGGTCGACTACATGGCGAACGGCAAAGTGCTGTCGCCCGGTACCTGCGAGACCAATATCGTGCTGGGCCCCGTCGAGCCTGGCGCCACGGTGCGGGTCTCGGAGAGCAAGCTCGACTGGCTGCTTGCCGTGCGCCTCGTCGAACTGGCGGGGTTGGGGATTTTGCTGGGGTTCCTGGGCTGGCGAAGGACAGTGTCGCGCGGATGACGACTCCTGCTCCCAGCCACCGCCTCGCCAGCGTCGAGATGCTGCGCGCGGCCTGCGCGCTCCAGGTGCTGTTCACGCACCTCTACGGTGAAACGCTGGACATGCCGCAGAATTCGCTGCTGGTTTCGGTGGCCTCGTTCTCGCTCGAGGCGGTGGCGGGTTTCTTCGTCCTGTCGGGCTGCGTGATTTCCTTGCAGAACTACACCGGCGCGGTCTCCTACATCCGCTCGCGACTGGTCCGCATCCTGCCGATCTACTACGTGATGTTGCTGGTGAGCGTGGCCCTGATGGCGCTGTGCGGCGTGCTGCCGAGCCTCGGCCGCTTCTTCGGCAACGCGCTATTCGTGCAGACGCTGTTCTGGGATCCACTGTTCCCGGTGCGCTTCTACGTGCCGTCGTGGAGCCTCGCCTACGAGATCTACTATTACGCGGCCTTCATCGTGATGATGATGATGCCGCGCCTGCTGGTGCCGCTGTTTGTGGCCAGTGTGGCAGTCGGCCTGTCGCTCTACGTCATTCCGTGGGGACCGTCGGACAAGCTCAGCGCCGTGCTGCATCCGCTGGCCTATTTCTCCTTCTGGCTGGTCGGCGTCGGCATCACACGCCTCTGCCGCGCGGGCCATGCGATCTCGCTGGCGACGGGCGCCTACCTGTTCGTGATCGGCATCTGCATCGGACGCGTGCCGTTTGCCGAGCCGGCGAAATACGATTTCCTGCGCCTGCTGGGCTTCAGCCTGGGCTTCGGCTTCCTGCTCTGGGCGTTCGTCTCGCAGACGATCGCGGGCGCCGCCACGCGCCGGACCCTGGTGCTGAGCCTCGTCGCGCGCTGCGTGATCTCGGCGGTGGCGCTGGCCATTCTGTGGAAGGTGTCGACGGCGCATCTCAGCATGAAGCTGATCACGACGATGGCCGTGGCGGTGTTCACCTTTGGCCCGGCGATGATGGTCCGTGGAGTGACCTGGGCCCTGCGGCCGCTGCAGCCGTTTCTGGTCTATGTCGGCGGCCTCAGCTACGCGCTCTATCTCGTGCACTATCCGCTGGTGCAAACCTTCAATGCGCTGGGGCTTTTCGGGCCGATCGTGAGCGTGGCGGTAGCGGGCGTGCTCAGCTTCGCGCTGGCGCACTTCCTAGACTACATGTTCCAGCCCTGGGTGAGGGCGCGCATCCCGGGCGGGCGCCGGCGGGGGACCGTGCAGGCCTGACCGATCAGCCGCGCGCCGCGAGGACGCGCATCATCAGCCGGTCGATCTGATCCTCGAACAGCTTGGCGCCAAAGACGCCCAGGTGATTGTCATCGACGTAGAGTTCGTGGCCATCGACGACGGCGCTGCACGTTGTCTTGCAGATCAGCTTCGCCGGATCGTATAGCTCGAAGCCCTTCACCTTGGCGAAGATGTCGTCGGTGTAGCGCGACAGCGCGTCGTTCTCGGCCGGCGTGACCTCGAGTTCGGTGATCGACTTGCGCAGGTTCGTCACCTCGAAATTCAGCACTGGCGGATTGCGGATCACGACGACGGAGATCTTGTGCGCCTCCAGCGCCTCGATCGTGGCCGGGATGCGCTCGGCCAGCGCCTGGCGCGAGGTCTCGCGCGTGGCGATGCCGTCGGGATCGGTCGTCAGGAACGAGTTGCCGGGCATCAGCCGGCCGTTGCGGATCCAGCCGTGCGAGAAATTCGACCAGCGCGCCGCCATGACAACGACGTCGGGATGGAGCGCGAGGATGGCGTCGAACAGGTCCTGGCTGGGCTTCAGCGTGTCGCAGACGGCGAGGCTCTCCTTGATGTCGGTGCGGCGGATGCCGGTGAGGGGCGGGCAGCCGTTGAGCTTCAGCACATAGAGTTCGAAGCCGTCCTTCGACGCCAGGGCCTCGAAATCGACGGCCCAGGGCGGCGCGTGCGAATCGCCCCACAGCACGACCTTGCGCGGCGCGCCGACGTTGACGTGGGCGTAGCAGGCCTCGGCCATGATCGGCGACATCGACGCGCGATCGGCGCAGGGAGGATGCTCCGTGCGCGGCCAGTCGACGACGACCTCCGGCCGGACCTGGCCCAGCACGGGGCGGGAGACGAAGCCGTTGGCGAGATGAACCACGACGCCGACCGCGCCCGCCGTCGCCAGCAGCCCGTAAAGCGCTGGCGCCAGCCAACGGCGCGGCAGGGCGATAAGGGTGCCGAAGCGGATCGGCCGCTCGATGAAACGATAGGTGAGCCACGCGAGGACCAGCGCCGCCAGCAGTGCCGCGACCGTGCGTTCGACGCCGAGCGGCGCGCTGCGGAAGATGCGGGCGAAGGACAGGAGCGGCCAGTGCCAGAGATAGAGCGGGTAGCTGATCAACCCGATTCCGACCAGCAGCCGGTTCGACAGCAGCGCGCGGTTGAGCCCGGCGCCGGGGCCTGCGTACAGGAGCAGGAAGGTGCCGAGCGCCGGCACGGCCGCGCGCCATCCCGGGAAGGGCTGCGTCGGGTCCAGCAGCAGCAGGGTACCGCCGATCAGCACGGCGCCGAGGAGGGAAGCGGCGTTCGACCAGCCGCCTTTGAGCGTGCCGCGGCCCAGGACGATCTCCGCCAGCAGGCCGCCCAGCATCAGCTCCCACCAGCGCGAGGCCGGCGAGAAGAAGGCGGCCACCGGCGTGTGTTCGGTGATGTAGAGGCAGTAGGCGAAGGAGGCGACCGCCAGCCCGCCGATCAGCAACGGCAGCGCGCGTCTGAACCGTCCCGAGACCACAAGCAGCAGCGGCCAGAGCACGTAAAACTGTTCCTCGATGCCGAGGCTCCACAGATGGAGCAGCGGCTTGGCTTCGGCCGAGGTGTCGAAGTAGCCCGCCTGGTGCCACAGCAGGAAATTGGAGAGGAAGGCCGCGGCGGCGCCGATGTTGCCGCCCAGTTCGCGGAACTCGCGCGGCAGCAGCAGGACCCAGCCGGCGACGAAACAGGCCAGCAGGACGGCGAGCAGGGCGGGGAAGATGCGCCGGGCGCGGCGGCTGTAGAAATCGACGAAGCTGAAGCGTCCCCTGGCCATCTGGCTCAGCAGGATGGTCGAGATCAGGAAGCCGGAGATGACGAAGAAGATGTCGACGCCGACGAAGCCGCCCGGCGAGCCGGTCGGGAAGGCGTGATAGAGCACGACCGCCAGGACCGCGACCGCGCGCAAGCCGTCGATGTCGGGGCGGTAGGCGGGCGAACTTTCTTCGGGCGTCACACTCATGTCTCGCCGGGACAACACCGCCTTATCTCCCCGGGGTCAATCGAAATGGCTCCGGCAGCTTCGATGGGGCGCACCCCCTCTCGTCAGTCCGGGCCCCGAGGTGCTAGGCTGCTGCAAAATCACGGAGGAAAGCGATGACCGTTACGCTCTCGCAACGCGCCGATGCCATGGAAGAGAAGATGGCGCGTGAGCTCGATCACATCGTCATCAAGTCGCGGCTGCACATGTATGCCGATGGCAACATGGGCCCGTCGCCCGCCGCCGGCGCGCTGCTGAAGCAAAGGCCCGGCGCGCAGCTGATGATGGGTGACGATCCGCGGCTGCCGGCGATGCCCGAGGCGCCGACCCTCGTCGACTTCTTCAAGTACCGCTTTGGCCCCTCGATGCACCTGCTGCAGAGCGCGCATCACGCCAAGAAGGCGGGCCTCTCCGAGAAGATGGTGCTGGCCTGCCTGCTGCACGATATCGCTGTTGTCGGCTTCATCCGTGGCGACCACGGCTACTGGGGTGCGCAACTGGTCGAGCCCTATCTCGACGAGGAGTCGGTGTGGGCGATCCGCGCGCATCAGGTGCTGCGCTTCTATCCCGATCCGTCGGTCGGCTACGAATATCCGCAGAACTATCTCGACTGGTTCGGCGCCGACTACCGGCCCGATCCCTACATCGAGGAAGACTACAAGCGGATGCGGAACCACAAGTGGTACATGTCGGGCCGCCTGATCACGATGAACGACATCTACTCGTTCGATCCCAACCTGCATGTCGAGCTCGACGAGTTCGTCGACATCATCGGCCGCAACTTCAAGCAGCCGAGCCAGGGCCTGGGCTACGACAACAGCCCGGTCGCGCACATGTGGCGCGCCATCATCCGGCCGGCGAAGTACCTGTAAGGGAAAATTGTACTAACTGGCGCTACTGCAACCGCGTTAGTCTGGCACAGGCTAACCGGGGGGAGAGCCATGCCAGATCCAAACGTGCCCGTCATCGTGGCGCCCGTGTCGCCTGTGCCTTGGTATAGAGCGGAATGGGTCGTCGCCGGGCCGAACGTCGTCCTGTTGGCCTTCTTCGTCTATCTCTGCGTCGGGGCTCTGACGGAGATTTCGAGCCGACTGGCCGACTATAAGGGACTGCAAACCTACCTCGCGGCCCTCGAAGTGTGCGGTGCGTCTCCAGAGGCGGCCAAGAGGCCTGGCTGCGACCCGACGGACGTCAATCTCAGCAAGACCCAGACGGCGCAGGACCAGACGCGGAACTACGACCGGCTGAACAGCCGCGGATCGTCGGGCGATCGATGCGGCGTGGCGGCGGTCATAACCTCTCCTCATGGAGGCTTTCGCGAAGACTGCGCCGTCCTTAACCAGCGGATGACCCAGGCGGATGCGAAGGCGCGGGCAAACAGCCAGCCTATCAACCATGCCGAGCCGTTCCTTCTGAAAGCGACCTTTCCCGGTGATCGTGATGTCAGCGAGGCCACGCGGGGCGAGCTCGAACCGATCCTCTATCCGCCCTTCGCGACATACTCGTGGTTCGGCTTCGATTTCGATTCCAGGCCGAAGGAGGATTTGTTCTTCCTTTTCATCATCCTGTCGGCTGGCGTCGGCAGCCTGGTTGCCGGCCTGAGGTCGAGCGGATTCACCACCGTGAAGGATGTCGCGGTCGGCTGTGCGCTGGGCTTCGCCGTCTATCTTTTGATCAAGGGCGGCCACATGGTCTTCTTCACCGGAAGCAGCACGACGGCGAGCGGACCGGTGGTGAACGACAACCTCAATCCGTTCTCCGCCGCGCTGGCGGGCTTCCTGGTCGGCCTGTTCAAGGATCAGGCGATCGGCCTGTTCGGCGGTGTGTTCGCGGAAGCCTCCAAGATTCCGCCCGAGAAGAAGCCGGTGACCCCGCCGGGTTAACGCCGGAAGAAAATCCAGGGATCGCGCATGAAGGCCTCGCGCGCTTCCTTCTGAGTGGCGGCATCGATCAGCGGCCAGGCGGCGCGGCGCTGGAAGATCATGTCGCGCCGGCAGTCGGTCGTGTTGGCCGACGTGCCGTGCGCCAGGAAACTATGAGCCACGATGATGTCGCCCGCCTTGAGACGGGGCACCACCATTTGCGCGCCCTCGAGGAAGCGCTTTTGCGCGGCGATCTTGGCCTCGCCCCAATGGACATCGGTGCCCCGCGGCTGGCGACGGAACTCGGCGGAGAATTTTTCGTGGCTGCCGGACAGGACATGGAAGCCGCCCGCTGTGTCGGATTGCACATCGCTCAGCGCCACGCCAAACAACACGTTGAAGGCGGCGAGCGAGGGACCAAGCCCGCCGTCGATATGGAAATGCCGACCGACGATCCCCGCCGTCTTGAACTCTGGCAGCGTCTGGGCGAGCTGGATGCGGTCGGGGACATGCACCGTCTCCAGGATCTCGAGCGCCAGCGGATCGAGCAGGTCGGCCGCGATCGCCAGGAAGGCAGGATGATCGGCATGCTTGATCTCGCGCCAGAGCTCGTTCTTCGAACGCGCCCAGCCGCCCTCGGGGAAGATCTCGGCGAGGTGCTGCGCTGCTTCCTGGGCGGCGCGCAGGCGTGCATCGTCGACCGCGCCTTCCACGATCGTGTAGCCCTGCCGGACGAGTTCGTCCCGGTGTGCTGCCGTGAACACCATGCGCGGAGTCTCTTCGCACAGCGGCCCGATGTCCAGCCGGCGCGCTTCCGGCATGGATCATGCTGTGCGAGGCTTCACGGCAGGGAGAGTACAATGCGGCGTCGCGATCTTGGTCTGGGTCTTCTTTCGACGGCGCTGTTGCCCGCGGCGGCGCACGCGCTCGACCGTGCGCCGGTCCGCCTCGTCGTGCCGTATGTGCCGGGCGGCGGCAACGACATCTACGCGCGCCTCTATGCCGAGCCGCTCTCGGGCTTCCTGAAATGTCCGGTGGTCGTCGAGAACCGCTCGGGCGCCAGCGGCAACATCGGCGCCGAGGTCGTGGTGCACGCCGCCCCCGACGGTCATACGCTGCTCTACGGCTCCTCGTCGGTCGCCATCAACCCGTTCATCCTGCCGCAGATGCCGTTCGACACCGAGCGCGACCTGCTTCCGCTCAGCCTGATGATCTCGCAGCCGCTGGTGCTGGTCGTGCGTGCCGATCAGAAAGCGAAGGATCTCACGGGTTATCTCGACCGGGTGCGGCGCGAGAAGGTGCCGGTCAATTTCGGCTCGCAGGGCGCCGGCTCCTCGTCGGCCCTGATCCTGGCGAAGCTGTTCAAGCAGGCGGCGATCGCCGATGTCACGCACGTGCCCTATCGCGGCGCGGGCCAATTGCTGCAGGCCATCGTCGCGGGTGACGTGCAGGTGGCGCTGATGATCTGGCCGGTGGTGAAGCCGTTCGTCGAGTCCGGACAACTGGTGGCGGTCGCGATCAGCGGTGCCCAGCCGATCGAGCAGGCGCCCGGCGTGCCGACGCTCGACGGCGTGGGCTTCCATGGGCTGATCGCCGACCAGTGGCACGGCTTCTTCCTGCCGAGCAAGACGCCGCCCGCGATCGTGAACGAGCTACATGAGGCGCTGGCGGCCACCGTCCGGCTGCCGCAGATCGCCGAGCGCCTAAAGGCCGACGGCGCCACCGCCGTCGCCGACTCGCCCGAGCATTTCGCGGCTTACTTCGCCCAGGAGCTCAAGCGCTGGAAGGGGATTGTCGACGATCTCGGAGTGCAGGTGAAGGAGTGACCGTGCTCCCGCTGTTCGACCGCGTGCCGTAGAGTTTGGCGAAGGCGTGGGTGAATTCGGCGCCGAATAAAAAGATCTGCGCCGAGTAGTAGATCCACACCAGCAGCACGACCAAAGCGCCCGCCGTGCCGTAGGTCGAGGAGATATTGCTCTGGCCGATGTAGAGGGCGATCAGGTATTTGCCGCCGTCGAACAGCACGCCGGTGACGATCCCGCCGACGGCCACGTCGCGCCAACCGATCTCGGTGTCGGGCAGCACCTTGTAGATGGCGGCGAACAGTAGCGAGATCAGCAGCAGTGACGCCACGATGTCGACCACCTGCAGGGTGATCGCGGCCGCGGGAAAGACCGCCTTGAGGTAGATCGAGGCAGCGGAAAGCGCGGCGCTCACGATCAGGGACACCGACAGGAGAAAGCCCGCGGTCACCACGAGGCCGAGGCTGGCGAGGCGGGCGCGCATCAGCCGCGTC
The DNA here is from genome assembly GCA_903832005.1 of Enhydrobacter aerosaccus. Taxonomy (GTDB): domain Bacteria; phylum Pseudomonadota; class Alphaproteobacteria; order Reyranellales; family Reyranellaceae; genus Reyranella; species Reyranella aerosaccus_B. The sequence continues at coordinate 41,210 of CAIKZO010000031.1, read as the reverse complement.
ACCACCGAGCTCTTGGACGTCACCTTCCAGATCGCGTTGAGCGAGGCCTGCACTTCGCCGAACACGCCGGTCAGGGTGACGATCGCAGCCGCGATGCCGATCACCGAGGCGAAGGCGCCGGTCTTGGGATCGCTAGCGCCCTTGATCACCGCCTGCATGGCTTCCGCCGTCTGGCTGCCCATCAGCGCCGCGAACTGGGCGACGATGGCGCCGCGCGCGGCGTCCTCGCCAAACGCCAGGCCGGATATGGCGATCGCGACCAGCAACATGGGAGCCATCGCAAACAGCGTGTAGTAGGCGATGGCGGCACCACGGCTCAGCGCATCGTCGTCGATGAAGCCTTCGACCGTCTCCTTCGCCACCCGCCACAGCGGATGCAGGACCCAGCGGTCCAGCCTCAATGGTCCGAGATTCATTCGCCGGTGAGCAACTGCGCGGTCAGGCCGGCGCAGTCGACGCCTTTGGCGTTGCCGAACACCGGCGTCGGGATCGGCAGCGAGCGCCCGAGGCTGACCTGCGGCGCGCGAATCTTGCCTTCGACCGCGACCGGCCCGTGCAGGTCGAGCAGGTCGAACGACTTGGGGTGCGCCTTGATCTGGAGGTTCACCGCCTGGCTCTGCAGCGACACCTGGCCCTGCACGTCGAGCACCGATTTCTGAGTGTCGAGGATCGTGCGGTCGAGCACGCCGTTGCCCTGCTGCAGGTTATAGCGTCCGACCGCGCACTGGATCGGGATGCGCTTGTCGCCCGTCACATAGATGATCAGCGCGTCGAACAGCTGCAGGCCGGCCAGGCTCACCATCAGGCTGCTGACCGAGCCGCCGCCCAGCGCCACCTCGACATGGCCGTCGGCACGGCTCATCACCTGCGCCAGCGACCGCCCGTGGCCGGCGAGGGTGACATGGCCCTGAATCTTGCCATGGGTCGTGTCGAAATATTGCGAGTTGCGGAAGAAGGACGCCAGTTCGACGTCGCTCGCCTTGAGGTTCATCGCCACCCTGGGATCGTCGGTGTGGGCATCGATGCTCATGTTGCCCGCGATCGTGCCGCCGCCGACTAGCGACAGGGTGAGCGGCTTCACAGTCGCCACGCCGTCGTTGATCAGCACACGGAAGGCCAGCGCCTGCACCGGCAGGTACGCAGGCGCCACGACGCGCTTGGCGTCGAGGCTGACATCCATGTTCATCGCGCGCAGGCGCTCGACATGCAGCGGCACGTTGGGGAAGAGGTCTCCGGACGCCTCGAGTTGCTGCTGGGTCGCGGCCTGCTGGGCGTTGACGTTGCCGGTCTTGCCCGGCGATGCGCCGATCAGTGGCGCCAGGTCCTTGAAGGCAAGGTTGCTGGACACGAGCTTCGCGGTCAGGAACTCGGGCTTCTTGGTTTCGTCGATGAAGATGTCGCCCGCGAGATCGCTGTCGCCGACGTGCCACTTGGTGTTCACGAACTTCCACTTGCCGGGCTCGTGGTCGAGCTTGCCGGCGATGCGATAGGGTGGCGTCGGCGGCCCCGGAATGCCGAGCAGCGGATAGATCTCCGACAGGTTGGGCCCCGACAAAGTGAGATCTACGTCGGCGCCGGTCCAGGCGAACGGGTCCTGCACCGTGCCCTTCGCGGCGAGCTTGGTGCCGGCGTAGGCGATCTCCAGATCGATCGGATAGGGTTCCTTGGTGTCGCGCAGCATCAGCGCCGACCCGCCGACGAAATGCACCGTGAGCGGCTGGTTCTCGAGCTTGCCCTTCAGCGACAGCTCGGCCTGTGGCTGTGCACCGGCCTTGCCCGACGCCGTCGAGATCGAGCCGTCGAGGGCGAGCTTGCGCTTGGGATCCTGGTATCCGAGCTTGCCTTCGGTGATCTGCAGCTGGCCGATCAGCGGCGTCTGAATGCGTGTGGCCGGCGTCACCGCCTTGGCCACCTCGGTGGTGACGGGGCTCTCGCCGAAGCTCCAGTTGATCTGCTCCTTGTCGCCCACTTCGACGATGACGTCGGGCTTGTGCAGCACCAGAGTGGGCAGGACGATGTCGCCCTTCAGCAGCGGCCACAGGCGGATGTCGAAGTCGATCTCGTCGGCCTTGAACATGTGATCCGACTTGGCCCAGTCGGCATTGGCAATGTTCACGCCGGCCAGGTGGACATGCGCCGTTGTGCCCCAGTCGATGGTGATCTTCTCGATCTTGGTCTTGCGGCCGGAATAGGCACTGGCCTCGCTCTCGACCCGGCTGCGGAAGTCGGTGGAGGTCAGGAAATAATAGCCTCCGGCCGCGGCCAAACCCACCAGCAGCACGAGTACGCCCAGCACTCCCGCGGCGATTTTGGCGATTCTTTTCCAGACCATCTCACGCGAACGACTCTCGGTGGTGGCAGGTTCCGTCGCAGTGCAGATCACCTGCAACGCGGGAGGGATATGTTGCGTAACAGGTCACGACGCTCGAAGATCGACAATGGACACCGTTTCGACGACGACACGCCGGCCGGCGACGACCACCGCCGCGCTCGCAGCCCTCGGCATCGTCTATGGCGACCTCGGCACCAGTCCGCTCTACACCTATCAGACGATCGTGACGTCGGTCGGCGGCCATCCGTCGGCGGCCAACGCCATGGGGCTGCTGTCACTCGTCGTGTGGGCGCTGATCGTCACGGTGTCGATCAAGTACTGCCTGATCGTGATGAATGCCGACAATCACGGCGAGGGCGGCATCCTGGCCCTGATGTCCCTGGTCACCAGCCGTCATGCCGCGAGCTATCGCACCGGCGCGCTGCTGATCATGGGATTGTTCGGCGCCGCACTGATTTATGGCGACGGCATCATCACGCCGGCCATCTCGGTCCTGAGCGCGCTCGAAGGGCTGAACGTCGTGACCGATGATTTCACGCCCTATGTCGTGCCGGCGGCGGTCGTGATCCTGCTGGCGCTGTTTTCCGCCCAGTCCCGCGGCACCGCGACAATCGGGCGAATCTTCGGGCCGATCATGCTGGTGTGGTTCGCCACCATCGCCGTCCTGGGGCTGCTGGCCGTGCTGCGCCATCCGCAGGTCATCGCCGCCGTCGATCCGCGCCACGCGATCGGTTTCCTGGCGCACCATGGCTGGCACAGTTTCGTGGTGCTGGGCGGCGTCTTCCTGGCGATCACCGGCGGCGAGGCGCTCTACGCCGACATGGGCCATCTTGGCCGCACGCCGATCCGCATTTCCTGGTACGCGGTCGTACTGCCCGCGCTGCTGCTGAGCTATGCCGGGCAGACGGCGCTGCTGATCGAGAACCCGGGCCTCCAGGGTAATCCGTTCTTCAAGCTGGCGCCTGCCTGGGCCGTGATCCCGCTGGTCGTGCTGGCCACCTTCGCGACCATCATCGCCAGCCAGGCCATCATCACCGGCGCCTTTTCGCTCACCCGCCAGGCGATGCAGCTCGGCTGGCTGCCGGGACTGAAGATCCACCAGACCTCGGCCGATGAATACGGCCAGATCTACGTGCCGTTCGTGAACTGGGCGATGATGATCGGCACCCTGGCGCTGACTTACGGCTTCGGCAGCTCGGATAAGCTGGCAGGCGCCTACGGCACGGCGGTGTCGACGACAATGCTGCTGACCACGGCGCTGCTCTACAACGCCATGCGCGACATCTGGCGCTGGCCGATCGTCGCGGCGCTGCTGGTGAGCGGCGCCTTTCTGGTGGTCGACATCGCGTTCTTTGCGGCCAACCTGCTGAAGCTGCCGGAAGGCGGCTGGATCCCGCTGCTGTTCGGCGTCGTGATCTTCACCGTCATGACGACGTGGCACCGCGGCGTGCGCGCCGTCGCGGCCAAGCTGGCCGAGACGCACAAGAGCCCCGAGACCTTCCTCGCCGAACTCGAGAGCGGACGCATCCCGCGGGTGCCGGGCACGGCGGTGTTCCTCAGCCGCACGACGCTCACCATACCGCCGGTGCTGATCAATCACGTGGCCCAGATGAAGGCGCTGCAGGAGATCGTCGTCACTCTGACGATCGTGTTCGAGGAGGTGCCGAGGGTCGAGGAGGCGAGCCGCGCCGAGGTCAAGCACATCGCCGACGGCCTGTGGCACGCCACGGTCCGGTTCGGCTTCATCGAAGTGCCCAACTTGGTAGTCGCGTTGCAGCATGCGCAGGCCCAGGGCTGCCCCCTCAGCCTCGACGATGCCCTGTATTTTGCCGCGAGCGACGAAGTGGTCAGCAGCCAGCACCATCCGCAGCTGCCGTCCTGGCAGCGCGGGTTGTTCGCCTTCCTGTACCGTAACGCCGTCCGTGCCCCCGATCGCTTTGACCTGCCCGCGGACAGGTTCCTCGAGGTCGGGCGTCAGGTCAGGCTCTAGCTCTAAAAGAAGGTTTGGATAGATGGATACCGTGTCTCAGGCGCCCGTCATTCTGATCACGGGCGGAAGCCGCGGCGTAGGTGCGGCGACCGCGCGGTTGGCGGCGGCCCAAGGCTACGATGTCGCGATCAGCTACATCTCGAACGAGGTGGCCGCTCGTGCGGTGGCGGCGGATGTCGAAGCCGCCGGACGCCGGGCTTTGGCCGTGCACGCCGATAGCGCCGACCCGGAGCAGGTCGCGCAGATGTTCGCGGCGATCGACCAGAAGTTCGGCCGCATCGACGTGCTGGTGAACAACGCCGGGGTGCTGGCGCGGCAGTCGCGGCTGGAGGACCTGGGCTTCGAGCGGATGCAGCGCATCTTTGCGGTCAACGCGATCGGTCCCATCCTCTGTGCCCAGCAGGCGGTGAAGCGGATGTCGACACGCCACAACGGGCGCGGCGGCTCGGTGATCAACATCTCGTCCGCCTCGGCCCGGCTCGGCAGCCCCAACGAATATGTCGACTACGCCGCGTCGAAGGGCGCGCTGGAGACCTTCACCATCGGCTTCGCCAAGGAAGTGGCGCGTGAGGGAATACGCGTGAACTGCATCCGGCCAGGCCATATCTACACCGAGATGCATGCCAGCGGCGGCGAGCCGGGGCGGGTCGATCGGGTCAAGGACTCGATCCCGATGGGCAGAGGCGGTCAACCGGAGGAGGTCGCGCGCGCGATCCTGTGGCTGGCAAGCGCGGAGGCGTCCTTCATCACCGGCACGTTCCTCGACGTCACCGGAGGCAAATGATGCGTTGGCTTCTTCTTGTCCTGCTATTCGTAGCACCGGCTGCCCAAGCTGAGCCCGCCCATGCCTCGCGCCAGATGGTGGCGAGCGCGCATCCGCTGGCGAGCCAGGCCGGCCTCGACGTGCTGCGCGACGGCGGCAGCGCCGTCGATGCGGCGATCGCCGCGGCCTTCGTGCTCTCCGTGGTTGAACCGCAGGCTTCCGGGCTGGGCGGTGGTGGGCTGATGCTGGCGTGGGACGGGAGCGCGGCGCAGCTCCACTACTACGAGGGCCTGTCGTCGGCGCCGGCCGGCGTTGGCGCCACGCTGCTGACGCCGGACGAGGCGGCCAACAAGCCTGTTGCCTTCAACATCGCGCGGAGCGGCCGCGCCGCCGGCGTGCCGGGCGAGGTCGCCTTGTTGGCGTTGGCGCATGCCAAGCACGGCAAGCTGCCGTGGGCGCGCCTGGTCGAGCCCGCGGCGCGCATCGCCGAGCAGGGTTTCCTGATGCCGCACGAGTTGCACACAGTGCTGATACGCAGCCCCGCGCCGTACGCCGCCATCCCGGCGTTGCACGCGCTCTACTTCGACAATGACGGCGCGCCGCTGGCGACGGGAACGACCGTGCACAATCCCGAACAGGCGCGGGCCTTGAAGCTGATCGCGGAGCAGGGACCGTCGGCGCTCTATGCCGGACCTGTGGGCGAGGCGATCGTCGAGGCGGCAAAGAGCTCGGCCTATCCCGGCAGCATCACCGCCGCCGACCTCGCGGCCTACAAAGCGCAGGAACGCCCGCCGCTCTGCGCCACCGTCTTCGCCCATCGTCTTTGCACCGCCGGGCCGCCGGCCTCGGGCGGCGTCGCGGTCGTCCAGCAGCTGGGCCTTCTCGAACGGCACGATTACGCGCGCCTCAGTTTCGGCTCGGTCGAGGCCACGCATCTTTTCCTCGAAGCCAGCCGCCTCGCGACGGCGGACCGGCGCCGCTGGGTCGCCGATCCCGACCAGCGCGACGTGCCGACCGACGGCCTCATCACGCCTGCGTACCTCGACACGCGGTCGGCGTTGATCGCCGAGCCCAAGGCGATGGAGCGCGCCCCGGCCGGCGATCCGCCCCGCCGCCACGGCGCGCTGCCGCCCGAGTCGGAACAGCTGATCATCGCCGGCACCACGCATGTCGCGGTCGTCGATGCCGCGGGCAATGCGGTGGCGATGACGGTGACCAACAACCTCAACTTCGGCGCGCGGGTCGTGCCGATGGGCTTCACCCTGAACAACGGCCTGTCGAACTTCGCGCCCAACCCCGAGGCGCAGAATGCGATGGCGCCCGGACGCCGGCCCTCGACCACAATGGCGCCCACCATCGTCTTTGGCGCGGACGGCAAGCCCGAGATCGTGGCGGGCGCGGGCGGCGGCGCGTGGATCGTCGACGCGGTGACTGTCGGTCTCGCGGAGATGCTGGCGCACGGCACCGATCCGCAAGCTGCGGTCGCGTTGCCGCGCATCGGTGCGCAAACCGGCGACCAGGTGATCGAGAAGGACACGCCGCCCGCCGCGCAAGCCGAGGCGCTGCGCGCCGAAGGCCACACGCTGCGCCTGATCCCGATCGACACCGGCATGCAGGCGCTGAAGGTGACGAAGGACGGCCTTCAGGGCGGTGCCGATCCTCGGCGCGACGGGGCGGCGCTGGGCGATTGAGCGCCGACTCGACTGTCGTAAAAGTCATATTCCATCGAATTATATTGGATATAACGACCATAAGTCGGGGTTTTCCGGAACAAGCTTAGACTCTGCCCGTGGCGGCTGCGCTCGCACGGGGCGCGGCCATTAAATTTCCATTTATTTAATGAGAGCGCGGCTCGCGCTCGGGCGGAGTCATCTCATGGGCAAGTTCAAGAACGGTCACCCCGGCGGGCCGGGCCGGCCGCGCGGCAGCCGCAACGCCATCAATCTCATGCTCGACAAACAGGCCGAGACCGACGCCGGGACGATGGTCGCGGCGATGGTCAAGGCAGCGTCGGAGGGCGATCGCGTGGCGGCGCGTCTGGTGCTGAATCGTATCTGGTCGACGCCCAGGGGACGCGCGGCGAACGTCGATCTGCCGCCGATCAAGACGCCGGAAGATCTGCTCGCCGCACACGCTGCCGTCGCCGCGGCAATCACCGCCGGCACGATCACGCCGCACGAGGGCGTTGGCCTCGCGTCGATGCTGGAGACGCACCGCAAGGCCTTCGAGCTGGTGGCGCAGGAGAAGCGAGTCGAAGTCATGGAAGCCGAGCTGCGCTCCTACCGCAAGCAACTCGCATGAGCCTGAAGGCGCGCCTCAACCGGCTCGACAGCGAGATCGAGTGGCTGCGCTGGTGGGGCCGGCTGCGCGCGATCGAGCTGCAGATGGACCTGCTCGCGCTCCAACGCAAGCGCGCGAAGATGGAGGAAGACCGCGAGCGCGCGAAGAAGGAAGAAGCGCATCGACGCGAAGCAGCGAAGGCCGAGGCGCTGAAGCCGGAAAAGCGGCTGCTCGAACAGCCGCCGTCGCCGCCGCCGAAACCACCGCCTGAAGTGCTGCCCACGCCGCCGCCGCTGATGGGCGGGCAGCCGTGCAGCGAGATTCCCGAGCATATGCAAATCCGGCCGGTGAGCTGGGGCACACCCAGATACGAGCCCTACGACAATGAGGGGAAGTGTCTGGTCGACTACGACCCGTTGGCCGATGAAGACGACGAGCCCTAATCCTCCGGGAGCGCGGGCAGTGGCCGTTCGAGACTGTAGTCGTCGTACTCGGCCTTGTGGCGGCCCGCGATCGTCGCTCCGATCAGGCGCGAGGCGAGGAAGCTGAAGGTGATGCCGTTGCCGCCATAGCCGTACGCCGCGAGCATGCGCGAGCGACCGGGAATGGCACCGATCAGCGGCAGCCCGTCGAGGGTTTGGCCGAAGGCGCCGGACCAGGCCTTGTCGGCGACAGCATCTGCGGTGGGCTGCAGGGCGCGCAGTTTGGCGAGCAGGGCCTCGGTCTTCTTCGGGGTCTGGGCGTTGCGCTCGTCGGGATCGCTCATCTCGGTGTCGTCTTCGCCGCCGATGATGATGCGATGGTCGGCGGTGGTGCGAGCGTAGAGATAGTCGGTGGCGGCTTCCCAGATCAGCACGCCGTCGCGCCACAGGTTCTTCTCGGGCTGCGGCGGGGTGGCGATCGCCCAGCTCGACGAGATGCTGTGCAGCGGCGACTGCACGAAGTCGGGCATGACGTAGCCGGTCGCGAGCACGACCCAGTCGGCCTCGATCGTGGCGCCATCGCTCGTCGTGACGGCGACGGTCTTGCCGCCGTCCTCGTAGCGTACGGCGTCGGCGTCGAAGAAGGCGGCGCCCGCGGCGACGACTTCGCTCATCAGGCCGCGCGCCAGGCAGAGTGGGTCGGCGTCGGCGGCGCCGGGAGACAGCAGCGCCGCCTCGCGGTCGAAGCCGTATGCGCTGCGAAGCGTGCGGTAGTCGAGGAAGACGCCCGGCAGGCCAGCGCGCTGCCGCAACTCGTGCTCGGCCAGCAGGGTGCGCGCGCCATGTTCGCCAGCCGCGAGATAGAGCGAGGAGCGGGGGCGAAAGCTGCAGGAGAGACGATGCGTGGCGACGAGTTCCTTCAGGCCCGACACGGCGGCGAGACTCTGGCGATAGACGCGCGCTGCGTGCTCGAAGCCGTAGATCTCGGTCAGGGTCGCGAGCGGCTTGTCGATCTCCCACAGCAGCATGGCTGTGCTGGCCGCCGTGCTGCCGAGGCCCGGCCGCTCGCGGTCGATCACGCAGACGTCGTGACCCTCGGCGCGGAGGTGCTGGGCCATCAACGCCCCGGTGATGCCCGCGCCCACGACCAGCACGCCGCAGCGCCGGTCTTCGGTCAGCGGCGGACGCGCGATGTGATGGGCGGCCTGCCATGGGGCACGGCCGCCGCGGACGTCGTCATGGGTGTCGTCAGGGGAGAGCATGCGAGAGCCAACGCATTGGCTTCCGGAACGCTGCTATGTCGTGTTCCGCCTCAACGGACTCACCTCACCCTGAGGAGCGCGCTCTTGCGCGCGTCTCGAAGGGTGGACAACAGACGAGGTGCACGTTCCCACCCTTCGAGACGGCCGCTAAAGCGCGGCCTCCTCAGGGTGAGGTGCAGGTTCCGCTCTGCTCTAGGCGGTCTGACGCTTGTACCAGTCGAGGATCTCGGCGCCGGTCCACATCACCACGCCGGGCTGGCCGAGGATGTAGTCGTACAGCATCTCGAGATACTTGATCCGGTGCGGCACGCCGGTGAGATAGGGATGGATCGAGATCGCCATCACCCTCGGCGTGGTGGCGCCGTCGAGCAGCAGGCGGTCGAAGGTGTCGCGGCCGCGGCGCCAGATCTCGTCGGAGGGCTGTTGCTGCACGGCGCTCATGACGACGTCGTTCACCTCGACCGTGTAGGGCACGGAGTACATCGCGCCGGTTCGGGTCTTGAGCTTCAGCGGCTGCTCGTCGAGCACCCAGTCGGCGACATATTCGATTCCCTGCTCGGCCAGGATGTCGAGCGTCTCGTCGGTCTCGGTGAGGCCGGGGCTCTCCCAGCCGCGCGGCGGGCGGCCGGTGAAGTCCTTGATCGCCTTGATCGTGTCGGCGATCGCGGTCCGCTGGTCGTCGAGCTTGTGCATCGGCTTCTGGGTGAAGCCGTGGCCCATGAACTCCCAGCCGGCGTCGCGCGCGGCCTCGCAGGCCTCGGGGTAGACGGTGGTCGCGGTGCAGTTCAGGGCAAAGGTCGCCTTGAGCTTGCGGGCGTTCAGCACGTCGAGGAAGCGCCAGAAGCCCACCCGCATGCCGTACTCGTGCCACGCCCAGTTGGGCACATCGGGCAGCAGCGGCTGGCCCATCGGCGGCGAGAGCACGGCGCGCGGCATGGCGCCGGTCGGATCCCAGTTCTCGACGTTGACGATGGTCCACACCGCCACGCGCGCGTCGTTCGGCAGCACGAGCTTCGGCCGCTTGTGGATCGGCACGTACGGCGCGCGGCCGCGCAGGGACTCGCCCGTCATCGCGTCTCAGCCCTTGCTGGGATCGATCAGGTACTTCTCGCCGGTCGCGCGTTTGGCGTAGGCGTGCAGATTGTCGAGCTGCAGCGCTTCGGTCAGCGACACGGTCTTGGTGTAGTGGCTGGCGAAGGTGGTCTTGAGCTCGGCCACGACCCGCTCGCGGAGCCGAACCTGCTCGGGCCGGCCGATCTTCATCAGGAACGGCGTCAGCAGCCAGCCGCCCACGCCCCAGATCATGCCGTAGGAGCGGTTGAGGATCGTCGGGCCGGTGTCGAGGCCGCCGTAGATATAGACCTGCTTGTGCACCGAGGAGCCGTAGCGGCTGTAGGTCTTGGCGGTCTTGTTGATCGCCATTTCCATGGCGGTGAGGATCTGGCCCGGCAGCTTGCCGCCGCCGATCGCATCGAAGGCGATGGTGGCGCCGGTCTCGACCAGCGCCTGCGTCAGGTCTTCGAGGAAGGTGGGCGCCGTCGAGTCGACGACATGCTTGGCGCCGATGCCCTTCAGCAGCTTGGCCTGCTCGGCCGAGCGCACGATGTTGACGAGGCCGATGCCGTCCTTGAGGCAGATCTTGTTCAGCATCTGGCCGAGGTTCGAGGCGGCCGCGGTATGCACCAGCGCCTTGTGGCCCTCGCGCTTCATGGTCTCGGTCATGCCGAGCGCGGTGAGCGGATTGACGAACCACGACGCGCCTTCGGCGGCGGTGGTGCCGGCGGGCAGCGGCTGGCAGTCGGTGGCCTTCAGCACGCGGTATTGCGCGTACATGGCGCCGCCGATCATCGACACGGTCTTGCCCATCAGCGCTTGGGCCGCTTCGGAGGAGCCCGCCTGCACGACGATGCCCGCGCCCTCGTTGCCGACCGGCATCGATTCGTCGAGGCGCGCGGCGAGGAAGGGCAGCGCAGTCTGCGGCACCGGCGCGGTCACCTTGGTGCCGGCGCCGCTGCCGCTGGTCTTGGCTTGCGCAAGATCGGCAGGGCCGGTGAGGAGGCCGAGGTCGGACGGGTTGATCGGCGAGGCCTGGACCTTGACCACGACCTGATCGGGGCCGGGCTCGGGCACGGTGACGGAGGCCAGCGACAGTTCGAGTTCGCCGCTCTTGGTGATCAGCGAACGCAGTTCAAGGCCGGTGGTCATGGTCGTTGCTCCCAGTTCAGGTCAGGCGGTGGTTCAGATCATGCCCGCCACGCGGGGCGGGTCGTCGAGAAGGCAAGAATAGCCGAGAACGAGACGATGCCCAGTGCCACGAAGGCAAAGACGCCGTGAAGCCCCCAGCCCAGCACGTCGAGCGCCAGCAGGCCACCGCAGGAGGCGACGAGGATGCGCGCGAGGTTGGCTGTCACCGGCCAGACCATCTCGCCGGTGCCCTGGCTCGCGAAGTAGAGCGCCATGGCCAGGCCAAAGAAGCCGTAGGCGGGGCCCACGATATGCAGATAGGTGCTGCCGACCCGCAGCGCTTCCGGATCACTGGTGAACAGGCTGAGCCACAGGTTGGGCCAGAGCGCCACGAGGATGCCGATGGCGGCCGCAATGCCTCCCGCCATCAGCGCGCCGCTCCAGGCCATGCGTTGGGCGCGCGCGTGCTGCTTGGCGCCGATGTTGGTGCCGACGAGCGCGGTGAGCGTGGCGCCGATGCCGAAGCTGATCGGTACCAGCATGTATTCGAGCCGGCTGCCGATGCCGTAGCCCGCGATCGCCGCGTTGCCGCCGCGGCCGATCAGGCCGGTCACCAGCAGCACCGTGCCGTTGGTCAGGATAACGACGAGGCAGGCGACGAGCCCGACTTTCAGGATGTCGCGGAACGAGCGCCACTTGAAGCCGTCCCTCGGCCAGCTGAGGCGCAGCGCCGCCTTCGGCCCGATCAGGCGCGACACCATCCAGAGGGCCGAGAGGGTGAAGGAGATGACGGCTGCCGTCGCCGGTCCCTGGATGCCGAGCTTCGGGATGCCGAACCAGCCCAAGGTCAGCGCGCCGGTGAGCGGGATCTGCAGCGCGCTGCCCAGGACGAGGGCATAGCCCGGCGTCTTCATGTCGCCGGTGCCGCGCAGCACCGAGGCCATCGAGTTGGAGACCCAATGCGCGAGGCAGCCGAGGAACAGCACGTGGGCGTAGGAGACCGCGCGCTCGAGGGCGCCGCCGCTGCCGCCCAGCGCGCCATAGATCAGATGACCGAAGCCCACGAACACGATCGCAAAGAGGGCCGCCATGCCGACGGCGATGACCAGCCCATGCGCCGCCGCCGCTTCCGCCGCCGCGCGGTTGTTCGAGCCCATGGCGCGCGCCACGGAAGAGGAGATGCCGCCGCCCATCGCGCCGGCCGACATTTGGCCCAGCGCCATCTGTGTCGGGAAAACGAGGGCGAGCGCTGCGAGATCGACGACGCCTAACTGGCCGATGAAGAAGCCGTCGGAAATGCTGACCAGGCTCTGCATTGCGACGTTGAGAACGTTCGGAGCGGCGAGGCTCAGGATGGTGGGCACGATGGGCCCGCTCAGCATCATCTGCCGGCGTTCGGCGGGAGTCATAGACCGGTCTCTATCACGCCGCGGCGGGTGCCTGCGCGAGCTTATCTAATGAGAGGTTGAGCCATTGGTCGAAATCCCTCAGCGCCCGTACGGCCATCGCCTGCTTGCGCTCCTTGCCCTTGAAGGTGCCCGGGATCGGCGGGAACAGGCCGAAGTTGATGTTCATCGGCTGGAACGTCGTGGCATCCGCGCCGCCGGTGATATGGCCCAGCATCGCGCCCATGGCGGTACTGAGCGGCGGTGGCGTCTGCGCGTAGCCCTTGCGCTCGGCCGTCGCAAAGCGCCCGGCCATCAGGCCGACGGCGGCGCTCTCGACATAGCCTTCGCAGCCGGTGATCTGGCCGGCGAAGCGCAGGCGCGGCATCGCCTTCAGGCGCAGGGTGCTGTCGAGCAGGCGCGGACTGTTGAGGAAGGTGTTGCGATGCAGGCCGCCCAGCCGCGCGAACTCGGCATTCTGCAGGCCGGGGATGGTGCGGAAGATGCGCGTCTGCTCGCCGTGCTTCAGCTTGGTCTGGAAGCCCACGATGTTCCACAAGGTGCCCAGCGCATTGTCCTGGCGCAGTTGCACCACGGCCCACGGGCGGCGCTCGGTGCGCGGGTCGCGCAAGCCAACCGGCTTCATCGGACCGAAGCGCAAGGTCTGCGGACCGGTCGAGGCGATCACCTCGATCGGCTGGCAGCCGTTGAAGTAGGGCGTGTTGTGCTCCCACTCCTTGAACTCGGTCTTGTCGCCGGCCAGGAGTGCGGCGACAAAGGCCTCGTACTCGGGCTTGTCCATCGGGCAGTTGATGTAGTCGGCGCCGTCTCCGCCCGGGCCGCCCTTGTCGTAGCGCGACTGTTTCCAGGCGACCGACATGTCGATGCTCTCGTGATGCACGATCGGCGCGATGGCATCGAAAAAGGCAAGCTCGGCCTCGCCGGTGACCTTGCCGACGGCTTCGGCGAGCGCGGGCGAGGTGAGGGGGCCGGTGGCGAGGATGACGCTGTCCCACTCTTCCGGTGGGAGGCCAGCCACTTCCTCGCGGCGCAACTCGACCAGAGGGTGCGCGAGCAACGCCTCTTGAACAGCCGCGGAGAAGCCGTGGCGATCGACGGCCAACGCGCCGCCCGCGGGCAGCTTGTGTGTGTCGGCCGCCTTCATGATCAGCGAGTCGGCGCGGCGCATCTCCTCATGGATCACGCCCACGGCGTTGTTCTCGGCATCGTCGGAGCGGAAGGAATTGGAGCAGACCAGCTCGGCCAGGTTCTCGGTGAGATGGGCTTCGGTGCCGCGCACCGGCCGCATCTCGTGCAACACCACGGGCACGCCGGCCTGCGCCAACTGCCACGCGGCTTCGCTGCCGGCCAATCCGCCGCCGACGATATGAACCGGCTTGGTGCTTGACGCCATGTACCCCGACCTGAAACCGTGCGCCTCCTTACATGGGAGAGCCACCAATGGCCATCAAGTTCCTCAATCCGAAGTCGGTGTCCTTTTCCGGCAAATACAGTCTCGCGGCCGAAGTGCCGGCGGGCACGCAACTGCTCTTCGTCTCGGGCCAGGTCGGCACCGCGCCGGACGGCAAGCTGGCGCCGGGGATCGAGGCCCAGTGCGAGCAGGTCTGGAAGAACATCGGCGAAGTCCTGAAGGCCGGTGGCATGGGCTACAAGGATATCGTCAAGATGACGACGTTCCTGACCGACAGCCGCTTCATCCCGGCCTCGCGCGTCGCCCGCGACGCCGTCATCACCGCGGAGCCCTATCCGTCGTCCACCCTGCTGATCGTGCAGGGCCTCGCCGATCCCGCGATGCTGGTCGAGATCGAGGTGCTGGCCGCCAAGCCCTCTTAAGCATGAGCGACAGTCTCAAGGTCTCGCTCGCGCAGCTCAATCCCAAGGTCGGCGACGTCGACGGCAACCTGGCGAAGGTAAGGGCGGCGCGGGCGGAAGCGGCCAGGCAGGGCGCGGACCTGATGGTCTGTTCCGAGCTGGTGCTGGCGGGTTACTTCCCGGAAGACCTGGTGCTGAAGCCGTCGTTCCAGCAACGCTGCCGCGAAGCGGTCGAGGCCTTGCGCGCCGACACGAGGGACGGCGGGCCGGCGCTGTTCGTTACCACGCCGTGGCGCGAGGACGACAAGCTCTACAACGCGATCGTGGCACTCGATAAAGGCGAGATCGTCGGCAAGCGCTTCAAGGTCGATCTGCCGAACTACGGTGTGTTCGACGACAAGCGCGTGTTCACGCCGGGGCCGATGCCGGGGCCGCTGGTGTTCAACGGCGTGCGGATCGGCGTGCCGATCTGCGAGGACGTGTGGACGCCCGATGTCGTCGAATGCATCGCCGAGACCGGCGGCGAGATCCTACTGGTGCCCAACGGCTCGCCCTACGAAGCGGGCAAGACGGACGTGCGCGTGCAGCTCGGCGTACAGCGGGTGGTCGAGAGCGGGTTGCCGTTCGCCTACGTCAATCAGGTGGGCGGCCAGGATGAGGTTGTCTACGACGGCGGCTCGTTCGTGCTGGGCGCCGACCGCGCGCTCAAGGCCAAGCTTGCCTCGTTCCGCGAGCAGGTGGCGACGGTCGAGTTCCGCCGCGGCCAGAAGAGCTGGGAGTGCCTGCCCGGCCCGATCGCGCCCGAGCTCAGTGACATCGAATCGATTTACCAGGCGATGATGCTGGGCCTGCGCGACTATGTGAACAAGACGGGGTTCCCGTCGGTGGTGATCGGCCTGTCGGGTGGTGTCGATTCGGCGCTGACGGCCGCCGTCGCCGCCGATGCGCTGGGGCCGTCGCGCGTGCGCACGATCATGATGCCGTCGCCGTACACCAGCGCGCATTCGCTCGAGGATGCCAAAGCCTGCGCCGAAGCGATGGGCCTTCAGTACGAGATCATCAGCATCGAGCCCGCGATGGAGGCCTTCCGTAAGATGCTGCTGCCGCTGTTCGGCAACCGCAAGGAAGACGTCACCGAAGAGAACATCCAGAGCCGCGCGCGCGGCGTCACCTTGATGGCGGTGTCGAACAAGCTGGGCGGCATGGTGGTGACGACCGGCAACAAGTCCGAGATGGCGATGGGTTACGCCACGCTCTACGGCGACATGTGCGGCGGCTTCAATGTGTTGAAGGACGTCTACAAGACGACGGTGTTCGAACTCTGCAAGTGGCGGAACGCGCACTTCCCGGAGGGTGCGATGGGAAACAAAGGTGTGGTGATTCCCGATCGCATCATCACCAAGCCGCCGTCGGCTGAACTGCGTCCGGACCAGAAGGACGAGGATTCACTGCCGCCGTATCCGACGCTCGACGCCATCCTGCGCGGATTGATCGAGCGCGATCTGTCGGCGGAAGAGTTGATGAAAGAAGGGTTCGACGGTGCAACCGTCAAACGCATCTGGCGTTTGCTCGAAGCTGCGGAATACAAACGTCGCCAGGCCCCGCCTGGCGTGAAGATCACGTCACGGGCGATCAGCAAGGAGCGCCGCTATCCCATCGTCAATGGCTTCCCAGGCTAAGAAGGCCGACGCATCGAAGAGCAAGGTCTCGCTCGCGCAACGCATCGGCCCCGGCATCATCACTGGTGCTGCCGATGACGACCCGAGTGGCATCGCCACCTATTCGCAGGCCGGCGCCCAGACTGGCTTCGGGCTGCTTTGGACGATCGTCATCACCTGGCCGATGATGGTCGCCGTCCAGTCGATCAGCGCCCGCATTGGCCGCGTCACCGGCAAGGGGCTGGCGACCAACATGCTGGCAGTGTTCCCGCGGTGGGTGGTGCAAGGGTTGGTCCTGCTGCTGTTCATCGCCAACACGATCAACATCGGCGCCGACGTCTCGGCGATGGGCGCCGCGGCGGGAATGCTGGTCGGCGGCGGGCGGCATGGCTTCACCGTGGTCTTCGCCTTGGCCTCCCTCGCCGCGGTCGTGTTCATTCCCTATCATCGCTACGTCGGCGTCCTGAAGTGGCTGACCTTCTCGTTGTTCGCCTACGTCGGCATCGTCTTCACGGTGCATATCGACTGGTTGCAGGTGGCGAAGGGCGCCGTGCTTCCCAAGTTCGACATGAGCGGCGACACGCTCACCTTGATCGTCGCGATCTTCGGCACGACGATCAGTCCGTATCTCTTCTTCTGGCAGACCGCGCAGGAGGTCGAGGAAGAGGAAGCCGACGACGATGCGGGCCCGCTGATCGAGAAGCCGGAGCAGGCGTCGCGCGAGCTGAACCGCATCGGCTGGGAGACATGGCTCGGCATGGGCGCGTCCAATCTCGTCGCCTTCTTCATCATGCTGACGACGGCCATCACCCTGCACGCGAATGGCCACACCGACATCCAGTCGACCGAACAGGCCGCCGCAGCGCTCAAGCCGATCGCGGGGCAGGCCGCGTTCTTCCTGTTCAGCCTCGGCATCATCGGCACCGGCCTGCTGGCCGTGCCGGTCCTGGCCGGGGCGTCGGCCTACGCGGCGGGCGAGGTGTTCGGCTGGACCACTGGCCTCGAGCGATCCTGGCGCGAGGCGCGCGGCTTCTACGGAGTGATCTGCGCCGGGATCGTGCTGGGCATCGCCGTCGACCTGTCGCCGCTCGACCCGATCAAGGCGCTGTTCTGGAGCGCGGTGGTGAACGGCGTGATCGTCGTACCCGTGATGATTGCCCTCATGATCGTGGGATCGAACGCCAAGCAGATGGGTGACTTCGTGGCGACTGTAGGCCAGCGGGTGTTCGGCTGGGGGGCGACGGCGATGATGGCTGTCGCGGCAGTCGCGATGTTCGTCCTGATGTGATAGAGACGCCCTGCGACTCATGGGAGTTTTGGCGTAATGCCGGGATCTGGCTTCGGAAGGCGCGGCTTCGTGCTCGCGGGCGGCGTTGCCGTCTTCGCGCGCAACGCAACCGCTGCTCCGCCGCCCGGCGAGATGATCCCGCGTCGCGCGTTCTTTTCCGCGCTCGACTATGGCGCGACCACGGTTAGTCCCGACGGCAGCCGCATCGCCTACTTGGGACCGCTCGACGGCATACAGAACGTCTGGGTGGCGCCGCTTTCCGACCCGAAGGCCGGCAAGGCGCTCAGCAAGGCCACCGACCGCGACGTCATGAACGGGTTCTGCTGGGTCGGCGACAGTCGGCACATCGCGTTCTGCCGCGACAAGGGTGGTGACGAGAACTGGCAGACGTTCAGCGTCGATGTCGAGAGCGGAGAGATCAAGGAGCTTTCGCCGGGACCCGGCGTGCGATCGTTTGTGCAGGAGGTGTCGCCGCGCTTCCCCGGCGATCTGCTGATCGGTGACAACCAGCGCGACAAGCGCTTCTTCGACCTCTATCGCGTCAACGCCGCGACGGGCGAGCGGACGCTGGCCTTCAAGAACGACGAATTCGTCCGGCTCTACACCAACTCCCAGTTCCACGTGTTGTACGGCCTGCGCTACCGCAGCGGCGGCGGCGTCGACATCGTGAAGACGTTCGGCCCGGGTGCAGGTTCGGTGTTTCGCAGCATCGGCATCGACGAGCGCTACACGACCGAACTCGCCGGTATCTCCGACGACGACAAGCAGCTCTACTGGTTCGACGCCAAGGGACGCGACAGCGCGGCCGTGCTGGGGCAGGCCCTGCCAGACGGCGAGCCGCGCATCCTCGTCGACAACCGGTCGGCCGATTTCAACCAGCTCGTGGTCGATCCGGTGACCCGCAGGCCGATCGCGGCGGCGCTCACCTACACGCGTCGGCGCTGGTACTCGCTGGATCCGGCGGCGGCGCCCGATATGGATCGCCAGCAGGCGTCGATCGACGGCGATATCGTGAAGTTCAACCTGTCGGACGATCGCGCCAACTGGATCGTCTACGCCGAGCCGTCGGCGAAGCCCGGGCGCTACTTCCATTACCGCCGCAGCGATCGCACGACGACGCCCCTGTTCTCGAGTCGTGTGGCGCTCGACGGCACGAAGCTGGTGAAGATGGAGCCGGTCGTCATTCCGACGCGCGGCGACCTGCGGCTGGTCAGCTACCTGACGCGCGGCGTCGGTCTCGATGTCGGGCAGCCCGGTCCGCTGGTGATCCTCGTACATGACGGGCCGTGGGCGCGCGACTATCCCGACTTCAGCGCCACGCATCAGTGGCTCGCGAATCGCGGCTACAACGTACTGAGCGTCAACTATCGCGGCTCGATCGGTCTCGGAAAGAAGATCGCGAATGCCGGCGACGGCGAGTGGGCCGACAAGATGCAGAGCGACCTGCTCGATGCGTTCGAGTGGGCGACCAACGAGCGTATCGCGCAAGAGCTGCGCGTTGCGATCTGCGGGACCGGATACGGTGGCTACTCGGCGCTGATCGGTGCGGGCGTGACGCCCGACCGCTTTGCCTGCGCGATCTCCCTCGGGGGCATGACGAACCTGGTGGCCTATGCCGAGAAGATTCCCGAGTACTGGAAGCCATCGCTGCCGTCGCTTCGCGTACGGCTGGGTGCGGATGGTTCGAGCGAGGCCGGCCGCACGTTCCTGGCGTCGCGGTCGCCGCTGTCCTACGTCGATCGGGTGAAGTGCCCCGTCCTGATCGGCCATGGCGCCAACAATGTCCGCGTGCCGATCGCGCAGTCGGACGAGTACGTGGCGGCGCTGCAGAAGCGCAAGGCCTTCGTTACCTACGCAACCTTCGCCGACGAGGGCCACGCGCTGGGGCGCGTCCAGAATCGTGTCGCCTTCGCCGCCGCGACCGAAGCCTTCCTTGCGCAATATCTGGGCGGCCAGGCGGAGCCCCTGGGCGATGCCTTCACCGGGTCGAGCATCGAGTTCCGCACCGGCCGCGGGTTGATCAAGGGCCTGGGCTGAGCCGTCCGACGGGCTCATGAAACTCTACTCCGGTCCGCTCAGCATGTTCGGCGCCAAGGCCGAGATCGCGCTGCATGAGAAAGGCATCGACTTCGACCTGGTCATGGTGCCGTTCGAGATGAAGACGCTCTACCAGCCCAAGCATCCCGACGTCGCGCGCATCAATCCCAAGCAGCAGGTGCCGGTGCTGATCGACGGCGATCTCGAGATCTTCGATTCGACGCAGATCTTCGAGTATCTCGAAACGATCAAGCCGACGCCGGCGCTGTGGCCGTCGGAGCCCGGGGCGAAGGCGCGCGCCCGGTTGCTCGAGCACGTAATGGACGAGATCTACTTCCCGCCGATCGTGCAGCTGATGAGGTTGGCGCAGACGCCGGACGATTCCGCTGCCGTCACCGCGCGCGCGGCCGCGGGCGCCGTCTACGACGACGTGGAGCGGACACTGGGCGCGCGGACGTGGCTCGCGGGCGACGACTTCTCCTATGCCGACATCACACTCTACATGGCCCAGCTGTTCGGCGAGCGCTGGGGTGTGCCGATGACCGGCGTCCATCCACGGCTGCGGGCATGGCGCGACCGGATGAGTGCCCGGCCGCCGGTGGCAAAAGTGGCAGGCGCGATGAGCCGCTACCTGCTGTCGCAGGGCCGCCCGTTGCCGCCGTTCCTTCAACTCATGGTTTGACGGTCTTGCCCAGGGTCTTCTCGTAGACCTGCAGGATCGTCGAGCTGTCGTTGTTGCCCATGCCCATCTTGCGGGCCATGCGCTGGAGGTTGTGCGTGGCCGAGCCCAAGGGCAGCGGCACGTCGAGTTCGTCGGCGAGCTCCATCGCCAGATGCAGATCCTTGTGCGCGAGGTTGAGCGCGAAGGAGGGCGGCGAGAACTTGCCCGACAGCGCACGCTCGGAGAACGGCTTGAAGATGCTGGAATTGCCGCTGGAGCTTGCGATCACCTGCACGAGCTTGGCCGGATCGAGGCCGGCGGTGACACCCAGCATCAGGGCTTCCGACGCCGCAGCGGCATTGCAGAAGGCCATCATGTTGTTGCAGAGCTTGGCCACGGTGCCGCTGCCGAGGGCTCCCATGTAGATCACGTTGGCGCTGAACGACTGCAGCACCGGCAGGGCATCGTCGAAGGCCTTCTTGTCGCCGCCCACCATGATTGCGATGGTCGCGGCTTCCGCGCCCACCGTGCCGCCGCTCACCGGGGCGTCGAGCATTGTGATGCCCTTGGCGGCCATGGCGGCGCCGATCTTCTTCACCATCGACGGCGCGTTGGTCGAGAGGTCGATATAGGTCTTGCCCTTGGCGAGGGTGGCCAGGATGCCGTTGTCGCCCAAAGTCACGGCCTCGACGTCGCGGGGCATGGGCAGCGATGTCATGACCACGTCGGCATCGCGGGTCACGTCGGCGATCGATTTGCCGGCCGTGGCGCCGAGATCGGTGCAGGTCTTCACCGCGGCCGGGTTCAGGTCGAACACAGTGACCGCGTGGTTGCTCTTCTTGATGAGGTTGCGACACATGGGACCGCCCATGTTGCCGACACCGATATATCCGACCTTCATTGCGTTCCTCCTGTGGCTTTGCGTTGACCGGATTATAGCCGACGGAGCAATGCTGCCTGCAACATATCCGTTTCAATAATGCCATGATCGACCGCCTGCCGGATTGGCCTTGCACGCGGACGATCAGGGGTTGAAGCTTGGTCCGCACTCAACAGGAGGTTCGAATGTCCGACCCTACCAAGCCTTTCACCGACATGTTCAAGACGATGGGCGAACAGCTCAACGTTCCGTCCTTCGACATGGGCAAGATCATGGAACATCACCAGAAGAACCTGGATGCCATGACGCGCTCCTGGCAGGCCGCGGCGAGCGGCGCGCAGGAGATCGCCCGCAAGCAGCGCGAGATCTTCGAGGAAGCGGTCAAGGACATCACGGCGCTGGCCAAGGAATATCAGCCCGGCGCGTCGGCGCACGATGCGGCGGCCAAGCATGCCGACTACGCCAAGAGGGCGATGGAGGCCGCGATCGCCAACACGCGCGACATCGCCGAACTCACCAAGAAATCGGCCGGCGAGGCACTGTCGATCGTGCACGAGCGGATGAAGGAATCGCTCGACGAGATCCGCTCGGGCATCGAGAAGAAGTAGGCCGCGATCTCGGCTAGGATACGGTCCGATCAGGAGAGCGCCGTGGACCGTTTCTGGCTCAAGAACTACCCGCCGGGAGTCCCGGCGGACATCGACCCGTCGCTCTACCCCAGCGTCGTGGCGCTGGTCGAGGAGAGCTTTGCCAAGTACCGCGACGCCAGGGCCTATGTCTGCATGGACAAGGCGCTGACGTTCGGCGAACTCGACGCGCTGTCGCGCGCGCTCGCGGCCTGGCTGCAGGGCAGGGGCCTGAAGCGCGGCGCGCGGGTCGGCATCATGATGCCGAACGTGCTGCAGTATCCCGTGGCGATCGCGGCTGTGCTGCGCGCGGGTTTCATCGCCGTCAACGTGAACCCGCTCTACACCGCGCGCGAGCTCGAGCATCAGCTGAAGGACTCCGGCGCCGAGGCGGTGATCGTGCTGGAGAACTTCGCCTCGACGCTCGAGCAGGCGATCGCGGGAACGGCCGTGAAGCACGTGATCGTGGGGGCGATGGGAGACCTTTTAGGATTCCCCAAAGGGCTGATCGTCGACTTCGTCGTCCGCCGGGTGCGCAAGCTGGTGAAGCCCTATGCGCTGCCGGGCCATTTCAAATTCAAGGATGCGATCGCTTCGGGCCGCACCATGAAGCTCGACCGGCCCGACCTCGGTCCGGACGACGTCGCGGTGCTGCAATACACCGGCGGCACGACCGGCGTCGCCAAGGGCGCGACTCTGCTGCATCACACCTTGGTCGCCAACCTGCTGGCGTCCGAGGCGTGGATGCAGCCCGGCCTCAAGCGCAAGAAGATCGATGGGCAGGCCACCATCGTTTGCGCGCTGCCGCTCTATCACGTCTTCGCGTTCGTCACCTGCGGCCTGCTCGGCATGCGCACCGGCGCGCTCAACATCCTGATCCCCGATCCGCGCGACCTGAAGGGCACGATCGAGACGCTGGCCAAGCATCGCATCAACATCTTCCCGGGTGTGAACACGCTGTTCAACGGTCTCGCCCACCGGCCCGACTTCGGCAAGCTCGACTTCTCCGGCCTCGCCATCACCAACGGCGGCGGCATGGCGGTGCAGGAGGTCGTGGCCAAGAACTGGCTGGCCATCACCGGCTGCCCGATCGTCGAAGGCTATGGGCTCAGCGAGACCTCTGCCGGCGTCACCTGCAACCCCACCGACTCCGAGGCCTATACCGGCTCGATCGGCTTGCCGATGCCCAACGTCGAGATCCGCATCCTCGACGACGACGGAAACGAGGTGGCGCTCGGCCAATCGGGCGAGATCGCGATCAAGGGGCCGCAGGTGATGCGCGACTACTGGCAGCGTCCCGACGAGACGGCGAAGGTCATGACGCCCGACGGCTTCTTCAAGTCGGGCGACATCGGCGTGATGGATGCCGAGGGCTATGTGAAGATCGTCGATCGAAAGAAGGACATGATCGTCGTCTCGGGCTTCAAGGTTTTCCCCAACGAAATCGAAGCGGTGGTCTCGGGGTTACCGGGCGTGCTCGAGTGTGCCGCGATCGGCGTCCCCGACGAGAAGTCGGGCGAGGCGGTCATGCTGTTCATCGTGAAGAAGGACCCGGCCCTCACGCTCGAGGCGGTGAAGGCGTTCTGCGCCAAGGAGTTCACCGGCTACAAGCGGCCGAAGCACATCGAGTTCCGGTCGGTGCTGCCCAAGACCAACGTGGGCAAGATCCTGCGGCGCGAGCTGCGGGACGAGATGGTGAAGAAAGCCGCTTGATTCACGCATCCTGCGCGCAACCGGTCGCTCCTCTCCGCGTTTGCCGTTGAGGTGAATGCGGAGGAGAACGCGATGACCCGATCCAGGATGCTTTTCATGGTGGCGATCGGCCTGTCGGCTGGCGCCTGCTCGACCTACTCGACGACGACCACGGTGCCGACGTCCCAGGCCGTGGTGGTGCCCACCGGCTCCGAACAGGCATGCCTCGACTACGGCTTCCCGGCCGGCTCGGTCGGCTATGACCGCTGCGTGAGCCGCGAGCACGACGCCCGCCTGCGCGGCCGAGTCGCAGCCAGCTACAGCGACGTCACCCTGGCCGACGATGCCCGGTCCGCCTGCTATTCCTACGGCCTCGATCCGGGCTCGGCCCGCTACGATCGCTGCGTGGGCCGCGAAATGGACGCCCGCCGCTACCGCGGCGAGACGGCGGCGGTCGTTACGTCGCAGCCGGCCTACGGCTACACGGCGGTCACGACCTATTCGACGTCCACCAGCTATCCCGCTCCGCCGTATGTGGAACCCAGAAATGACGCCCCGGCAGGCGTTCAAGCCTTTAAGGACGAGTACAACTTCCGCTATGATGGGCAGGGAAACCGGCTCGATCGAAACGGGAACATTATCAGCCCGCAGTCGACCCAGCCTTAGGGGGATAGATGGCGGCACCGCGTTCGTTGGCCTTTGTACTGGTTGGTTTGGCGATCACGGGATGCAGCAGCTACCTTCCGAAGCCTGAGTACAGCTACGTGAAACAGCCGGCGCCGATCCGCGTGCTGCCCGACGGCACCAGGGTCGACGACCGCGGCTATCATCTCGATGCCAACGGCTATCGCCTCGACCGCAACGGCGCGGTCCTGGGCGAGGTCAGTTACGAGGCCAAGACCGACAGCACGATCTCATCGAACGCTGTCGCCGGCTACTTCATCAGCAGCACCGGCGCGGTGGCGACCGGTACGGTCGCGGTGCCCAGCGAAGGCGGTCGGGCCGGTCCTGGCTATGGTCCCGGCAGCGCCCAGCCGGGCGTGAGCGGCGGCGAATATGCTCCGGTCACGTCGTCCACGTCGAACGTACCGAAGGGCTCGAACGACGGATTGTCGCCGGTGGCCCCGACGGTACCGGCCGCGTCGACGCCGCCGATTCCCTTGGCGCCGCCCGCGACCCGCTAACCTCTCCTACTCGACCTTTACGCCGGCGGCCTTGATGACCGGCGCCCACTTGGCGATCTCGTCGGTGATGAACTTCGCTGTCTTTTCCGGCGTGGTGTCGGGCGTCGGCGGCGCGCCGACGTCGTTCAGGAACTTCACCATGTCGGGATCGGCCAGCATCTTGCGCGACGCCTGGTCGAGCGACTCGACGACGTTCTTCGGCAGGTTGGCCGGCCCCAGGATCAGGTTGAACGTATAGGCTTCGTAGCCCTTCACGCCCGCCTCGATCATGGTCGGGATCTGCGGCGCAATCGGCGAACGCGCGCTGTAGGCGATGGCCAGGATGCGGATCTTTCCGGCGTTGTGCAGCGGCAGCATCGTGGCGAAGGTGTCGAACATCCAGGCGATCTGTCCCGACATCATGTCGTTCAGCGCCGGTCCCGACCCCTTGTACGGGATGTGCTCCACATCCATGCCGCCGACCTCGCGTTTGAAGTACTCGCCGCTCAGATGGAAGATGCCGCCCGTGCCGGACGAGCCGTAGGAGTACTTGCCCGGGTTCTTCTTCATCAGCTCGACCAGGCCCATGACCGTGTCGGGCATGTCCATACGCACCGCCAGCACCGCCGGATTGACGCAGATCGAGGAGACCGGAGTGAAGTCCTTCACCGCGTCGTAGAGTGGCTTCACGTAGGCGGTCGGATTGATCGCATGCGTCGACGACGTCGCGAAGAGCAGCGTGTAGCCGTCCGGCTTGGCATTCTTGACTTCGACCGAACCGATCGAACCGGCGGCGCCCGCCTTGTTGTCGATCACCCAGGTCTGGCCCATCAGCCCGGTCATCCTCTCGCCGACCTTGCGGCCGATGATGTCGGTCGGTCCTGCGGGCGCGAAGGGGATCACAAGACGGATCGGCCGTTCGGGAAACTTGGCTTGCGCGCGCGAGACACCGGGGGCGATCGACGGGGCGGCCACGGCCGCCAGGCCCGAGGCAAGAAGATGACGACGCTTCATTGAGACAACTCCATACGCTTTACAAAACTGGATCGTTCACTTTACTCGATTTTGACGCCCGCGGACTTGATGACCGGCGCCCATTTGGCGATCTCGTCATGGATGAATTTCGCAGTGAGCTCGGGCGTCGTGTTGGTCGTCGGGACGGCCGCGATGTCGTTCAGGAACTTCACCATGTCGGGGTCGGCCATCATTTTGCGCGCGGCCTGATCGATCGTGTCGACCACCGGCTTCGGCGTGCCGGCCGGTCCCAGGATCAGGTTGAAGGTATAGGCCTGATAGTCCTTCACGCCGGCTTCCATCATCGTCGGGACATCCGGCGCAATCTCGGCGCGCTTTTCATACGCATAGGCCAGGATGCGTGCCTTGCCCGTCTTGTGAAGTTGCAGGGTCGTGCTGAATGTCTCGAACATCCAGGCGATCTGTCCCGACATCATGTCGTTCAGTGCCGGCATCGATCCCTTGTAGGGGACGTGCTCGACGTCCATGCCGCCGACCTCGCGCTTGAAGTACTCGGCGGCGAGATGAAGGATCGAGCCCGCCCCCGACGAGCCGTAGGAATACTTGCCCGGGTTCTTCTTCATCAGCTCGACCAGGCCCTTCACCGTGTCGGGCATGTCGGGGCGCACCACCAGCACCAGCGGGTTGACGCAGATCGAGGCGATCGGCGTGAAGTCCTTCACCGCGTCGTAGAGCGGCTTCACGAAGGCCGTCGGATTGATGGCGTGGGTAGAAGAGGGCGCACAGAGCAGGGTGTAGCCGTCGGGCTTCGCGTTCTTGACCTCGACCGCGCCGATCGAGCCGGCGGCGCCGGCCTTGTTGTCGACGATCCAGGTCTGGCCCATCAGCCCGGTCATCTTCTCGGCGGCCTTGCGGCCGATGATGTCGGTGGGGCCGGCCGGCGCGAAGGGGATGATGAAGCGGATGGGATGGTCGGGATACTTGGCCTGCGCCCGTGCGAGACCGGGGGCGAGGGACGGGGCCGCGACGGCGCTGAGGCCCGCGGCAAGGAGGTGACGGCGTTTCATTTGTTGGCTCCCCTAACACTCATTGATTGCACACTAACTGACAGAGCTTGACCCGCCAATGCGGCAAAGCCACAAGTCGCCTATGGCCGCTCCTATTGTCCGTTTTGCCCCGAGCCCGACCGGCCTTTTGCATGTCGGTAACATCCGCGCGGCTTTGTTCAACTGGCTGTTCGCGCGCCGTCAGGGCGGCAAATTCGTGCTGCGGCTCGATGATACCGACCGGCAGCGCAGCAAGCCCGAATACGAAGCCGCGATCGAGCAGGATCTTGCCTGGCTGGGCCTGAGTTGGGACCTCAAGGAACGCCAGTCCGATCGGCTCGCGCACTACGATACCGCACGCGACAGGTTGATCGCCTCGGGCCGGCTCTATCCCTGTTACGAGACGCCGGAAGAACTCGACTTCAAGCGCAAGCGCCTGCAGGCGCAGGGCCGTCCGCCGGTCTACGACCGCGCCGCGCTGAAGCTCGATGCCGCGATGCGTGCCCAACTCGAAGCCGAAGGCCGCAAGCCGCACTGGCGCTTCAAGCTGATCACCGAAGAAGTGCGCTGGGACGATCTCGTGCGCGGGCCCCAGCACGTCGACGAGGCGAGTCAGAGCGATCCGGTGCTGGTGCGCGCCGACGGCTCCTATCTCTACAGCTTCACGTCGGTGGTCGACGACATCGACATGGCGATCACGCATGTGGTCCGCGGCGAGGATCACGTCACCAACACCGGCGCGCAGATACAGATGTTCCAGGCGCTCGATGGTGCCGTACCGGTGTTCGGCCATCTGCCGCTGCTGGTCGACGCCGCAGGCGCCGGCCTCAGCAAGCGCACGGGCTCGCTCTCGATCGGCGACCTGCGCGCGAGCGGCATCGAGGCGCTGGCGATCGATGCGCTGCTCGCCCGCATCGGCACTGCCGATCCGGTCGAGCCGGTGACATCGCTCGATCGTCTCGTTGCGACGGTCGATTTCGCGCGCGTCGGCCGTGCCGCGGCGCGTTTCTCGGAAGAGGAACTCGCACATCTCAGCGCTCGCACCTTGCACGCGATGTCCTACGACGCCGTGCGCGATCGGCTGGGCGCCGACTTCGGTGAAGCGCTGTGGCTGGCCGTACGCGGCAATCTTGCCAAGCTCGAGGATGCGAAGGCTTGGGCGACGGTCGTGCGCGGCGAGATTGCGCCAACGATCGAGGACGCGGCGTTCCTGGCCGAAGCTGCCGGCAAGCTGCCGCCTGAGCCTTGGGACGAAACGACCTGGAAGGGCTGGACGTCCGGGCTCGCCGCTTCCTTGGGGCGCAAGGGGAAGGCGCTGTTCCATCCGCTGCGGCTGGCGCTCACGGCGCGCGAGAACGGGCCGGAGATGGCGAAGCTCCTGCCGCTGATCGGCCGCGCGAAAGCGGAGGCACGCCTGAACGGCCGGACGGCGTAGCAAGGCTTCCCTTGAAGCGGGATTTGCGCGGCAGGATCGCATCGTATAAAGAGGCCGAATGTCGTCGTTTGTTCTCCCGGGCGCGGTCGGCGCGCGATGTATCGAGGTCTGAGGCCTTCCTGGGCCTTGTCGATCTTCGTCTGCATTTGATTCGGGAGTAGGGCGATGTCCCTCATTATTCACAATACGCTGTCGCGCGAAAAAGAGCCGTTCGTGCCGCTCGATCCGGCCCATGTGCGGCTCTACGTCTGCGGCCCGACGGTCTACGATTATGTCCATATCGGCAATGCGCGGCCCGTCGTGGCGTTCGACGTGCTCTATCGCCTGCTGAAGCGGCGCTATCCGCGCGTGACCTACGTGCGCAACATCACCGACATCGACGACCGCATCATCACCCGCTCCGCGGCCAACAACGAGACGATCGAGGCGCTGACCGGCCGCACCGGCTCGGCTTACCAGAGCGACATGAAGCGGTTGGGCGCCTTGCCGCCGGACCACGAGCCGCGCGCGACCGAGTATGTCGGCCAGATGATCGCCCTGATCGAACGGCTGATCGCCAACGGCCATGCCTATGCCGCCGAAGGCCACGCGCTGTTCAGCGTGCCGAGCATGGCCGACTACGGCCAGCTGTCGCGCAAGCCGCGCGACGAGCTGATCGCGGGCGCGCGGGTCGAGGTGGCGCCCTACAAGAAGGACGCGGCCGACTTCGTGCTGTGGAAGCCCTCCACCGACGCGCAGCCGGGCTGGGATAGTCCGTGGGGCCGTGGCCGGCCGGGCTGGCACATCGAGTGCTCGGCGATGAGCGGTTCGCTGCTGGGCGAGACGTTCGACATCCACGCCGGCGGCCTCGACCTGATCTTCCCGCACCACGAGAACGAGATCGCGCAGAGCCGCTCGGCCTTCGGTCACGCCATGATGGCGAAGTACTGGATGCACAACGGCTTCCTCAACATCTCCGGCGAGAAGATGAGCAAGTCGCTCGGCAACTTCTTCACCGTGCACGAGCTGCTCGACCAGTTCCCCGGCGAGGCGATCCGCCTGCTGCTGCTGTCGGCACACTATCGCCAGCCGCTCGACTTCACGCACGACGGGCTGCAGGCCGCCAAGGCCACGCTCGATCGCTGGTACGGCGCGCTGCGCGGCAAAGCCCTGGCGTCAGTGCCGGTGCCGCAGAGCGTCGAGGACGCGCTGTCCGACGACATCAACACGCCGCTGGCGATCAGCGCGCTGCATCAGCTCACCGATCCGTCGGAACTGCGCGCTGGTGCCAACGCGATCGGCCTGTTGCAGGAAGATCCCGAAGCCTGGTTCCGCTGGACGCCGGCCGGCACGACCGGCCCGACCGAAGCCGAGATCGAGGCCGCGATCGCGGCCCGTCAGGCCGCGCGCAAGGCGAAGGACTTCAAGGAGTCAGACCGACTCCGCGACGACATGAAGGCCCGCGGCGTGATCCTCGAGGACGGGCCCAAGGGCACGACCTGGAAGCGCGGTTAGCCGCGCTTCTCGAACAGGACGCTTTGTACCGCGCGGCCGAAGTAGCCGTGGCGGTCGGCGAGGCGGGCGGCGGCGATGCCGACCGAGTCGGGGCCGGCCCAGGTCTCGGCATTGAGCAGGATCCAGTCGCCGACCGGCTCGCGCGCCAAGCTGACCGTCAGGTCGGCGTTGATGAAGGTCCAGTGCTTGAACGACAGGAACGCCGAGGTGCCGTTGCAGAAGTCGGCGGCGATGGCGGCGCGCATCAAGGGCGACAGGTCCGCACCGTCGACGATCGGCCGTGAGGCGCGATACCAGATGGCGGCGGGCCCGGGTTTGTTGAAGGCGCCCTTGGCTGCCCGCATTTCGAGGCCCGACAGGAAGGGCGTCGTCGACATGGCGCCGCCCAGCGCATCGGTGCTGTCTTCGGGCAATGGTAGGTCGAGAGGCGGAAAGGGCTCTTCCGTCGGCAGCACGGCGTCGAGCTTGCGGATGCGCAGCGCGCTTGCGCGCACGACTTCCTTGCCGTCGGCCAGCAGGCGGATGGACGCGAGCTGGATCTTCTTGCCCTCGCGCAGTACCTCCGTCTCGATCGTGAGCGGCGCCACCGGCACCGGCCGCATCAGGTCGACGGTGAGGCGGGCCACGCGCATCGGTGCGGGTGAGGGCAGGCGTTCGACGGCCCAGCAGATCAGCGACGATGGCGCCGCGCCGTGCTGCAGCCCGGCATCCCACGGGCCGCCGGCGAAGGCGCTGGTTTCGGCGGTGACGCCGTCGACCTTGTAGATCGCTTCCATGCGGTGTCTCTCAGCTCCGGGCAAACTCCAGGAGCTCATGATTGAAGCGGTCCCGGTCCGTCACGAAAAGTGCGTGCGGTGCGCCTTCATAGATTTCGAGGCGGCTGCCGGCAATCCCCTCGTGCGTGCGCCGCGCGTTAGATGGGATGTTCGGCGAGTCGGCCGTGCCGTAGACGATGTGCGTCGGCACGGTTACGGACTTCAGGTCGGACCGAAAGTCGGTCTCGCTGAAGGCGCGCAAGCACTGGACCTCGGCCTGCACCGTGGCCTGCGAGGCGATCTTCAGCGCCCAGTCGATCGTCTCCGGATCGGCATTATTGCCCAGGAAGTTGGGCATGCCCGCCTTGAAGTAAGCCGGCCGGTCGGCCTCGAGCGCGGCGATGAACTTGTCGTAGAGGGCCTTGTCGATGCCCTCGGGATTGTCGGCCGTCTTGAGCGCGAAGGGCGTCGTTGGCGCGACCAGCAGCACGCGCGCGATCCGCGACGTGCCGTGGCGCGTGAGATAGCGCACGACTTCGCCCGAGCCCATCGAATGGCCGACGAGCGTCACGTCCGTGAGGTCGAGCCTGTCGAGCATGGTCGCGAGATCGCCCGAGAGTGTTTCGTAGTCGTAGCCGCCCGCAGGCTTGGTCGACTGACCGTGACCGCGGCGATCGTAGGCGACCGCGCGCATGCCATGCTCCGCCAGCCAGCCCAGCTGATCGCGCCAGATCGCCGAGCTCAAGGTCCATCCGTGCACGAACACCACCGGCTTGCCGGTGCCTGTATCGCGATAGAAGAGCTGCTGGCCGTCGCGTGTCTCCACGAAGCTGGTGGCGGCAGAGGCTGCGCGCGAGATCAGCGGCAGGCCGGCGATCGAGGCAATAAGGCTACGTCTTTGCATGAAGGACCTCCATCGTTGGTCCCTCTCAATAAGGGCAGCCGCGATGCGCGGTCGATAATCCGGCAGGTAATGAGTTGACAGGCATCTGTATTTAACTAAGTTGTTAAATATGGATCAGCTCTCGCAAACCTTTTCCGCCCTGGCCGATCCGACCCGCCGGGCGATCCTGGCCAAGCTCGCTTCCGGCGCCGCCACGGTGGGGGAGATCGCCGAGCCGTTCGACATGTCGCTGCCCGCGGTGTCTCGGCATCTGAAGGTGCTGACCGAGGCGGGGCTGATCGAGCGCTCGACCGAGGCGCAGTGGCGGCGCTGTGCCTTGCGCGGTGAGGGCTTCCGCGCCGCGGCCGACTGGATGGAGTTCTATCGCCGGTTCTGGGAACAGCAGTTCGACCGGCTCGATGCGTTTCTCAAGAGTACAGTCCCCACTCCTGCGAAAGGAAAGCGCCGTGCCCGACGCAAGCCTTGATACCAACACGCTCCGACTGACGCGGATCTTCGACGCCTCGCGCGAACGCGTGTTCGATGCCTGGGCGCGGCAGGATCACTTCGTGCAATGGATGTGCCCGCCCGGCATCACCCTCACGCGCTGCGAGAT
Source organism: Enhydrobacter aerosaccus (assembly GCA_903832005.1). GTDB lineage: Bacteria > Pseudomonadota > Alphaproteobacteria > Reyranellales > Reyranellaceae > Reyranella > Reyranella aerosaccus_B. Next base: position 9,550 of record CAIKZO010000031.1, on the reverse strand, counting down.
CGACGTGCGCCCGGGTGGCGCCTGGTTCATCGGCGGGCGCAACGAGAGCGGCAAGGTCTTCGCCTCGTCAGGCAAGTATGTCGAAGTCACGAAGCCCGAGCGGCTGGTCTTCACCTGGGCACATCATGCCGATGGCGACTTCGCCAAGCCGCGCGGCCATGAGACGACGGTGCGCATTGAGCTTCGCGCTATGGGAAGCAAGACCGAGATGACGCTGATCCACGGCGTGTTCCTCGATGGCTACACGCAACACAAGCAGGGCTGGGAAGGCTCGTTCGACAAACTCGCTTCTTTCATCGGGAGGACCGCATGACTGCGCATCAGATCGTTTCCCAGGACGAATGGATCAAGGCGAGCCAGGCGTTGCTCAAGAAGGAGAAGGAGTTCACGCAGCTCCGCGAGCAGATGGCCGAGGAGCGGCGCAAGCTGCCGTGGGTGAAGGTCGAGAAGGAGTATGTGTTCGAGGAGCCGGCAGGGAAGGTGACGCTCGCCGATCTCTTCGCCGGCCGCAGCCAGTTGGTCGTGCAGCACCTGATGTTCGGCCCCGATTGGAACGAGGCGTGCCCCGCCTGTTCCTACTGGGCCGACAATTTCAACGGCATCGACATGCACCTGGCGGCGCGCGACACCTCGTTCGTCGCGGTCTCGCGCGGGCCGCTCGACAAGCTTATGGCCTACAAGAAGCGGATGGGCTGGACCTTCCGCTGGGTGTCCTCTCTCGACAACGATTTCAACTTCGACTTCGGCGTCTCGCTGAACCCGGGCGACAAGTACAATTTCGGGACGATGGACGCCAAGGGGGAGATGCCGGGCGTCAGCGCCTTCCGCCGGGAGGACGGCGCGATCTATCGCACCTACTCGACCTACGCCCGCGGGCTTGACCTGTTGAACGGCACTTACCACCTTCTCGATATTACGTCGAAAGGCCGCGACGAGGGCGAATTGCCCTTCACCATGGCCTGGCTCAAGCGCCACGATAAATATTGAGAGGGGATTCCCGATGACCCATACCGCGACCTGGCACGGCGAAGTGATCGCCAACAGCGACAAGACGCTCGAAGTGGGCGGCTACGTCTACTTTCCGCGCGACTCGGTGAAGATGGACCTGCTCAAGATCGCGCCGAAGACGGCCAGCGATCTCGAGTGCCCACACGGCGTGCAGTTCTACGATGTGGTCGAGAACGGCAAGACCAGCCCCCGCGCGGCCTGGTCCTATCTATCGCCGCAGCCCAAGATGAAGCCGGTCGACCATCTGATCGGCTTCTGGGAAGACGTCGAGGTCAAATAGACCTTACTTGGCGGGCGAGATCGCCGTCACCAGCAACGGGGTCGTGAGACCGATCACGACGTCGCCGACCTTGATCTTCTTCAGCATGTCCTGCTTGGCGATCGAGGTCGCGTTGTAGGTGCGCACTTCGCCGCCACGGCCGTCGATCAGCGACACCTTGTTGGCGGCGAGATCGACCGCGACAACGGTCAGCGTCAGGCGGCCCATGTCGAGGTCGGCCTGGTCGGAGGCGGCGCCGTCCTTGCGCGCTTCCTTGGAGCCCGGACCCTTCTGGCGCAGGTTCAGCAGGGTCACGACTTCGTTGTAGGTGACGTTGACGACCTGGCCTTCCTGGACGTTCGTCAGGTTGACGCCGTCGGTAACCGCCATGCTGACCAACCGGCCGTTGGCCGTGGTGAAGGCGACCGTATGCGTTTCGCTGTCGGACTCTTCGATCGTCGCGCGCACGGTGACGGTGTTGTTGAAGGAGACGCCGACCCGCGGCACGGCCTGCACAGTGCCCTGCGCCATGCTGACCTGAGACAGCGCGGTTCCCGTCACGAGCACCACCGCAGCGGCTGCCAGCTTGAGTGAACGGATGATCATCTGCGTACTTCCCCCGAAAACTGCAACGCGGCGGACAATAGCGATTGGTTACGCCAGTTCAAGGTCGAAGCAGGCCCTAGCTGAAATGCGCCAGAACCGCCCGGGCAACGGCCTCCGGACGGTCGAGATAGGCCAGATGGCCGGCGCCTGGCACGGTCTCGATTTTCGCGGTTCCCTTCAGGTAGCCCGCGAATTTCCGGGCGTAGCTGGGCGGCAGCACCGCGTCCTTTTCACCCCACAGTAACAAAGTGGGCACTTCGATCAGGCCGAGGCGCTTTTCGAGCTTTGTGGCGCCCAGCGGCCAGAAGGCGCGGGCGGCGGCCTCGGAAGCGCGCACCATCTCGATCGGCCATTCGACCGAGTTTGCGCCCTCGGGCGGCGCCACCAGCTCCGACCATTTGTCCGCGTCCGCGCACATCAGGCCGGGCACGGCGTCGCGCCGCTGCGCCCAAGGATCGGTCGCGGGATCTTTCTCGTCGAACAGGCCGAACGGCGCCAACAGCGCCAGCCGCTTCACCTGGCCGGGGAAGATCGCGGCCATCTCGGCGGCAAAGGCGCCGCCCACCGAGGCGCCGATCAGGTCGCAGCCGGCCAATCCAGCCTTGTCGATCAGCTGGCGCACGGCCAGCACCCAGTCGAGATGCGTGTCGAGCACGCTGTGGCCTGTGCCGCCGCCGGGATAGCCCGGCAGCGACGGTGCGATCACGGTGCGCGTCTTCGCCAGCTCGTTGAGGAAGGGCAGCCAGCGCGGCAGCCCGCCAAGGCCTGCGAGGAAGCCCACCTTCGGTCCGCTGCCCTTCGTCCAGACACGGCAGGGAAAGCCGTTCACCTCGACAGCGCTCGTCTTCAGGTCGGACACGCGATTACTCCGCAGCGACGCGTGCGGTGTAGGACGGCACGGCGGCGCGCTGGTTCTTCGCCATGGGCTTGGGCCACCACTTGTCTTCCCAGTCGCCGAACAGGTCCTTCACCTTGGGCATGACCTTCTCGGCGAACAGGCGCGTGTTGTACTTGGTCGTGTCCTTGCTCATGTTGCCGTACTGCAGCAGCAGCATGAGATGGCCGACATTGAGGCTGGTCGCCACATGGCGGATCTGCTCCACGACTTCGTCGGGCGAGCCGATGATGACGTACCCGCCGTCGACGATGTCCTTCATGTTGGTAGCCTTGAGCGCGGCCTTGGTCGCCGGATTGGCGAGGTTGGCGGCCTTGGTCATCATGCCCTCGATGCCGGCGCGTTGCGTGGCCTCCGTCGTATAGCCCGGCGGCAGCGCGAAGCGTGGATCGACGTGCAGGCAGCGACCGTAAAAATATTCGGCGGGCTCGGTGTAGAGGTCGAGCGCCTGTTGGCGGCTTTCGGCCACGCCCACGAACTGCAGGAAGCCGGCGCGGTAGGGATTGCGGTCCTTGCCGAGCTTTTCCATCTCGTTCCAGAAGCCGTTCATCGTCGCGAGGCCGGCCTTGTAGCCGTAGTAGGAGAGATAGCAGTAGACGTAGTCCATCTCCGCGCACCACCGCCACGTCTCGACCGAGCCGCCGCCCGGGATCCAGATCGGCGGATGCGGCTCGTTCTGGATCGGCCGCGGCCAGATGTTGACGTAGCGCTGCTGGTTGAAGCGGCCGTTGAAGGCAAAAGTGTCCTTCTCGGTCCAGGCCCGCTTCACCAGGTCGTGTGCCTCGAGATAGCGCTCGCGCAACAGGCTCGGGTTCTGGCCATAGGCGTAGCAGGTGTCCATCGGCGAGCCGACGGGGAAGCCCGCGATCAGCCGGCCGCCCGAGATGCAGTCGATCATCGCGAACTCTTCGGCGACCCGCGTCGGCGGATTATAAAGCGCAAGAGAGTTGCCCATCACGCAGAGCGCCGTATCGGTCGTGCGCCGCGCGAGGGAACTGGCAATGAGGTTCGGCGACGGCATCAAGCCGTAGCCGTTGGAATGATGCTCGTTCACGCAGACCGCGTCGAAGCCGACTTCGGCTGCGTATTCGAGCTCGTCCATGAAGTCGTTGTACATGTGGTGCGCCCGGCGTGGGTCGAACAGCGACGAATGGATGTCGACCCACACCGAGGGATGCTTCTTGTTGAAATCGTCTGGAAGCTCCGTGTACGGCATCAAGTGAAACCACATGAGCTTCATTGCGTCCTCCCTGAGACTCGGACCGCTTTTGGGTAAACGAGCGTTTACCTGTCAAAAGACTGCCAAGTTCGGGGCCCGGGAGCAATGCGTGATCTCTTCCGGGACTCGGAATTCTTAGGGTTAGAAGCCCAACACAAAGGTCGCGATCGAGAGCACGAAGACCGCCGCCCACACCGCCGTACTGGTGCGTTCCGGCGGCAGCCTCGCGTGGAGCTGCGGCATGCCTGCCCAGAAGGCATAGAAGGCGATCAGCAACGGCAACAGGATGTCGAAGACGATCGCCCACTGCATGCGACGCGAGCACATGTCGATCGCGGTGAATGCCGCGACGCCGGACATCGGCACGAGGACGATCGACAGGAACGCCACCCAGCGTGGCATCGTGCCGGTGACGCCGCCGACCACGAGCATGATCGTGAGCACGATCCAGAGCGCGACGGTCAGGAACAGCGCGGCGAAGGCGTCTCCCATCGCTGCGTCGCCGCTCGACAGTGGAGTGGCCGCGCTGATCAGCATCAGCACGTAGGGCACGCAGGCCACGACCGCCAACACCATGAGTCCGATGGGCCATTTTCTCACGGTCATGATCTGGCCCTCCTCAGGCGCGCTTGTCGGCCACTTTGACGCCCATCACTTTCTTCGCGGGATACTTCTTGAACGTGCCGAGATGGTTGCGCAGGCCGAGTTGGAACGCCTCGACGTAGGCAAGCTTGCGCGTCAGGTAATTGTGCTGCTCTTTCGGATCCAGGTACAGATTGTAGAGCCGTGGATAGGCAAAGCGCTCAAGCACGCCGGTGAAGCCGCCCGTGCCGAAGGCATCCGTCGAATCGTCGCTCGTGGCCGACAGCACCATCTTGTATTCGCCGCAGCGCAGGCCCGAGAAGGTCTGCGACAGCCAGTAGTAGTGATACTTGCGGTTCGACAGGCCGTCGGGCGCCAGCAGGAACGAGGTCTGGTCGACGCCGTCGAGATAGCGGTCGGTCGGCAGCAGGTCGGTCGCACCGGCCAGGCCCAGCGCCGTCGGCACGATGTCGTTGAAGTCGAACAGCCCGTCGCTCTGCTGGCCGGCGTCGATCATGCCGGGCCAGAACATCAGGCCGGGCACGCGCACGCCGCCTTCCCAGGTCGAGCCCTTGGCGCAGCGGAAGGGCGTGAAGGCCGCATCCGGCCAGGTCTCCATGTGCGGACCGTTGTCGGACGACACGAAGATCAGCGTGTCTTCCAGCTGCCCCGACTCGCGCAGCGACTCGACGAGCCGGCCCATGATGTCGTCGAGCTCGATCAGCGTGTCCTTGTAGGGATGGCGCGCCGGCGACTTGCCGAGGAATTTCTCGTTCGGATAATTGTCGAAGTGCGCGCCGCGCGTGCAGTGATAGAGCAGCCACGGCTTGTCGCTCTTGGCCTGCCGCTTGATGAAGTCCTGCGAATAGACGCACCACTTCTCGTCGAGCTCGGAGAGGACCGGAATCGTCACCTCCTCGACGTTGGTAAGTTCCTGGCCCTTCCTGGCGTGCACGAAGCATTTGTTGAACGGCATGTTCTTCACCCACTCGGTGCGCGCCTCCGAGTAGACGATCTCGGGGAAGAAATGCGGGTCGCGCCATTCGGTGTACATGTCAGACACCGAGAGGAAGCCGTAGAAATCGTCGTAGCCGACATGCTGCGGCTGGCTCTCGACGTTCTCGCCGAGATGCCACTTGCCGACCGCCTGCGTCGTGTAGCCCGCCTGGCCGAGCAGCATCGGCAGGGTGATCTCCCCTTGCAGCCCGCCCGGCTCGCCGTACATCGGCGGGCGATGCAGCCCATGCCGGTTGGGCACGCGGCCGGTGTGAAGCGTCGCGCGCGAAGGCGAGCACGAGGGCTCGGAGTAACAGGAGGTGAGCTGCAGGCCCTGCCGCGCCAGTTTGTCGAAGTTGGGTGTGGGCGCGCCAACGGCCACGCCGCCACCATAGCAGCCGAAGTCGCCCCAGCCGACGTCGTCCATCAGGAAGATCAGGATGTTGGGCTTCTTCTTGCGCCCGCCCAGCTTCTTCCTTGCCACCTCGATATTGTGCGGATGCACGAAGGCGGGCTCCAGATGATCGGCCGTGCGCACCGTCGCCGAGGCGATCGGATCGAATGTCGGCATGTTTCCCCCTTTTTGTTGGGGCGATTGTGCCTAACGTTCGGCGTCGGCGGCAATGGCCGAGGCGAGGGCCTTGCTATCTCGAATCGCGGCTCGTCGATCAGCGCCGAGGGCAAAGTCACGTTCGGCATCATTTGGTACGAGGGGAAATTATAGCAACTTTTGTTGCATAGGGCCGGGCGCGGGTTCCTCATTCTTGAACGACTGCATGATTTCAATTTGGCGATCTTGATTCTTGAAGAGATTCCCAGGATAGGATTCTGGATATTTCTCCAGGATAAAATGGCGCGTCTGCTCAAGGATCGTTTTTGTCTCCTGAATGAGCACCGTCTCGAGCTGCGGATCGAACATGGCTACTTCAGGCATTTTCGACAGATCTAGTGTCTTAAAAATGCAATGCAGAATGAATCGATTCCCATGGATGGCAATCAGGCGCTCCTTCCCGGACATTGCTGCACTAGCGTTTGTCAGTTCTTTGTCGACAACGCGCATGATGCGAACAGCATTCCAAACAAAAGCAGCAGAGAGCCCCTCAGGAAAAATTAGTGTATAGGGTTCACGGGACGGGTCTTCCCACAAGCCGCTAATGTAGCGCTTCGCTTGGACGGCTAATCTGAGATCCGGCGAAGCGCACGCCAAAGCGACTGTGGCCGCTCGGAGGTCAAATCCAGCCGTGGGATCTGGCTCCGGCTCGCCGCGGCGATAGGAGTACGTCAAACCCAATTTCCGAAGTTCAATGAGCAGTTCAGCCTGCCGCTCATCAAGTGCTGCGAAGTCCATGAGCTGAACTTCATTTTGGGTGTTGTTTGCCGTCGTTACGGCCTTTGCGAAACCGTCGGGAGTACCCTCAAGGGACACAATTCTGAAGAGTACACGCGCGTCTGTAAGATCTACCCCAGCAGCTTTAGCTCGACCTAAAGCTCCGATTGTCTGGGCCCCATTGACTACGCTGATACCTTCGAATCGAAAAGAGCCTACGTCTTTCTCGGATCCACCGAGAGGCTTCTTGGTATATGCCTCGCAGATCGCGGTAATGCCGTTGTTATAGTACCAGAATGAAGAAGCACTAGTTTTTAGCGTCTCTCCAATTGCTAGGTTAATATTGGATTTATCCAAGACGAACCGCAAATTCTCTCGCAGTAGGTCTTCCTTATGCGTGGCAAACATATCGGCGAGTTCTGCGCCACTTGCCGTACCGTAAAGCGCGCTATAAGGCGCTGTAATTTCTCCCCATTGACGCAAAGCAAGTTCGACGTCGATCTTTGAGGTTCTCGATACAGCCCGGGCTAGATCATTTATTCGACGCACCCTGCCCTGGAATGAACTGTTCACCCCCAACAGCCTCTATCCAGTTCTCCTCTGCCAGCCCCAGGCGGATCAACAATTCGGTGTCACGAGGGATGACGCGTCGAAACGCCTCGGATTGATAGATTGATACCGCGGGACGGGGCCGCTCTTTAACGTCCTCGGCGAACCTCGGTGGTCGATATTCGCCAGCGACGATGGCGACCAGAGGCGAGATCGACGGATGTCCACCAAACACAAGGCGCCCCCCTTCCGAGAAGACCGCGCGCGCCAAACTGATTACGGCTTGCTCAATATGAAAAGGCGCGTCGACGATTCCGCTGAACTTCGGGTTGCGCGCCGGATCTGGAACGCTAGCCGACAGGAATACGGAACGGCCCATCAATCGCTGGGCAGGACTGAAGCTTGTCATAGGATTCCACCGGCAATGTCACGTGCGAGTTGCGATAGCTGACCTTCATCCACGAGTTTGAGAGTGCAAAGATCGGCGAGCCATTTTGTGCGAACGGCCCGGTCGGGTTCCATCAGCCGGGAAAGCCCCACCACTACGCCGAGTCTTGAGGGGGCGGCGGCGCCGTGTGCGTCATAAAAGTCCGGCGTATCTGGCGGCCGCGGCGTTAACCACACAAGGTATTCCTTGCCCGCTGCTTGCACGCGGAACGCTCCGTTGCCTAAACGCTGAACGTTTCCACAACCCTCACGCTGCAGGGCGAGTTCGAACGACTGTCTGAGTATACGTCGGCGCCCGATCAGTACGCGATCATGTAACGTCTTGATGCGCGCGACGATGCCGCCAAGCGCATTTGGGGTCAGGGTTGCAGTATTGGAAAAGGCGCCGCCGACAAAAGCAACCTGATCAACTATCTGCCGATCGCCCTCATCCAAGCTCGGCTGCCGCTGTCCGCCCGGCAACAAGAGACCGAGCAATCCGAGGCCGCAGCTTTTGGCAATACTGATTTCGTGGGCAACCCATTGTGACTGGCCAAGGTTTGCAGATTCGAGCAGAAGCACCATCGACTTGTCACCGAGCTCCTGAGTCAAACGAGCTTGGAAATTGACTCCTGGAGGTATGCGGAAGTGGTCCAGAAACACATCGAAGCCTTCGTGTGAAAGCGCATCGAAGAGTTGGATGGCTAGAGCTGCAGTATCGATCTGACGATAGCTGATGAAGAGCTTGGATTGTTTGGCGGTGATGCTGGAGAAGGCGAACAGTGCGGGCAGGGCCTCGCGCGGATGCGACATCCAGAATTCGGCGTTTGCGGTCTGCGCACTGGCTGGAAGCAGTGCGGATACGGAAAGCCGGCTAATGGCAGGAAAAACCGGCAATATTGCGTACCCAGGCACGGCGCCTGCCCATTCATCGCTGAGCGATGTTATTTCGCTGGTGGCAGGCGAATGGTCGTCGCCGACAAGGACAAGAATCTTCTGACAGTTCGCATCACCACGTGCATGGCATGAGCCTAGGTCTCCGCATCGGCCTCTGCATGGTGGGGTAATCGCGCGCCCGCCCAGCGAGCCTATGATTTCGGCCTCGAGCGCCTGGAACAAATTCAATTGATGCGCATGTGATTGAGCGGAATCATAGTCCCCCAGAACGATCATGACGGGATTGGACAAGCCCAGTCCTGCGTATGCGGAGCAAGTCGCTGCGCCACTGCCGTCACGATGATGAACTATGATCTCTATGCCGTTATGCATTGCAACCTCGGCGGAGAACCATTTTTATATATGCAACCCTACCTTAGTTGATCTAATAGAGCTAGCGGAAAATTAGAGCGTGCTTAGGCGCATTTGGTTCAAGAGGCAATGGTGCATGTATCGAGGATTTAATGTTGCTGTTCCTGATGATTGCTTCGGTGGTTACGAAGAGGATGGTCGGCGTATCTTGTACGACCAAAAGAATCAGGTGGGCGCGGCAATAGAGTCATTCATGGACGCAACCGGAGCGATTGCCGGAAGCGATCTATTGGAAGATTGGTTCCCTATGATTGATGGCGATGTTTTTATCTCGCACTCGCATAGAGATAGCGATCTTGCGATTCGTTTTGCAGGCTTCTTGAAATTTGAACTCGGCCTAGAGGCGTTCGTCGATTCCGGAGTGTGGGGGTATGC
>CAIKZO010000030.1 GCA_903832005.1 Enhydrobacter aerosaccus | reverse complement strand
GGTCCGCTCGGAGTCATGAGCGGACCTGGAGGTCCGCGGTCCCAGAAGAGCTAAGCCATCCGCGCCGCGGCTGCGTCGTTGGCTTCGCGGCGGCGGGCGATCATCGGCGCCATCAGGGCGCGCACCTGCGCGGTGCGTTCGGCGCCGGCCTTCTCGGGACTGCCCGACTGGAAGGGCGGCTGCGGATCGTATTCGAGGCCGAGTTGGACGGACTTTGCGACATCCTCGCCCGCGATCTCGGCCAGGAGCGTCAGGCCGAAGTCGATGCCGGCCGTGACGCCGCCGCCCGAGAAGCGGTTGCGGTCATGGACGACCCTCTCAGCCACCGGGATCGCCCCGAACGCCGACAGAAGATCGCGCGACGCCCAATGGCAGGCGGACTTGTAGCCCTTGAGCAGGCCCGCCGCGCCCAGCACCAGCGAGCCGGTGCAAACCGAGGTGACGTACTTCGCCGTGGCGCCCTGCTTGGCGACGAAGGCGAGCGTCTCGGCATCGTTCATCAGGTCGATCTGGTCCGCGCCGCCGGGGATGCAGATGACGTCGAGCGGCGGGCAGTCCTTGAAGGTGATTGTCGGCACGATCGAGAAGCCGGCGTCGGTCTTCACCGGATCGAGCGTCTTCCAGACCATGTGCAAGGTGGCGCCCGGTGTGCGCGCCAGCACCTGGGCGGGCCCGGTGGCGTCGAGCTGGGTGACGTTGGGGAAGATCAGGATGCCGATGTTCATACGTGTCTCCTTGGTTGCCCGCAGAGTAGTGGAGAGAGGCGCTTGGCAGAAATGACAAAACCAGTCTATTTTCTGCCAATGACCAAACCCCATCGCCTGCGGATCCTGGCCTATGAAGGCTGTCAGCTGCTCGACGCCACCGGCCCCGCCGCGGTGTTCGGCGCCGCCAACGAAAGCCGCAAGACGCCGTTCTACGATCTGGCGATCGTCTCGCCCGACGGCGGTCCGGTGACGACCAACAGCGGCATCACCGTGCACAGCCAGAAGATGGGCGGCCAGCCGGACACGCTGCTGGTGGCGGGCGGCTCGGCTGGCCTGCGCGCGGTGATGGCGCGCGAGGACGTGCGGCGCTGGCTGCGCAAGGCCGCACCGGCCGCCCAGCGCTTCGGCTCGGTCTGCACCGGCGCCTTCGTGCTGGCGGCGGCGGGCCTGCTCGACGGCAAGCGGGTCGCCACGCACTGGGCGAGCTGCGACAGGCTCGCCGACAACTATCCCGCTTTGTCGGTCGACGCCGAGGCGCTCTACGTGGTCGACGGCCAGGTGTGGACCTCGGCCGGCGTCACCACCGGCATCGACATGGCGCTGGCGCTGGTCGAGGCGGACCTGGGTGCGGCGGCCGCCAATCTGATCGCGCGCCACTTCGTGCTCTACGCGCGCCGGCCGGGCTACCAGTCGCAGTTCAGCCCGATGCTGCAGGCTCAGGCTGCGGCCGACGCGCCCTTCGCCACCCTGATCGACTGGATGCAGGACCATCTCGAGCGCGACCTCGACGTGCCGACTTTGGCGCGCCATGCCGGCTACAGCGAGCGCAGCTTCTACCGCAAGTTCACCGAGGCGACCGGCAAGACGCCGGCGCATTTCGTCGAGGACCTGCGCCTTGACGCCGCGCGCACCTTGCTCGCCAAGGGCCTGTCGGTGAAGGCGATCGCGGGGCGAGTCGGCCTGAAATCCTCCGGCCGCCTCGGCCAGGCTTTCGAACGCCGCTTCGGCATGGCGCCGTCGCTGTTCCGCGAGATGCATTCGACGGGCGTTCAGTGATTCCCATCATTACTGCCTTCGAAAGCTCGCCCGATCGCGGCCGGGGACTGGCGCGTGACATGCGCGTTCGCTGGGCGCTCGAGGAAGTGGGTCAGCCTTATGACGTTCGTCTGTTGTCGTTTGCGGCGATGAAGGAACCGGCGCATCTGGCGCTTCATCCGTTCGGCCAGATACCGACCTATGAAGAGGGCGATCTCGCCCTGTTCGAGTCCGGAGCGATCGTGCTCCACATCGCGGAGCGCCACGGAGGCCTGCTGCCAGACGATGCGAACGCGAGGGCGCGCGCGATCGGCTGGATGTTCGCGGCCCTCAACACTGTCGAGCCGCCGATCGTCGAATACGTGATGACCAAGCTCTTCGAGTGCGACAAGCCGTGGCACGCGGAGCGCCTCCTTGTCCTCGACGAACGCGCCCGAAAGACGCTGGGCCAACTTTCTCATCGCTTGGGCGATGCCGACTGGCTCGATGGTACGTTCAGTGCCGGCGATCTCCTGATGGCGACGGTGCTGCTACGCGCAAAAGCGGCGGGACTGCTGGAGGGGTTTCCGATTCTTTCCGCCTACCTTGCCCGCGGCGAAGCCCGACCCGCCTACAAGCGCGCCTTCGCCGCTCAATTAGAGGTCTTCACCGCTCAACTGTCATCCTGAGCGTAGCGAAGGATCTAGCGCTTCAACGGTGTGCTGTGGGCGGACGGGAGGTCCTTCGCTGCGCTCAGGACGACAGAGGCACGAAATAATCTTGCGTGGAGGGAGTGGCGGAATCCGGTACAGAATCGCCTGAAACCCTGATGGCATTGGCATCGTAGGTGTCCCAGGAAGTCGGTGCACACCGTGTCATCTTTTTCGGGACGGTACCTACTTCCCGCCCGTGCCGCTCATGGTCTCGACCACGATGACGTGACGGCGTTCCATTTCCTCGATCGCGGCCTTGTGCTCGGGCGTCTCCGCGCAGGCGGCAACAAGCTGGGCGCCCAGCAGGATCACGAGCAGGGCGAGGGACCGCCTCACGCGGCGGTCTCGCGGGCGGCGTCCTGGTTGCGCTGCATGCGGTCGAGGTCTTCGCCGCCCGAGGCTGTGACGCAGCCTGCGAGCAAGGTGCCGAGAAGCGTGACGAGCACGAAGAGCCTGAGGGACATCGCTGCCTCCTGTAGCATGATCGCTCAAGCGATCATGCTTTAGCGCTGCATCTTCATCCTGAAGCTGCCGACCACCAGCGCCGTGCCGGCAAAGCCGGCGCCCAGCCAGAGGGCGGCGTGTGCGGCCGTCGAGGCCTGCGCGCCGCCGGCGGAGAAGTCGAACAGGCCGAACATCAGCGCCACCAGGGCGGCGCCCATCGTCTGGCCGAGGGTGCGCGAGGTGGCGATCGTGCCGCCGGCGCTGCCGCTGCGCTCGCGCGGCACGGCGTTCATCATCAGCCGGTTGTTGGGCGAGGTGAAGATGCCGAAGCCTGCGCCGCACAGCACCAGCCGCCACATCACGTTGATCGCGGAGGGATCGGCCGGCAGGAGCGCCGTTAGGATCAGGCCCGAAGTCATGCTGGTGAGGCCGATCGCGCCCAATATGCCCGCGTGATAGCGGTCGGCGAGACGGCCGGCGATCGGCGCGATGGTGGCGAGCGCTACCGGCCACGCGGTCAGGAGAATGCCGGTATCCGTGGCGCTGCGGCCCAGCACCGTGTGGAAGAAGAACGGCAGGCTGACGAAGGCCAGGCCCTGCGCGGTGAAGGTGCAGGTCGAGGCGGCGAGCGAGAGCGAGAAGATCGGCCGATTGAAGATGTCGATCGGCATCATCGGATGCACGAGACGCTTCTGGCGCATAACGAACAGGGTGCCGAAGATCGCCGATCCTGCGAACTCCGCGACGATGATCTTCCACGAATGGCCATGGGCGATGCCGTCGATGCCGAAGATCAGCAGGCCGAAGGTGATGCCCGAAAGGGTGGCCGACAGGAAGTCGAACGGCCGCCGGATATGCACCGTGCGCGGCAGGAAGCGCTCGCCCAGAAGGAACGAGATGATGCCGAGCGGGATGTAGACCGCGAACAGGATCGGCCAGGACGCCATGGTGAGCAGGACGGCGCCCAAAGTGGGGCCGGCCGCGAGCGCGGTGGCCATCACCGTCGTGTTGAAGCCGAGACCCCGGCCCAGCATGTTGCGCGGATAGATCGAGCGCACCAGTGCGGGCTGGATGCCCATCATCGCCGCGGCGCCCAGGCCCTGGAAGACACGCGCGAAGATCAGCCAGCCCAGCGAGGGCGAGAGCACGCAGCCGATCGAGGCCAGGCAGAACAGCAGGATGCCGCTGCGATAGACGTGCCGGTAGCCCAGGATGTCGGCCAGCGCCGCCACCGGCAACAACGCCACCATCTGCGCGATCTGGCTCGCGTTCACGATCCAGATCGAGTTCTCGGCCGAAATGCCGAGGTCGTGCGCGATATAGGGCAGCGCGAGGTTGGTCATCGAGTTGCTGAACACCGCCATCGACAGGCCGATGGTGATGGTCGCGATCGCCATCACACGCGGCAGGCCGGGCGGCATGCCGTCGTAAGGTTTTTCGACCGGTTTCGTGGCTTCGGTTACGCTACTCGAGTCGGGCATCTCTATTGCGGGCCCATCACTGCGGGACGGTCATGCGGTCGCCGCCGATGGTCGTGCGCTGCATCAGGCGCTTGTGCTTGGTCGCGTCATAGTAGGTCGCGCGATGCAGCACGGCGCGATTGTCCCACACGATCACGTCGCCCTCGCGCCAGGCGTGGGACAGCTTGAACTCCGGCTGCTCGGCGCGATAGGCGAGCTCGTACAGGAACGCCTTGCCGATCGGCTCGGGCCAATCGACGATGTGGCCCGCGTGCGCGCCGATGTAGAGCGCGCGGCGGCCGTTGATCGGATTGTCCTGGAACAGGCGCTGCTTGACCGGCGGCAGTTCGGCCAGCGCCTTGGCGCTCAGGATGCCCTTCTGCACGCGGTCGCGCGAATAGGCGAGCGCATGCTCGGCGACCAGCGGATGAAGCGTGGCCCGCGTCGCCGGCGGGAGTGCATCCCACGCCGCCCGCATCGACAGGAACTCGGTGTTGCCGCCTTCGGGCGGGCAGATGCGCGCGGTCAGGATCGAGCACAGCGATGGCGTCTTCTTGAACGAGGAGTCGGAGTGCCAGAAGTAGTTGGCCTTCTGGTAGACCATGCGCATGTCGTCGTTCGGGATCGGCAGGCCGGTCTCGATGTCGAGGTTGGACTGGCGCGCGAACTTGGTGCCGGCGGCGGGGTTGGCGCTGAGCGTGGTCTCGCAATTGCCCCACAGGTCGGAGAAGGCGACCTGTTGGTCGTCGTCCATCGGCTGGTCGCGGAAGACCAGCACCGAATGTTCCTCGAACGCCGCGCGGATCGGCCCGAACTCGCGCGCCGTCAGCGGCCGCGTGATGTCGATGCCGGAGATCTCCGCGCCGAACAGCGGATGGAGCTTGGTGACGGTGATGGGGCCGGTGTTGCGCATCAGTCGATCACCGCTTGATAGGTGAGGACCCGCAGTTCGCGGCGGATCGGATAGGTCGAGGAGGGCATGAGCTGGGTCAGCAGCACGACCGCCATGTCTTCCGCCGGATCGCACCAGAAGGCGGTCGAGGCGGCGCCGCCCCAGGCATATTCGCCGGGCGTGCCCAGGATCTGCGCCTTGGCCGGATCGAGCGTGACCGAGAAGCCGAGGCCAAAGCCGATGCCGAGATAGGTCGACTCGGAGAAGCGCGGCGCGCCCATGTCGCCCATGTCGCCCTTCAGGTGGTTCGAGGTCATCAGCTCGACCGTCTTCTTGCCGAGCAGGCGCACGCCGTCGAGCTCGCCCTTGTTCAGCATGAACTTGCAGAAGCGCAGGTAGTCCGACGCCGTCGAGACCAGGCCGCCGCCGCCCGAGTTCACCGTGCGCGGGGCGAGGTAGCGGCTCTTGCCGGGATCGTCGATCAGCTTCAGCTTGCCGTTGGCCTCGGCGGTGTAGTTGGCGGCGAAGCGCTCATGCTTGGCGGCCGGCACGTGGAAGTCGGTGTCGACCATGCCGAGCGGCTTGATCACCTTGTCGAGGAGGAACTTCTCGAACGGCATGCCGGAGATCACCTCGACGAGATAACCCAGCACGTCGGTCGAGATGCTGTAGTTCCAGGCCTTGCCGGGTTGGGCGATCAGCGGGAGCTTGGCGGCGTTCTCGACGACCTCCTTCAGGGTGCCGGTCGAGGTCTGGAAATCGACGCCGCCTTCCTTGGCGCGATAGAGCGCGTCGACGGCGTTGGCTTCCATCATGCCGTAGGTCAGTCCGGAGGTGTGCGAGAGCAGGTCGCGGAAGGTGATGTCGCGCTCGGCCGGCGCCAGTTCCATTTTGCCGCGGCTGCCGCCCATGAAGACGCGCTGGTTGGCGAAGGCCGGGATGAACTTCGAGATCGGGTCGTCGAGCTGAAAGCGACCCTCTTCGTAGAGCATCATGATCGCCGTCGAGGTGAGCGGCTTGGTCATGGAGTAGATGCGGTAGATCGTGTCGGGGCGGACGGCCTTGCCGCGCTCGACGTCGGCCTTGCCGTAGGTCTCGGCGAAAGCGACCTGGCCGCGGCGCATGACGGCGACCAGCATGCCCGGAAGCTTGCCGCTGTCGACCCAGCCCTTCATCCAGGTGCTGATGCGAGCGAGCCGCTCAGCGGAAAGGCCAACTTGTTCGGGGGCAACGAGCGGCAGGGTGTCCATGGCGATCCTCCTCGGTAGGAGGCTAGATTAGCCCACTAAACTGCGGCCAGACACGCCAGAAACGGGAGGGACAATGGCAAGATTGTGCGAGGGACGGGTGGCGATCGTGACCGGCGGCGCCCGGGGCGTCGGCCGCGAGCATTGCCTGATGCTGGCCGAGAACGGCGCCAAGGTCGTGGTCAACGATCTGGGCGGCGACCGGGCCGGAAAAGGCAACGACGTGGGCCCGGCCCAGCAGGTCGTGAACGAGATCAAGGCCAAGGGCGGCGAGGCAGTCGCCAACGGCGACGACGTCTCCGACTGGAACGGCGCCAAGCGCATGATCGACCAGGCGGTCTCGGAGTTCGGAAAACTCGACGCCCTTGTGTTGAATGCCGGCATCCTGCGCGACCGCATGCTGGTCAACATGACCGAGGACGAGTGGGACGGCGTCATCAAGGTGCACCTGAAGGGCACCTTCGCACCCGCCCGCCATGCCGCCGCCTATTGGCGCGATCAGGCCAAGGCCAAAGGCGGCCCGGTCGATGCGCGCATCGTCACCACGACCTCGGTGTCGGGCATCTACGGCAACATCGGCCAGACCAACTATGGCGCGGCGAAAGCGGGCATCGCGTCGTTCACCGTCATCGCCGCGCGCGAACTCGGCCGCTACGGCGTCACGGTGAATTCGATCTCGCCGTCGGCCTTCACGCGCATGACCGAAGACCTGCGCCAGTACAGTGAGGAAGACCTGAAGCGCCGTGACCCGAAGTGGATCGCGCCGGTGGCGACGTGGCTGGTGAGCGAGGAGAGCCGCGAAGTGACCGGCCGCGTGTTCCAGGCGGGCAACGGCATCTTTGCCGTGGCCGAAGGCTGGCACAAAGGCCCGACGGTCGACCAGATCATGGATCCGCATCAGGCCGGCAAGGTACTGCTCGAGATTGCCCAGAAGGCGCGCAAGAATGCCGGCATGAACGGATTGGATCTGGATTAATGCCCGACTCGAAACCAGACGTGTTCATGCAAGCCGCGATCGAGGAGGCCAGGCTTGGCCTCGCCGAAGGCGGCATTCCGATCGGCTCGGTGCTGGTCCACGACGGCAAGATCATCGGCCGCGGTCACAACAGGCGGGTGCAGAAGGGCAGCGCCATCCTGCACGGCGAGATGGATGCGATCGAGAATGCCGGCCGCCATCCCGCCGGCGTCTATCGCGCCGCGACCGTCTATACGACGCTGTCGCCGTGCGCGATGTGCAGCGGCATGATCCTGCTCTACGGCATCGGCAAGGTGATCGTGGGCGAGAACCACACCTTCATGGGCGAGGAAGAGCTGCTGCGCTCACGCGGCGTCGAGGTCACGGTCCTGCAGGACCCGACTTGCCAGGAGCTGATGCGCCAGTTCATCGCCGCCAAGCCGGCGCTGTGGAACGAGGATATCGGCGAGCCCTAAAGCTTCGACAACGTCTCCACGACCTTGGCCTGCGGCCAGGTGAAACCGGCCGCGCTTTCGTAGGCCCGCATCGCGCGCAGGACGAGATGATCGGCGCGCGCCGGTCCCACGATCTGCAGGCCGACCGGCAATCCCGCGGCGGTGAGGCCGGCCGGCATCGAGGCGGCGGGGGCGCCGGTGAGGTTGAAGGGCAAGGTGTACGGCGCGCCCTTGGTCCAGCGCGGGAAGGCCTCGGTGTTGTAGAGCGTCTCGACCGGCGGTGCCGCGGTCGGCGTGACCGGCGACAGCAACAGATCGTACTTGGCGTGCCACAGCGCCATGTCACGCGCGAGCTTGGACTTGGCTTCGTAGGATTTGGCGTAGTCGGCCAGGGTGAGCGACAGGCCTTTCTCGGCGCCGGCCCGGAAGCCGGGATCGAGCTTGCCATGAAGCTGCGTCGGGATCTGGCGGAAGCGCGTGGCAAAGCCGCCCAGCCACAGCGGCTCGAACGCGTTGTGCAACGGCTCGATCAGCGAGCCGACATCCTCGACATGCGCGCCCAGCGCCTCGAAGAGCTTCGCGGCCTTCTCGACCAGCGCGCGCACGTCGGGGTCGGCCTTCACATGACCGAAGTCGAGGCTGAGGCCGATCTTCCAGCCGCGCACGCCTTCGTCGAGTCCGATCGTATGATCGCGTGCTTCTTCCGGCAGGGAGCGCCAGTCGCGCGGATCGGGGCCGGCGGTGGCGTTCAACACCAGCGCCGTATCGAGGACGGAGCGCGCGAGCACGCCCTGGCTCACGACGTCGGCGAAGGGGCTGTCGGCCGGATATTGCGCGATGCGGCCATAGCTCGGCTTCAATCCGACGGTGCCGGTATGGGCCGCGGGGATGCGGATCGAGCCGCCGCCGTCGTTGCCGTGATTGAACGGCGCCACGCCCGCCGCGGTCATCGCCGAGGCGCCGCCCGAGGAGCCGCCGGGCGTATGCTTCAGGTTCCACGGATTGCGTGTCGTGCCGTGCAGCGGCGAATCGGTCAGCGCCTTCCAGCCGAATTCGGGCGTCGTTGTCTTGCCCAGGATGGCGATGCCCGCGGCCCGGAAACGTCCGACCACCGGCGCGTCTTCGGCGGCGGGCGTCTCGTCGGTCGCGTGGCTGCCCAGCCGCGTCGGCCAGCCCTTGACGGTCGTTGTGTCCTTGATCGAGGTCGGCACGCCGTCGAGCGGCGACAGGGGCTCGCCCTTGCGCCAGCGTGTCTCGGCGGCCCGGGCGGCGGCCAGGGCGCCCTCACGGTCGATCAAAACGAAGGCATTGAGATGCGGTTGTAACTTTTCAGCCTTTTCGAGCGTGGCGCTGACGATCTCGACAGGCGATAATGCGCCGTTGGCATAGTGTCGGCTGAGTTCGGAGGCCGTGAGCCAGAGACGTTCGTCAGGCATGCGTGGTTACTCGTTTCCCGTATCGAATGTTTAAGCCTAAGTATGACGCCCCAGTCATGGTGGGAACAGAGGAGCGTTGCGTATCGTGGAAATGATCGGTTCCATCATCACAGGCGTGGTTGCCATCGGCCTCGGCTTCTACGTCGGTCGCCTGTGGGCGCCGACGGTGAGCTGGTCGCTGCTGATTGGCGTCGTGTGCGGCGGCGTCTGCGCCATCCTCTACTTCGGCGCCACGGTGTTGATGGGCCAACTCGCGCCCAACACGCTCGATCCCAAGAAGATCGGCTACTGGTTCTTCCTCCTGATCTTTGCCGGGCCGATCCTGGGCGCGCTCGGCGCCTTCCTCGGCTATCGGCGCATGCCCGAGTTCCAGCAGGACTGAAGCTGCGCTAAGGTCCGGGCAACGAAGGGAAACGCCATGACCGAAGTGAAGCTCGGCGCCGCGACGGCGACGCGGATCGAGGAAAGCTACGAGCCCAACTTCGACGCCAAGGTGTTCTTCCCCGACTGGAACCCCGCCGTCGTGCGCGAGCACGGCCACTGGATGAGTCCCAACCACTATGACGAGGCGTCGGGCTGGCTGAAGCTCAGCATCCATAGCTGGCTGCTGCGGGTCGGCGGCAAGACCATCCTGATCGACACTTGCGTGGGCAATCACAAGTCCCGCAAGCACCGGCCGAAGTGGGACATGATGAACACGCCCTATCTCGACCGGCTGAAGGCCGCGGGCGTGACGCCGGATCAGATCGACATGGTGATGTGCACTCACCTGCACGTCGACCACGTGGGCTGGAACACGCGGCTCGACAACGGCCGCTGGGTGCCGACCTTCCCGAATGCCAAATATGTCTGGAGCCAGGAAGATTTCGACTTCTACTCCAAGCTCGACGCCGATCCGCAAAAGGGCCCCGCGAACGGCGGCTCGTTCCGCGACTCGGTGCTGCCGGTCGTCGAGGCGGGGCTTGTGAAGATGGTGAAGGGCAGCGTCGAACTCGAGGATGGGCTTACGGTCACGCCGGCGCCCGGCCACACGCCCGGCACGATCCGCATCGAATTCGAATCGAAGGGTGAGAAGGCGCTGTTCTGCGGCGACATCCTGTACCACGCGCTGCAGATCTATCACCCCGAGTGGAACAGCTTCGCCTGCCTCGACCAGGACAATGCCCGCACGTCGCGCCGCGCCGCGATCGAGCACTGCGCCGGCTCGGGCGCGCTGCTGATGCCGTGCCATGTCGGCGCGCCGTTTCACTGCCACATCGACCACAAGGGCGATGGCTTCGCGCCCCGCTTTGCGCAAAACTTCTGAGCCAACCACTTCCCGAGGAGGAAACAGATGATCTACGAAATGCGTGTCTACCGCTGCGTGCCGGGCCGCCTGCCGGCGCTGCTCAACCGCTTCGCCACCATCACGCTGAAGCTGTGGGAGAAGCACGGCATCAAGCAGGCCGGCTTCTTCACCACCGTCGTGGGCGAATCGAACCAGGACCTGACGTACTTCGTCGCCTGGGAATCGCTGGCTGATCGCGAGAAGAAGTGGGCCGCCTTCCAGGCCGATCCGGAATGGATCGCAAAGCGCGCCGAGACTGAGAAGGACGGCGCGATCGTCTCCAACATCGTGAACCAGTTCCTGCAGCCGACGGCCTTCTCGTCGGTAAAGTAACTATTCGGCTTTGAGGCCAGCGTCCTTGGCGACCTTGGCCCACTTGGCGAAGTCCGCGGCAACGTAGGCCGCGAACTCCGCTGAGGTGCCGAACTGCGGGTCAGCGCCAAGATCGCCGAATTTCTTCGCGACGTCCGGCGAGTGGATCGTGGCGTCGACGGCGTCGTGCAGCTTGGCGGCCAGCGCCGGGGCAGCACCAATCGGCAGGAAGATGCCGTAGGAGATCGCCGCCTCATAGCCGGCCAAGCCCGCTTCCGCGATCGTGGGAATGTCGGGCGCAGCGGACGAACGCGCGGCGCCGGTCTGGCCCAGTGCGCGCAGCTTGCCCGACTTCACGTGCGGCAGCGCCGTCGAGAGACCACCGAAATAGATATCGACCTGGCTTGCCATCAGGTCGGCCATGGCCGGCCCGCCACCCTTGTAGGGCACGTGCACGATGTCGGCCTTGCCCAGCGACTTGAACAGCTCGAGCGCCAGATGCGTGGCGCCACCCGCGCCGGCCGACGCGCCGTTCAGCTTGCCGGGCCGCGCATGCGCCATCGCCAGCAACTCCTCGACGTTCTTGGCCGGCAGGTCGGGCCGCACCACCAACAGCATCGGGTTGATGCCGACGAAGGCCACGGAAATGAAATCGCGGCGCACGTCGAACGACATGTTTGCCGTCAGCGCCGGCGCCACCGTGGTCGTGCCGTTCGAGGCCAGCATGAAGACGCTGCCGTCGGTCGGCGACTTGGCAACCGATGCGGCCGCGATCTCGCCGTTGGCGCCGGCGCGGTTCTCGACCACGACGGATCGACCGAGGCGCTCGCCGATGCCGGGCGCGATGATGCGGGTCAGCAGATCGTTCGGGCCGCCCGGTGGGAAGCCGACGACAAAGCGCAACGGCTTGTCGGGGAAATCCTGTGCCTGCGCGAGTGCAGCGGTGGCGAAGGGCGTCGTGGCAATTCCGCTGAGGAGGGTGCGGCGGGTGAGGGTGTTCATCGAAAGGAGTATGCTGCCGCCCATGCCTCTCGCGCAAACCAAGCAGGGTCCTCTGCACTACGAAACGCTCGACCACACGGTGGCCTGGCGCACGCCCGGCCTGCCGGTGCTGTTTCATCACGGCATCGGCTCGAGCTCGGCGCTGTGGCGTGGCTGGACTCCGGCGCTGGTCGATCGCCATCGGCTCACCAGCTTCGACATGCGCGGCTGTGGCCGCTCGCACATTCCCGGTCCGGAGTTCAAATGGTCGCTCGACCTCATGGTCGAGGATCTGTTCGCCGTGGCCGATGCCGCGGGCCATGAGCGCTTCCATCTGGTGGGCGAGTCGATCGGCGGCACGGTGGCGCTGGCCGCCGCGATTGCGCGACCGGATCGCATCGCCACGCTCACCGTCAGCAACGGCGCCCATCTCGGCGCGACGCTGGGCAGGGTCCACGTCTGGCGGAAGCAACTCGACGAGGGCGGCGAGAAAGGCTGGTCGCGCGACTTCATGCCGGATCGTTTTCATCCCGGCGGCGTCGATCCCGAGCGTTGGGCGTGGTTCGAGGAACAGCAGGCGAAGTGGCCGCGCGATTCGATCCTCAATGCGCTTGGCGTGCTGGTCGGCGCCGATCTCACACCGCGATTGGGGGAAATCAAAAGCTCGGTCCTGCTGCTTCATCCCGACGGGAGCCCGTTCATCCCGGTGCCCGTGATGGCTGAACTGCACCGTTTGCTACCCGGCTCGCGACTGCAAATTTTCGCCCACGCCCGTCACGGCCTGCCGTTCAGCCACGCGCGGGAATGCTCCACAGTCTTTCGCTCTTTTCTCGACTCCTGCGAAACGGGCTGATATCCGTTTCCCCAATGGTCCGCCCTGCGGATCGAAAACAACGTATGGGGAAACGATGAGACGCGTATTGGCCGGTATGGCCGCTGTCGCCATGATTCTGTCCGCCGCTCCGGGCTATGCCCAGGACAAGCTCAACGTCTGGTGGGTGAAGGGCTTCTACAAGTCCGAGGACGATGCGCTCTACGCCGCGATCAAGAAGTACGAAGCCAAGACCGGCGTGAAGGTCGAGCTGTCGCAGTACGCCATTCAGGACATGAACGCGAAGTCGGTCGCCGCGCTCGACGCCGGCACCGTTCCCGACATTGCCTATTCCGACACCTATGACGTGCAGACCGCCGGCAAGTGGGCGTTCGACGGCAAGCTCGAAGACCTGACCGACGTTCTCACGCCGATGAAGGATCGCTTCGAGCCGGTCGCGCTCTCGACCGCGCTGCTCTACAGCGACAAGGCCAAGAAGAAGGCCTACTACGCCTTCCCGATCAAGCAGCAGACGCTGCACATCGAGTACTGGAAAGACATGCTGGCCCAGGCCGGCTTCAAGGAAAGCGACATTCCCGGCACGTGGAAGGAATACTGGTCCTTCTGGTGCGACAAGGTCCAGCCCGGCATCCGCAAGGCCACCGGCCAGCGCCTGTTCGGCACCGGCTTCCCGATGGGCGTGGAGTCGACCGACTCCTTCCAGTCGTTCCTGAGCTGGGTCGACGCCTATAACGTCAAGCTGGTCGACGACAACGGCAAGCTGCTGGTCGACGATCCGAAGGTGAGGGCGGGCCTGGTCTCGGCGCTGACCGACTACACCGCGCCCTACCTGAAGGGCTGCACGCCGCCGTCGTCGACGACGTGGAAGGATCCCGACAACAACGTCGCCTTCCACAACAAGACGATCGTGATGACGCACAACTACACGATCTCGATCGCCGCCAAGTGGCTCGACGACGCCAACAACGAGTCGCTGACCGCCGAGCAGCGCGCGGCCGGTAAGAAGGCCTACGAAGAGCTGATCGAGACCCAGACCTTCCCGAAGAAGCCCGACGGCACGCCGATGGTCTATCGCACCGCGGTGAAGGTCGGCGTGATCTTCGAGGCCTCGAAGAACAAGGCGAAGGCCAAGGAGTTCCTGGCGTTCCTGATGCAGGAGGACAATCTCCGTCCCTACGTCGAGGGCGCGCTCGGCCGCTGGTTCCCGGTGACCAAGGAAAGCCAGGAGAGCCCGTTCTGGCAGGCCGACAAGCATCGCAAGGCCGTCTACACCCAGTACAAGCAGGGCACGACGCCGTTCGAGTTCACCAAGAACTGGAAGTTCACCATCCTCAACAACGAGAATGCGTGGGCCAAGGCGATGAACCGCGTGGTCAACGAGAAGGTCTCCGTCGACAAGGCCGTCGACGAGCTGATCGCCCGTATCAAGGAAGTCGCGGGCTGACGTCCGCTCCTTCCGGGTAAGCGTACATGACGGCAATGACCACTATCGACGAAACGGCCCGCCGGGAGACACTCCGGCGGGCAGGCTTCGCCCTGTCGCAAAAACAGGCCTGGGGCCTGCTGTTCGTCGCCCCGTATCTCGCGATCTTCGCGGCCTTCGTCGTTTTTCCGGTGGGCTATGCCTTCTGGCTGGCGCGCGATCCGCATCTCTATGTCGAGCTGTGGCACGACCCGATCTTCCTGCGCACGGCGATCAACACGCTGGTGTTCCTGATCGTGGCGATCAACGTGAAGATGGTGATCGCGCTCTTCGTCTCGGGCTTCTTCACCAACAAGCGCTGGTGGGTGAAGATCCTGTCGGTGCTGTTCGTGCTGCCGTGGGCGGTGCCGTCGATCCCGACCATCCTGTCGATGCGTTTCATGCTCAATCCCGAGTGGGGCGTGATCAACCAGATCATCTTCGCGCTCACCACCGAGGACGGCCCGAACTGGCTGAACGACCCGACCCTGGCGCTTGCGCTGTCGATGACCGTCCATGTCTGGAAGTCGCTGCCGTTCTGGACCCTCATTCTCCTGGCCGGACGGCTGGCCATTCCGGGCGAGCTCTATGAAGCCGCTTCCGTCGATGGCGCGGGCTCCTGGCATCGCTTTGCCTACATCACCTGGCCGTCGATCAGCACGCTGTACGTGACCTGCACCTTGCTCTCGATGATCTTCACGGTGGGCGACTTCAACAGCGTCTACCTGCTGACCGGCGGCGGCCCCGCCGACCTCACGCACGTTCTGTCGACGCTCGGCATCCGCTACCTGCGGCTGGACCAGGTCGGCCTCGCCATGGCCTCGATCGTCTGCTGCCTGCCGTTCGTGCTGCCGCTGGTGTTCTTCATGATGAAGCGGCTCAGCAAATGAGCCAGCCGCTCACCCTGCGCCGCTTCACGCGCAACGTCGGCACCGAGGCCGGCCTGCTGCTGATCGGCATCCCGATCCTGCTGTGGACGATGATTCCCATCTACCACATGTTCCTGTTCGCGATTTCGCCGAAGGACGCGGCCTTCTCGGGCCAGCTCTGGCCGACCCATCCGACGCTGCGGAACTTCGGCATCGTGTTCCACCAGGAACACCATTTCCTCTATCATTTCTGGCTGCAGATGTGGAACTCGATCGCGATCGCCGCCGCGACCGCGGTCCTCACGCTGCTGATCGCCACCATGGCCGCCTTCGCGATCTCGCGCCTGCGCATGAAGGGCGGCCGGCTGGTGATGAACCTCGCGCTCTTCACCTACTTCATCCCGGCCGCGTTCCTCGCGGTGCCGATGTACAAGACCATGGGCATGTACGGGCTGCTCAACAACGACTTCGCGCTGATCCTCGCGATGGTGACCATCGCCAGCCCCTACGCGATCTGGATCCTGCGCCAGGCGTCCGACAAGCTTCCCGTGGAACTCGACGAAGCCGCGCTGATCGACGGCGCCTCGCCGTGGCAGCTCTTCCGCCTGGTCTACATCCCGCTGATGGTGCCGTCGCTGATCGCCGTCGGCACATACGCGCTGCTGCTGGCGTGGAACGAATATCTCTACGCCTTCCTGCTGCTGTCGAAAGAGACGACGCTCACCTTGCCGGTGGCGCTCGGCAACTTCCTCTCCGCCGACGATTCGCCGTGGGAGTTGCTGATGACGGCAGGCTTCATCTACGCGCTGCCGCCGGCGGCGATCTACTACGCCTTCCGCAAGTACATGTCGTCCGGCCTGACCGCGGGAGCGGTGAAGGGCTGACCGCTTAGAGTCTTTCCGTCAGCCTTTGAATCGCGTTTCACATCCGCCTCACCCTGAGGAGGCCCGCAGGGCCGTCTCGAAGGGTGGGCTACAAACAAGGTGCTCGTTCCACCCTTCGAGACGCTCGCTGCGCTCGCTCCTCAGGGTGAGGTGATTCTCCCTTACAGGGAAAGACTCTAGAGCGGCCGGCCGTAATGGTCCTGGGTGGTGGCGGACTGGTCGAACTCGAGTTCGAGGATCAGCCGGGGGCGGTCGCGGCAGAGCGTGCCGGCGTGGAAGATGAACGGATCCTCGGCGAAGCCGGTGCCGGCGCCGCCCAGGATCGTCACGAACTTTTCTTTGCCGTAGTAGCTTTCCAGCTCTTCGGTCGGCCGGCCGACGGTCAGGCTGAGTTGCTGGCGCCACGCGCGGCGGCGGTGGCTGCCCAGGATGCCGAGATGAGGACCGTCGCTCTCGGTGACCGGCGTCAGGTAGAAGAAGAACTTCAGCGTGCGCCAGCCGTTCATGTCGAAGTGGAACTTCTCCTGCGCCGCGTCCACCAAAGCGGCGTCGGTGACGCGCTTGGCGGGGAAGCTCCACCACATGCGCACGCGGCTCTGCAGGACCGTCTTGCCGAGGTAGGAGCGGGCGATGCTCTGCAGGGTGCTGTCGTTGCGCAGCGCCCGGATCGCCGCGCATTTCTGGACGTTCTCGAAATAGTAGGCGGCGATCACGTCGTTGGGGCGCTCGGCGTTGGCCTCCGCCACGTCCTTGGGCAGGAAGCCGCGATCCTGCCGGTCGCGCGAATAGCAGGGATGCGTGTTGGCGAAGGTGTTGATCTCGTCGACGACCGGCGCCGGCAGGTCGATGCCGAACGCCAACCCGGTGTCGATGAGCCCGCGCACGCAGGCCGCGCGATCGACGTCGCGGAAGACGGTGGGGCCGGGGACCGGTGCGGGAGCGGCATAGCGCGCCCGCAGCTTCCGGTCGAAGCGGCGGATCACCAGCGTGCGGCCAAACAGGAACATCAGGATCCAGGACGGCTTGTCCTGGATGAAACGGAGATAAGAGGGCGCGCGCGAGAAGATCCGATCGAAGAGCGACGCGCGCTCAGTGTCCAAGTCTTGAGACACGGCAGGAAGGACCTCGGCGATAACTCAGAGGAGCCTACACGCGCCTTCCGGCGGCCGTCAAAGAGACGACCGCCGCGATCTACACTGCCTTCCCGTGGTTGATCAGGCGTTCGTGCCGCCGTCCACCGTCAGGTTTGCACCGGTGATGTAGGACGCTTCCGGGCTGGCGACGAAGGCGACCAGCGCGGCCACTTCCTGCACCTTGCCGTAGCGATTGAGCGCGGTGGCGGCCTTCTGCGGGACGGCCCAGTCGCCGTTGGCCGGGTTGAGCTCGGTATCGATCGGCCCGGGCTGGACGTTGTTGACCGTGATGCCGCGGTCGCCCACTTCGCGTGACAGGCCCTGGGTGAACATGCGGATCGCGCTCTTGGTCGCCGAGTAAGGCACCAGTCCCGGCGTCAGCATGCGCTCGCCGACGCAGGAGCCGATCGAGATGATACGGCCGTCGTTGTTCATCTGCTTCAGCGCGGCTTGCGTGGCGATGAAGACGCCGCGGATGTTGAGGTTGATCACCTGGTCCAGCTCTTCCAGCGTGGTCTCCTCGAACTTCTTGGGGATCGCGGTGCCGGCGTTGTTCACGAGCACGTCGAGCTTGCCGAGCGTGCTCACGACCTTGTCGACCGCGGCCTGGACGGCCTTGGGGTCGGTGGCATTCGCCTGGATCGCGATCGCCTTGCCGCCCGCGCTTTCGATCTCCTTGACGACTGACGCTGCCGCGTCCGCGCCCTTGGAGTAGGTGATCGCCACCTTGGCGCCGTCGGCGGCGAGCCGCTTGGCAATGGCGGCGCCGATGCCGCGCGAACCACCGGTGACGAGTGCAGTCTTGCCGTCGAGTCTCTTGGTCATGGTCAAGTCCTTTGGAGGTGAGAGTGAGAGCGGACGTCGTGCCTGGAAGTTTCGGTTTTCGGGTGGGGCCGGCTTTGGAGATGCCGGCAGCGTTACGACGCGTCAGGCGTCCAGGAAGAGCGTCGCGTGGGCGACGAAGAGCTCTGGATACTGGTAGATCGAGCCGTGGCCCGAATCGGGATAGATGATGAGTTGTGCGTTCGGCAGGTGTTGCTGCAACGTCAGGGAGTGAAAGGTCGGGATGATCGCGTCGTCACTGCCTTGTGCGATGAGCGCGGGCTGCTTGATCGACTTCAGGTAAGCGAGGACGTTCTCGGTCGGCGTGATCCAATTGCCGATCGCCTCACCTTGCGCAGCGAGGGTCCGTTCGCCCACCGTCGGATCGCGGTCCTGGCGGCGCAGTTTTCGCTCCAGGAAGGCAAGACCGGCCTTCTGGCTGCTTTCTGTCGCCTTGAAGTGGACCGCCAGCCACACGTGCTCCGGCGGATCGTAGGTCGCCGCGAAGATCTCGGCCGAACGGCTGGCCGTCATGTCGTTGCCGCGATGCCCCGTGCCGACGAGGATGATCTTGCGGATGAGGGCGCCTCCCTGCAGCGCGATCTCCTGGGTAACGAAGCCACCGATCGAGATACCGAGCACGTCGACCAGCTTGAGGCCCAGCGCACGGATGAAGGCGATCGCGTTGGCGCCCATCTCCTGGAAGCTGGTCGGCGTCTCGCCAGACGAGCTTGCAACGCCGGCGTTGTTGAACAGGATGACTTCGCGGTCCCTTGCCAGACCATCGGTCACGGCCGGATCCCAATGGTCCATCGCACCGGCAAAGTGCTGGTTGAACACGAGAGGCACGCCGCCTGTCTTGCCGAAGCGCCGATAAGCGAAACGGATGCCGTTGGCCTCGACGAACTGGGTCGGAGCAGTGTTGTGGGTATGGGTGGCCATGATTTGAGCCTTCTGGTTCGGGTTGGCGATCAGCTGGCGGTCTTGCCGCCGTTGACGCTGATGATCTGTCCCGTGATGAACGAGGCTTTGTCGGAGGCGACATACAAAATCGCGTCCGCAAGTTCTTCGGGCCGGCCCGCCCGCTTGAGAGGGATGCCGGCGACCAGGCCGGCCTTGCGGTCGGCGGAGCCGGTGAAGCGATTGAGCATGCCGGTCTCGAACGGGCCGGGCGCGATGGCGTTGACGCGGACACCGAAGGCCGCGGCTTCCAGCGCGCCGGATTTGGTCAGGCCTTCGACGGCATGCTTGCTGGCGGTATAGAGCGAGGCGTTCGGCGCACCGCGGCTGCCCATGGTCGACGAGATGTTGACGATGCTGCCGAAGCCCTGGGCCTGCATCGCGCGCAGCTCATGCTTCATGGAGAGCAGCACGCCCAGCACGTTGGTATCGAAGGTGGCCGCATAGCCCTCCGGCGTCTGCTCGGTCAGCGGGCCGGTCGCGCCTTCAGTGCCGGCATTGTTGACGGCGACGTCGAGGCGGCCGAACCGTGCGACGGTCTTGTCGACCATGGCACGCACGTCGTCTTCCTTGCGGACGTCGACAGGGATGAATTCTGCCTCAGAGCCAAAGGCGCGCAGTTGCTGGACGAGTTCCGCGCCCTCCGCCGTGCGCCGTCCGGTCGCGGTGACCATGGCGCCCTCCTTGGCAAAGGCCACGGCGGTGGCGCGCCCAATTCCCGTCAGTGCACCTGTGATTAAGACAACCGATGTGCTCACGATGAACTCCCTGATCGACCTGTTTTCGGTAATCACGCGAGCCCATCCATAGAGGGCAGGGGAACGGGACGTCCTGAAGCCTTGGTGAATCGGTCTGAAATTGTCCTGAAATTTGGAAGGATTTCGGCCGGGCAATTGTCTTGAAAGCGAAGGAGGCCAAGAGCACTCTCGCGGCGTTCAAAAATTCGTTTCGCTGCCGGGCAAGATGGATCAGTTGCAGATCGCCGACCTGACGCTCGATCTTCAGCAAGGGGAACTGCGCGACGTGAGCGGGGCGCGCGTCGATTTGCGCAACCGATCGTTCGAAGTCCTGCGGCATCTCGCGACCAACGCCGGACGGATCGTTTCCAAGGACGAATTACTGACCACGAACTGGCCAGGCGTGACGGTCACGGAAGATTCACTCACCCAGTGCATTTCCGAAATCCGCCGCCTGCTGGGCGACTCAGGTCGCGACCTGATCCGCACCGTGCCCCGCCGCGGCTACACGATCTCCTCGCTGGAGCGCGCCACTGTCCGTACGACGCCGGACGCGTCCGGCGGGCCGATGGTGGCCGTCTGGCCGTTCGAGAACGACACCGGGGAGGGCGGGCTGGACGCGCTGGCTGATGGGCTGACGCAGCAGATCATTTCCGCGCTCGGCCGCTTCGGCGAGCTGCGCGTTCTCTCGCGCGGCGTGACGAAAACCTACAAGGACCGTTTTCAAAGCGCGACGGACTTCGGCCGTTCGCTCGGCGTGGACTATTTCGTGGACGGCAATCTGCGGCGCGACGGTTCCCTCTGCCGGATCGACATACAGCTGTCGGACGCACGGACCGGCGCGCAGGTCTGGAGCAAGACCTTCAAGGCGGACGCGCGTGCCGAAAGCCTCGCGGCCCTGCAGGACGAGATCTCGGGCCAGGCCAGCGCCATGATCGGCAGTTACTGGGGCGCGATCGGGGCCGCCGAATACAAGCGCATCCAGAACAAGCCCAGCGCCGAGCTGACGGCCTACGAATGCATCGTGCAGGGCGTGATCGGAACGCCGACCGATGCGACCGTCCTGGAGCCGGTCGCCAAGGCGCGCGATTGCCTGGAGCGATTGACACGCAAGGAGCCGCGCAACGCCGCGGCCTGGGCCGCTCTCGTCCTGGTCTTCAACAACCAGCGGACCTGGGGCTTTCCGTCGCCGACGGGAGAAATAGCCAGCGTCGAGACGCGGCTCTATCTGGCCGACCTGGCGGTCGAAGCCGCGAACCGGGCGATCGAGATCGCACCGAACGACGCGTTCGTTCGCGGGCTCGTCGCGCGCGCGGCCTGGATGGCCGGCCAACCCGATCTGCTCCGGCTCGAGACGATGCGCGCGGTCGAGCTCAACCCGAACGATCCGCAAACGCTCGGGCCGCTCGGCAACCTGATGGCCTATTCGGGTTTTTGGGACGAAGGCGTGGCACTCGCCGAAAAGGGGATCGCCCTGACCGGCGCCAGCACACCGCGCTGGTGGTGGTGGGCGCTGGGAAAACGCGCCTTCGCGCACGAGGACTATGCGCTGGCGTTCGACGAGTTCCGCAAGTCCTATGTCGAGCAGCTCTGGATCAGCCACCTGCACATGGCCTACACCTTGCCCTTCCTCGATCGGGTCAAGGAAGCTAGGGCGCACGCGGCAACGCTATTGAAAATGCGGCCCGGATTCACCGTCCGCGAGGCGGAGGCCTATTACAAAATGTGGGGTTTCGCGCCGTCCTATCGCGAAAGGATGTGCGATGCGCTGCGGATTGCCGGACTTCCGCAGGTGGCATGATCGGAGTTCGGGAGCGGTTTGCCGTGGGAACCGCTAATGACGGCGGGCTTCATCTACACCCGTCATCCGATCACTCGAAATACGGATCGCCGGACAGCCAGAACAAATCGTATTTCTTCTGTAGGCGCCGCAGCAAGGGTTCCACGTTCGAGGCAAGGTTCACGGCTTGAAGTGAATCGACGCCGTAGACATCCGGACAGGCGTCTTCAAGCCCCCGGAGTTCGACATGGCATCCCGCGGCACCTTTTCCAGCCGGATGGCCGACGGTGTCTTCTTCAACGGTGTAGGGAACACCGAGGCGAATGGAAAACTCCTGGCGCACGTCACTGCCTTTCAGCGAATAGAGCAGCCTTCTTTCTGCAATAAAATGTTGCATTCCCGCCTCGCCGTTTTCGGCTCCATGTTTCATTTCGATCTGCTGCGTCGCTGCGATCTAGTATGCATTCTGTCGTACATGTCGCCACGCCGACTGCCGGAGCGGTGAAGGGCGAGGGCCTTTGGGACCGCGGGCCT
>CAIKZO010000029.1 GCA_903832005.1 Enhydrobacter aerosaccus | reverse complement strand
CAGGCCCGCTTCATGAATCATGAGCGGGCCTGGAGGCCCGCGGTCCCAAAATAATTTTATAGAGGAAACGATCATGCCCGCGTCACAACATACGAGTCCCAAGTCCGACATCGCGATCGCGCAGGAGGCCAAGATGCGGCCGATCCTGGACGTCGCCAAGGAGAAGCTCGGCATCGCCGCCGAAAGCCTCGATCCCTACGGCCACTACAAGGCCAAGGTCTCGATGGACTACATCAAGTCCCTGCAGGGCAAGAAGGACGGCAAGCTGATCCTGGTCACCGCGATCTCGCCCACGCCCGCGGGCGAAGGCAAGACGACGACGACCGTGGGCCTGACCGACGCGCTCTGCCACATCGGCAAGAAGGCGATGCTCTGCCTGCGCGAGCCGTCGCTGGGACCAAGCTTCGGGATGAAGGGTGGCGCGGCCGGCGGCGGCTACGCCCAGGTCGTGCCGATGGAGGACATCATCCTCCACTTCACCGGCGACTTCCACGCCATCGGTGCTGCGCACAATCTCCTGTCCGCGCTGATCGACAACCACATCTACTGGGGCAATGCGCTGGGCATCGACGGCCGCCGCGTCGCGTGGCGCCGCGTCGTCGACATGAACGACCGCAGCCTGCGCCAGATCACCTCGTCGCTCGGCGGCGTCGCCAACGGCTTCCCGCGTGAAGACGGCTTCGACATCACCGTCGCCTCGGAAGTCATGGCGATCTTCTGCCTCGCCAAGGACCTGCAGGACCTGAAGACCCGCCTCGGCAACATCATCGTGGCCTACACGCGCGACCGTAAGCCGATCAAGGCGTCCGACCTCAAGGCGCACGGCCCGATGGCGGTGCTGCTGAAGGACGCGCTCTCGCCCAACCTGGTGCAGACGCTCGAAGGCACGCCGGCCTTCATCCACGGCGGCCCGTTCGCCAACATCGCGCACGGCTGCAACTCCGTGCTGGCCACCACGACGGCGCTGAAGCTCGCCGACTATGTGGTGACCGAGGCGGGCTTCGGCGCCGACCTGGGCGGCGAGAAGTTCATCGACATCAAGTGCCGCAAGACCGGCCTGATGCCGGACGCGGTCGTCCTCGTCGCCACCATCCGTGCGCTCAAGATGCACGGCGGTGTGAAGAAGGAAGACCTCAAGGTCGAGAATCTGAAGGCACTCGAAGCCGGCATGGCCAACCTGCAGCGCCATGTCGAAAACGTGAAGAAGTTCGGTCTCGAGCCGGTCGTTTCGATCAACCGCTTCAGCGCCGACACCGACGCCGAGATCGCGCTGGTGAAATCCGCTTGTGCCAAGCTGGGCGTCGAGGCGGTGATGGCCGACCACTGGGCCGAGGGCGGCAAGGGTGCGGCCGACGTGGTACGCGCCGTGGTCAAGGTGATCGACAGCGGCAAGAGCAAGATGAAGCTGCTCTACGCCGACGACCTGCCGCTGCTGGAAAAGATCCGCACCATCGCCAAGGAGATCTATCGCGCGAGCGACATCTCCGCACCCAAGGCGGTGCGCGACCAGCTCGCGTCGTTCGAGGCGATGGGCTTCGGCAAGGTGCCGGTCTGCATCGCCAAGACGCAGTACAGCTTCTCGACCAACCCCGACGCCAAGGGTGCGCCGGTCGACCACACCGTCGCGATCCGCGAAGTCCGCCTCTCGGCGGGCGCCGAGTTCGTCGTGGCGGTGTGCGGCGACATCATGACGATGCCCGGCCTGCCGAAGACGCCGGCCGCCAACTCGATCGACATCGACGAGACCGGCAAGATCGTCGGGTTGTTCTAGGACCTCCCGCAGCCCCCTCACCTAACCTCTCCCCCTAGCGGGGGAGAGGAACTCTGCTTTACTGTCGCCTCATGCCATCGGTAACAGAGACGACCATCATCCCCTCCCCCGTCGACAAGGTCTGGCCGCTACTGCGCGACCCGGCGCTGGTCGCCTCTTGCATTCCCGGCGCCACGCTGCTGCCCGACCAGGGCGACGGCATGTGGCGCGGGTCGATCCGGGTGAAGTTCGGGCCGACCGTCGCGATCTTCAAAGGCGAGGCGAGCCTGGCCTTCGACGATGCGGCCAAGACCTGCACCATCGAAGGACGCGGCATCGACGGGCGTGGCGCCTCGCGGGCGCTGGCCAACGGGCTGGTCAAGGTGTCGGGCGGCGCCACCACCGAGCTCGCGATCGAGGGCAGCTTCACCGTCAGCGGGCCGCTCGAGACCTTCGCCAATGCCGGCGGCGTCCATGTCGCGCGCGCCCTCCTGGCGGAATTCTCGACGAATATTGCAAAGCAGATCGGCCCGACATCCGCCGAAGCTGTTGCCGCCCCACCGGCCGCGGCTGAAATTAGCGGCTTCCGCCTCCTGTGGCGGGCCTTCCTGTCCTGGCTGAGGGGAAATTCGAAATGAGCGGCAAGCTGAAAGTCTCCGACATGCTGGCGCGCGCCTTCGCGGCCGAGGGCGTCGAGCACCTGTTCACCCTGATGGGCGACGCCAACATGTACTGGTCGACGGCGATGGCCGAGCTGCCGAACATGAAGGTCTGGCACGCCCGCCACGAGCATTGCGCCGTCGCCATGGCCGACGGTTACGCCCGCGCCACCGGCAAGGTCGGCGTCGCCTCGACGACCTGCGGCCCGGGCTTCACCCAGGTCATGACCGCGCTCACCATCGCCGCGCGCGGCAACGTGCCGATCGTGGTGTTCGCCGGCGATTCGCCGATCGGCGCCTCGTGGTACCTGCAGCAGATCGACATGGCGCCGCTCGCGCTGGCCTGCGGCGCGCACTATGTCGGCGTGAAGCACATCGACCGCCTGCTCGACAATGTGCGCGAGGCCTTCCTCGTGGCGACGTCCGAGCAGCGCCCGGTTGTCCTGAGCGTGCCGATGGACCTGCAGAAGCAGGCGTGGCCGCACATGACCGACTACACGCCCTCGTCCGACCTGCTGCCGGCGGCGCAGCGCCCGCTGCCCGATCCCGCGATCGTCGACAGGGTCGTCGACATGATCGCCGAGGCCGAGAAGCCGATCCTGATCGCCGGCCGCGGCGCGATCCTCTCCGGCGCCGCGCCCGCGCTCGAAGCGCTCGCCGCGCAAGCAGGCGCGCTCACCGCCACGTCGCTGCTCGGCAAGGGCCTGTTCGACGGCAACCCCTACGCACTCGACATCGCCGGTGCTTTCGCCAGCGACTTCTCGCGCGAGCGCTTCGCCGAGGCCGACCTGGTGATCGGCGCGGGCGCGGCGCTCGGCCACTACACGACCGAGGGCGGCTATCTCTATCCCGGCGCGCGCACCATCCAGATCGACACCAACCCGCGCGGCCTGTGGCAGGGATTGCGCACGGCGGACCTGCACGTCCGCGCCGACGCGCGCGCCGCCGCCGAAGCGATCGTCAACCGCATGGAACAGCGCGGCATCAAGAAGACCGGCTTCCGCACCGCCGACATGGCCAAGCTGATCGCGGGCGACACGCCCGACGGCAAGCAATACCCCGTGCAGGCCAACACGCTCGACCCGCGCAAGATGGTGGTCGAGCTCGACCAGGCGGTGCCGAAGGATTGGGAGATCGTGGTCGGCGCCGGCCACTACTTCAGCATGGTGATGACGTTCATGAAGGGCCGCGCGGCCGAGCGCTATCACGTGGTCAACGACTTCGGCGCGATCGGCTCGGCGCTCCCCGCCGCCGTCGGCATCGCCGCCGCGCGCGGCGACGGCAAGGTGCTGCTGGTCGAGGGCGACGGCAGCCTGATGATGCACGTGCAGGAGCTGGAGACGATCCGCCGCCACGGCATCAAGATGCTGATGGCGATCATGAACGACGGCGGCTACGGCGCCGAGGTCCACAAGTTCCGCGCCAACAATATCACCGCGAAGGAAGCCGTGCACGGCCGCGGCGATCTGGCCGCCGCCGCCACCGGCTTCGGCCTGCGCGGCGCCTCGATCACGCAGATGGGCAAGTTCCCGTCGCTGTTCAAGGAACACCAGGGCGCGAACATCGGCACGCTGTGGGATGTGCACATCGACGACCTGATCCCGTCACGGGCGTATCGGCGGGTGCATTACGGCGAAGCGTGAGAGTTCAACAGGCATCAAAGATGGCTGACGAACTCCAAGCGTTTCCGGCAATACCAGAGCGCCTCCGGGTCGCCGCGAGTCAGGGCAGCCTCATCCCATTTATCGGAGCCGGTCTGTCGAAGCTCGGCGGATGTCCAGACTGGCGAGAATTCGCGAGCCGTTGCCTTCGTTTCTTCGTCGACAACCGAAAAATAAACTATTCGTATCTGGAGCAGCTTGGCCATCTAAGTCCTCGAGTTCAGCTGTCGTTGGCAGCGTCACTCGAGGTCGACCATGCCACCGCGATCGACTATGCGCAGGTTCTGAAGCCGACTGATCTCGCCGCCATCGGTCAAGGGGTGCGGGCCTATAGCGCTTTGGAACGGCTTGCCAACATATTTGTGACAACGAACTATGACGACTGGTTGGACTCACCCGCTGCCCAGCTTCCGCACGCGGCCGCTCCGCCAATACCCGCGCCCTCCACTGCCCCAATCATTCGGCGCAACGTCTACTACAGAGTCGAAGACCTGAGCTTTGATAGGCTAAACACGCCTAATAGCGTTCTGCACATCCATGGGTCGGTGCGAGACCGAAAGACGATGGTCGTAACGACCCGCGACTATCTTGCGCGCTATGCAAATCATGCCATTTCGTCGACAGCGCCAAAAGAGAATCCCTATCTCGTGTTTCTCGAAGAGTTGTTTCGCCTGAAGAACGTCTTGTTCATCGGATACGGGTTGGAGGAGCTCGAAATTCTCGAATACGTAATCCAGAAGGCTCGCGACGTTAAGCTTGATTCATCGCGCGACGCGAAAGGGCCTCGGGAAGGGCCTCGCCACTTCATGCTGCAGGGCTTTTATTCTCATCAGCGTGACTTGGCCTCAAGCTTGGAAAAATACTTTGCGGAAATTGGAGTGCAGCTTCTACCTTTTTCGCTCGACCACAAAAACTGGGCACAGCTCGTCGACGTACTTGAGCATCTGGCTCAGGTTGTCCCGGTGGGATCGACACTGTCGCTGCAGAAGCGAGCCGAAATGCGGAGTCTACTAGGATGACTACGCCACTCAGCACTAACCACCAGGCCTTTGTAAACGCCATGAAAGCCGACACAGAAGCGGCGAAGTGGGGTTTTGAAGCACTGCTTGAAAGAGACAGCTTCGCGGACTTCTTCGACGCGCTGTCAAATGCTGGTCTGTTTTCGTCATCGAATAATCCGAGGCCGATCGCAACCCCCGACGGCAAGTACCTGACCATTCCATATTGGCCCGCCTTGGATTATCTCGAAAAGTGCGCGCGCAAATCGAGAGAGGCAAATGACTTCGAATTGGCTCGCAAGGTCTTAAGTGTCGTTAAGGCTGTAAGTAACGCTGTTGCGAATACAGAGCCTGATAACTACCACACGTACCACAAGTTCGCCGAGATAGTAGGATCGGTGCCAATCGAGACAGTCGACGCCAGCGTAATCGACCTCATCCCGATATGGCTAGGAAGCAAATTTGATACTGGCCTTGTGACAGCGGCGCTAGATGAGGGGCTTCTCTCCCGCGTGCTGGGCAGTACCGAATCGGCACAATGGCGCAAGGCATGCGACGTCCTGAGACATGTTACGGCACTCAAGCGCGGCACTAACCAATCAGGCGATCAGAAGTTAATTTCGATCGCCGACGACTATTGGCTGAGAGAGATTGTTCGGCATCACATGAATGAGTTGGGTCGGCGCGTAGGCGATTGCGCGGCAACTCTGTTGACCGAGCGGGCAAAAGAAGTGTTTAGGGAGAACGGCAGAGACCTCCCTACGTCCTTACTCCGCCCAGCCATCGAAGATCACGAACAGAACCACGAATGGCAGCGAGTTGAGAATACTTTTGTAGAGGGCGCACGCGAGGTTATTGCCAATTGGGTTGACGTTAACCCAAACCAAGCTGGGGATTTCCTCTCGGGTCTTCTTGCGGATGAAAGCGAAATTGCTCGGCGCCTCGCAATTTATATCTTTGCGGAAAAGTGGACGGAGTTGGGCGCTCGGTTCCTCGACCATTTGGACGACGGTTTATTCAAGTTGGGAACTCTCCACGAATTGTACAACTTACTGCAAAGGCGGTTCGCATCTTTTCCCGAGCAGCATAAGGCGAAGACCTTGCAGATCATCAATGCCATTGAAGCCAAAGCGGATGCTGAGCGACAAGAGAAGGCCTCTCAACTGCTGCGCCTCCGATGGCTCTCCGCGATTGAAGGCAAAGGATATCGACCAGCGGACGACGCGTATTCCAGTCTCGCCGACGATTCTGCTCTTAGCCCAATTGTCGATCATCCAGATTTTCTTGCATATTCCGAATCGAGATGGGGCTTCGGGCCATCGGCATTTACGTCAGCCGAACTCGTAACGTTCGCTTACGATGGCAGCCTGGTTCGCCGTCTTAACGACTTCAAAGAAGTAGACTCTTGGAATGGCCCAACCATAAGGGCCGTGTCAGACACACTGGCTGACGCCGTTGAGATAGATCCAAGCGTATTTTCTCGTATCCTTCCGAAACTTCGCAGCGCCAAGTATGCCTATCAGTACGGGGTCCTTAATGGTTTCAAGCGACTTTGGGATGCAGAAGGAGATCAGCACAACAAAGTCGCTTGGGACAAAACTTGGGAAACGCTACTTGGACACTTCGAAAGCCTTCTGTCGGAAACTACGCTATGGGGACCCTCGGAGCCTACCTCAAGCGAAGTGCTCACACTTGGCGCCGACTGGATAATTGGCCTAATCGCAGATTTTCTAGAGGCTGGCACCAAGAAAGATGAGAAAGCATACGATCCTTCGTTGCTACCGCGAGCATGGCCCTTAATTCAGACATTGCTCGACAAGACTCAGGGAGTCGACGCGCCCGGCGAAGACCCCATGTCACAAGCGATTAACTCGCATCGAGGGAAAGCGATTGAAGCTCTCGTCAATCATACCCTCCGAGAAGCACGCCTTGCGGACAAAGCCGACGAGAAAAGCCATGCCGAGGTATGGAAAAGAGCCGAGCCCACGTTCGATGCCGAAGTGGCAAAAGCGAAGAACGCGAACTTCGAATTCTCCACGCTAGCTGGCGCCTACATCGCAAATTTAGAATATCTAAATCGGCCGTGGTTGGAGAAAAATATTCCCGCGCTCTTCCCTCTTGATTGCGAACCCAACCTTCTGAGCGGACTAGGTGGGCTCGCGTATGCGCCAGCCACGCGCTCGATATATCGCCTACTCA
This sequence comes from Enhydrobacter aerosaccus, assembly GCA_903832005.1. Lineage (GTDB taxonomy): Bacteria > Pseudomonadota > Alphaproteobacteria > Reyranellales > Reyranellaceae > Reyranella > Reyranella aerosaccus_B. The sequence continues at coordinate 38,045 of CAIKZO010000029.1, read as the reverse complement.
ATCAACGAGAGCTCATAGAAAGTGCGCTCGGATTGATCACAAAAGGGAGACATACGCGGGAGAAATTAGTTGAGCGGGTTGCGCTCGCGTACGTGTGGCAGGATGAAGACCTCGACTCCGCGCGCATGCAGCTATTCTTCAAGAATCGCTGGACCAGCGACCTAGAAGACATAGCCGATCTCTATTGGAGCTTTAGAAGCCAAAAATTGGATGAACCGGTCGTAAATAGAATATTGGATTTCCTCCGCTATTGCATGGCCTGGCAAAAACAAACTGGCGAAGACAGCGCTGATCTTCTGCAGCATTTGGCGCGTCTAGTTGTATATTTGCGCACGATAGGCAAAGAGGAGGTTGAGTGGCTGGATCGATTGGCCGCCCACGTTGGCCGTGACTTTTCTGCGTTTGAATTTTCTGAACAATTAATACGGCTCTTGCCACAAAACCCTCCCGCCATAGCAGCGGCATTCGAGCGTATGGTTGACACTCAAGTCCCATACTCGGATTACAAAGACCGCATGAAGGAATTGCTCCGCGAGCTATCGCGGCACGGTGAGCGCGAACGTTCAGTCAAGATAGCGGATAAGCTTCGCAGTATTCGCGGAATGGCAGAAATTTACGAAGAGCTTCGACTCAAATAGCGCTATGCAGCAATGCGATCTAAAAATCCGTTGAACGGTAGAAGCAAAGTCCTCGCTAAGCACAACTTCCAATCTCGCTTACAGTTGGAATTTCCGCGTGACGCGATTTCGCGCCTGCCGAATCTCGTCTAGGGTCTCCCCCTGAATTCAGGAGGAGACCCCACATGAACGCCCCATCGCCCACCCTCAAGCCGGCCGCCAAGCCGCCCCGTCCCGACCTCGATGCCGAGCTGAACAACCTCGCCATGTCGAAGGAGTCGCAGCCGCTGTTCGATGCGGTGATGAAGCACATCGAGGAGAACGTGGCGCCGATCACCGAGGAGTTCTTCAAGCTCGGTGAAGGCCGCAAGGATCGCTGGTCGTGGGCGCCCGGGCAGCTCGAGCTGCTGGAGAAGGCCAAGGACAAGGCCAAGAAGGCCGGCCTCTGGAACTTCTTCCTGCCCCACTCCGAGATCGGCCGCGGGCTGACCAACCTCGACTACGCCTATATCGCGGCCGAACTGGGCAAGCATCCGCTGGCGGCCGAGTCGCTCAACTGCTCCGCGCCCGACACCGGCAACATGGAAGTGCTGGAGAAGGTCGGCACGCCCGAACAGAAGAAGAAGTGGCTGGAGCCGCTGCTCAACGGCGAGATCCGCTCGGCCTACGCCATGACCGAGCCGAAGGTCGCCTCCTCCGACGCCAAGAACATCGAGACGCGCGCCGAGCTGGTCGGCGACGAGTGGGTGATCAACGGCGAGAAGTACTACATCTCCGGCGCCGGCGATCCGCGCTGCAAGATCATGATCGTCATGGTCAAGACCAGCCCCGACGCCTCGCCGCAGTTCCAGCAGTCGCAGATCCTGGTGCCGATGGGCACGCCCGGCCTCGAGATCCTGGGGCCGATGCACGTGTTCGGCCAGGACCACGCGCCGCGTGGCCACATGCACCTGCGCTTCACCAACTGCCGCGTGCCCGCCTCCAACATCCTGCTGGGCGAAGGCCGCGGCTTCGAGATCTCGCAGGTGCGCCTCGGACCGGGCCGCATCCATCACTGCATGCGCTCGATCGGTGCGGCCGAAAAGGCGCTCGACCTCATGGTCAAGCGCGGCTCCACGCGCTCGGCGTTCGGCAAGCAGCTCATTCAGTTGGGCAAGAACCTCGAACTGGTGTCGCGCGCGCGTATCGAGATCGAGGCGATGCGGCTGATGGTGCTGAAGGCCGCCAAGGCGATGGACGTGCTCGGCAACCGCGAGGCCCGCGTGTGGGTCAGCATGGTCAAGGCGATGGTGCCGGAGAAGGTCTGCCTGATCATCGACCAGGCGATCCAGATCCACGGCGCCACCGGCATCTCGCATTGGACTCCGCTCGCCGAGATGTACGCCCAGCAGCGCACGCTCCGCTTCGCGGATGGCCCCGACGAGGTTCATCATATGGTGGTCGGCCGCGCGGAGATTTCGCGGCACTAGGGCTTCTCTCCTCAAGCTCCTCTCCCTCGCTAGAGGGAGAGGTTGGGTGAGGGTGTTACAGGCGATGGTCGCGGCCCCCTCACCTAGCCTCTCCCCCTAGCGGGGGAGAGGAACATGAAGGCGCGCTATTGCACGAACCAGGTGAAGTCCTCGAAGGAGTGCTTCACCCATTTGGCCTGGTCGTAGTCGACGAAGGCGCCGAGAAGCCAGTTGGCCGAACCGTCCTCCAGGTACTTGTTCGGAAGCACGACTGTCAGCCTGTCCACGCGACCGTGCCAGGTCTGCACCTGGTCGCCGACGATCACGCGTGCGTGGCGGAGATCGAGCCGGAGTTCCGGCGTGGGGACGACCACGACGGACCGTGGCCCCACGAGCGACGGGTCGCTCTTGAGGAAATCCAGCACAGGCCGCGAGAGGTTGGCATAGCGAAAGCCACGCTCGCTGCGGGGATGGGCGAGGTTTTCTTTCAAATGGTTGGCGTATGAGGCGACGCCATATGTGAACGACAGCGCGGCGACGCCGATGACGGCCACCCTGCCCGGCCCCCGAACCGCGGCGAGGACGTGCACGACCCCGATCAGCAGGACCAGCCCGATCGGGCGGTAGTGCCGGTCCTCGACGATGATTGCGCCGTCGACGACGTACACGATCGTCAGCACCGCGATGTAGATCGCCGAGAGCGTGAGGGCGAACCGCAGGTAGTCCGGGAAGGAGGGACGGAGGCGGCGGCTCACGAAGAACAGGAGCGCCAGCGCCGGCACGCTCGCTGCGATGTAGATCGGGTCGAGAGAGGGCAGGATCGGATCGTTGAGACCGGTGAAGACGCGCGCCGCCAGGTCGCCCAACGAGAGCATGCTGGTCAACGCCGCCGACACGCCGGCCGCGGCGTGGGTCAGCAGCCGCTCCGGATGAAGCCCCTGGACGTCGGCCGCCGTCCACCCGCGCGACGTCCAGCAGACGTAGAAGGCGCCCGAGACGACCAACGCAATCGCGAATGCCGTCACCGGCCGGCGCATCTTCACGACAGGCGACGGCCAGAGATCGGGAGCGGCGATGGCCGCCAGGGCCGCCAGCCCAAACACGAGCCCCGAGAGCTTGACGAACACCAGCACCACGACGCCGAGCCCGATCGCGACGGCCTGTGCTGGCCTCAGCGCGCGCGCCTTCCAGAGGAGCAGGGTGAACCACGGAAGGGTGCCGAACAGCAGGACTTCCCCGCCGTTGTAGATGCCGAACGGCAGGGCGAACAATTTTCCGCCCGCGATGACGGCGAGCGCCATCGCGCAACTGAGCGGCGGGAATCCCCACGCGCGATAAAGCCGGTGCCAACCGAGCAGACCCAGCGCCGAGAAGATCAGCGTGACGACATTGGTGGCCGCGCCAAGGGTGAAGCCCAGCCGCTCCGCCGCAGCGGGCAGCAGATACTGGCCCGGCGCCCAGGCCGCCTGGAACGTCTGGTGGTCTTCCGCGATGTCGTCCGGATCGGGCTCCGTCCATTGATTGAACGGCGCGCCGTCCGTCATCGAATCGAGAACCAGGAATCCCCAGGCGCTGTCGCTGGTCATCGATGGACCGACGACGAAAGCGCCCGCCGCATAGACCAGCAGCAACGCGCCAACGAGCGCGTAGAGGATCAGGCAGGTTCGGTGCGTCGCATCGAACATGCTTGCTGCTTAGAGCTTCAACTCCGGCACATCCATCCAGCGTTGCTCGGCGACGCTGCGGTAGGCGAGGTCGGCGAGTTGGACGGCCTTGGCGCCTTCGACCAGGGTCGGCAGGTACGGTCCTTCCCCGGCCACGTGGCGCAGGTAGTTCTCCCAGCATTGGCGGAACGGGTTCTTGAGGCCCGGGACATCGGGCACCTCTTTCCAGTCGGCCATCAGGTCGACGCCGCCGGGTTTCGCGGCCTTGATGAAGGCCTCGGGCGTTTCGGCGGCCGATTGCGTGAAGCATTTCCAGCGGCCGGCGACCGCCGAGCCCTCGGTGCCGTCGATCTGCACCACCATCGTGTCGTCACGGCGCGGGCGCGCGGCCCAGGTGTTGCAGATCGTGCCGATGGCGCCGTTCTGCAGGCGGATCAGCGCGTAGTTGGTGTCTTCGGCATCGACCTTGTAGCGCTTGCCCTGCTCGTCGACGCGCTCTGGGATCGCCGTGTTCATCAGCGCGAAGACGCCGGTAACCGGTGACGCGATGCGGTCGATCATGTAGCGCCAGTGCGCCATCATATCGAGCGCGAGGCCGCCGCCTTCGGCCTTCTTGTAGTTCCAGCTCGGGCGCTGGCATTCCTCGTCGCCGGTGCCGTCGAAGATCCATGAGCCGGCATCGATCTTCACCGACACGATGCGGCCGAAGAAACCCGCCTTGCTTGTGGCGAGCAGCTTGCCGTAGCCCGGCAGGAACAGCTTGTCCTGGATCACGCCGTGCTTCAGCCCGGCACGATCGGCCAGCCGCGCCAGTTCCATCGCCTCCTCGACCGTCGGCGCCGTGGGCTTCTCGATGAAGATGTGCTTGCCCGCCGCGATCGCCTGCTTCACGCGCGCCGGCCGCCCGCCGGTCGCCGCGCAATCCATGAAGATCTTGTCGGGGCCGGCGAAGGCCTCCTCGAGGCTGGTGGTCCAGCGCTGGTTACCGTGCGCTTCGGCCAGCGCCTTCAGCTTTGCCGCATCGCGCCCGACCAGCAGCAGTTCGGGGATCAGCCTGTCGCCGTTGGCCAGCGGCAACCCGCCCTCCGCCGCGATCGCCAGCAGGTTTCCCATGTGCTGGACCGTGCCCATGCGTCCGGTGGCGCCATTGATGATGACGCCGATACGCCGCTCCGCCATTGTCGTTTCCTCGCGTTCGTGATCAGGCCGATGCTTTTTCGTCGGCGATGATACGCTCATACGCGGGCAAGGTCAGGAACTCGACGAACTGCGGCTGCTCGACCAGATCGATCATCAGCTGGGCGGCGTCCTCGTAGCGGCCCTTGGCATAGGCGTCGTCGCCCATCGCGGCTTTCACCCGGTCGTTCTCCTCGCGCACGATCTGGCGGACAAGTTCCTTGCTGACCGGCCGGCCGTCATCGAGCGACTGGTTGTGGCGGATCCACTGCCAGACCTGGGCGCGGCTGATCTCGGCGGTGGCGGCGTCCTCCATCAGGTTGAACAGCGGCACGCAGCCGATGCCGCGCAGCCAGGCCTCGACATAGCCGATGCCGACGGCGACGTTTTGCCGGAGACCAGCTTCGGTCTTGGGACCGGTCGGCATGGCGATCAGGTCGGCGGCGCTGACGTGCACGTCCTGGCGCTTGCGGGCAATCTGGTTGGCCTGCTTCATCACCGCATCGAATTCTTCCTTGGCGATGCCGACCATGCCGGGATGCGCGACCCACGTGCCGTCGTGGCCGTCGCCCGCCTCGCGCTTCTTGTCGGCATGGACGCGGCCCATCGCCTCGTCGTTGGCCGCCGGATTGTTCTTAATGGGGATTTGCGCCGCCATGCCGCCCATCGCATGGACCTCGCGGCGATGGCAGGTCTTGATCAGCAGCTGGCTGTAGCTGCGCAGGAAATGCGAGGTCATGCCGACCGTGCCGCGGTCGGGCAGCACCGACCACGGCTGCTCGCGGAACTTCTTGATGAAGGAGAAGATGTAATCCCAGCGGCCGCAGTTGAGGCCGGCCGAATGGTCCTTCAGCTCCCACAGGATCTCGTCCATCTCGAAGGTGGCGAGGATGGTCTCGATCAGCACCGTGGCCTTGATCGTCTTCTGCGGGATGCCCAACGCATCCTGAGCATAGACGAAGGCGTCGTTCCACAGCCGCGCCTCGAGGTAGCTCTCCATCTTCGGCAGGTAGAAATAAGGACCCGTGCCGCGCGATAAAGCTTCCTTTGCGTTGTGGAAGAAGTAGAGGCCGAAGTCGAACAGCGAGCCCGACATCGGCTTGCCGTCGACCAGCAGGTGCCGCTCGAGCAGATGCCAGCCGCGCGGCCGCACGAACAGCACCGCCGTCGTGTCGTTCAGCTTGTAGGCGCGGCCGGTCGTCGGATCGGTGAAGTCGATGGTGCGGCGGACGGCGTCGATCAGGTTGAACTGGCCCTCGACCATGTTGGTCCAGGTCGGCGTCGAGGCATCCTCGAAGTCGGCCATGAAGACGTTGGCGCCGCAGTTCAGCGCATTGATGATCATCTTGCGGTCGACCGGCCCCGTGAGCTCGACCCGGCGGTCGAGGATGTCCTTGGGCAACGGCGCCACGGTCCAGTCGCTGTCGCGGATTTCCTTGGTGTCGGGCAGGAAGTCGGGCTTCTCGCCGGCGTCGAGCCGCTTCTGGCGTTCTGCGCGAGCCGCCAGCAGCTCCTCGCGGCGCGCATCGAAGCGGCGGTGCAGCTCGGCCAGGAACGACACGGCCTCTTTCGTCAGGACCTTCTCGAAGCCTGGCTTGATCATGCCTTCGATCGTCACGCCCGCCGGCAGGTCCAGAGCCGTCATGTCGGTTTCCCCCCAAGAATTGCGCCAAGCATTGCATAATGCTGCATATGCGAACACGATTTACGGCCAAAAATTGCGGATTTGCAAGTATTTGGTTGCATATGCGAAGGCGTGATTACCGGCTTGAGGCCCTGCCCCGTGAGGCGGTACGAGAGAGAATGGACGCTGGCTTCCTGACCGATTGGCTCAATCTCATCCTGCGCTGGGCCCACATGATCGTGGGCATCGCCTGGATCGGGGCGTCGTTCTATTTCGTCTGGCTGGACAATCACTTGCATAAGCCGCTCGACCCGGCCGATGCCGCCAAGGGAATCGGCGGTGAGTTGTGGGCGGTGCACGGCGGCGGCTTCTACACCGCCAAGAAATTCACCGTCGCGCCCGAGCGCCTGCCGCCCGAACTGCACTGGTTCATGTGGGAGGCCTACACCACGCTGATCACGGGCTTCCTGCTGCTCTGCCTCGTTTACTACCACGGCGCCGAGGTGGCGCTGATCGATCCGACGGTGATGGCGCTCGACAAGGGCGAGGCGATCGCCATCGGCCTCGCCTTCCTCGCAGGCGGCTGGCTGTTCTACGACCGGCTTTGCCGTTCGCGACTCGGCCAGGACGAGGCGGTGCTGGGCGGGTTGCTGTTTTTGTACTGCGCAGGCTCGGCCTGGGCGCTCTGCCACCTGTTCTCCGGCCGCGGCGCCTACCTGCATTTCGGCGCGATGCTGGGCGTGATCATGGTGCTCAACGTCTACTTCGTGATCATCCCGGGCCAGCGCGAACTGGTGAAAGCCAAACGCGACGGCCGCGTTCCCGACCCGAAGTACGGGCTGATGGGGCGGCAGCGCTCGGTGCACAACACCTACTTCACCCTGCCCGTGCTGTTCACGATGATCAGCAACCATTACGCCGGCCTCTACGGCCACGAATGGAACTGGGTGCTGCTGATCATGATCTCGGTCGCCGGCGCGCTGGTCCGGGTCTGGTTCGTGCAGCGCCACAAAGGAAACCCCAACCCGCTGGTGCTGGCGGCGGGGCTGGTGATGCTGGCGCTGACGGCCCTCGCCTCGGTGCCGCGGCCGACCGTAGATATCGGCCCGCCCGCCTCCTTCGCCGAGGTCCAGCCGATCATTCAGGCCCGCTGCATGCCCTGCCACGCCACGAGGCCCACGCAGGAAGGGTTTTCCGCACCGCCGAAGGGTGTCCTGTTGGAGACTCGGGAGGAGGTCCGGGCGCGGGCGATCATGGTCAACCAGCAGGCCTGGGTGTCCCGGGTCATGCCGCCCGGTAACCTGACGCACATTACCGACGACGAGCGACGCACGATTGCGCGATGGTTCAAGGCCGGGGCAGAATAGGGACCATGACTGGGCGCATCATTGCTGGGCTGCCCGTCCGTCGCCTGCTGATGGCGGCGCTGGCGGCGGTCGCGATCTTCGTTTCCTGGAGCCATCTCGGCGGGCGTGGCGGACACGGTGTCGTGCTCGACACCGCACAGGCGCAGACACAGGCTCAAACACCACCGGCGCAGGCGGGCACTGCGAGCATCGGTTTCGTTGACAGCCGCCGTCTCGAGGAACACTACGACAAGCACGGCGCGGAGTTCGGCCACCTCACCAAGCAGGATTACCTGCGGCAGGCCCAGCTGCTGCGCGACGCCAGGGTCGGTGGCCCGGTGCTGCAGACCGTGCGCGCCGACCACGTGACCACCCGCTACGACCGCGAAACAGGAGCTTTCATCGCTTTCAATCCAAACGGCACGATCCGCACCTTCTTCAAGCCCAACGATGGCGAGCGCTACTACCGCCGCCAGGCCGAGAGGGGGAGCGAATGAAACCGCCGGTTCCGATGCCCAACGTCAGCGAGCTGCGCGATTCGATCGACCAGTGGGCCGAGTTCGTGGGCGATCTCGAGAAGAAGGACTACAGCTTCGACATCGACAACTGGCGCAACGACGTCGACGTCCGCCAGCTGATCCTCGAAGCGCTGCCGATGTTCAGCCGCGAAGAGATGGGCGACCATGCGCTGAAGCTCGATGAGGCCGACAAGACATTTAAGGCCAACACCCGCGACTTCAAGAAATGCGTCTGGGGCCACGGCACCCAGAAGAAGGAAAATTGGTCGGCGCAGACCAACTGGTGGTACTTCCGCACGCCCGCCCGCTCCAACGGCGCGCTCGAAGACGAGCTGGCGAACGTCCGGTAACTCTTTCCCGCCCCGCGATGTCCCCGCTATGATGAAGCGCTTGGGGGCGACGCGTGGCCGACTATTTCATCAGCTACACCAGCAGTGACGCCGAGTGGGCGCGGTGGATTCATGACGAGCTGACGAAGCTCGACCATGCGCCGCACATCCACGAACGAGAGATAAAAGGCGGCGAGGATATTTGGGCCTGGATGCAGGAGCGCATACAGGCCGCCGATCACGTGCTGTGCGTGGTCACCGAGGACTACCTGAAAGCCGCCTACTCGACCGCCGAACGCAATGCCGCCCTATGGGAATCGATTGGCAAGCGTCCCGGCTTTGCGCTGCTTGTCGTGGTCAAGCCGGCCAAGTTGCCGATTCTGATCGCCAACCTGAAACGCATCGAGCTTCACGGGTTCTCAGAGGAAGTCGCGCGCACGCGCTTCCAAAAATTCATCCGCAAAAGCGCCGAAGAGCATCCGCCTACTGTTTTTCCGGGTCGGGCGCTGACGGCCTCGAACATTCCTATCCGCGTGCCGCATCACTTCATAGGCCGAGAGGAGTCACTCGCGGCAATCGATAGGGCTCTCGCGCGCTACGAAGGGCGTGTGGCAGTCACTGCCCTCCAGGGAATGCGTGGCGTCGGCAAGACCGTTCTTGCCGCAGCCTATGCCGACAAGCACAGCAACGCCTATCGAGCGACGTGGTGGATAAGGGCCGAGACGGCGGAGAACATGCGGGCCGACCTCGTCGGCCTCGGCATACGGCTCGCTTGGCTACCTGCAGACGCGAAAGAGGAAGAAGCTCTGCCCTTCGTCATCGACAGACTGCGCCATGAGGGGGAGGACATTCTCCTGATCTACGACAACGCGGTCGATGCCAACTCATTGGCGCCGTTCCTGCCGCAAGGCGGTGCGACGCGCGTCTTGATCACCACCAACAACCACGCGTGGGGACTACTCGCCGAGATTGTCGAGATTCGACTCTGGCCCGAGGAGATCGGTGCGGAATACCTCATTGCGCGCGCTCGACGCAAAGGTGAGGACACGGACGCACTCACGCTCTCGCGCGCACTCGGCGGTCTTCCTCTCGCCCACGAGCAGGCCGCCGCCTATTGCGAACGGCTCGGCGTCTCGTTCGGCAACTATCGACAACTTTTAGAGGTGGCACCGGTAGTTCATCTCGACGACCCCCGCCACGCGCCCGCCGACTACCATGACGGCCTGACCGTCGCGAAGACCTTCGCCGTCGCCATTGAAGAAGCTGCGAAGATCCACATCGCAGCCAAGCCGTTGATTCTCCTGGCCGCGTTGTTTGCGCCAGAGCCTATTCCTCTTTTCGTGTTCTCCGAAGGTCGCATGCAGCTAGGCGAGCCACTGGAGTCGGCGCTCGCCGGCAGCGGCCTGCATGAAGCAGTTGCAGCTCTGCGTGCTTTTGCACTTGTCGACCTCGAAACGATTGTCGATGAACGGGATCCGTCGATCACGACAAACGCGATGCGCCTACACCGTCTCGTGCGAGAGGTGGCACGATCGCAAGGCACTGACGAGGAGCACGGAAAAGGCCGATATGTCCTCCTCCGGACCTTAGCGGCAGTCTATCCTGCCGACGTACTCAACAATCCAATGACATGGCCGCGAGCGCGGTGCCTCGACCCGATGGTGCTAGCACTCGTAAATGTCGAAGCGGAACCATCAGAAGACGCTGAATTGATTGTCGCCAAGTTGCTCAATAACCTCGCAATATTCCGCGATGATGCGCTTGCGGCCTATACAGAGGCGCGGCCGCTTTACGAGCGGGCTCTGGCGATCCATGAAAAGGCGTTTGGACCTGACCATCCCGATGCGGCGACGATCCTCAACAACCTCGCCCTTCTGCTCCAAAGCCAGGGCGACTTCGCGGTGGCGCGGGCCTTCAACGAGCGGGCGCTGGCGATCAACGAAAACGCGCTTGGACCTGACCATCCCAATACGGCGTTGAGCCTCAACAACCTCGCCTTTCTGCTCCAAGCCCAGGGCGACTTCGCGGCAGCACGGCCCCTCTCCGAGCGGGCTCTGGCGATCCGCGAAAAGACGCTTGGACCTGACCATCCCGATACGGCGACGAGCCTCAACAACCTCGCCGTTCTGCTCGAAAGCCAGGGCGACTTCGCGGCGGCACGGCCTGTCTACGAGCGGGCACTGGCGATCCATGAAAAGACGCTTGGACCTGGCCATCCCGATACGGCGAGAAGCCTCAACAACCTCGCCTATCTGCTCCATAGCCGGGGTGACTTCGCGGCGGCACGGCCCCTCTATGATCGCGCGCTGGCGATCTGCCAAAAGGTGCTCGGGCCAAACCATCCGTCGACCGAGACAATTGCCAGCAATTTGGCGGGCCTACCGACCGTCGGTTCGACCGGCTTCATAGGACTTGTACGCCGCGCGTTCGGAGGCAGACGTCACAACAAGTAAGACGGGGGCACGTCGGCAACGCTATGATGCCCGATCACAATCGCAACGGACATGGCAACACAGAAAATCCTCATCGACCGTGCTGGCCCGGTCACGACCATCGTCATCAATCGCCCGCACGCCAAGAACGCGCTCGACAACGAAGCGGCCCACGCGCTGGCCGAGGCGCTGCACGCGTTCGACGCCGATCCCGAAGCGCGCGTGGCCGTTCTGACCGGCGCGAGTGGTGCGTTCTGTGCCGGCGCAGATCTCAAAGAGCTGGGCGGCGGCACCGACTATTTTCCATGGGCCGGCAGCGATGACGGACCGTTGCGCGCACCACTCAGCAAGCCCGTGATCGCCGCCGTCGAAGGACACGCCTGCGCGGGCGGGCTCGGCGTGGCGCTGTTCTGCGACATCCGCATCGTCGACGAGACCGCCGTGTTCGGCGTGTTCTCGCGGCGCTGGGGCGTGCCGATGAGCGACGGCACCACCGTGCGATTGCCGCGCATCGTGGGACAGGGGCGCGCGATGGACATGCTGTTGACCGGGCGCGCGGTCGGCGCCGACGAGGCGATCGCGATGGGGCTGGCGACGCGCAAGGTCGCGCGCGGCACGACGCGGGCGGAGGCAGAGAAACTGGCGGCGGCGATCGCGGGCTTCCCGCCGATTGCGATGACGTCGGACCGGCAGTCGGCCTACGAGAGCTTCGACCGCCCGCAGGCCGAGGCGATCCGGCGCGAGATGGAATTGTCGATGGCCGCGCGGCGGCAGGAATCGCAGGGCGGCGCGGCACGCTTTGCGCAGGGCGAAGGCCGCCACGGAAGCTTCGAGAGGAAATAGAGATGCGTGCGCTGGTCTGTCATGCCTACGGCCCGATCGAGTCGCTGAAGCTCGAGGACGTGCCCAAGCCTACGCCCGGTCCCGGCGAAGTGCTGGTGAAGGTCGGCGCCGCCGGCGTGAGCTTCGCCGCGATGCTGGGCATCCAGGGCAAGCACCAGAACAAGCCGGCGCTGCCCTTCGTGCCGGGCAACGAGATCTCGGGCGAGGTCGTGGCGCTGGGCGACGGCGTCACGCATCTCAAGGTCGGCCAGCGCATCACGACCGGCGGCAGCCGCGGCGGCTTCGCGGAATATTGCGTCACCATCGCGGCCAACGCCGTGCCGATCCCCGACGCGCTGCCCTACCCCGAGGCGACGAACTTCCCGACGCTCTATCCGACGGCCTACGGCGCGCTGAAGTGGAAGGCCAACCTGCAGCCGGGCGAGGTGATGCTGGTGCACGGCGCGGGCGGCGGCTCGGGCCTGACCGGCATCGAGGTCGGCAAGGCGATGGGCGCCACCGTGATCGCGAGCGCCGGCGGCGCCGACAAGCTCGCGGCCGCAAAGGCCGTCGGCGCCGATCACCTGATCGATTATCGCAGCGAGGACGTACGTACCAAGGTGCTCGAGCTGACCGGCGGCCGTGGCGCCGACGTGCACTACGATCCGGTGGGCGGCGACGCGTTCGCGGCCTCGCTGCGCTGCGTCGCGCCCGAGGGCCGCATCATCCCGATGGGCTTCGCCAGCGGCACCATCCCGCAGATCCCGGCCAACATCATCCTGGTGAAGAACGTCACCGTGATCGGATTCTACTATGGCTATTACAACGGCTGGGGCGGCAAGGCCCCGCCCTCGCCCGCGGAAGCCGTGGCGTTGGCCAAGCGCCGCGCGATGGTGGCCGAAGCGCAGAAGGAACTGACGCGCTGGTACACCGAGGGCAAGCTCAAGGCCTGGGTCGCCGGCAAGTTCGCCCTCGCCGACTGGGTGAGCGCCTTCAAGACGATCGAGAACCGCACCGTCGTCGGCAAGGCCGTGCTGATTCCCTAGCGGTCTTCTAGCTAGCGGCCCTGCATCATGCGCAACGGCGTATAGACCAGCACCGTCTCGCCCTTCTGGTTCTTCACGTCGTTGGTCGTGCGCACCAGCGCCCGCGACGAATCCTTCGAGGTCGGCTTGATCTCGGTCACCTCGATCTCGACGTGGATCGTGTCGCCAACGTAGGTCGGGCCCTTGATGTCGAAGCCCATCGACAGGAAGGCGAGCCCCGAGCCCTGCAGGGTGGTCGGGATCACCAGACCTTCGGCCATGGAGTAGACCAGCGCCCCCGGAACCGGGTGGCCGCCGCGCATCGGTGCATGGCTGGCGATGTACTCCTTGTTGGTGAACAGTTCCTCGGAAAAGCCGCAAAGCGTCACGAAGCTCAGCAGGTCGGCCTCGAACAGCGTGCGGCCGTAGGTGGTGAACCGGTCACCGATCTTGAGGTCGCGCCAGTTCCACCCCTCGCCGAGCTGCTTCATTGCCGCATCTCAGTGGGCGTGAGCGTGGGTGTCCGCGCCTTCGCGCAGAACGTATACTCGGGAGCAGTAGGGGCACTCGATCCGGTGCTCCTCGCCGAGGTTGAGGTAGACTTTGGGATGGCCCAAGGCCCCGCCGCCGCCATCGCAGGCGACGCGGTCGGTATCGACGATGATGGTTTCGAAAGGCTCGGTCACGATTTCGCTCCTGTTACGCCTGCCGATGATAGCCGCGCTTGTCCTTCCGGTCATGCTCGGTGCGTGCTCTCCCACCGTCATTCCGGCGGGCGAGAGCGTGCGCACGCCGGCTCTGACCAATGACAGCTATATTGCAGCCGACGGGACCAAGCTCCCCCTGGCCGTGTGGAAGGCCGAAAAAGAGCCGCCCCGCGCCATCGTCCTGGGCCTGCACGGCTTCGGCGACTATCGCAACGCCTTCGAGGAACCGGCGGCGGTCTGGGCCAAGGACGGCATCACCACCTATTCCTACGACCAGCGCGGCTTCGGCGCGAGCCCGACCCGCGGCCGCTGGCCCGGCACCGACACCTTGGTCGGCGACGCCGAGGCGGTGGCCCGGCTGCTGCGGGCCAAATATCCCGACGTACCTCTTTATATCGCGGGCGAGAGCATGGGTGGCGCCGTGGCCATGGTGGCCGCCGACCGCGGCATCGAGGAGGACGGGCTGATCCTGCTGGCGCCGGCGGTGCGTTCGCGCGCCAGCTTCGGGCCGGTCGCCACGGGCCTGGCGTCCTTCTTCGTCCACATCATCCCGTGGATGCCGGACGGGCCGACCCAGATCGATTTCCAGCCGACCGATAACCCCAAGACGATGGACAAGCTGCGCAACGACAAGCTCATGCTGCACCAGGCGCGCTTCGACCTGGGCTATGGGCTGCTCGACCTGATGGATGCCGCCGTCGCCGCCGCCCCGCGCCTGCACACGCCCTACATCATGCTGCATGGCCTCAGCGACAAGATCGTGCCCGGCGGACCGGTACGCACGGTGATCGCCACCCTGCCGCGGCGCGACGACTCGCAGCTCGCCTTCTACAAGAACGGCTATCACCTGCTGCTGCGCGACAAGAATGGCGCCAAGGTCGCCAAGGACGTGGCCGCCTGGGTCGACAACCACGAAGCAGCCCTGCCGTCCGGCGCCGACGTCGCCCACTCGCAGCCCGAGGTCGCCGCAATCTGGGGCTCCGAGCGCAACGTAAGCGCCAGTGCCGCCCGAGGTGAGCCTTAGCCCGCAATCATCGCAGTAGCCTCGATCTCGATCTGCAGGCCCGGCGTCGCCAGCGCACTGACGCCCACCATCGTGGCCGACACCGACGTGCCCTTGAGCGCGCGGGCCAGCGCCTTCGAGATCAATCCCATGTCGCGGATATCGGTGACGAAGATAGTGAGCCGCACCAGATCCTTCAGCCGCGCGCCGGCCGACTTCAGCGCCGCATCGATCTTGCGCATGACGACGACCGTCTGTTCGGCGGCGTCGCTGCCTTGCACGCGGCCCCTCGAATCGAGCGACGTCGTGCCCGACACGAACACGAACGGGCCGTTCTTGACGGTACGAACGTAAAACCCGACGACCTCGGTGCCGTCGCGGAACAGTTGCTTGGCCATGTAGTGGTCTCTCCTCAGGAATCTGCCGTGAAGCCGATCTTGCGCACGATCGGGCCCCAGCGCTCGAGATCGGCTTTCATGCGCAACGCCAGCTCTTCCGGCGTCGACGACACGGTCTCGAGGCCCATCGTTGCCAGGCCGTCGATCACGTCCTTGGCCCGGAGCGCGGTGCGCAGCGCCTCGTTGGCGCGCATCACCACCGGCACATCGGCGCCGCCCGGCAGGAAGAAGCCGAACCATTCGCTGAAAACCATGTCCTTCAGCCCCTGCTCGACGTAGGTCGGCACGTCGGGCACGAAGCGGCTGCGCTTGGAGCCCGACATGCCGAGCATGCGCAGCTTGCCGCCCGCGAGATGGGGCATCGCATCGCCGATCGGCGACGACACGGCCTGGAGCTGACCGCCCAGCACATCCTGGATCGCCGGCTGCGAGCCGCGATAGGCCACGTGCTTCATCTCGACGCCGGCCGACTGGCCCAGCAGCACGCCGATGAAGTGCGGCACCGAGCCGGCGGCAGGCGAGCCGAAGTTCGCCTGGGTCGGATTGGTTTTGCACCAGGCCAGGAAGTCGGGAACGGTCTTCACCGCGGCCGGCACGGCCGGTCCCACCGTCAGGCCAAATTCGAACTCGCTCGCCAGGGTCACCGGCGTCACGTCCTTCGGGGTGTAGGCGAGCTTCTTGTAGATGTGCGGGTAGATCACCAGCATCGAGGCCGGCGTCTGCAGGATCACGCTGCCGTCGGTCGCCGCGCCCTTCATCGACTGGACCGCGATCTGGCCGCCCGCGCCCGCCTTGTTCTCGACCAGCGCCGTCTTCACGAACGAACTGCCGCGCAGGCCTTCCGCGACCCGCCGGCAGAGCGTGTCCGACGTGCCGCCGGGCGGGAAGCCGGTGATGATGCGCGCCGTCTCCAATGGAGCGCTGTCCGCGCGGGCACTTGTGCCCAAGCCAAAGACGCCAAGCGATGCAGCCGCGCCCGTGGCACGGACGAAATGGCGGCGACCAAAATGAGACATGAGCGTTCCCCGGTGATGCTTCTTATGGCCCGAAGTCTTGCAGTAATGGGCCGTAACGCCAAGCAGGGTCCCGCGTTGCGGATAGGGGGCCTGTCCGCTATGTTCCGCGCCGTTGCGGACCCGTAGCTCAGCTGGATAGAGCGCTGCCCTCCGAAGGCAGAGGTCGTGAGTTCGAATCTCGCCGGGTCCGCCATTCTCCTCAGTAAGAACCATAAGTCGGGATTCCCGACGACGCTCCTATAATGCCGCTCGACGCGAGCCATGGGAGTTCCGATGTCAGACGAAGGTGCGTGCGGCGCTGGCGGCCTTTCGACCATTGCGGGAGAAGGACGCCGAACACGGGAGCGAAGGACGAACCGTCTTCGTCCGTTTTCCGCCGTTTACCGGGCGGCCCCGACGACGGGAAAGCCCGACGGTGCGGCACCGGAGCCGTTCGGCGGTTTCCGGCACCGTATAAAAACCGTGAAAACCGCGAAAACCGTCACTGCCGATGGTCTTGTCGCGCGTAACTCTTCCCCCTTGAGCTTCCGCCGCCGCGCCGTTGACACGGCCGCGCCGCACGCTCGATAAACGACGACTCGGAAGGCGTGCAGCTCCGCTAGAATCTCGATGTCATTCATCACCGACCGCGCAACGCCTCCGTCCCCTTCCTCGACCTGGCTGCTCGACCTTCTGCTGCTGTGGCTCGGCATGGCGATCCTGCTGATCGCGGTCATCGTCTGGTTCGACAATCCCCAGGGCGGGCTGACCGGCAACGGCATCTTCAAGAGCCTGGAGATGAAGCCGTGGATTGCCGATCCCGGCACGGCGCCGCTCGCTCCCTCGAACTATCTCTACTACCCGGTCTATGGCCTGCTCTGCCGCGGGCTCGATGCGCTCGGTGTGCACGCCGGCGATCCCCGGCTGCAGATGCCGATCCTGAACGCGCTCAGCGCCAGCTTCTGCATCTGCGTCGTCTACGCGATGGTGCGCCGGCTGACCGGCGATCGCGTGATCGCCGTCATCGCCAGCCTGTTCCACATCGCGTCGAGCTTCGTGCTGTTCCTGGCGGTCACCAACGAAGACATCATGCCGAGCTACACCGTGCTGTTCGCATCGATGGCGCTGGCGGCCCTGTGGTTCGCGCAGCCGACGCCGCTGCGCATCGTCCTCGTCTCGGTGCTGTTCAGCATCGGCTGGCTGTTCGAATGGCGGCTGATGTTCCCGACCCTGCCCGCGATGCTGGCGGCGCTGTGGCTCTGCCTGCCCGACCTGCGCAAGCGGATTGCGGGCGTTCTCCTGTTCCTCGCCGGCATGCTGGCCACCGCGACCGTGGCCGCCCTTGCCGGCCGCGGACACAAGGGCGCGGTGGGACCGATCGACCTGATCTGGACGGGCAAGGCCGTCGATTCGGCCTGGGCCGGCTTCACCTGGAACAAATTCTTCGGCACGTTCGACGGCAGCGTCGCCTATCTGCTGGGCACCGCCGTCACCAACTATCCGGCGCCCTTCGGCTGGGACATGTGGCGCGTGATCGGCCTGGCGATGATCGGGGCGATCGTGGCGATCTCCGCGCCGATGCTGTGGCGTCGCCGGGACGACAGTCGCGCACGCGCGGTGGCCGCGATCTTCGGTGGCACCTTCGTGGCGGGCCTCGTCTTCAATCTCTATTCCCAGCCGCAAGATCCGCAGATGCAGATCAACGTCATGGGCTGGCTCACGGTGGGCTGGATGCTGGCGGTGACCGCCGCCTACGGTCGCTGGCGTGCGCGCGGACTGTGGGCGACCGGCGGAGTGACACTGGTGTTGCTTGCCTACAACCTCTGGAGCCTTGCGCCGTTGCGCGGCCTCGATGCCGCCTGGCAGCGCAGCATCCGGCACATCGGCGAGGAAGCGGAGCCCGCGCGGACGGTCTTCGTCATCAACGACCTCGACTGGTTCCTGGTCTATGCCGCCCTGGCCTGGGGCGAGGCCGAGTCCGGTGTGAAGAAGCTCGGCCCCGCGCCGCAAGCAGAACCCGCCTTCAAATGGATCGGCGTCGGCAGCAGCCTGCTGCGCCATCCCGGCTGGAGTGCCGTGGAGCATGTCTCGGCGCTCGAGGGCGAGATCGATCGCGCGCTCGAGCTCGGCTACCGCGTGATCATCAGCCAGCAGTGGGAACTCGACGAGGCGCACCTCGCGGCAACCATCGCGATCCTCAGCAACCGGTCCTACAGCGGCGCCCTCTGGCACATGCTGCACGACCGCTACGAGGCCGCAACGGCCTTCGACGATCCCCTGGCCGGCCATTATTACAGCCTCCGTCACAAGCCATAAGTATCTGTAATCTCTGGAGAATATGATTTTTCTCAAATTCCCGAGACAGACCGCCTGTGAATCACCATGTTGTGGGAGAACTATTATGCCGGCTCGCCGTTCTTGTTCTGGCGAACTCGCGGGAGGCCCATCGTGAACGCTCTTTCTTCTGGCTTTGCGGTACTGGCGGTCAGCGCCCTTTTGGCAATCCCCGAACTCGTCGCCGCGCAGTCGCGCGTCGGCGTCACCTCGGCGACGTCGGGCGGTCCGGTCGGCAAGCCGCCGACCCAGGCCGAACGCGTGCTGCATGTCGGTGTCGACGTGCAGGCCAACGAGGCGATCACCACCGGCATCGATGACCGCGCGCATCTTCTCTTCCTCGACGGTTCGTCGATCACGGTCGGTCCGCAGGCGCGACTGACGATCGACAAGTTCGTCTACGATCCCAACCTCAAGAAGGGCGAACTGGCGGTTAACGCTGCCCAGGGCGTGTTGCGTTTCGTCGGCGGCAGGATCAGCAAGACGCAGCCGGTGATCGTCACGACACCGTCGGCGACGCTCACCATTCGCGGTGGCATCATGCTGATCGACTCCCAGCCGACCAAGACGGTCGCCACCTTCGTCTTCGGCGTCGAGATGACCGTCGTCGCCCATGGCCAGAAGCAGACGGTCGTTCGTCCGGGATGGCAGGTGACGGTGTTCAACGGCGCCGCTCCTACAGCCCCTGTACAAGCGACGCCGGGCAGCCTGTCGCCGGAGTTCGCCAAGCTCGAGGCGTTGCATGGGCAGCCCAACGGCGCGAATCCCGACGACGCCGTGCAGAGCTCGGGCTTCGAAGCCCAGAACTCCGGACGCGGACCCTCCGTGGGTCCGAACGGTATCGATCCGAGCAATCTGAACGACGCAAACAACGCGCTTTCGGGCGCCAACACGCAGGTCCAGAAGCCGGCGTTCGCTCCTCAGCCCGTGAACATCCCTCGCGGCGGCGGCGGTAATAACTTCAGTCCTTGAGAAAAATCCGTTCATCGAACGATGCGTTGCTTCACTGCACTTGCTCTGAGAATTTTGTCACGGGCTTGTGAGGCGGCAGCGGCGATCTGACCGAGCTACGCAAGTCAATCAAACACGGTTTTTGCTTTAGACTGCCTGCGGGGAATCGCGGGCAGGCGCCGGCCACTGGCGCACATGCCCCGCCATGGGAGCAATTGATGGGCAGACTGAAAGCGTCGAGCGTCGTCGGTGTGGTGCTCGTGCTGGCGATAGCCGGCGGCGGCTATTATTTCCTGAATGGGATGAACAAGGGCCCGGTGCGGGCGGCGGCAATACCGGTGATACCGGTGGCCGCAACCGTCGCCGAACAAAAAGACGTCCCGGTCTATGTGCGCGGCATCGGCACGGTGCAGGCCTTCAAGTCGGTGGCGATCAAGACGCGCGTCGACGGGCAGATCGTGAAGATCGCCTTCGAGGAAGGCCAGGACGTGAAGCAGGGCGATCCCCTGTTCCAGATCGACCCGCGCCCGTTCCAGGCCCTGCTCGAGCAGGCGCAAGCCGCCAAGCAGCGCGATGAAGCCCAGCTCGCCGGCGCAAAGCTCGACCTCGAACGCTACGGCAAGCTGATCGGCTCCGGCTTCCAGTCGCGCCAGAGCTACGACCAGCAGCAGGCGACAGTCGATTCGCTGAAAGGCTCGCTCGCCTCCGACCAGGCCCAGATCGACACCGCCCAGCTCAACCTTGCCTACGCCGACATCCGCGCGCCGATCGACGGCCGCACCGGCCAGCGCCTGGTCGATCTCGGCAACCTCCTGCAGATGGCACAGGGCACCACGCTGGTCACGATCACGCAGATCAAGCCGATCTTCGTTAACTTCACCGTACCCCAGGATGCGACGGACGAGATCCGCCGCAACCAGCAGGCCGCGCCGCTCGACGTGATCGCTTATGCCAGCGACGACAAGACCGAGCTGGCGCGCGGCAAGGTCACGCTGATCGACAACGCGATCGATCCGGCGACCGGAACGCTGCGCCTCAAGGCCACGTTCGAGAACGCCAACGAGCGCCTGTGGCCCGGCCAGTTCGTCAACGCCCGCCTGCAGCTCGCGGTCCGCCTGAAGTCCGTGACGGTGCCACAGCGCGGCATCATGCAGGGCGCCAGCGGCTACTACGTCTTCATCGTGAAGCCCGACAACACCGTCGAGCGGCGCGACGTCACCGTCGGCGGCACGCAGGATGGTTTCACCGTGGTCACCAAGGGCCTGCAGGTCGGTGAGAAGATCGTCTCCGACGGCCAATACCGCCTGGTCAACGGCTCCCGCATCAAGATCGACGCCCCCCGGCCCCAGGCCGAAACGCCCGCCCCGGCCGCCGCCGGCAAGGAAGGGTGAGCGCGATGAATATTTCAGAAACCTATATCCGCCACCCGATCGCCACCTCGCTGATGATGCTGGGCGTGCTGGTCTTCGGCGCGGCGACCTACAATCTGCTGCCGGTCTCGGCGCTGCCCGACGTCGACTTCCCGACCATCACCGTCACCGCCTCCCTGCCGGGCGCGAGCCCGGACACGATGGCGTCCTCGGTCGCGACACCGCTCGAGCAGCAGTTCGCGGCGATCCCCGGCCTGTCGGCGATGAATTCGACCAGCGGCCTCGGCGCCACCTCCATCACCCTGCAGTTCGACCTCAACCGCAAGATCGACGGCGCCGCCACCGACGTGCAGACCGCGATCAACGCAGCAAGCGGACTGCTGCCGAAGGACCTGCCCAATCCGCCGACCTACAAGAAGGTCAATCCGGCCGACCGTCCCGTCCTGATCTATGCCGTGTGGTCCGACGATCTGCCGATCTACAAGGTCGACGACTACGCCTTCGTCATCCTGGCGCAGAAGATCGCCGCGGTGAGCGGCGTGTCCCAGGTCCAGGTCGCCGGCCAGCAGGACTATGCCGTCCGCGTGCAGACCAATCCAGCGGCGCTTGCCTCGCGCGGCATCGCGCTGGAGGACGTGCGCACCGCCATCACCAACGCCACGGTCAACCAGGCCAAGGGCAACATGGAGAACGAGAATCTCTCCGTGATGATCGACACCAACGATCAGCTGTTCAAGGCCGAAGCCTACAAGAACGTCATCGTCACCTACCGCAACGGCGCTCCCGTCAGGCTGCAGGACATTGCCGACGTCAAGGACGGCACCAAGTCGCCGCGCACCGGCGCCTGGTACAACGGCCGGCGCGCGGAGCTGCTGCAGATCTATCGCCAGCCCGGCGCCAACACCGTCGAGATCGTCGACCGCATCAAGGGCATGATGCCCCGCCTGCTCGCCTCGATCCCGCCCAGCATCCATGTCGACCTGATGTCGGACCGGTCGCAGTCGATCAAGGACTCGGTCGACGACGTGCAGTTCACGCTGATGCTGACCATCGGGCTGGTCGTGATCGTGATCTTCATCTTCCTGCGCCATATCTGGGCGACGATCATCCCCAGCATCACCGTGCCGTTGGCGCTGATCGGCACCTTCGGCGTGATGTACATCTGCGGCTATTCGATCGACAACCTGTCGCTGATGGGCCTCACCATCGCGGTCGGCTTCGTGGTCGACGACGCGATCGTGATGATCGAGAACATCGTGCGTTACATCGAAGAAGGCGAGAAGCCCTTCGAGGCGGCGCTGAAGGGCGCCGGCCAGATCGGCTTCACCATCGTTTCGATCACCTTCTCGCTGATCGCGGTGTTCATCCCGCTGCTCTTCATGGGCGGCATCGTCGGCCGCCTGTTCCGTGAGTTCGCGGTCGTCGTCACGGTGGCGGTCTGCATGTCGGCCTTCGTGTCGCTCACCCTGACGCCGGTGATGTGCGCGCAGTTCCTCAAGGCCCACAACGCCAACCACAAGCGCAACCGCCTCGACCAGATGTGCGAGGATTTCTTCGACAAGGTGGTGCGCGGGTACGACCGCGGCCTGCACTGGGTGTTCCGCAACCAGTTCGTCACCCTGCTGACGACGATCGCCCTGATCGGCGCGACCGGCTATCTCTACGTCACCATCCCCAAGGGCTTCTTCCCGGACCAGGACACCGGCTTCATCTTCGGCCAGGCCGAGGGACGCCAGGACATCTCGTTCTTTGCCATGGCCGACATCCAGAAAGAGCTGGCGGCCATCATCAGCCAGGATCCCGCCGTCTACGGCGTCACTGGCTTCGTGGGCGCCACCGGCGGCAACGCGGCGGAAAACACCGCCCGCGTCTTCATCCAGCTCAAGCCGTTCGGTGAACGGCCGGGCGACAGCGCGCAGAAAGTGATCCAGCGCCTGCGGCCCAAGGTGGCACAGGTGAAGGGCGTGAAGTTCTTCATGCAGGCCGGCCAGGACATCAGCGTCGGCGGCAAGCTCAGCAAGACCCAGTTCCAGTACGTCGTCACCTCGACCGATTCGGAGGAGCTCAACCAGTGGGCCCCGATCATCGAGGAGAACATGGGCAAGCTGAAGCAGCTGCAGGACGTGACGTCGGACCAGCAGGTGGCCTCACCGCATATCGCCGTCGAGATCGACCGCGATGCCGCGTCGCGTCTCGGCCTGTCGCTCGCGCTGATCGACCAGACACTCTACGACGCCTTCGGCCAGCGCCAGGTAGCAACGATCTACACCTCGTCCACCCAGTACAAGGTCGTGCTCGAGGTCGCGCCCGAATTCCAGAGCGACCCCACGGCACTGGCGCGCATCTACGTTCCGGGCCTCAACGGTGCCCAGGTGCCGATCAGCACGGTGGCGCACTTCGTGAACAAGCTGGCACCGCTGACCCTCGGCCACCAGGGCCAGTTCCCCGCGGTGACACTGTCGTTCAACCTGACGCCCGGCTTCGCGCTCGGCGAGGCGGTCGAGGCGATCCAGAAGATGCAGGTCGACCTCAAGACGCCGATCACGCTCGACGGTTCGTTCCAGGGCACGGCGCAGGTCTTCCAGTCGTCGCTGTCGTCGACGCCGCTGCTCGTCGCCGCCGCGATCCTGGCGGTCTACATCGTGCTCGGCATGCTCTACGAGAGCTACGTGCATCCGATCACCATCCTGTCGGCGCTGCCGTCGGCGGGTGTCGGCGCGCTGCTGATGCTGATGCTGTTCGGCTACGATCTCAGCATCATCGCCCTGATCGGCATCATCCTGCTGATCGGCATCGTGAAGAAGAACGCGATCATGATGATCGACTTCGCGCTGGAGGCCGAGCGCAACCAGGGCAAGAGCCCCAAGGAAGCGATCCACGAAGCCTGCCTGCTGCGCTTCCGGCCGATCATGATGACGACCTTCGCCGCGATCGGCGGCGGCTTGCCGCTGGCCGTCGGCCAGGGCGCGGGCTCGGAGTTGCGCCGGCCGCTCGGCATCGCGATCGTGGGCGGCCTGCTCGTCTCGCAGTGGCTGACGCTCTACACGACGCCGGTCATCTATCTCTACTTCGACCGGTTCGCGAAGTGGATGGGCGGCAAGCGCAAGCGCCCCGTGGGCGAGATTCCCGCGACGGTGCCTCACGCCACCGCGCATCCGGCTGACGCCGACACGCGCGCCGCCGACTGAGCGGCCGCAGCATGCAAAGCCGTTGGGAACAGGAGGAATATCTGGAACCGACCGAGGACGAACTCGAGACGGCGGCGCGCAACAGGAAGCTGCTCGTGCTGGGCGTCATGGCCGTGCTGGTCATCACGGGCGTCGTGCTGGCGACCAAGCTGCGCGCGGTGGGCCGGCTGCAGGACTGCCTGATGACCCACGCCAACAACTGCGGCGATCCGAACGACCAGCCAATGCCGATCGGCGCCCGCACGCACTAGACGGGGTTTTTAGCCGGCCTTGCGGCGGGACTTCCACCAGTCGGCGATCTCGCCGACCAGGCCTTTGCGGAAGGCCATCACGATCACCACGAAGATCGCACCCTGGATCACCAGGACGAACTCACCGAACGAGGCGAGATAGTTCTGCATGGTGATGATGATGAAGGCGCCCACGATGGGTCCGGTGATCGTGCCGAGGCCACCAACCAGCGCCATCAGCACGACTTCGCCCGACTGGCTCGCGCTCACGTCGGTCAGGGTCGCGAACTGCAGCACCATTGCCTTGGTGGCGCCCGCCAGGCCCGACAGCGCCGCCGACAGCACGAAGGCCAGCAGCTTGTAACGGTCCGCCTCGTAGCCCAGCGACACGGCGCGGGGCTCGTTGTCGCGGATCGCCTTCAGCACCTGGCCGAACGGCGAGTGGATGAAGCGGTAAATGCAGAAATAGCCGAAAAGGAAGATCGCCAGCACGACGTAGTACAGATGGCGGTCGTCGGTGATCGGGATCAGGCCGCCCAGCAGCGCGCGCCGGTCGATGCCCTGCAGGCCGTCCTCGCCGTGGGTGAACGGCATCTGCACGCAGAGGAAGTAGACCATCTGCGCGAAGGCCAAGGTGATCATGGCGAAGTAGATGCCCTGGCGACGGATCGCCAACGCACCGGTGACGAGGCCGAGCGCCGCGGCGCCCAGCACGCCGGCCAGCAGGCCCAGCTCAGGCGGCAGGCCCCAGGCCTTCACGACATGACCGAAGAAATAGGCCGCCATGCCGAAGAACATGGCGTGGCCGAAGCTCATCAGGCCGGCATAGCCCAGCAGCAGGTTGAAGGCGCCGGCGAACAGCGCAAAGCACAGCGCCGTCATCAGGAACACCGGATAGGCGACGAACGGCGCGACCAGGGCGGCCGCCAGTGCGACGACGAGAGCGATCTGGCCCGGCTTCATTTGGTTTGTCCGAACAGGCCGGCCGGCTTGATCAGCAGCACGATCGCCATGACCACGAAGATCACGGTGTTCGAGGCCGGCGGATAGAAGACCTTGGTCATGCCTTCGACCAGGCCGAGGCCGAAGCCGGTGACGATCGAGCCCATGATCGAGCCCATGCCGCCGATCACGACCACGGCGAACACGACCAGCACGAGGTTTGTGCCCATCAGCGCCGAGACCTGCTGGATGGGTGCCGCCAGCACGCCGGCCAGTGCGGCAAGTGCCACACCGGCGCCGTAGGTGATGGTGATGAGGCGCGGCACGTTGATGCCGAAGGCGTTGACCAGCGTCGGGTTCTCCGTCGCCGCCCTGAGATAGGCGCCGAGCTTGGTGCGCTCGATCGCGTACCAGGTAACCAGGCAGATCACGAGCGCCGCCACGACGACGAAGCCGCGATAGGTCGGCAGGAACATGAAGCCGAGATTGTAGCCGCCCGGGATCGGGCTGGGGTACGGCGCGCCGGACGAGCCCCACTGCCAGCGGAACAGGCCCTCGATGACCAGCGACAGGCCGAAGGTCAGCAGGAAGCCGTAGAGATGGTCGAGGTGATAGAGCCGCTTCAGCAGCAACCGCTCGAGCACGATGCCGAACAGGCCGACCAGGATCGGTGCGATCACCAGCGACGCCCAGAACGGAATGTCGAGGATGCCGAGCAGCAGCCAGGCCGCGAAGGCGCCCATCATGTATTGCGCGCCATGGGCGAAGTTGATCACGTTCAGCATGCCGAAGATCACGGCCAGGCCAAGGCTCAACATGGCGTAGAAGGCGCCGTTGATCAGGCCGAGCAGCATCTGGCCGAACAGCGCCTGCGGGGGAATGCCGAGGAAGTCGAACATGTCCTTCTCACACCCCCAGGTAGGCTTGCAGCTTGCCGAGGCTCTGCTCGACGCTCGCCTTGTCGACCGTGTCGATCACGCGCCCGTTCTCGACCACGTAATGCCGGTCGGCGACGGTGGCGGCGAAATGGAAGTTCTGCTCGACCAGCAGGATGGTGAAGCCGCGCTCCTTCAGCGTGCGGATGATGTCGCCGATGCGCTGCACGATGACCGGCGCCAGGCCTTCCGTGGGCTCGTCGAACAGCAAGAGGCTTGCTCCCGTGCGCAGGATGCGGCCGATCGCCAGCATCTGCTGCTCGCCGCCCGACAGCTTGGTGCCCTGGCTGCGCTTCCTCTCCTCGAGGTTGGGAAACAGCTTGTAGATCTCGGCCAACGTCATGCCACCGGGCTTGACGATCGGCGGCAGCAGCAGGTTCTCCTCGACGTTGAGGCTGGAGAAGATGCCGCGCTCCTCGGGACAATAAGCGATGCCCCGGCGCGCGATCTGGTTCGACGGTTGGCCCACGGTCTCGCGGCCCTCGAACGTCACCGAGCCTTTGCGCTTGCCGACGATGCCCATGATCGAGCGCAGGGTCGTGGTCTTGCCGGCGCCGTTGCGGCCCAGCAAGGTCACGAGCTCGCCGCGACCGATCTCGAAATCGATGCCGTGCAGGATGTGCGATTCGCCGTACCAGGCCTCGAGGCCGGAAACTTTCAGCAGCGGCTCAACCATGACCGGTCCCGACATAGGCTTCGACGACCAGCGGGTTCTTCGACACCGTGGCGTAAGGCCCTTCGGCCAGCACCTCGCCGCGCGCCAGCACGGTGATCGTGTCGGAGAGATCGGCCACGACCGACATATTGTGCTCGACCATCAGCACCGTACGGTCCTTGGCGACGGTGCGGATGAGCTGGGCGATGCGCTTGATGTCTTCTTGGCCAAGGCCGGCCATCGGCTCGTCGAGCAGCATCATCTCGGGCTCGAGCGCCAGGGTCGTGGCAATCTCAAGCGCGCGTTTGCGGCCGTACGGAAGATCGACCGCCTGTGCTTCCGAAAAGGCGGAAAGTCCCACGTCGTCGACCAGCTTCAGCGCCTGCGCATCGAGTGAATCGAGCACTTTCTCCGAGCGCCAGAAGTGAAATGACAGGCCGAGCTTACGCTGCAGTGCAACGCGAACGTTCTCACGCACGCTAAGGTGTGGAAACACCGCCGAGATCTGAAACGAGCGCGCAAGTCCCATGCGTGCAATCGCAGCGGGTGACGCGCCCGTGATTTCGCGACCGTTGAATGAGATACGGCCTGACGTCGGAGTCAGGAAGTGAGTCAAAAGATTGAAGCAGGTCGTCTTTCCGGCGCCATTTGGCCCAATCAACGCGTGAATAGTGTGACGCTTGACCTTCAGACTGACGTTCTTGACTGCAACAAAACCCTTGAACTCCTTCGTAAGCCCACTGGCTTCGAGGATTATTTCTTGTTCCGCCATTTCCTCCCTCGCGGTAGCGCGAATTAAGCGAAGGTTGGTGCGTCTGTCCAGCGCGGAGCTAGCGTCGTTCGAACGCAGCGCGTAAATTGCGCGGGTTGAACGACCAAAACGAGTCGGGAGGGAATAGTTAAGCATGCGTAAGGTACGAGTTGCCCGCTTTGCGGGCATGTTGGCGGCGGGTGTGAGTCTCGCTGCTTTGGGTTTCACAACCGTCGCCCCGGTGAAGTCCTGGGCCCAGAACACCCAGCCGTTGAAGATCGGCCTGCTGGCCGGCCTCTCCGGCGTCTACGGCGATCTCACCCAGGGTGAGGCCGAAGCCATGCAACTGGCGATCGAAGATGTCGGCGGCAAGGTGCTCGGCCGGCCCATCGAGGTTCTCGTTGCCGACACCCAGAACAAGCCCGACGTCGCCGCGTCGCTCGCGCGCAAGTGGTACGACGACGGCGTGAAGATGATCACCGGCCTCGACACCTCGTCGGTGGCGCTGGCCGTGCGCAAGGTCAGCCAGGAGAAGGGTCAGATCGACATCAACGTCGGCGCGGGTACGGCCGACCTGACCGGTCCCGCCTGCTCCGAGACCGGCGCGCACTGGGTGTTCGACACCTACGCGCTGGCGCATGTGACCGGCGGCGCCGTCGTGAAGGCCGGCGGTGACACCTGGTTCTTCGTGACCGCGGACTACGCCTTCGGCAAGTCGCTCGAGGACGAGACGACTGCCGTCGTGAAGGCGGCCGGCGGCAAGGTGCTGGGCGACGTGAAGCATCCGCTCAGCACGCAGGACTTCTCGTCCTTCATGCTGCAGGCCCAGGCCTCGAAGGCCAAGATCATCGGTCTGGCCAACGCCGGCATGGACACGGTGAATGCGATCAAGCAGGCGTCGGAGTTCGGCATCGTCAAGGGCGGCCAGAAACTGGCGGGCCTGCTGATGTTCGCCAACGACATCACCTCGCTCACCCTGCCGGTGGCCCAGGGCCTCCAGCTCACAGAAGCCTTCTATTGGGACCAGAACGACGAGACCCGCGCCTGGACCAAGCGCTTCCGCGCCAAGAAGGACAAGATCCCGAACATGACCATCGGGGGCACCTACAGCGCGACCTTGCACTACCTCAAGGCCGTGCAGGCCGCCGGCACCGACGAGCCCAAGGCCGTGATGGCCAAGATGCGCGAGATGCCGATCAACGACATGATGACCAAGAACGGCAAGCTGCGTGAGGATGGCCGCGTCATCCGCGACATGTACCTGTTCCAGGTCAAGACGCCGGCCGAGTCCAAGGGCAAGGACGACATCTACAATCTGGTCGCCACCGTTCCGGGCGAGCAGGCCTATCGTCCGCTCAAGGACGGCCACTGCCCGTATATCAAGTAAATCCACACGACATCTCGGCAGAAAGGCGCCTCGCAAGAGGCGCCTTTTTCGTTGGGCGCTTGGCATGCAGCGGCAATGAACGCTAAGGTTCCGCAACGGCCGCACCGTCTGCGGTTTGGGAGGAAATAAAAGATGAAGTTCACCAAGGCGGCCCGCCTGACGGGCGCGCTGGCGGTTGGCGTTGGTCTTGCCGCTCTCGCTTTCACCACGTCGCAAGCCCAGGCGCCGCAGCCGCTCAAGATCGGCCTGCTCGGCGGCCTCTCGGGCGTCTATGCCGACGTGGCGCAGGGCCAGGTCGAAGCCATGCAGCTCGCCATCGAGGATGTCGGCGGCAAGGTGCTGGGCCGTCCGATCGAGATCGTCTCGGCCGATCACCAGAACAAGCCCGACATCGCCGCCGCGGTCTCGCGCAAGTGGTACGACGAAGGCGTGAAGATGATCACCGGCCTCGACACCTCGTCGGTCGGCCTGGCCGTCCGCAAGGTCGCGCAGGAGAAGGGCCAGATCGATCTCAACGTCGGCTCCGCCACCGCCGACCTCACCGGGCCCGCCTGCTCGGCCACCGGCGCGCATTGGGTCTACGACACCTACGCCCTCGCCCATGTGACCGGCCAGGCCGTGGTCAAGGACGGTGGCGACACCTGGTTCTTCATCACCGCCGACTATGCCTTCGGCAAATCGATGGAAGACGACGCCTCGACGGTCATCAAGGCGGCAGGCGGCAAGGTGCTGGGCGGCGTCAAGCATCCGCTCTCGACGCAGGACTTCTCGTCCTACGTGCTGCAGGCGCAGGCCTCGAAGGCGAAGGTTGTGGGCCTTGCCAACGCCGGCATGGATACGGTCAACGCCATCAAGCAGGCCGCCGAGTTCGGGCTGGTCAAGGGCGGCCAGCGCGTTGCCGCGCTGCTCATCTTCGAAAGCGACGTGACCTCGCTTAGCCTGCCGGTGGCGCAGGGCCTGGTGTTGACCACGGCGTTTTACTGGGACCAGAACGACGAGACGCGCGCCTGGACCAAGCGCTTCCGCGCCAAGAAGGACAAGCTGCCGAACCTGACGACGGCCGGCGTCTACAGCGCCACCTTGCACTACCTCAAGGCGGTGCAGGCCGCCGGCACCGACGAGCCCAAGGCCGTGATGGCCAAGATGCACGAGATGCCGATCAACGACATGATGACCAAGAACGGCAAGCTGCGTGAGGACGGCCGCGTGATGCGCGACATGTACCTCGCCCAGGTGAAGTCTCCGGCCGAGTCCAAGAGCAAGGACGATATCTACAAGATCCTCGCAACGGTGCCGGCCGATCAGGCCTGGCGTCCGCTGAAAGAGGGCAAGTGCCCGCTGATCAAGGATTAACAAGAAACTTCTGGGAGAGACGAGATGAATATGACGAACATTGCCCGGCTGGGCGGCCTGATCGCCGCCGGCCTGATGACGATCACTGCGGCGCAGGCGCAGGATGTGAAGCCGCTCAAGATCGGCGTCATGGAAGGCTTCTCCGGCGTCTACGGCGACCTGACCGCCGGTGAAGTCGAGGCCATGCAGATGGCAATCGAGGATGTCGGCGGCAAGGTTCTCGGCCGCCCGGTCGAGATCCTGTCGGCCGATCACCAGACCAAGCCCGACGTCGGCTCGGCGATCGCCCGCAAGTGGTTCGACGTCGACGGCGTCAAGATGATCACCGGCCTCGGTACCTCCTCGGTGGCGCTGGCGGTACGCAAGATCGCCCAGGAAAAGGGCCTGATCGACATCAACACTGGCGCCGGCTCGGCCGACCTCACCGGTCCGGCCTGCTCGCCGACCGGCGCGCACTGGACCTACGACACCTACTCGCTGGCGCACGTGACCGGCGGCGCGATGGTGAAGGCCGGCGGCGATAGCTGGTACTTCCTCACCGCCGATTATGCCTTCGGCAAATCGCTCGAGGACGAAACCACCAAGGTCGTGCTGGCGGCGGGCGGAAAGGTGCTGGGCTCGGTCAAGCATCCGCTCTCGACGCAAGACTTCTCGTCCTTCCTGCTGCAGGCGCAGGGATCGAAGGCCAAAGTCATCGGTCTCGCCAACGCCGGCATGGATACCGTCAATGCGATCAAGCAGGCCGCCGAGTTCGGCATCGTCAAGGGCGGCCAGAAGCTGGCCGGTCTGCTGGTGTTCGCCACCGACGTTCAGTCGCTGACGCTGCCGGTGGCGCAGGGCCTGGTGCTGACCGAGTCGTTCTACTGGGACCTGAACGACGAGACCCGCGCCTGGACCAAGCGCTATCGCGCCAAGAAGGATCGCCTGCCGTCCATGCTGACGGTCGGCGTCTACTCGTCGACGCTGCACTACCTCAAGGCCGTGCAGGCCGCCGGTACCGACGACGCCAAGGCCGTCATGGCGAAGATGCGCGAGATGCCGATCAACGACGTGACTACCAAGAACGGCAAGCTGCGCGAAGACGGCCGCGTGATCCGCGACATGTACCTGTTCCAGGTGAAGTCGCCGGCGGAGTCCAAGAGCAAGGACGACATCTACAAGCTGATCGCCACCGTACCCGGCGAAGAAGCTTATCGTCCGATGAAGGACGGCGGCTGCCCTTACATCAAGTAAAGCCCACGTACTGATCGGGAAAGGGCGGCTTCGGCCGCCCTTTTTCGTGGGCGCTACTCGATCTTGATGTTGGCGGCGCGCACTACCTTGCGCCACGCCTCCATCTCGCTCTTGGTGAACGCCATCAGCCCTTCGGGCGTGGTGAACGCCGGATTGCCCGCCATCGCGTCGAGCTTGGCCGCGATCTCCGGGGCGGTGCCGGCGGCGATGATGTCGTGGTTGAGCTTCAGGATCACGTCGCGCGGCGTGCCCTTGGGCGCATAGAAAGCCGACCACGTCGTGAACAGCAGCTCCGGCATGCCGGCCTGCGGCGCGCTCGGCACGCCCGGCAACTGCGGGAAAGGCTCGGCTTGCGTCACCGCCAGCGCATCGGCCCAGCCCGAGGCCAGGATCATCTTGGCGCTGCCGACGTCGCAGATCATGAAGGTGATGATGCCGTTGTTGAGGTCGGGCGCGGCGAGCTGGTTGTTCTTGTAGGAGACCGAGACCGCGTCGATGCCGGCCTGCATGCGGTAGAGCTCGCCCGCCACACGCGCGGAGATCGCACCTGAGCCGAAATTGTGCTTGCCCGGTTCGGCCTTCAGCTTGGCCGTCAGTTCGGCGAGCGTCTTCACGCCGATCTTCTTGGTGACCAGCACCGCCATCGGCACCAGGCTCATGCGCGTCACCGGCTCGAAGTCGGCGATCGGATCGTAGGGCAGCTTGTCGTAGAGCACCGGATTGCCGGCATGGGTCATCGACGAGGTGGCGAGCAGCGTGTAGCCGTCGGGCTTGGCATTCTTCACCGCTTCGGCCGCGATGATGCCGTTGCCGCCGCCCTTGTTGTCGACGATCACCGGCTGGCCCCACACCTGCGTCAGCTTGTCGGCCATCACCCGCATCGTGACGTCGGTCGAGGCGCCGGGCGGAAACGGCACCACGAAGGTGACCCTCTGTGACGGAAACGTGTCGGCCTGCGCTGCAGCCCACGGCGTCATGCCGACGCCGGCCATTCCCGCCAGCGCCTGGCGCCGGCCGATCCTCGTGGTCATTTCGTCCCCTCACTTTTTTCTTGTCGATATTCTTGCAGACAGTATGGCTCCCGGGGCCCTTGCGCGCCACCGGCCGCCCTTGTCTTATGGACGGCAAAATGGGAGCGAACGCCACGTGACGACACAAGACCGACCCCTGAAAGGGGCGTGGGGCATCACCGCCCTTCTCTTTCTTTTCATGCTGATCAACTTCGCCGACAAGGTCGTGGTCGGCCTCGTCGGCCCGTCGCTCCGCGCCGATCCCAGCCTCCAGCTCACGGCCAAGCAGTTCGGATTGCTCGGCTCCTCCTTCTTCTTCCTGTTCGCCATCTCCGCCGTGCTGGTCGGCTTCCTGGCCAATCGCATCCAGGCCAAGCGCGCCTTGCTGGCAATGGCGCTCGTATGGTCGCTGGTCCAGTTCCCGATGCTGGGCACGGTCAGCCTCGAATTCCTGATCGCCTGCCGCATCGTGCTGGGTGCCGGCGAAGGACCGGCGGCGCCGGTGGCCACGCACGCCATCTACAAATGGTTTCCCGATTCGCGCCGCGCCCTGCCGACAGCCATCATCTCGCAGGGATCGGCGTTCGGCGTCATCGTCGCCGTCCCCGCGCTCACGTGGATCATCACGCACTATTCCTGGCACTGGGCCTTCGGCACGCTGGGCATTGCGGGCCTCGTCTGGTCGGTCCTGTGGTTCTTCCTCGGCAAGGAAGGCACGCTGGTCGATCCGCCGATCACCGACGACGGCACCGCAGGCGAACACGTGCCCTACCGCTACCTGCTCACCTGCCCGACCATCGTCGCGGCTTGCTTCGCGGGCTTCGCCAGCTATTGGGGCCTGGCACTGGGCCTCACCTGGTTCACGTCCTACCTGGTCGACGGGCTGGGTTTCAACAAGCAGGCCGGCGGCAACCTCACGGCGATCCCCTGGGTCTTCGGCGCCTGCGTGCTGCTGATCGGCGGATCGATCTCGCAGCGGCTGAAGTCGGCCGGCACGCCGAGCCGTCTGTGCCGCGGCGTGCTGGCCTGCAGCACGGTCGTGCTGGGCGGCTGCTTCCTGCCCTTCGTCGGCAGCATGCCGACACCGGAGCTCAAGCTTGCCTGTCTTGTGTTCGGCTCGGCGATCGGCAGCACCATCTATGTCGTCCTGCCGATGATCGTGAGCGAGCTCACGCCGCAGCCCCAGCGCGCGGCGATGCTGGCGATCACCACGTCGAGCGTCACGCTGGCCGGTGTGCTGGCGCCGCTGGTCATGGGCTCGATGATCGAAGGCGCCGCCACGCCGACCGCGGGCTACGAACAGGGTTACATCATCCTGGGCTGCCTGCTGCTGGCCGGCGGCGTGATCGGCCTGCTGTTCATTCGGCCCGAGGCCGATCGCAAGCGGCTGGCGATGCACGCCGTCGCCTTGCCCGGCCTCACGCCCGCCCGCGCCTGAGAGGAGCCGGTCATGCGTCGACGCCCCCTGCTTGCCGCCCTTCCTCTGGCTCTCACAATTTTGGCACGCGCTGCTCATGCGGAGAGCGATGACATGAACCACGTGCAGAGGAAGGCCTTCACCGCGAAGTCCTTCCATCTCGAAAGCGGCGTGGTGATGCCGGAGATCGTCATCGCCTACGAGACCTACGGCAAGCTCGCCCGGGACGGCCGCAATGCCGTGTTGCTGACGCATGGCTACACCTCGAGCCAGCACATGGCCGGCCGCTATGCCGATGCCGGCGGCGCCCCCACCGGCGCCGAAGGCGCGTGGGACGGGCTGGTCGGTCCCGGCAAGGCGATCGACACCGACAAGCTCTTCGTCGTCTCGTCCAACATGCTGGGCTCGTCCTACGGCTCGACCAGCCCGGCGTTCCTCAATCCCTACACGCGCGCGCCCTATGGGCCGAGCTTCCCCGATATCACCCTGGTCGACATCGTCAACGCCCAGCGCGCGCTGCTCGAAGGCCTCGGCGTCAAGCATCTCGTCGCCGTCGCCGGCCCCTCCTTCGGCGGCTACCAGGCCTTCCAGTGGGGCGTCACCTTTCCCAATTTCATGGACGGCATCGTGCCGGTGGTGAGCGCGCCCAAAGGTTCGGGGGGCCAGGCCTCCGTCGACGCGCTGGTCGGCCAGCTCGCCAAGGACCCGCACTGGAACAACGGCTGGTACTACGACAACGGCGGCATTACCGGCGTGCTGACCGAGATGCGCGTCGCCACCTTGCGCCGCTACGGCATCGACGACCAGCTCGCCGCACAGTTCCCCGACAAGGCCGCGCGCGATGCCGAGGTCGCCCGGCGGGCGCTGTCCTGGGCCAAGGCGTTCGACGGCAACTCGCTGGTCACGCTCCGCAAGGCCAGCGTGAAGTTCGACGCCGCCAAGGACTTCGACAAGATGAAGGCCAAGGTGCTCTACGTGCTGTCGCGCACCGACAAGGTCTTCCCGCCCTCGATCGCGCCGGACGTGATGGCGAAGCTGAAGTCGGCCAAGGTCGACGCCGACTATTTCGAGATCGACAGCGAGTTCGGCCATTCGGCCTCGGGCCTCGATGCGGCCAAATGGGCGCTGCGCCTCAAGGCGTTCATGGCTGACCTGCTGAAGATCAAGCCGAGTTGACCGCCTGAGCCTTGACCGCGCGCCGCCCCGGATCGATATCCGATGGATGGCCAAGGCTCTCGTCGCGGCGCTCCTCCTTCTCGGCATCTCGTGTGCAACGGTGCTCGCCCAGGGCGTGGCGCCGGGCGGCCCGATCGGCGGCAGTACCGGCATCGGCAGCGGCCTCGGCGGCGTGATGGGCACGGGCCCCAGCTACCCCAACGGCACGACCGCGCCTCCCTCGCCTCCCTCGATTCCCCCCGGCGGAACCCCGCTGCCGAGATCCGTCCCGTCCCTCCTCGACCACCGCACACCGTCGCACTATGCGCAGCCGCAGGAGCCGTTCTCGACGACGCTGCCGCAGCCGCGCGAATCCTCCGTCGGTGGCGCCGCCGCGCCGTCAGCGGCACCGCTGCTCAAGCTGCCACAGGACCAGACCGCCGATCCCGCGTTCCTCGACGGCTGCTGGCATACCGACCTCTTTCGCTACGGCGGCCCCAACACGTCGGGCGTCGCCACCTACTGCTTCGACGACAAGGGCGTGGGCCGCCTGCTCTATCGCCGCGTGAGCGACCCCAGCTATTTCTGCCGTGGCGCCGCGCAAGCCCGTTACGAGAACCAGAGCCTGCACATCACCAACACCGAGACGAGCTGCAGCGACGGCGACAAGTCGTATCCCGCGACGCTCGAGTGCCTGAGAGCCGCCGACGGCACTGCCCAATGCAGCGGCCAGTCCTGGACCGTGCATCTGCATTACGTCGCCCCGCGCCGGACACGCGAGCACTAGCCGCTATTTGAAGCGCGCCTTCGCCAGCCGCAGGATCTTATCGGACGAAGCGCCGAAGCCGGTGACGTTCTTCGCCACGCCGTAGAGGCTGGGCAGGCCGAACATGAAGATGGCGGGCGTCTCGGCGGCCAGCATCGCCATCATCTTGTGATAGGTCGCGGTGCGCGCGGCGACGTCGGTGGTCGAGCGCGCCTCAACGAACATCTTGTCGAACGCGGGATCGATCCAGTTCGAGCGCTTGCCGGCCTCGGTGTACCAGACCGAGGCGAAGTCGCCGTCGCCCAGGCTGTACCAGCCGTTGACGTGCAGCGCGCCCCATTTCTGGGCGTTGGTCATTTGCTGGAAGGTCCCGCCCTCGACCGTCTCGACGACGGCCTTGACGCCGATCTGGTTCAGCATGCCGGCGGCGGCGTTGCAGATGTCGGTGTCGGAAACGTACTTGCCGTTCAAGGTCGTGAGCGTGACCGGCGTGTTGAAGTCATAGCCCGCCTCGACCAGCATCGCCTTGGCCTTCACAGGGTCGAACGGCCGCGCCTTGAGGTCCGGGTTCCAGCCCAGCACGCCCTTGGTCAGGATCTGCGACTGCAGGATCTCGCCGCGGCCCTTCAGGATCTGTTTCAGGATCAGCGGCTTGTCGATGGCGTAGTCGAATGCCTCGCGCACCTTGGGATTGTCGAACGGCTTCAGCCTCGGATTGAAGGTCAGCACCAGCCCGACGGTCGTGGGAATCGAATCGACCCGCGCGTTGCTCGAGGCCTCGACCTGCTCGATCAGGTCGATCGGCACTTCCTCGATGATCTGGCTCTCGCCCGTGACCAGCGACGCGACCCGGCTGGCGCCATCGGGAATGCAGCGGATCACCAGCCGGTCGATCGCCGGCGCACCGCCCCAATAATTCTTGTTGGCGGTGAGCGTGTAGCGGTCGCCCGGCACCCACGACTCGAAGATGAACGGGCCGGTGCCCATCGGCTTGGCGGCAACGCCCGTCGCGCCGACCTTCTCGAAGTAATGCTTGGGCTCCATCACGATGTCGGAGAGGCCCAGCAGCAACGTAGGGAAGATCGCCTTGCTCTTGAGGTCGACCGTGTATTTGTCGACCGCAACCGCGCTCTCGACCAGGTTGATGCGCGCCGTCTGGCCGTAGGCCGCTTTGGGATCAAGCACGCGGCCCACCGTGAAGACCACGTCGTCGGCGGTGAACTCGACGCCGTCGGTGAACTTCACCCCCTGGCGCAGGTGGAAGCGCATGGTGAGCGGATCGGTCGCCTCCCACTTTTCGGCAAGCGCCGGCTGCAGCGCGCCGCTGTCGTCGCGCGTCACCAGGAAGTCGTTGGTCTGCGCCACCAGGCTGGTTGCGGCGTAGGTCAGGTTTCCAGCCCGTAGATTGTCGGGAAAGATCGCCGCGCCAATGGTCAGCGTCTTGCCGGCGGCCTGCGCGGAAGAACCGAAGGCTGGCAGGGCAGCCAATGACGTGGCGTGGGCTAGGAAATGGCGGCGTTTCATCACGTACTCCCGGGAGACCCCGCATCCTGCAAAAGCCGCGCCGTCCAGTCGGTCCGGTCGCCCTTCTTGATCTTGTCCCACGCGTGCTGGACCAGGAACTCGTTGTCGAGACGCTCTTTCTGGCGATGATCCCAGAGCCCGACCCGACGGCCCAGCAACTCGATCGCGCGTAGCGCCGGCCGATACTGACGATCCTCGCGCGCATCGCGCAGGATGGCCTCGACCTCGCCCAGCACCCACGCCTCTGTGATTTCCGAGGGCTCGCGAGGAATGGCCTCGGTTATCGGTGCCACCGGCATCGAAGGGGATTCCTCGCGAGGACTCGCGAGTGGCTCGCGAGGCGCGGCCGGCAGCCTGCTGGGCGTCGGCCGGTCGATCGTCTGGTGCTGGCGCCAGTTCACGACGCGCAGGTAGGCGACCTCGTCGACGGTGTAGCGCTCGATGCAGCCCTGGGCCTCCAGCTCGTCGAGCCAGGCCGGCAGGAAATACGGCGCATCGTCGTCCGCGGCATAGAGCTGGGCCGCCAGCTCGGCCGGCGCCGCGCGGGCCCGGCCGCAATCGTCGGCGACGGTCCAGAGCTGGATGAACAACAGGCGGGCATCCCGGCTGAGGCGCGTGATGCTGGTGGAACGGGCGAAGTTGGGTTGGATGGTGCGGATACGGGGCATGCGGTCCATATTGTGATTTTAGCACTGACTGTCAATGCGTATTACGCAATTTCATGCTGGGACCGCGGGCCT
>CAIKZO010000028.1 GCA_903832005.1 Enhydrobacter aerosaccus | reverse complement strand
AGCGTAAGGATCTGCGGCGTCTCGCATGCCGTCGCCCAAGAACTGGTACGCCAAAATCACCAGGATCACCGGCGCCACCGGCAGCATCAGCCACCAGTTCACGGCCACCACGTTGATGTCCGTCGCCTCGTTCAGCAGCACGCCCCACGAGGTGATGGGTGGGCGGAGGCCAAGGCCCAGGAACGACAGCGCCGTCTCGGCCAGGATCATCGACGGAATCGACAGTGTCGCCGACGCGATCAGATGGCTCATGAAGCCCGGCAGCAGATGGCGGCCGATGATGCGGGCGGGGGTGGCGCCCATCATCGCGGCGGCAGCGGCGTAATCCTCCTCGCGCAGCGACAGCAGCTTCGAGCGCACGGCGCGCCCCAGGCTCGGCCAATCGAGCAGTGCGAGGATCAGCGTGATGCCGAAGTAGATCAGCAGCGGCGACCAGGTTACCGGCAGCGCCGCGGACAGCGCCAGCCATAGCGGCAGATGCGGGAAGCTCTTCAGGATCTCGGTCAGGCGCTGCACCACGAGATCGACCCAGCCGCCATAGTAACCGGCCAATCCGCCCAGGATCAGCGCCAGGGTGAAGGAGAACGAAATACCGATCAGGCCGATGGTGAGCGAGATGCGCGCGGCATAGACGATGCGGCTGAACATGTCGCGACCCAGCCGATCGGTGCCGGCCAGGAAAAACGTGCCGCCCTCGGGTGCGCAGACCAGATGGAACGAAGCAGGGATCAGGTTCCAGAACTCGTATTTCTCGCCGCTGCAGAAGAAGCGCAGCTTCTGCGGTGCGCCCTCCGACGTATAGACGCGCTGCAGCGTGTCCATGTCGCGCTTCATGCCGAGCTTGTAGACGAAGGGCCCGACGAAACTGCCGTCGTGGAACAGATGAACACCCTGCGGCGGCGCGAAGATGTAGTTGGCATGCCGCGTCTGCAGGTCGTAGGGCGCGACCCATTCGCTGATGATCGTCGTGAAGTAGATCAGCGCCAGGAACAGGCCCGAGATCACGGCCGGCCGATGGCGGCGGAAGCGCCACCACATCAGCTTCCACTGGCCGGCCATGTAGTACTTTTCCTGATCGGCCGTCAGCTTCTCGGAAACGTACGGGTCCCACGGAGCTTCGTTGACGTAGTGCGGCGTGGCGGGACGGCCGGCGTTGTTCGTAGTGTCGGTCATGTCCGTCTCACTTCTCGGCCGAGCCGAAGCGGATGCGCGGATCGAGCGCCGCCAGCAACAGGTCAGAGACCAGCATGCCGATCACGGTCAGCACCGCGACCAACAGAAGGAAGGTCGCAGCGAGGTTCACGTCCTGGGTCCTGAGCGCGCCCAACAACATCGGCCCGGTGGTCGGCAACGACAGCACGACCGAGACGATCACCGACCCCGAGATCACCTCCGGCAGGAGATGGCCGATGTCGGCCACGAACGGGTTGATGGCGTGGCGCAGCGGATACTTCACCAGCAGCCGCAGCTCGGACAGACCCTTGGCGCGGCCGGTGACGACGTATTGCTTCTGCAGCTCGTCGAGCAGGTTGGCGCGCAGGCGGCGGATCATGCCGGCGGTGCCCGAGGTGCCGATCACGATCACCGGGATGATGAGATGCTGCATGATCGACAGGGTCTTGCCCCAGCTGGACGGCTTTTCGATGTACTGCGCATCCATCAAGCCGCCGATCGACAGGCCGAAATAGACCTTGCCGACATAGAGCAGCACCAGCGCCAGCAGGAAGTTCGGCACCGCCAGGCCGATGAAGCCGAAGAACGAGGCGACGTAATCGCCCACTCTATATTGGTGCGTGGCGGCGTAGACGCCGATCACGAACGACACGATCCAGATGAAGGCGATGGTGGACGCTTCCATGATCAGCGTGAGCACGATGCGCTCGCCGATCAGGTCCTTCACCGGCACGGTGTCCTGGCACGACAGGCCGAAATCCCAGCGGAAGACGCCGCCGACCCAGTCGAAGTAGCGATGCATCAGCGATTGGTCGAGGCCGTAGAGATGGCGCAGCTCGTCGGCACGCTTCAGCGCGTCGGGATCGCCGCGCGCCACCAGCTCGTCGATCTGCGAGGTGACGCAGTCGCCGGGCGGCATGTCGATGATGATGTAGACGAGCAGGCTGATGACGAACAGCGTCGGGATCATCAGCAACAGGCGACGGATGACGTATTGCAACATGGCTACGCGTTCTCCCGCGTCATGCGCACATAGTGACCCGTCTCCGCCTCGGTCCAGTACAACGGCGTCTTGCCGTCGTCTTGGTAGGGCTCGGGCCATTGCGAGGGATCGGACGCCTTGCCCTCCATCAACGCACGAAGATCGAGCCGCTGGCCGGGATCGGGGATCGGCACCGCCGACAGGAGTGCCTTGGTGTAGGGATGCATGGGGTTCTTGAACAGCTCGCCCGCCGGCGCCAGCTCGACCAGCCGGCCGGCGCACATCACGGCGATACGGTCGGCGATGTAATCGACCACGGCGAGATTGTGCGAGATGAACAGATAGGTGAGGCCGAGCTTCTGCTGCAGGTCCTTCAGCAGGTTCAGGATCTGCGCCTGGATCGACACATCGAGCGCCGACACCGGCTCGTCGCAGATCACCATGTCGGGTCGGAGCGCCAGCGAGCGCGCGATGCCGATGCGCTGGCGCTGGCCGCCGGAGAAGGAGTGCGGATAGCGGCTGAGGTGACGGCGGTCGAGGCCAACCAGCTCCATCAGCTCGCCCACCATCTCGCGGCGATAGGCATCGTCGCCCACCTTATGGATGATCAGCGGCTCGACCAGGATGTCGTAGACCGTCATGCGCGGATTGAGCGAACCGAACGGGTCCTGGAAGATGAACTGCAGCTTGGTGCGGAAGCGGTTGAGCTCGTCGCCCTCGAGCGCCAGTACGTCGGTCTTGCGGCCCCAGTCGTCGAACACGATGCGGCCACCGCCACCGGTCGGATCGGCGCTGATGCCGCGCATGAGGATCTTGCTGAGGGTGGTCTTGCCGCAGCCCGACTCGCCCACGAGGCCCAGGCACTCGCCGCGCTCGACGTCGAAGCTCACGTCGTTGACCGCGCGCACGCTCTTGGTCGTGCCGCCGCCCATCAACTGCTCGACCAGCGTGTCGGCCTTGCGGATGCGGAAGGTCTTGGTGAGATGGCGGACCTTGAGGACCGGCGCCTTGGGATTGAAGTTGGCCGTCGGCTTGACCTCGACCTTCTGGGTCAGCAGATGGCCGGTCGCCGCCTTGATCTCGCGGATCGGCATCAGCCGCTCGCCGGGCTTCATGTCGAAGCGCGGCACGGCATGTAGCAACGCCTTGAGATAATCGTGCTTGGGCTCGCGGAAGATGTCGCCCAGGCTGCCCGACTCGACGACCTTGCCGCGATACATCACGACCACGTCGTCGGCGACGTTGGCAACCACCCCGAGATCGTGGGTGATCATCAGCAACGCCATGCCCAGTTCCTTCTGCAGATCCTTCATGAGACGCAGGATCTGGGCCTGGATGGTGACGTCGAGCGCCGTTGTCGGCTCATCGGCGATCAACAGCGCCGGCCGGCAGACCAGCGCCATGGCGATCATCGCGCGCTGGCGCAGACCACCCGACAGTTCGAACGGATAGGTCTTCAGCGCCCGCTTCGGATCGGGGAAGCCCACCAAGCGCAACATGGCGACGGTGATCTCGTCGATCTCGGCCCGGCTCAGTTTGCGGTCCGGTCCGCCCATGCCGGGATGGGCACCGTGCAGCTCGACCGCCTCGCCGATCTGGTCGCCCAAGGTGTGGAGCGCCGACAACGAGGTCATCGGCTCCTGGAAGATGATCGAAATCTCGCCGCCGCGGATCGACCGCATCTCGGCGCCGCCGGGATTGAGCTTGGCGATATCCACGGGGGCCGAGCCGTCACGGGGATCCTGGAACAGGATCGATCCGGAGGAGATGCTGGCCGTGCGCGGCAGCAGGCCCATGATCGCCTGGCTGCAGACCGACTTGCCGGAGCCCGACTCGCCCACCAGCGCCAGGGTGCCGCCGGGCGGGATGGCGAAGGAAACATTGTCGACGGCCCGGAGCGTGCCTTCATGCACGCCGAAGTCGATGGTGAGATTCTGGACACGCAGCAGTTCGCTCATACCGTTTCTTCCTGCCCTGCCACCGAAATGCCCATTGACCTCAGATTTGCCCGCGTCGCCGCGCTGAGCGCGACCCCGTTGACCTCTGCCGCACGAGCGGCCCGCTCGACGATATCGTAAAAACCTTCGAGTGCGGAATCGATCTTGATGGTCCGGCTCCCGGCCGAGCCCACAGCAAGTTGCATCCAGCCCCCGGTGCGGTCGCGCTTGGTCGAGAAGTAGCTGAGCTTCAGCCGATCGAGCTGGCGCCATTCGACCAGGGTCCCGGCCGGCCCGTCGGCGCACAGCGTGTCCTCGGCCAGCACATAGCGCGTCCTTTGCCGCAACGCTGTCCGCGCGAGGAAGAGGATGAACAGCACGAGGCCGGCGCCCAGCACCAGCGCCATCCAGCGATTGACGTTCAGGGCAACCAACGGCCCGCCGCACAGCACGACGCCCGCGCCGGCGCGGACATAGTCGGCCCATAAGGTCGGGCGTGGATAACGCAACTCGGCGGAACTCAACCGCGCGCCTCCCGTGACGCGAATAATTCATGCGCCGGACTTATCGTGATCCCCGACGTCGTTTTTGCTTTCCCCATCAGCGACATTAGGAAATCCCAAGCCCCTTCGTCCATCGCAAGATGATGACTAAGGATGCCGATCGGTTCGTTGGTCGTTGTACGCGCGGCCCCCAGGGAGCGGACCAGCAGCTCGAGGGCCGATTCGAGCCCGACGAAGCCTCGATCCCCGCGCCAATCGATCAGATCGACGTGGGTATTGACCTGCCGCAGCCCGCGCACCGGCATTTCGCGCGTCCGCGCGCCGTACGTCGACAGCCCGCGGAAGCCGATCTCGGGCAGAGTCGGCACCAAAGGCGGAGCGATGCGGTTCCAGGGCGGCACCAGGACGGGCAGCGCGCGGGCGCCGAACAGCCGCTCCAGCGCCATCCAGCCGGTGCCGAGATCGCCCAGCACGATCATGGCGGGGCGCTGCAATCCAAGCTCCG
Source organism: Enhydrobacter aerosaccus (assembly GCA_903832005.1). GTDB lineage: Bacteria > Pseudomonadota > Alphaproteobacteria > Reyranellales > Reyranellaceae > Reyranella > Reyranella aerosaccus_B. The sequence goes on along the minus strand of CAIKZO010000028.1, from coordinate 213,040 downwards.
CCTTCTTATCCGTAGGGCTCGCATGGTTAACGTGTGCGTAACCGTGCTGGAGCACGTCGACGGCTTTCTCGTCCGCCAGCCGATCGGCCAGCGCCGCCGTCGCCTGTGCCGGCACCACGGCCAAGGCCAGCGGCGCCTCCGTCGCGTGCTGGACCTCGAACAGGCGCTTAAGCGCGGGCGTCACCTCGACGGCATCGTCGTCGCGCCACCACAGCACTGCCTCGCGGCCGGCGTCGCGCCAGCGGGCGATCTCGTCGTCGAAGGCGATCCAGTTGCTCATGCGAGCTTTGTCAGTAGCGCGGCCGTCGCCGGCCCGCCATTGGCATCACAGCGCGGGAAGCTTCTGATTGACCGGCTCGTCAGCGCGCGCTCGACCGCGGCGGCGAGGGTCGGGCCGTCGAGGCCTTCGGCTTCGACCCTCTGGACCAGGCCGCGTTTGGCCAACGCCTGCGCACGCCGCGTCTGCTCGGTCTCGCGTGGCGTCGCGAACGGCACCAGCACCGCACGATCGGCATGCATCAAGGTCTCGACCACGGTGTTGTAGCCCGCTTGGCTGATCGACAGGGTAGAGCGCGCCAGCAACCGGGTGAAATCACCGCGCGCCGGCTCGATCACCACGCCGGGATCCGCAGTGAGCGCCGCTCCGTCGGCGGCCGGAAGATTGTCGCCGACCAGCAATCGCCATGTGCGGTCAGCGAGCGAGGTGAGCGGCCGCGCTGCGATCGCCGCGCGCAACAGCGGCCCGCCGACGGCACCGCCACCGGCCGAGACGATTACTTCGTCACGGCCAACCTTGTCGTCGGTCGCAACCGTGGACGAACGATCATCCTCTACGACGTAACCGGTGTAATGCGCCCGGTCCTTGAGATGGGCCCAGCCCTTAAAACTCTTGTCGAGGCTGACCAGCGCGGGATCGGCGTGGACTAGCACGGCATCGAAGAACGTGTCGAAGGTCGCGAGTGTCTGGGCAACGCGCTCCGCGCTCACCGTGTCGCGCAGCACATCGCGCACCGACGCGAAGATACGCGGCGGCTTGCTCATCTTCTTCGCTGCTTCCAGCAGCGGCAGCAGTTCGAAGCGCAGTTGCGTGCGGCCGAAGGGAAACTGCTCGGTGATCAGGATATCCGGCCGTTCGGCCTTCAACAGGTCGAGCAGTCGCTGGACGCGCAAAGCACGAAAGGCATCGTCGAGCGGCGTGCCGTCGAGCCGCGAGAGCTCGCGCAATCCCTCGTCACGCGCGCGTAGTGGCGGCAATTGATGGAAGCGCGCACCGCCCGCATCGAGGCCCGGTACCGGGGCGCCACCCGACACCAGCAGGACGTCGAAACTTTCTCGGGCAAGTGCGCGCGCGAGGGTCGCGGCGCGGCGCAGATGGCCGATGCCCAGCAGGTGCTGCACATAGAAGAAGACGCGCTTCACGCCGGCACCAGCGAGACGTTGGGTCGATCGAGCCGCAGGCTGCCGTCGGGCGCGGCATGGAAGAAATGCGCCGAGCGCCAGTCGAGCTTGACCGGTGGGCGACCCATCATGTCCCAGCCAGTCGCAAGAGCCATGGCCGCGCGGATCGCGGCCTTATGCGACACGGCGACGACCGGCTCGCCCTTGCCCGCGATCTCCGTCGCCCAACCAATGAGGCGCTGCATCACCGCGCGCGGCGACTCCCCGCCCGGCGGCTGGAAATCGACGCCCTTGTTCTCGGCGTCGGTGAAGGCCGCGCCCTCGGTCGCGCGCAGCTCAGGCAAAGTGCGGCCTTCCCAGACGCCAAAGCTCATCTCACGCAGGCGATCCTCGATCGATACCGCGGCGGCGGGCTGCAAAAGTTCAGCGGTGCGGCGCGCGCGTAGCAACGGACTGCTGAGACGCTTCCATCCATCCGCCGGGGCCGGCAGGCGCCAGCCGCGCGCATCGGCTTCGCCGGCGGGGCTAAGTGGCGTGTCGGTCATGCCCTGCAGGCGGCCTTCTTCATTCCAGGCAGTAGACGCGTGGCGCAACAGGACGAACGCGACGCCGCTCATCTGAGCGTTGCCAGCGCGGCGGCCAGCGCGTGCGCGGCGGCGCGGTCGTCATGGCGCGCGGCAATGCGGGCGGCGGTGTTGGCGGCAAGGCGCGCGCGCTCGGCCGGATCGTCGAGCAGGCGCGCGACCGCCGCGGCAAAGGCCTCCGCGTCGCCAATCGGCGTCAGCAAGCCCGCGACGCCATCGGCCACCACCGCGGGCACGCCGCCGGTGCGGCCGGCAACGACCGGCACGCCGGCGGCCTGGGCTTCGAGAAAGGCCATGCCATAGGCTTCGTTGATCGCGGGCCAGACGTAAAGATCGGCCGAGGCGTAGAGCGCGAGAAGCTCCTGCTGGCTTACCGCCCCGGCGAAGCGGATGCGTTGGCCGAACGGCGCCATCACCGCCTCGATCTCGGCGCGCGCCGCGCCGTCGCCGACCAGCACTGCCTGCCAGGGCCGCTCGCCGAGCAGATGGAACGCCTGCGCCAGCACACGATAGGACTCGAGCTTGTCGCGCGTGCGCATCATGCCGACGGCCAACAAGAGCGGCACGTCGTTGGTCATCCGGTGCGCGCGCGCGTCGAGATAGGGCTGCACGTCGATGAAGGGCGGCAGCCAGACCTGGCGCGCGCCGGGACGCAACCGCGTGCGCACGCCGGCGACGTCACGCGGATTGACCGTGATCACGAGGTCGGCGGCGGCCAGCGCCCGCTCGGTCGCGCGATGGCCGAGCCGCGTCGGACCCATTGCGCGCTGCGCGGCGTGCGAGGCTTCGGCGATGACGTAGGGCACACCGAGCGCCCGACTCACGATCGGTCCCAGCCAATCGGGCTTGCGGTAGTAGCAGTGATAGGTGAACCAGAGATCGAAGCGCTCGGGATGACCGGCCGGCAGCGCACGCCAGGTGGCGATCAGCCGCGCCGCCTGGGCGCGGGCGCGGCGCTCGAGACCGAGATGCGCCTCCGGCTCGGGCACGCCTTGCGCCACACGGCTGAGGGCCGGCATCACGACCTTGTGGCCAAGACGTGTGAGCAGACGGGAGAAACCGCGCGCCATCTCGCGGTCGCCCGACGGCACGGGATGATCGGGCGGCTTCAGAGGCGTGTGCAGCAACACACGCATGGTTATTCGGCCGCGCGCGCCTCGGGATTCTCGATCTGCGGCGCGAGCTTGGTGCCAACTGGCTGACCGAGCGCGCGGGCGATCCAGTCGACGCCCGCTTCATAGGAGAAGTGCGTGCGCACGATCTCGTTGGCGCGGCGGCCGAAGCGGGTGCGCAAGCCGGGATCGCGCGCCAGCTTCTCGAGCGCGGCGGCCAACTGGTCGGAAGCCGCCGGATCGCACATCAGGCCGTTCTCGCCGTCGTGGACGAACTCGCCGATCGCGGCCGAGCGCGTCGAGACGATCGCCATGTGCTGGTAACCCGCTTCCTGCAGCACGTTGGGCATGCCTTCGCGGTCGCCGTCGCTCGCCGTCTTGCTGGCCAGCACGAAAATGTCGGCGCGCTGGTAGGCCTCGAACACCGTCTTCTGCGGCAGTGCGCCGTGCCAGACACAGCGATCGGCGATGCCCGCCTGCTCGGCCATGTGCACGACCGAATCGCCCAGCACGCCGGCGCCGATATGCTCGAAGCGCCAGTTGAGGTCCTTGGGCAGCATCGCCAGCGCCGCGATCAGGTCGTCATAGCCCTTCTTCGCGACCCTGCGGCCGACCGACAGGATCACCACCGGGTCCTTCGGGTCCGTACCGTCGCGGCTCGACCGCGCGGCAGGCGGCGCCGGCAGGTTGGCAAGGTCGAGCCCGTGGTAGACGAGGCGCAGGCGGCTGCGATCGCTCACCAGCTCGTCCAGACGCGCACGGGCGTACTGCGTGCAGGTGATGAGCCAGTCGATGTCGGCGAGCTTGGCCTTGAGTTCCCACTCCTGGCTGGTCCAGATGTCCTTGGCGTGCGCCGAGGCGCTCCACGGCAGGCCGCGCATGATCGCGGCATAGCGCGTCGCCGAGGCGGGCGTATGGATGAAGTGCGCGTACATCCGCTCGATGCTCTCGGGCATCTCGGTCGCCAGCACCATGCCCTGGCCGAAGCGGCGGATACGGTTGGGTGTGCGGTCGCGCTTGAGGTCGTGCAGGAAACGCGCGCGCGCGGCCTTGTAACCCGCCAGCTTGCGCGCCTTCCACCAGGCGCGGATCACGCGCAGCGGATCGTTCTTGAGATACTCCGGCAGATAGACGATCGGCGCCTTCACCCGCGCATGCACCGGATGGATCGCGGGATCGGTCGGCAACCGCAGCGAATAGATCACGAGCTTCAGCCCGCGCGCCTCGAGGCCCGCCATCTCCTGGGCAATGAAGGTCTCGGACAGCCGAGGCCAGCACTTCACCACGACCGCTATGCGGGCGTCTTTAGACTCAACCATGAAACACCGATGTCGTTAGGATCTGGCCCGCGTCGCCGGAGACGAGAGGGCATCGGCGACCGGCGTCTCGAGCTCGACAGGAGGCTCGATCGACGCAGGACCGCGATTGGGATGGGCGAGCGTGCGCGCCACCAGCTTGATGACGTTGGGCAGGCCGTCGAGCAGGCCGGGCACGATGGCGTTGCTGGGCGCGCTCTGCTGCGGCAACTGGCGCAGCGCCGTCGCCATGAAATGCGGATCGCGGCCCTTGTCGGCGTCGAGCATCTCGGTGAGGCCTAGGTTGCGCGCGGCGCGGGCGCGGATGAGCTGCTCGAGCCGGGGCCGTGTGCGCGGCACGATCAGCGCCCTCTTGTCGAACGACAGGATCTCGCAGAACGTGTTGTAGCCGCCCATCGCCACGACGCCCGCCGCCTGCTTCATCAGTGCGCCGAGGTTGTTGGTGAAGGTGAGCGTGCGGATGTGCGGGAATTTGCTCGCACGCTCCTTGAAGCTCTCGCGCGCCGTGGCCGACATGAACGGGCCGAACACGATCACCGCGCCATAGGGAATGTTGGGATCGGTCTCATAGGCGCCGAGCACCCAGTCGACCAGCGCATCGCCGTCGCCGCCACCGCCCGGCGTCACCAGGATGAAGGGACCGTCGATCTCCTCGCCTTCGTGCGGCGCGTCGGTGTGCAGCGGTAGCTCGCGGCGCAGGTAGCCGGTGTAGACCGTCTTGTGGCGTACCGACGGTGGCACGTCGATACCCTGCAGCGGCTTGTTCATTTGCGGCAGGCCGTAGATCCAGATCGCGTCGTAGAGATCGGCGAGCGCCGGCACCACCTGCTTGCGCTCCCACTCGGCGGCGAGCTGCTCCGGGTCGTCCATCACGTCGCGCAGGCCCATGATCAGCGGCGTTCCGCGATCTTTCAGCATGCGGAGTGTCGGTTCGACCTCGCCGCGCAGGCCGAGCGGCTCCTTGTCGACGATAAAGAGATCGGGCCGGTAGATGTCGGCGGTGTCGCGGATGATTCGCGTCCGCATCTCCAGCGTATGTTCGACACCGACCCGAAGGTTGGCCGAATCGTATTCGCCGGTGTCGATCTGCTTCACGACGCCCGGAATGCGCACGAAATCGATGCCCGAGCGGAATTCGTAGGAGCCGATGACCGCCGAGCCCGAAATGATCAGGACGGAGATCGAGCTATCGGCCTCGACGATGGCATTGGCGATCGTCCGGCATCGGCTGACGTGGCCAAGTCCGTAGGAATCGTGGCTGTACAACAGCACACGCTTTGGCCGGCTACTTGCGGACATGCAACGCCTCTCCCCCTGGCCTTGGGCGATTGCCCGGCCGGTCGTTGGACAGGACTATACCACATCGGCCCCGCTACGCGAACCCCCACCGAGCCGCACCCGGCACTGCAAAATATTGAATGTAATCAAGGCACTGATCGCCTATAGAGGGAGGGAAGCGGGGCCCCTCGATCTCGATGCAGCGCAATCTCTTCTCTTATATCTGGAAGCACAGCCGGCACGAGCAGCTCGTGATCCTGAGTCTCGTGCTGTTCGCGCAGCTCTTTTATTTCCTCTCGCTCAGCGTTCCGAAGTCGATCGTCAACAACGGCATCTCCGGCAACGTCTTCAAGGACGGCGCCACGACGCCGCTCTTCGCGATCGATTTCCGCATGCCAAAGTGGATGGGCGGCCATCACCTGCATCTGTTCGACGGCTTCACCGTCGACCAGCTCGGCTACCTGGTGACGATGAGTTTCGTCTTCCTGGCCGCTGTCGTGGTGAACAACCAGTTCCGCAAGAGCATCAACACGCAGAAGGGCCGTATGGGCGAGCGCATGCTGCGCCGCCTGCGCTACGAACTCTACGACCGCATCCTGCGTTTCCCGGCGGCGCACTTCCGCAAGGTCAAGCAGGCCGAGCTCGCGACCATGATCAAGGACGAGGTCGAGCCGCTCGGCGGCTTCATCGGCGATGCCTACGTGCAGCCGATGTTCCTCGGCGGCCAGGCGTTGACCGCGCTGATCTTCATCATGATGCAGAACTTCCTGCTCAGCCTCGTCGTCATCGCGCTGCTGGCGGTGCAGATGATCATCGTGCCGCGGCTGCGCAAGCCGGTGCTGGTGCTGGGCCGCGAGCGCCAGCTCTCCGCGCGACTGCTGGCCGGCCGCATCGCCGAGACCGCCGACGGCGTGAACGAGATCCATATCCATGGCGCGGCCAACTACGAGCGCGCCGACATCTCCGAGCGGCTGGGCCACATCTTCCGGATCCGCTTCGACCTCTACAACAAGAAGTTCGTCGCCAAGTTCTGGAACAACATCCTCTCGCAGGCGACGCCGTTCGCGATCTACCTGCTAGGCGGCTACTTCGCCATCACCGGCCGCATGGACGTCGGCGCCGTGGTCGGCGTGCTGCTCGCCTACAAGGACCTGCCCTCGCCGATCAAGGAGCTGATCGACTGGGACCAACAGCGCCAGGACGTGCAGATCAAGTACGAGCAGGTGATCGACCAGTTCCAGCCCGAGGGCATGATGCCCCAGGAGCTGCAGGCGATTCCCGACGGCCCGCCGCCGCCGCTCGGCCACGAGCTGGTGATGTCGGGCGTCACCATCACCGAGGACGGGCGGGTGAAGCAGCTCGACACTGTCTCTCTCGTCCTGCCGACCGACGCCAAGACGGCGGTGATCGGGGCCGGCAGTTCCGGCAAGGACATGCTGGGCCTGGTGCTGGCGCGCCTCGTGCTGCCGACCAGCGGCTCGATCAAGATCGACGGCCAGGACTTCCTGCACTTGCCGGAATTCCTGCTGGGCTCGCGGCTGGGCTATATCGGCCAGGAGACCTATCTCTTTCCGCAAAGCGTGCGCGACAACCTGCTGTTCGGCCTGAAGCATCGGCCGACGAAGCCCGCGACCTACGACGAAAACATGACCACGGTGCGCCAAGCCTTCTGGCGCGAGGCCGAGCGCTCGGGCAATCCTGTGCTCGATCCAAACGCCGACTGGATCGATTACGAGCTGGCCGGCGCCACCGGCCCGGCCGACCTGCTGCCCTGCATGGTGCATGCGCTGAAGCAGGTCGAGCTCGACGACGACATCTATTCTCTGGGCCTGCTGGGCGCGGTCGACGCCGCGCGCCGGCCCGACCTCGCCGAGAAGATCCTGAAGGCACGGCATGCGCTGCACGGCCGCCTGCAGGATCCGAAGAATGCCGGCCTGATCGAGACCTTCAACGTCGACAAGTACAACAAGAACCTGTCGGTGGCGGAAAACCTGCTGTTCGGCACGCCGGTCGGCAAGAAGTTCGACGGCGACAATTTGGCTGCCGATCCCTACATGCAAACGGTGCTGGCCAAGACCGGTCTGGACCAGGATTTGCTCCGGATGGGTCTTTCCATCGCCGAGACCATGGTTGAGCTCTTCTCGGGCCTGTCGCCCGACAATCCGCTGTTCGAGCAGTACAGCTTCATCTCCGCCGACGAGCTGCCCAACGTGCGCCTGCTGCTGCAGCGCCTGGGCGGCAAGGGCGTCGAGGCGGTGCCGCCGGCCGACAAGGCGCGCCTGATGACCCTGCCGCTGCGCTATATCGAGGCGCGCCATCGCCTGGGCCTGATCGACGGCGCCATGGAAGACCGGCTGCTCGCCGCGCGGCGGGCGGTCGCCGAAAACCTGCCGCCCAACCTGCGCGGAGCGGTCGAATTCTACGATTTCGCGCAATACAACAGCGCCGCCACCCTGCTCGATAACATCCTGTTCGGGCGTGTGGTCTATGGCCAGGCCCAGGCCGACAGCCGGATCCGCGCCCTGATGACCGACGTGCTGGCCGAGCTGCAACTACGCGACTCGGTGATCGAGGTCGGACTGGAGTATAATGTGGGCGTTGCCGGCCGCCGCCTGCCGGCGACCCAGCGCCAGAAGCTCGGCATCGCCCGGGCGCTGATCAAGCGGCCGCAGTTCCTGATCGTCAACGAGGCCGTCGCCGTGTTCGACGGCCGCACGCAGGATCGCATGCGCGACAATATTCTGGCCGCGGCCGACGGGCGCGGCGTGGTGTGGATCGCCAACCGGCCGAGTCAGGCCGAGGGTTTCGACAAGATCGTCGTCATGCAGGGCGGCAGGATCGTAGAGCACGGAACGCCGGCCGAGCTGGCGGCATCCGGCAGGGTCTACGCCGAGCTCATGGCGTCGGCATAAAGTAGGGAACAGGAGGACACGATGAACCTCAACGAGGAAGTCGAGCTTCTGAAGGGCGTGCCGATCTTCGCCAAGATCGAGCCGGCCAAGCTGAAGCTGCTGGCCTTCACCAGCGAGCGCATGACCTTCAACGAAGGTCAGGAGTTGTTCCATCAGGGCGATCAGGGCGATGCGATGTACGTTATCCTGGGCGGCGTGGCTGACGTGTTGATCGACACGCCGGCCGGCCAGATCCCCGTCGCGGAGCTGAAGAAGAACGGCTTCGTCGGCGAGATCGCGATCCTGTGCGACGTGCCGCGTACTGCCACCATCAAGGCGCGCGAGTCGCTGGCCACCTTGCGCATTTCGAAGGACATGTTCTATCGCCTGGTCGCGGAGTTCCCGCAGATGGCGATCGAGATCATGCGTGAGCTGGCGCACCGTCTCGAGGATACCAACGAGAAGCTGCGCAACGCCACCAAGGCCGCGGCCTGATCGTCCTTCGCAGATGAGCCGTCTCGACAGTTTCATCGCGCGCATGCAGGCGCAGCGCGACTGCCTGAACTTCCTCAAACCGAAGGTGGAGGCGCTCGCGGGCCCGATCCTTGAGGTCGGCCTCGGCAACGGCCGCACCTACGATCATCTGCGCACGCTGTTTCCGGCGCGCGACATCTACGTGTTCGAGCGCAAGGTGGCGGCCCATCCGGATTGCATCCCGCCCGACGACCGGCTGTTCCTTGGCGACGCCGACAAGACGATCCCGGAGGCAGCAGCGAAACTCGGCGCCACGGCGGCGCTGATCCATACCGACCTCGGCACCGGCGATCACGCCGCGAACGTGGAGATGGGCAAGTGGCTGGGGCCGGCGCTCGATGCGCTGGCGGCTCCCGGCAGCTATGTGCTCGCCAATCAATCGTTGAGCGTGGCGCGCTGGCAGCTCCAGCCCGAGCCGCCCAATGTGCCGAAGGACCGGTACTTCCTCTATCGCGTGATTTAACGGCCCACGAGCTGGACGAGAGCGAGCAGGATCACCGCGCCCACGACCGAGCCGATGAAGCCCGCCGGACGGCCGACGCGATAGATACCCAGCGCCTGGCCGCCGTAGGTCGCCAGCACCGAGCCCACGACGCCGATCGCAACCGTGATCCAGAAGCCGTGAATGTGTGGGCCGGGACCGACCCAGCGCGCCACGAGTCCCACGAGAAAGCCGATCAAAATGATCGCGATGATGTGCATGGTCTTCCCCTCCTAGACGTCAAACGTGGCCAGCACCGGCACATGGTCCGACGGCAGTTCCCAGTCCCGTAGGTCGGTGTCGATATGGTAGCTGCGGATCGCGTCGCCGAGCGCCGGAGTCACCAGGATATGATCGAGCCGGCGGCCGCGGTTCGACGTGCGCCAGTCGTTGTTGCGATAGCTCCACCATGAATAGAGCTTCTCGCTCTCGGGCACGAAGCGGCGCGGCGCATCGATCCAGTCGAGCGACGCCATCATCTTGCCGAACAGATCGACCTCGATCGGCGTGTGCGAGACGATCTTGAGCAGCTGCTTGTGGTTCCACACGTCGTTCTCGAGCGGCGCGACGTTGAGGTCGCCGACGGCGATGCGCCGCTTGCCCTTGCGCACGCGTGGTCCGAGCTTGCGGTCGGCGTACCACTTGGCCATCTCGCGATAAAAATCGAGCTTATGCGCGAACTTCACGTTGGCCTCGGGGTCGGGAATGTCGCCGCCGGCCGGGATGTAGAGGTTGTCGAGCAGGATCGGGTCGCCGCCGATATCGAGCGCGACCTCGATGTGCCGGCAATCCTCCTTGCCGCAGCGGTGATGCACGTTCATCCCCGTGAAAGGAACTTTCGAGAGAATGGCCACGCCATTATAGGCCTTCATCCCCTGGATCAGGCGGTGGGTGTAGCCCAACGCCTCGAACGCCCCGTGCGGGAAGAATTCGTCGGGACACTTTGTTTCTTGTAGGCAAAGCACGTCGGGCTTGCGCAACTTCAGAAAGCGTTCGACGTTGCCGATCCGCAGGCGGACCGAATTGATGTTCCAGGTGGCGACGGTCAGACTCATCAGGCCGCCAATATAGGTTGAGAATGGAGACGCTGCCATGCAGTTGGATGGCGACGAGAGCAGCAACATCGAGGATCGCCGCGGCGAAGGCGGCGGTGGCGGGTTCGGTGGCGGAGGATTCGGCGGCGGCTTCGGCGGCCCCGGCATTCCGCTTCCCTTGGGCGGCGGCCTGTTCCGCGGCGGCTTCGGCCTGATCGCGATCGTCGTCATCGCACTGATCCTGGGCGTCAATCCGCTCACCCTGCTGGGCAGCGTGCTGGGCGGCGGCGGAAGCTACGTCGCGCCGCAGCAGCAACAGCAGCGCACGGCCTCACGGCCCACGACCAACGATCCCGAGACCCAGTTCGTCGCGCGCGTGCTGAAGAGCACCGAGGACGTGTGGGGCGATCTCTTCCAGAAAATGGGCCGGCAATACCGCCAGCCGCGCCTGGTGCTTTATCGCGGCCAGACCAGCACCGCCTGCGGCGCGGGCCAGGCGGCGATGGGGCCGTTCTATTGCCCGCCCGACCAGCGCGTCTATATCGACCTGTCGTTCTTCGACGAGCTGACGCAGCGCTTCCATTCGCCCGGCCAGTTCCCGCAGGCCTATGTGGTCGCGCACGAAGTCGGCCATCATGTGCAGAACCTGCTCGGCATCGAGACCAAGGTGGCGCAACTGCGCGAGAACATGAGCAAGCGCGACGCGAACGCGATGTCGGTGCGAGTCGAGCTGCAGGCCGATTGCTTCGCCGGTGTCTGGGCCTATCACGCCAGCAACGACCAAGGTGGCAAGCTCAAGCTCAGCGACCAGGACGTCGATCAGGCCTTGGCCGCGGCCACCGCGATCGGCGACGACACGCTGCAGAAGCAGGCGCAAGGACGCATCGTCCCCGACAGCTTCACGCATGGAAGCAGCGCGCAGAGGGTGCGCTGGTTCAAGACTGGTCTACAGAACGGCGATATCCGCCGCTGCGACACGTTTAATGCGAAGCAGCTTTAGACGTACTCGACGCTGACCGTCCCACACCTATCGACAAAGCCCTGAAGCACGTCGCCCTTGACCACGGCCGCGACGCCTTCCGGCGTGCCGCTGTAGATCAGGTCGCCGGCGGCGAGTGTCACCAGGCCGGAGAGATAGTTGATCGTCTCCGGAATGTTCCAGATGAGCGCGTTGAGGTCGGACTTCTGGCGGGTCTTGCCGTTGACGTCGAGCTGGATGGTGCCCTTGTCGATGTGGCCGACTTCGCTCACCGGATAGATCGTGCCGATCGGCGCGGACTGGTCGAAGCCCTTGCCCATGTCCCACGGACGGCCCATGTCCTTGGCTTGGTTCTGCAGGTCGCGGCGGGTCATGTCGAGGCCGACGGCGTAGCCGTAGACATGGTCGAGCGCCTTCTCGACCGGGATGTTGGCGCCGCCCGACTTCAGGCAGACCACCAGCTCCATCTCATGGTGGAGGTTCTTGGTCGCGGGCGGATAGGGGATCTTGGTCGGGTTCTTGGGGTCGGCGCAGAGCACGATGGCGTCGGCCGGCTTGCTGAAGAAGAAGGGGTCCTCGCGGTCGGGATCATGGCCCATCTCGCGGGCATGGGCGGCATAGTTGCGGCCGACGCAGAAGATGCGGCGGACGGGGAAGAGATCCTTGCTGCCGTGGACCGGAACGCCGACGGTCGCGGGCGGGGTGACAACGTAAGCCATCGCTTTCTCCTTCAAGAGACCGGCTTTATGAAGCGCAGGGGAGTTCGATTCAATGTCAGGTGACGGCGTTTTGACCGATGTGATTGTCGTCCAGGCCGATTCGGCTGATTCGTCGCTGGGCTGGGCCACCCTGGGCGACCACCGGTGGCGCTGCGCCGTGGGCGCGGGCGGGATCCGCGAGGACAAGGTCGAGGGCGACGGCGCCACGCCGGTGGGCGAGTTTCCGCTGCGCCGCATTTATTACCGCAACGATCTGCTGGTCCTGCCGAAGGTCAATCTGCCGGCCCGGCCAATCTCCGAGCATGACGGCTGGTGCGACGACCCGCGGACCGACACCTATAACCGGCTGGTCCACATTCCCAACGACTGGAGCTACGAGAAGATGTGGCGCGACGACGGGCTGTACGATCTCGTGGTCGTGGTCGGCTACAACGACGATCCGCCCGAAGGTGAATGGGGCAGCGCGATCTTCCTCCACATGGCGCGCGACGATATGGGCGCGACCCGTGGCTGCGTCGCCTTTGCCCGCACCGACCTGCTCGAGCTCGTCCCGCTGATCACCCGCGAGACCAGGCTACGCGTGCTCTCTCATCCCGCCAACGAAGAGGCCCCGCCGCCCTCCGAGGAACAAGAACTTCTGAAGGACTTCGAGGACTTCGACGAGAAGGAGTGGTGAGCCTCTGTCGTCCTGAGCGCAGCGAAGGACCTAGCGGGATCGACCAAAGTACTTCTTTGGCAGCGCTAGATCCTTCGCTGCGCTCAGGATGACAGTCTTGCTCGGCTGACGACCTCGCCCCTAACCGACCATCCGCCCGATCGTGCGGGCGGTGTAGTCGACCAGCGGGATAATGCGGGCGTAGTTCAAGCGCGTCGGACCGATCACGCCGATCGCGCCCAGGATGCGTTCCTGCGAATCGCGGAACGGCGCCACCACCATCGAGCAGCCGGTGTTGGCGAACATCGGATTGTCGGCACCGATGAAAATCTGCACGCCCGCCGCGCCGTTGGCCAATTCGAGCAAACGCGCGAAGCTCTCGCCGCGCTCGAGCGCGTCGAACAAGGTGCGCACCCGCTCGAGATCGGAGATCGCGGTGATGTCCTCGAGTAGCCGCGCCTGGCCGCGCACGATCAGGTTGCCGCCGGGCTCGCCCGCCCAGCTCGCGAGGCCCGATTCGATCACGCGCGCGGTGAGGTCGTTCAACTCGGCGCGCTTCAGCTTCAGGTCCTCGACGATCAGCCGGCGCGCATCCTCGAAGGTGCGGCCGGTGAGGCGCGCGTTGAGATAGTTGCTGGCCTCGACCAGCGCCGAGGCCGGCATGCCGACCGGCGTGTCGATGATGCGGTTCTCGACATGGCCCGACTGTGTCACCGACACGACCAGCGCGCGGCCGGGACCGAGGTTCACGAACTCGATGTGCTTCAGCGGCTGCTCGGTCTTGGGTGCCATCACGAGGCTGGCGCAGCGCGACAGGCCTGACAGCAGGCTGGTAGCCTGCTCGAGCGCATCGGTGACGCTGCGGCCGACGGCGGCGCAGCGCGACTCGATGCTCTCGCGTTCCTCATCCGACACATGCCCGACTTCGAGCAGGCCGTTGACGAACAGCTTCAGCCCCGCGTCGGTCGGCAGGCGACCGGCGGAAGTGTGCGGCGCGTAGAGCAGACCGAGGTCCTGCAGGTCGGCCATGATGTTGCGAATGGTCGCGGGCGACAGCGCCTCGGTGATCTTGCGGGTGAGCGCCCGCGATCCGACCGGCTCGCCGGTCTCCACATAGCTCTCGACCACCCCGCGCAATACCTCGCGGGCCCGGTCGTTGAGTTCGGTAACAGAGGCAGTCTGTCGCTGACCGGGCGGCGTGTCGCTTAGTCCCCCGGGCAAGCCGAGGCGATGAATGGCCATGGCAAAAATGTAGGAACTGTGGATGGGCGGGTCAACGCGTCACTCCCCTGAATCGCACGGTTCGTGTAAAAGGACAGGATGCTGCGACCCTATCGATTCGAGCACCCGAATACGGAAGCGATGGAGATGGTGACGCGCAGCTCCTACGTCATTGCCGCCTTTCTCGGCCCCTTTTACATCCTGTACCGCAAGACGTCCGGCTTCTGGCCCTCCGTGCTGCTGATGGTCGTCCTGACCGGGGGGCTTGCCGGCTTCTGGGCCCTTGCCCTGACGTTCCTGTCGAATCGGCTGCTGCTGTTCGCCTTGCCGCTCAGCGTGGTCATCGTCCTGATGATCCAGTCGTCTTTCGTGATGCAGCAGGTTCGCCGCCACTTTCGTCGCAAGGGCTGGCTGGTCAGGGCACCCTAGGCCCGGAGCCGGGTCGCTTGTTCTGGCCGCCGGTATTGGTCATAAGCCCCTACCCCTAAAGCAGGAGACAGAATGCGCCCCTCCGGCCGCGCCCCCGATCAGCTTCGCAAAGTGACCCTCGAGCCGGGCTTCTCCCGCCATGCCGAAGGTTCGTGCCTGGTGAAATTCGGCGATACCCACGTGCTGTGCACCGCCTCGGTCGACGAGCGGGTGCCGCCGTGGATGCGCAACTCCGGCAAGGGCTGGGTGACGGCGGAGTACGGCATGCTGCCACGCTCGACCCACACCCGCACCGATCGCGAGGCGGCGCGCGGCAAACAGTCCGGCCGTACGCAGGAGATCCAGCGGCTCATCGGGCGCGCTTTGCGCGCGGTCGTGGACTTGCCCGCGATGGGCGAGCGCCAGATCAACATCGACTGCGACGTGCTGCAGGCCGACGGCGGCACGCGCACCGCGTCGATCACCGGCGCCTGGGTCGCGCTGCACTTCGCCTTCGATCGCCTGATCAAGGAAGGCAAGCTCACCGCCAGCCCGCTCACCGGCCAGGTCGCCGCGGTCTCGTGCGGACTGTGGGAGGGCACGGCCGTGCTCGACCTCGATTATCCGGAAGACTCCAAGGCGCAGGCCGATGCCAACTTCGTGCTGACCGGCGACGGCGGCATTGTCGAGGTCCAAGGCACTGCCGAGGATAAGCCGTTCAGCGAGCCGCAGTTCATGGAATTGATGGTGCTCGCCAAGAAGGGCGTCACCGAACTCACCGCACTTCAACGTCTGGCCATCGGGAAAGCCTAATGTCGCGGCGCTTCGTCCTGCCCAAGCTCGTTGTGGCGACCCACAATCGCGGCAAGGCGGGCGAGTTCGCCACGCTGCTGAAACCGTTCGGCGTCGAGATCGTCTCGGCCGGTGCATTGGGACTTCCCTCACCGGACGAGACCGGCACGACGTTCGAGGAGAACGCCACGATCAAGGCGCTGGCTGCGACGCGCGCCAGCGGCCTGCCGGCGCTGGCCGATGATTCGGGATTGAGCGTCCATGCGCTCGACGACCAGCCCGGCGTCTACACCGCCGACTGGGAAGGCCCGACGCGCGACGCCATGGTCGGCATACGCCGCATCCAGGACGAACTCGCCAAACGCGGCGTGCCGCAGGACGACAAGGCGCGCGGCGCCACCTTCCATTGCGTGCTGGTGCTGGCCTGGCCCGACGAGCATCTCGAACTGTTCCACGGCACCTGCGACGGCGCGATCGTCTGGCCGATCCGCGGCAGCGGTGGCCATGGCTACGATCCGTGCTTCCAGCCTGTCGGCGAAAGGCGCACCACGGCCGAGATGAGCGATGCCGAGAAGAACGCGATCAGTCATCGCGGGCGCGCCTTCAAGATGATGGTCGAGGCCAGCTTCCGGTGACCGCGCCCGCACCACTGGGTGTCTACATCCACTGGCCGTTCTGCAAATCGAAGTGCCCCTACTGCGACTTCAACAGTCACGTCCGCGACGGCGTCGAGCACTCGCGCTGGCGCAAGGCGTTGCTGACCGAACTGGAACACGCCGCGCGCGAAGCGCCCGGCCGGCGTGTCGAGACCATGTTCTTCGGCGGCGGCACGCCCTCGCTGATGGAGGCCGAGACCGTGGCCGAGCTGATCGCGCGCACGCATCAGCTGTGGGACTGCGCACCCGAGATCGAGATCACCCTGGAAGCCAACCCGACCTCGGTCGAGGCGGGTCGATTTGCGCTGCTGGGGCAGGCCGGCGTCAACCGCGTGTCGCTGGGTGTGCAGGCGATGAGCGCCACCGACCTGCGCTTTCTCGGCCGCGAGCATTCGCCCGACGAGGCGCTGGCGGCGGTCGAAACAGCGCGGCAGCACTTCGCGCGCTATTCCTTCGACCTGATCTATGCCCGCCCCGGCCAGACGCTCGAAGCCTGGGCCGCCGAGCTCGGGCGCGCCCTCAGCCTCGCGGGCGAGCATCTGTCGCTCTACCAGCTCACCATCGAGCGCGGCACGCGCTTCTTCACCGATCACGCGCGCGGCGGCTTCATCTTGCCGCCCGAAGAACTGGCGGCCGACATGTTCGAGCTGACGCAAGCCCGCCTCGCCGCGGCCGGCCTGCCGGCCTACGAAATCTCCAACCACGCCAAGCCAGGCGCCGCTTGCCGCCATAATTTGATCTACTGGCGGTATCAGGATTACGTGGGCATCGGGCCCGGCGCGCATGGCCGCTTCGGTGCTGACGGCGGCAAGCGCGCGACGCGACGGCACAGCGGTCCCGAGGCTTGGCTGGACGCCGTCGAGCGCGACGGTCATGGCACGGCCGAGAGCACGGTCGTCACCGGCCGCGATCTGGTGGAGGAAGCATTGATGATGGGCCTGCGCCTCAGCGACGGTATCGACCGCGCGATCTTCGCCGCAAATGCCGGTGCCGATCCCGTCGAGACCGTGGGCGAGGCAACCCTCGCGCCGCTGATCGGCGCGGGCTTCCTCGAAGTGAGCGCAACGCATCTGCGCGCAACGGACAGCGGACGCCAACGCCTCAACGCCGTGCTGGAGCGCCTGATCGCATGAGGCTGGTCGTTGCTTTCCTGATGGCGCTGCTGCTCGGCGCGAGCGCGGCCTTTGCCCAGACCGCCAAGCCTGCGCCGCGCGCGCCGGTGCCGGCGACACGCGTTGCGCCGCCCAAATCGCCGTTCACGCCACCCGCCTTCAAGATCACCATCGCCACCGAGGGCGCCTATCCGCCGTTCAACTATCTCGACCGCAAGGGACTGCCCGCGGGCTTCGAGATGGATCTCGCGCAGGAAACCTGCATGCGCATGAAGGCCGAGTGCGAGTTCGTCGTCCTGAAGTGGGATGACCTGGTGCCGGGCCTGCTCGACAAGAAAGTCGACATCGTCATGTCCTCGCTCGAAGTGACGCCCGAACGGCGGCGGCGGCTCGGCCTGTCGCGGCGCTACTATCTTTCGCCCGGCGCCTTCATCGCCAAAAAAGGTGCGCCGTACGACGGGCCGCCATCGTTGCTGCGCAACAAGAAGATCGGCATCCAGAAAGATTCCATGCATGCTGACTGGGCCGACAAGAGCTTCCGCCGCTCCGCCCAGCTCAAGCGCTACGACACTCTGGCCGCAGCGCTCGCGGGACTGGCGACCGACGATGTCGACGCCGTGTTCGGCGACAAGGCCCAACTCTGGCTGTGGTCGCAGAAGCCCGAAGGCAAATGCTGCGAGCTGATCGGCCAGGACATCAAGGACACGCAGACGCTGGGCATCGGTGTCTCCGCCGGCCTGCGCCGCGAGGACATCAAGCTGCGCGAAGCCTTCAACAAGGCAATCGGCGAGATCATGAGCGACGGTACGTACAAGAAACTGAACGAGAAATACTTCCCGTTCGCGCTGAACTAGGCGCACCGTTTTCACCGTTTAGATACGGTTGCCGCCGGCGAGCGGCCAAGTCGTTGATTCGACACGAAACACGCAATTCCGAAACGGTCGAAAACGGCGGTTAAATCGGCGGTTTCATCCCTGTCATCCCGAGCGAAGCGAGGGACCTTTGCATCTGCGGCAGTTAAAGTTCCCTCACTTCGCTCGGGATGACAGGGATGCACCCATACGCGCGGGTTCAGGCCGCGCGTATTCGCGGCGAACGCTCCGAAGACATCCACGAAAAAGCTCAATAGTCGCGCGAATCCGGAACGTCCGGATGCAAATCCGGAAAGTACTGCACCACGGGCAAAGTGATCTTCATATGAAATTCGTGGATCAGTTGGGCGATGAACAAGAGCATCTTCTTTCGCTCATTTTCATCCTCAATCGTCCGTATCGCATCGTCCAACTGAGTAATGGCGAACTCGACGCCCTTCATTGCCTTCATGATGGATTCGGCAACTTCACGTTTCATTCCCGTTCTCCTTAGATGAGGGGAGTAAGTAATTAAGGTCTCCCTTTTCGGCCAAACAAGCTCGAATGCATAAGCGCATCAGAGTGAATGGGTCGGATCCGGTGAACCATTTCGGTCGAGGGAGTTCTCCCATCGCGTACTTTTGAGAACACTCCGCGGTGCATTCTGCGTAAGCATTCTCTGGACGTCCCGCCACTTGGACATCGTGAGGAACGGCCGCCGGATCAGCTCTTGTTTGGTCTACAAGCTGGCCAGCCGTGTCCACGTTAGCAGCGGCAAGACGTGCCTGCATAGCAGCCGACAGCACTCGACTCCGCGCCAAGGTCGCAGCCCGGTCTTCTATTTGGGGATTGGGTGAATCGACGCCAACGCACGCATGGGCACGGGCGGCACTCGCAGCCGCGGTGCCCAGCACGTCAATCAGGCCATCGTCGGTGTGACGGAAAGCTGCCTCTTTGGCGAGAAGGTCAATACGGTCGAGCGCGACCTGGCGTTGCCAGACTAGACTCTGTTCGGCCACGTGCCGGGCAATATCATCTCGCGCAACTGTCATCTGAGCATCAAGTGCCGCGCCAAGCCGTTTGCGCTGATAGTCGTTTGCGAGACTATCGAGCAAATCGTCGCGGATTTGCTCAAGGTCCTTCGTCGCGACGGGCGCGGCGTGGATCGCTTCTTTGCCTTGCGTACGAAAGAAGGCATCTGGGTTGTTGAACAACGCATCCTGTTTGGATGCGATGAAACGGTTCAGTTCGCTTTCGACGCGCGTGTCGTCAGCGATCTTTTCTTCGCGCGCGACCCGGGGATTGAGTGGCGGCGGAGGCGGCACGGGCTGGGGCACCGGCCCATCCGGAATGATGAAGTTTCCCATGCGCGCCAAAATAAGCGCGTTCAGCCGAATCGCGAATTATGGTCGTTATATTGGCTATATTATTGACCCGCTTGCAACAGATGCCTTCCACTCTTACGTCGTTTGTGCTTCTGGAAGGTCCGCGCCGGACAGAATGCGGGCAAATCAGGCCACCATGTTCGCGGCAGCGCGCTGACTTCAGCGCAACGTGGCCACGCAACGAGCGTTACCCCCGAGAAGCAATTCTAGGAGAAACGCCATGATGAAGATCTCGCTTATGGTGGTGGGCGCGTTTGTTCTCGCCACGTCGATCGCCGCCTGCGGCGACCAGGGCTACGGTCCGACGCATTCGTACAGCGCCCGCGTTGGCAGCAACGGCACCGCCGCCGATGCAACTGCCAACAACGGCAGCACCTCGAGCAGCTACGAGGCCCAGCGCCAGAAGGTCGACAACTACCACGGCGACCAGCCTGGCTATCGCTGAGCCCAGGCCCCTCTATCTTTCCTGAGTAAACGCTGTCTTTGGGCTTTCGAGCCCAAGGGCGGCGTTCGCGTTTCTTTTGGTGTATGTCCGGCGCGATGAGCACACTCTCTCACCTGCTGGCCGAACACCCGATGTACTGGGTGGCCACCTACGGCTATTGGGCCGTCTTCTTCTTCGTCGCCATTGAGAGTTCCGGCATTCCCGCCCCGGGCGAAGCGGCCCTCGTCAGCGTCGCGGCGTTCGCGGGCGCGACGCACCAGCTCGATATCGCCTGGATCATTGCGGCGGCCGCGGCCGGGGCGATCGCGGGCGACAATCTCGGTTATCTCGCCGGCCGTAAGCTGGGTTTTCCGCTTCTTCTCCGGCACGGCGGTGCTGTCGGGCTGAACGAGGGACGCCTCAAGCTCGGCCAATACCTCTTCGATCGGTACGGCGGCGCCATCGTCTTCGTCGGACGCTTTATCGCCGTGTTGCGGGCCGCGGCCGCCCTGTTGGCCGGTGTCAATTGCATGCCGTGGCGACGCTTCCTCATCTTCAATGCCGCCGGTGGCCTCAGTTGGGCGCTGATCTTCGGCTTCGGCGGCTACGTCTTCGGCAACACGATGCTGCACAAGTCGGGAAAGATCAGCCTCGCGTTCCTGGCCGTGGCCACGATCTTCGTCGTCGTGGGATTCATCGCGATCGCCCGCCAGGAAAAACGCCTCATTGCCAAGGCCGAGCTGGCGCTACCCGGTCCTCTTCATCAGAGGGCGATCAACACGCCACTCTAGAAGAGCTCACGCCGCGTTCGTCGCAGCGAAGGCTTCGAACGCGTCTTCAACCAAGCTGACGTGATGCAGCATCGCGGCATGCGCGCCGGAGGCATCTCCAGAGAGAATCGCACGCACGACGGCGTCGTGTTCCTGATTGGAACGCAGCAGGCGGCCCTCGACCTGGAACTGCGCGCGGCGGAAGGGGCCGACCCTGCGGCGCAGGTTGAGCGCGAACTCCGCCAGCGGCGCATTGTGCGAGCCGGTGTAGATCGACGAATGGAAGGCGACGTTGGCGTCCGAATAGGCGCCGGTGTCGCCGGTCTTCGCCAGCGCCAGCATCCCCTCGTGCCGCGCCTGCAAGCGGCGCCGCTCGACCGGCGTCATGCTGATCGCCGCCAGCCGCGCGCAGGTCGCCTCGATCTCGGCCATCGCCACGAACAAATTCTCGACCTGGTCCGGCGTCGCTTTGGAGACGACAGCCCCTTTGCGCGGCCGCATGTCGATCAGGCCGCTCAGGCTGAGCTGACGCAGCGCCTCCCGCACCGGCGTGCGCGACACGCCGTGCTGCTCCGCCAACCCCATCTCGTCGAGACGCAGGCCGGGCGGCAGGCTGCCGTTCAGGATCCCGTCGGCGATCGCGGTCGCCAGTTTTTCCGCCAGGGTCGGGTTTTCCGAATTCATGTCCGAGATTGCATACAAGATAGATGCCAACGCACACAAATTGGCTGTTGATGCCCCAAAAGAATGCAATCTGCTTTTATTGCATACATTTTCATCGCCTCTGCGGCCGAAAACGTTGGTTTTATTGGGCTTTTTGCGTGGCACACCCCTTGCTGACCGGTTTTTGGCCGCGGGTGGCCAGGTAATGCAGGGGGAAGTCCAATGATCGACAAGTTCAATATTGGCCCACGTAGCGTCTCGAGGCGCGGTCTGTTGGGCGGTGCGGCCGCCGGCGCGATGACGCTCGGCCTCGGCGGCGCCGCCAACGCGCAGAAGCCGCTGGTGATCGGCTTCATCTACGTCGGACCGCGCGACGACTACGGCTACAACCAGGCGCATGCCGAAGCCGCCGCCGTCCTGAAGAAGATGCCGGGCGTGAAGGTCCAGGAAGAAGAGAAGGTGCCGGAGACGGTCTCCGTCGAGAAGACCATGGAGAGTATGATCAACCTCGATGGCGCCACGCTCGTGTTCCCGACCTCGTTCGGCTACTTCGACCCGTACATGCTGAAGGTCGCGGGCAAGTATCCGAAGATCCAGTTCCGTCACTGCGGCGGCCTGTGGACCGAGGGCAAGCACCCGATGAATACGGGCAGCTACTTCGGCTACATCGACGAGGCGCAGTATCTCGCCGGCATCGTCGCGGGCTCGGTCACCAAGTCGGGCAAGCTGGGCTTTGTCGCCGCCAAGCCGATCCCCCAGGTGCTGCGTAACATCAACGCCTTCACCATGGGCGCGCAGTCGGTCAATCCGAAGGTGACCACGCAGGTGATCTTCACCGGCGACTGGGCACTGCCGGTCAAGGAGGCCGAGGCCACCAACAGCATGATCGCGCAGGGCGTCGACGTCGTGACCTGCCATGTCGATTCGCCGAAGGTCGTGGTCGAGACGGCCGAGCGCGCCGGCATCTACACCTGCGGCTATCACTGCAACCAGGCCAAGCTCGCGCCGAAGGGCTACCTCACCGGCGCCGAGTGGAACTGGGAGCGCATCTACGTCGACATGGTCAACGACATGAAGGCGGGCAAGGCGCCCGGCAACTTCGTGCGCGGCGGCCTGAAGGAAGGCTATGTCCGCACGTCGGCCTACGGTCCTGCCGTGCCGGCCGCGGTGCGCGACAAGGCCGACGCCGCCAAGCTCGCAGTGCTGAACGGCAGCCTCTCGATCTACAAGGGCGCGCTCAAGGACAACAAGGGCAACGTCGTGATCCCGGCGGGTACCTCGTACGTCATCACCGAGCCCAAGCTCGAGAGCATGAACTACCTGGTCGAAGGCGTGGTCGGTTCGACCTCGTAACGTCGAGCGCATCCTCCTCTTTCAAACTCCTCTCCCCCGCTAGGGGGAGAGGTTGGGTGAGGGGGTTACAGGAAATCTTCGATAGCCCCCTCTCCTAACCTCTCCCCCTAGCGGGGGAGAGGAATTTGAGAAGAGTATGAACACCACCCTCGAACGCATCGCCGTCCCCGTCCTGGCGCTTCTCGCGTCGGCGGTGTTGTTCGGCCTGCTGCTGGCCTTCTACGCACATGTCGATCCGCTGGAAGCCTTCGGACTGATGTACGAAGGAGCGTTCGGCTCGTGGTTCTCGTGGCAGAACACGCTGACCCGCGCCGCGCCGCTGATCCTGACCGCGCTCTGCACGGCACTGCCGGCGCGGCTGGGGCTGGTGATCATCGGCAACGAAGGCGTGCTGGTCGTCGGTGGTGTTACCGCCGCGGCAGCGGGCATCGCCGTCGCGGGCGCACCGCCGCTGGTCGTGCAGCTGGTGATGGCGATCGCGGGCATGGCCGCGGGCGGTCTCTGGATCGCCTTCGCCGGCGCGCTGCGTCAGTACCGCGGCGTCAACGAGACGATCTCGAGCCTGCTGCTCACCTACATCGCGATCGCGCTGATGAATCACTTCGTCGAGGGACCGTTGCGCGATCCCTCGAGTCTCAATAAGCCGTCCACCTGGCCGATCGGCGACGCCAACATGATCGGCACCATCCCCGGCACCGACGTGCACTGGGGCCTCGTGTTCGGCCTCGTGGCCTGCCTGCTCTGCTATCTCTTCCAGCGCTTCACGACCTGGGGCTTCGCCATGGAAGTGATCGGCGGCAATCCCAAGACCGCGCGCATGATGGGCCTGAACGTCGGCCGCTATGTGTTGCTGGCCTGCGGCGCCGGCGGCGCGGCGGCAGGGCTGGCCGGCATGGTCGAGGTCGCCGCCATCCAGGGCCGCGCCAATGCCTCGCTGGCCGTGGGCTACGGCTACTCCGGCATCCTCGTATCGTTCCTGGCGCGCCATCATCCGCTGGCGATCGTTCCGGTCTCCATTCTTCTGGGCGGCATCGGCGCCTCGGGCGGCCTGCTGCAGCGCCGCCTCGATCTTCCCGACGCGGCCGTGGTGGTGCTGCAGGGCATCATCTTCGTCGCCATCCTGGCCAGCGAGACGCTCTATGGCCGTCTCCTGAAACCGAAGGAGGTCGCCTGATGGCCAGCGACCTCGGCCTGTGGAGCGTGCCGCTCGCGATGATCGCGGGCGCCATCCGCGTCAGCACGCCCTTCATCTTCGTCAGCGTCGGCGAATGCCTCACCGAGCGCTCGGGCCGCATCAACCTCGGCCTCGAAGGCACGATGATCATGGGCGCGATGAGCGGCTATGGCGTGGCGCTGGTGAGCGGCTCGCCGTGGCTCGGCGTGCTGGTCGCGGCCGGCGTCGGCATGCTGCTGGGCGCGCTGCATGCCGCGATCTGCCAGCTGCCGCGGGTCAACGACGTCGCCACCGGCATCGGCATGATGCTGTTCGGCACCGGCCTCGCCTTCTTCCTCGGCAAGCCGCTGATCCAACCCAAGGCACCCAACCTCGGCGCCATCGACTTCGGCTGGTGGAGCAGCATCCCGCAGATCCATCAGGCACTGCAGGTGAACTATCTCTTTATCATCGGCGTCGTATTGGCCTTCGCCATGGCGTGGGCGCTGAAGAACACGCGCTGGGGCCTGATCGTGCGGCTGGCCGGCGAGAGCGTCGATGCGGCGCTGGCGATCGGCGCGTCGGTCGCACGCACCCGCCTGATCGCGACCTCGATCGGCGGCGCCTTTGCCGGTGTCGGCGGTGCATTCCTGTCGCTCTACTATCCGGGAAGCTGGAACGAAGGCCTGTCGAGCGGCCAGGGCTTGATGGCGGTGGCGCTGGTGATCTTCGCGCGCTGGGAGCCGGTGCGGTGCCTGTGGGCGTCGCTGTTGTTTGGCGCCGCCGGCGCGATCAGCCCGGCGTTGCAATCGGTCGGCGTCACGCAAGGCTACTATCTGTTCAGCGCCGCCCCCTATGTGCTCACACTCGCGCTCATGATCGCCACCTGCTCGCCCGAGCGCAGCCTGCGTGGCGCGCCTGCCGAGCTGGGCGCCGTCAAATAGGAGAGACCGGATGTCCAAGAAGCATGTCGACGCCCGCCCTTACCTCTGGCCCTGGAACGGCGACCTGCGGCCCGAGAACTCGGCCCTCGTGATCATCGACATGCAGACGGATTTCTGCGGCGTCGGCGGCTATGTCGACAAGATGGGCTACGACCTGTCGCTCACACGCGCGCCGATCGAGCCGATCAAGAAGCTGCTGGCCGCCGCGCGCAAAGCCGGCTGGACCGTGATCCATACGCGCGAGGGCCATCGCCCTGACCTCAGCGACCTGCCGCCCAACAAGCGCTGGCGTTCGCGGCAGATCGGTGCCGGCATCGGCGATCCGGGTCCGTGCGGGCGCATCCTGGTGCGTGGCGAGCCGGGCTGGGAGATCATTCCCGATCTCGCGCCGGTCGCGGGAGAGCCGATCATCGACAAGCCGGGCAAGGGCTCGTTCTGCGCCACCGACCTCGAGTTGATGCTGCGCACGCGCGGCATCGACAATCTGACGCTGACCGGCATCACGACCGACGTCTGCGTGCACACGACCATGCGCGAAGCCAACGATCGCGGCTTCGAATGCCTGATCCTCGAGGACTGCACCGGCGCCACGGACCCGGGCAATCATCTCGCCGCCCTGAAGATGGTCGAGATGCAGGGCGGCGTGTTCGGCGCCGTCGCCAATTCGGCCGCCGTCATCAAGGCGATTGCGTGAGCGGCGCGCCGTCCATCGAGCTAATCGGCTTCACCAAGCGCTTCGGCGCCATGGCGGCGCTCGACGACGTCTCGGTGAAAGTGAAGGCGGGCGCTTTCCATGCGCTGCTGGGCGAGAACGGCGCGGGCAAGAGCACCCTGGTGAAATGCGCCATGGGCTATTACGCCGCAGACGAAGGCCAGATACTGCTGAACAATCAGCAGGTCGTCATCGATCATCCGCGCCAGGCCCACGAGCTGGGACTGGGCATGGTCTACCAGCACTTCACTTTGGTGCCGAACATGACGGTGCTGGAGAATTTCGTGCTGTCGCGCGGCGACCTGCCGGCGGTGATCGACTGGGCCAGCGAGCGAAAGGTGCTGAACGACTTCTTCTCGACCACGCCGTTTGCCGTGCCGGTCGATCTGCCGGTCGGCGACTTGGCGGCCGGGCAGAAGCAGAAGGCCGAGATCCTGCGCCAGCTTTACCTCAAGCGAAACCTGCTGATCCTCGACGAGCCGACGTCGGTGCTTACACCCGACGAGGCTGACGAGGTGCTGTCGACGCTGAAGAAGATGACCGAGCAGAAGCTGGTCACGATCGTCACCATCACCCACAAGTTCCGCGAAGTGAATGCCTTCTGCGACACGGTGACGGTGCTGCGGCGCGGCAAGCTGGTGGGCACGCAGCCGACGTCCGAGCTCGACAACGACACGATGGCCGAGATGATGGTCGGCCGCCGCGAGACGCGCGCCGTGGTCGAACGCGAGCAGCATGCGGTCGGCAAGGCCGTGCTGAAGCTCGACGGCCTCAGCGTCGCCGACAATGTCGGCCAGCTCGCGGTCGAGGACCTGTCGCTGGAGATTCGCGCCGGCGAGATCGTGGGAGTCGCGGGCGTATCAGGCAACGGCCAGCGCGAACTGGTCGAGACTCTCGCCGGCCAGCGCCACAAGCAATCCGGCGAGATCCGGGTCCACGGCGCGCCTTATACGGCGACGCGCGCGGAAATGATCCGGCACAAGATTGCCTGCCTACCCGAGGAGCCGTTGCGCAACGCCTGCGTCGCCGACATGTCGGTGGCCGAGAATATGGCGCTGCGGTCGTTCGACCAGCCGCCGTCCTCACCCGACGGTATTCGCCTCAAGCGCAGTCCGATGCGCGACATGGCGCGCAAACTGATCGAGGCCTACAAGGTGAAGACGCCCGGACCGGACGCGGCCATCAAGGGTCTCTCCGGCGGCAACGTGCAACGCGCCGTGCTGGCGCGCGAACTGTCGAGCGAAGGCGATCTCGTGATCGTCGCCAATCCCTGCTTCGGCCTCGACTTCGCGGCGGTGGCGGAAATCCGCGCCCGCCTCGTTCAGGCACGTAATCGGGGTGCCGCCGTCTTGCTGGTCAGCGAGGATCTCGATGAGATCCTGCAGCTCTCCGACCGGATCGTGGTGATGTTCGACGGCAAGCTCGCGCTCGAGACCCCGTCGGCCACCGCCGATGTCGGCGCCATCGGCCGGGCGATGGCGGGACACTGACGGCTTCCGCCGCGTTCAGATGATCTTTTTCTCGCGCAGCCTGGCGCGGTCCGCCTCGCCGAGACCCAGTTCACCATAGATTTCGTCATTGTGCTGGCCCACCGAGGGTCCGAGCGTGCGCACGCTTCCCGGCGTGCCGGTCAAGCGCGGCACGACGTTCGGCACGGTGACGGGGCCTTCGCCGGGTACGTCGACCTTCAGCAGGTTGCCGCGCGCTTCGATCTGCGGGTCGCGGAAGATCTCGGCGACACTGTTGATCGGGCCGGCCGGGACTTCGTGTTCCATGCAAAGCGCAAGGAAGGCGTCGCGATCCAACGTCGCGATGAAGGTCGAGACGATCTCGTTGACCTCGTCGCGCGCGGCGATGCGCTGGTTCATCGTCGCGAGGCGGTCGGGCTCGATGAGGTCCGGGCGCTTCATCACGCCGCAGAAGCGCTCCCACATGCGGTCGTTGGTGCAGGCCAGCGCGATCCATTGGTCGTCGCTCGTCTTGTAGTGGCTGTGCGGGACGTGGTTGACCGTGTCGGCGCCCATACGCTCGCGGACATAACCGGTCTTGGCATAGCGCGGGATCATGTCGTCCATCATGCGCAGGATGCCTTCGTACAGGCCGACATCGACCATCTGTCCCTGGCCGGTCTTATCGCGCGAGATGTAGGCGAGCAGCGCGCCCAGCGCCGAGTAGAGACCCGAAATGTAATCGGCGAGCGACGTCGAGCCAGGAATGACCGGCCGCTGGCCGGGCTCACCGGCAAGATAGCTGAGGCCGGCGAACGCATGGGCGATGCGCGCGAAACCCGGGCGTTGGCGGTATGGACCGGTCTGGCCGTAGGCCGAGACGCGCACGAGGATGAGATCGGGCTTCACAGACTTCAGCACGTCGTACCCCAGGCCCCATTTCTCGAGCGTGCCCGGGCGGAAATTCTCGACCACGATGTCGGCCGTCTTCACCAGCTTCTTGAAGACCTCGACGCCGTCGGGCGTGCGCAGGTCGAGCGTGATGCTCTTCTTGTTGCGCGATTCGCTCAACCACATCAGCGACGAGCCGGCGCCGGTCATCGTGCCGCTGTAGCGCGTGCCTTCGCCCGCGCCCGGCATCTCGACCTTGATTACCTCGGCGCCGAATTCGCCGAGCGTGGTCGCGCAGAACGGACCCGCGAGCATGGTCGCGATGTCGATGACGCGGGCACCCGCCAGCGGCAGTGGCAAAGAAGTATCGGGATCGGTCATGTTATTGTTCCTCCATGCTTTTGGCCTCGGCCAGGATACGCAAGGCGATCCCGCGGTGGGCGGCTTCCAGTAAACGTCCATCGAGCTTGGCCGCACCCGCGCCACTTGCCTCGACCTCGTCGAGCACGACCAGCGCGCGTTTGGCCCACGCGACTGCTTCGGGAGACGGCGCGAACAAGTCCCGGATGTCGGGCACTTGCGTCGGATGGATTGCCCACTTGCCCAGGAAGCCACCGTCGCGGCTTTCCTCCGCGGCGCGCCGGGCGGCGGCACTGTCGCTGATCTGCGCGCTGGGGCCGTCGATCGGCGTGACGCCATAGGCATATGCCGCATTGGCGACACGGGCCTTGGCCCAAAGCTGCAACGGCGGCGTCGCACGTCCCGCGCCCTGGCCCTGACCCTGGCCGGTGAAGCCCGACCAGTCCGAAACGCTGCGGGCATAGTCGCCGGACCCGAAGGTGACCGAACGAAGCTTCGTACTGGCACCGAGGATGGCCTCGACATTGGCCACGCCTAACGCCGTCTCGATCAGGATGTGCAGCTCGGGCGGTTGCTCCCGACCGGCCAACGGCCGTTCGATCAGCCGCCGCAGCGCTTCCATATCACCGGCGGTCTCGACCTTCGGCACCATGAATCCATCGAGGCGATGGATCGTGGCGAGGGAGGTGAGGTCGTCGACGCCCCATTGCGTATCGAGCGCGTTGACGCGCACCAGCATGCGCTTGCGGCCCCAGTCGAGATCGGTCAGCGCGGCGATCGCCTGCTGGCGCGCCTGCTCTTTCTGGTCCGGGAAGACCGCGTCCTCGAGGTCGAGCATCAGCGTATCGGCACGGCAGCCGATGGCCTTCGCAAAAAAAGCCGGCCGGTTCGCCGGCACGCTCAGGATGCAACAGGGAGATCCGTCCAAACTTGCCTCCAGCCGCCGCGCCGCGCGCGGCAATTGACGCATTTTATGCCCCAGACACCGAGAGACTGGGGAATGGATCGCGGCTAACCGCTCATAGCCCGCGCCGATAAGTCGGGCGCGGAGGGTACTTTGGCCCATTGCCGCCCCCGAACAATCCATAGCCGGTTTCGAATTGTCGCTTGGCGGCCCGAGGTCCCTTATGCAGTTCGTGAAAGTGCGCGACAGGAGGGGACAATGACCGGGACCTTGAAACGCGGCGGCATGGCGATGATCGCCTTCCTGCAGGCCCAGAACTGCAGCAACTTGCCGGGGTCGTGGCGTCATCCCGCAACGCAGCAGGATTTCATGTCGGCGGCGCACTACCAGCGCATCGCGCGGTCGCTCGAGGAAAGCAAATTCCACCTCGCTTTCTTCGATGACCGCCTGGCGATGCCGGACAGTCTCGGCGGCGATCATGCGGAGACCGTGCGTCATGGCATCCGGGCCGTGAAGATGGACCTCATTCCCATCCTGACCGCGATGGGCCTGGCGACCAGCAAGCTTGGCCTGGGCGGTACCTATTCGACGACTTACTACGAGCCGTTCCATGTCGCGCGCGTCTTCGCGACCCTCGACTTGATGATCGGTGGCCGCGCCGCCTGGAACGTCGTGACCTCGCTGAACGATTCGGAAGCCGCCAACTTCGGCCAGAAGGAGCATCTCGAGCACGACCTGCGCTACGACCGTGCCGACGAGTTCATCGAATGCGTGCTGGGCCATTGGGCAACCTGGGCCGACGACGCGCTGGTGGTCGATCCGGTGAGCGGCCTGTTCGCCCATCCCGAGAAGGTTCGGCGACTCGACTTCAACGGCAAATGGTTCCGCTCGCGCGGGCCGTTCACCGTACCGCGGTCGCCGCAGGGCCATCCCGTGATCATGCAGGCGGGTCAGAGCGGCCGCGGCACGGCCTTCGCCGCGAAATGGGGCGAGCTGATCTTCGCCTCGATGAAATCGGCCGAGGCCGGTCGCCAGATCTACCGGACCTTCAAGGACGCCGTCTCCAACGCCGGCCGCGATCCCAACCTGGTCAAGATGGCGCCCGCCGTTTATGCGGTCGTCGGCGAGACGCGGGCGATCGCCGAAGAGAAGCGGGCGGTGATCGAAGCGACGGCGGCGCCGGCCGACAGCCTGACCTTGATCGCCGAAGTGACGAATTTCGATTTCGGCCAAGTCACGCTCGACCAACCGCTCAGCGATACGCAGATGGCGGCCGTCGGCATCAATCTCGGGCTGAAGGAGCGCGTGGTGAAGGGCAGCGGCAAGACCAATCCGACGCCGCAGGATTTCATCGACTTCAGCAAGCGCGGCACGCTGAACGAATCGGTGGTCTTCTGCGGCACGCCCAAGGATGTGGCCGACCAGATGGAGGATTTCTTCCTGACGGAAGTGTGCGACGGCTTCGTTCTGTCGGCGACACATCGGCCCGGCGCCTACGAGGATTTCGGCCGCCTGGTCGTGCCCGAACTGCAGCGGCGCGGCCTGTTCCACCAGGATTATGCCGGCACGACCTTGCGTGAAAACCTCGGGCTGCCGCGACCCGTCGTTACCTGAAGGACCTTGCCGACAGGACTTGCCGACGGGAGCTGCCGCTCCCCGCTTGCGTTGCCTTGCCCAGACCCGGACCCTAGAGTGGCGGGAAGCAAATCCGGCTGCTCGAGCGGCGGGAGAAGGGAACGTCAGTGCAGGCCTCACCGAAACATTCAGGTGGAGCGTCTCGCCTCAATATCGGCGCGGAGGAACTGGAAACCTTCCTGACCATCGCCGAGTTGGGCAGCTTCAGCAAAGCGGCGGAGCGCCTGTTTCTGGCGCAGCCATCGATCAGCAATCGCGTCCAGCGTCTCGAGCGTGCGGTCTCGGCGCGACTGTTCGAACGCACGACCCGCGCCGTCGTGCTGACGCCCGCCGGCGAACGGCTGCGCCTGCGGGTCGAGCCGATCATCAACGATCTCCATGCCGTGCTCGACGAGTTCCGGACCGAAGGCGAGAGCCGCAAGCGCGTGGTCGCTGTCGCCGCGACGCCGATGCTGGCGGCCATGCTGCTGCCGCAGGTCATCCAGCGCTTCACGAAAGCCAATCCTGCGATCCGCATCGAACTGCACGACGACGTGACGCCGCAGCTCGCGTCCGACATTCGCTCCCAACGTATCGATTTCGCAGTGATGGCGCGGGGCGCTGCGTTTGGCGGTATCTCGTTCGAGCCGGTGGCCGCGTCGAAGTTCATGGTGGTCGGCCCGCACGGCCATCCCGCGCTGGCGCGCGGCGCGATCACCGCCAAGGAACTGTCGCGTTATCCGTTCATGGCGCTCGCCGGTTATCACAAGAAGCTCGAAGCACTGACGGCGGCGCTCGACGGCGGAGAGTTCACGCTGTCGGCCGTCGGCAACGTCAGCAAGGTCTCGACCTTGCTCGGCTTCGTATCGGCAGGCCTCGGCCTCACCGTCCTGCCGAGCATCGTGCTGAGCGTCGGCGGCATCATCGACGACACGCGCTTCGACATCGCGCACCTGAGCGACGTCTCGCTGATGCGCGAATACGGCATCGCCTCACTCACTGGCCAGGAATGGTCGCCGGCGGCCAAGGCCTTTGCCGCCGCGCTGCGCGCCGACTTCCAGGCAAAGTCGAGCCTCGAGGACGTCGCGGCCGACTAACGCCCGCGGTGCTAGCGGGCGGTCCGGGCCGCGATCTCCTCGAGCGACCGGCCTTTGGTCTCGACACCGAAGACACCGACCACGATCGCCTGCACCACCAGCAGGCAGATCAGCATGCCAACCACTGCCGGCACACCACCCGCAACGAAGGCGGCGACGACGGCGTATTGCACGCACGCCGTGGCCAGCCGTCCTGTCGCGCCGCAGATCGCGGCGGCCCGCATGCGGTACGGCGTGGCAAATAGTTCGGGCGTGTAGACCGTGAATCCGAGGCCCATCACGTAGAGCGCCGTCACCAGCAGGAAGCCGAAGATGGCGAAGGCCGTCGGATCCTTGGTGAAGGCGAAGCCGCAGCCCAGAGCGGCGGCCGCCAGCGAGGACAGCACGATGCTGGGCTTGCGGCCGATCCGGTCGGCCAGGAACATGCCGATGAAGGGCCCGAGCGGCGCGCCCGCCGACACGATCATGGTGAGGAACAGCGACGAGACGAGACTCTGGCCGCTGTGCAGCATGAAGGTCGGCAGCCAGTTGATGAAGCCGTAGAGACTGAAGCCCACCGTGATGTTGAGCAACATACCGATCAGCAGCCGCAGCATGATCGGGCCGGTCAACAGGACGCGCCACGACTCGTTCACCGTCGCGCCGATTGGGTCCAGCGCCGGCGGCGCCAGGATCGTCCCAGGCAGTACGCTGGCTTCGGCTTGT
Organism: Enhydrobacter aerosaccus; assembly: GCA_903832005.1. Classification (GTDB taxonomy): domain Bacteria; phylum Pseudomonadota; class Alphaproteobacteria; order Reyranellales; family Reyranellaceae; genus Reyranella; species Reyranella aerosaccus_B. Next base: position 180,596 of record CAIKZO010000028.1, on the reverse strand, counting down.
TCGACGACAATCTCCGCTTCGCGCTTCCGGCCTTTCGCCTCGAGCCAGCGCGGCGATTCCGGCATCGCCTTGCGCGCGTTCCAGACGACGATCGCCGCCACGCCGACGATCAGGAACATCGGCCGCCACCCGAACACGGGGATCAGCCAGAGGCTGAGCGCGCTGGCGACGAACAGCGAGGCGTTGGTAATCACCGCCAGCATGCAGATCCAGTAGCCGCGCCGGCCGGCGGGAATGAACTCCGTGAGCGTCGCGTAGCCGACGACGATTTCCGCACCGAGGCCGATGCCCATGAAGAAGCGCAAGACGATCAAGCACGTCATGTTGGGCGCGAAGACCGCCAGCAAGGAAGCGCCACCGAAGATCGCGAGATTGATCTGATAGGAGAGTCGGCGCCCGTAGCGATCGCCGATCAGGCCAGCGCCCGCTGCACCAATGGTCATGCCGATGAAGGTCACGCCGACGAACGTCGCGTTCAGGCTGAGCGTCGACCAGCCGTCGCGCACCAGCGCACCGAGCACGCCCGCGCCCAGGTTGATGTCGAAGGCATCCAGGAACATGCCGGTGCCGATCAGGATGAGGATGCGCCTGTGCCAGCCCGTCATCGGCAGCCTGTCGAGTCGGGCGCCGATACTGCCGCTGCTCACGACCGAAGCGTCATTCATGACTTCCATCCCCTTTAAGCCGGCCCTTTTGACGGACCGTCCGTTCGCCGATTTGCGAACAGGCTAAAGGGGGACGTGGAAGCTACGCGAAAAGTTACTCGCTATGGCTTGATAGCGGCTTGCTATGGCGAGCCGTCGCGCACGGCCAAACTCAGTTCAGCGCGCAGGCGCTAGTTAAGCGCCCTGTCCCGTGAGACATAATGGCCGCGCTTCAGTTCCTTGAAGAAATGCGGCACCTGCGGGTGGCCGACCGGCTTGCCGGTCTCGTCGGCCAGCAGGTTCTGCTCGGAAACGTAGGCCACGTAGGTGGTCTGCGCGTTCTCGGCCAGCAGGTGGTAGAACGGCTGGTCGCGGCGCGGCCGGACCTCTTCCGGGATCGAGGACAGCCATTCCTCGGTATTGGCGAACACCGGATCGACATCGAAGATTACCCCGCGAAATGGGTAAATCCGGTGCTTCACGACCTGACCGATGGAGAACTTGGCCGTCCGCATCGGCGGATCGACCATGGCGGAACCGGCTGTCTGGTTGGCGATGTCCATGGCGAAAGTATTACTCCGAACGAGGGTTCAGGCAACGCGCCCGGCGGGGGACGATTACTCTCGGTTACTGCAACAATACGGGCCAAAGGGAACTCCGGATTGCCTGCCGGGGGTCACGCAAGAAAGTGGCCAAACCAGGAAGGCGTTACCCTCGGTTGACGGCGGGCCCAGCCTGTGGACTCTGTGTCGCAAGGCAGTTTGGGAAGCATCTTGGCCGAAGGTCTGAAAGTCCGCTTCTGGGGTGTGCGCGGTTCGATTTCGTGCGCCGGCCCGGAATACACGCGTTACGGCGGCAACACGTCCTGTCTCGAAGTGACGGCCGGCGGTCGCCGACTGATCTTCGATGCGGGCACGGGCATCCGCACGCTCGGGCTCGAGCTCGCGCGCCAGGCGCCGCTCGATATCGACATCTACTTCACGCACACGCATCTCGATCACATCTCGGGCCTCACCTTCTTTGCGCCGCTGTACGACCAGCGCAATTCGGTGCGCATGTGGGCCGGTCACCTCGAGGCGCCCTATACGTTGAAGAAGGTCGTGAGCAACCTGATGCAGGCGCCGATCTATCCGGTGACGCTCGAGATCTTCCAGGCGAGCATTGGCTTCAAGGAATTCACCGCGGGCGAGGCCCTGATGTGCGGCACGGTGGCGATGCGGACGGCGCCGCTCAACCATCCCAACGGTGCGACCGGCTACCGGGTCGAGTATGGCGGCAAATCGATCTGCTACATCACCGACACCGAGCATCGCGAGGGCGAGCGCGACAAGACGATCGTCGATCTCTGTCGCGGCGCCGACCTGATGGTCTACGACTCGAGCTACACCGACGAGGAATACCCGCGCTACAAGGGCTGGGGCCATTCGACCTGGCAGGAAGCCGTGCGCATCGCGGACGAAGCCGGTGTCGGCACCGTCGTCCTCTTTCATCACGACCCGAGTCACGACGATGCCTTCATGGACGACGTCGCGCGCAAAGCCGCGGCGCTGCGCCCGGGCAGCGCACCCGGCGGCCTGCCGCGGGTGGTCGTGGCGCACGAAGGTCTGACACTCGCACCGTAAAAGATAGGCGTGCCGTAGCATGGGTAAGTCGTTGTCGTTGCGCGGGCGTTGGCGCCGGCTGAAGCTCGGGCTGCCGACCGTTCTGGGCCTGACGCCCGGCGGCTGGTTCATCCCGCACCGCTATGCGCCGCTGTTGCCGCCGCCCGGCGCGCAGCCATCCTACGCCGCGGTCGAAAGCCTGTTCGAGCGTAACCGCGCCGTCTTCCTCGCCATGATCGATCTCATGGACGCGCATGCCGCCGAGTTGGAACGGCTGGGCCCCCTGCTCGACCAGGCGTGGTTTCCCTCACTCGATGCGGCGATGGCCTATGTGCTGGTGCGCGAGCGCAAGCCGCTCCACATCGTCGAGATCGGCTCGGGCCATTCTACGCGCGTGCTGGCCAAGGCGTCGGCCGGCGCCGGCGAGATCGTGGCCATCGACCCGGCCCCGCGTGCCGATATCGTCGGCCTGCCGGGCGTCACGGTCGTGACCTCGACCCTGCAGGCCGCGCCCTCCGATCCGTTCGACAGCCTGCTGCCGGGCGACATGCTGTTCATCGATTCCAGTCACATCCTGATGCCGGGCAGTGACGTCGATTTCCTGTTCAATCGTGTGCTGCCGCGCCTGCCCGCCGGCGTGCTGGTCCATATCCACGACATCTATCTGCCCTTCGACTATCCGGCGATGTGGGGCTGGCGGAACTACAACGAGCAGCAGGGCGTGGCGCCACTGCTGACGACGGGTGCCTATCTGCCCCTGTTCTCCAGCGTCTGGGCCGAACGCCGGCTGACCGAGCGTCTGGGCCGTTCGGTGGCGGCGCGCCTGAAGCGGCCGCCCGACGCGCTGGCTGCCAGCCTGTGGCTGGAAAAACGCTGATGCTGCAACGTTTTCGCGACTGGCTGTTCGACGGCGGCGGGCGCGAAAATCTTCCCGAGCGCGTGCATGAAGCGATCCGACGCCAGCAGGAACGCAGCGAGATCCTGATCGCCTGGATTCAGCTCGCTATCGTCGGCCTGGTGGCCACGGTCTACGAGACGACGTCGATGCCGGGCGGCGTGGTGCAGTACGACTTCGCCTTCGAGACCCAGGTCTTCGTCACCTACGGCGTATTCTGCGTCGTGCGCCTGGTGCTGGCCTATCTCCGCCTCCTGCGGCCGTGGATGCTCTATGTCTCGGTGGTCGCCGACATGGCGCTGCTGATGGGGCTGATCTTCTCGTTCCCGCTGAAATATGCGCAGCCCGCCGCCTTCTATCTGAAGGTGCCGACGCTGCTCTACGTCTTCCTGTTCATCGCCTTGCGCGCGTTGCGCTTCGAGGCGCGCCTCGTGCTCTTCACCGGCTTCACCGCCGTCTTCGGCTGGATCGCGCTCGTATTCTATGTGGTGAGCGGCAAGGGCGGGCCGGAGGATGTGCGGACCGACGACTTCGTCGAGTACATGACATCCAACACGCTGCTGGTGCATGCCGAAGTCGACAAGATCATCGCCATCCTGCTCACCACCGTCGTGCTGGCCGTCGCCATTTCCCGCGCGCGCCATCTGCTGACGCGCGCCGTGAGTGAAGGGGCGGCGGCGCGCGACCTCTCGCGCTTCTTCGATCCGGGTGTCGCCGATCGCATCCGCTCGTCGCACCTGTCGATCAAGGCCGGCGAGGGCGAGCTGCGCGACGCCGCCATCCTCACCGTCGACCTGCGCGGCTTCACGCAGCTCTCGACCGAATTGACGCCGGACGACGTGATGAAGGTGCTGCAGGATTATCAGGGACGCATTTGCCCGTTGATCGTCGGCAACGGCGGCAGCATCGATAAATTCCTGGGCGACGGGATCCTGGCTTCGTTCGGCGCCGTTACACCATCGGCCACGGCGGCAGCCGATGCGTTGCGCGCCGCCGATGCGGTGATCGAGGCGGCGGACCGCTGGATCGAGGAGCGCCGCGCGGCTGGACTTACACCCCTCACGATCGGCCTGGCGGCGGCGGCGGGCCAGGTGCTGTTCGGCGCCGTGGGCGATGGCGAGCGGCTTGAATTTACCGTGATCGGCGATGCTGTAAATTTCACGGCAAAACTGGAAAAACAGAACAAAGAGGAAAGAACCAGGGCGCTGACAGATGGCAAAACCTATGCGCTGGCCGAGCGACAGGGCTACAATGCACCCGGGGTTCGTGAGCGCCGGCTGGGTCGGCGTGTCGGCGGTGTCAGCGATTTAGTCGATATTGTGGTCTTGGGTACGTAAAGGGGCGCGGGCCGTTGCCTTGCCCTTTCCCTATTCGGGGCCTATGTAATTTTTGTGCGAGGCCACAGCAGGCGCGAAAATTGGGCAATAACTACGACATTATTCTTATCGGGCTGGTCGCGGTTTTCCTGATCCTGCGACTGCGCGCCGTTCTCGGCAAACGTACCGGCAATGAGCGTCCGCCGGCGCGCGATCCTTTCACGCCGCCGACAAACCCGCCCGCCGCGCAACCGCGCCTCGGCGATCCGCCGTCCAACGCCAACGGCGGCAGCGACAATGTCATTCCGCTTCCGACGCCCGCGCCGCGTCAGTCGTCGCCGACCAGCGGCCCCGGTGGCATTCGCGCGACCGTTCTTCCGACGGCCTCGGCCGGCGTCGCCGCGATCCGCGCGGCCGATCCCTCCTTCGAGGCCGTGCCCTTCACCGGCGGCGCGCGCGCGGCCTTTGGCACTATCGTCGAGGCCTTTGCCAAGGGCGACACGTCAACGCTTCGTCCGCTGCTCGACGGACCGACCTTCGCTAGCTTCGACGGTGAGATCACGGCGCGCGCGACACGGCGCGAAAAGCGCGAAGTCACGCTCATCGGCTTCGAGGCATCGGATGTTGCCCAGGCCGCCCTGCAGGGCGACGATGCGCTGGTCACCGTGCGCTTCATCAGCGAGCAGATCCAGGTCACGCGCGATGCCGACGGCCAGATCGTCGACGGCAATCCCAATGAGGTGGTGAAGGCCGTCGATTTGTGGACCTTCCGGCGCGATACGAAGTCGAAGGACCCCAACTGGGTGCTGACCAAGACCGAGAGCGAAGGCTGAAGGGAGACACGTTCCGGATGCGAGGACTTCTTCCGTTCGGCGGCGCGGCGTTGATCGCCGTTGCCGGGTTGCTATCGGCATGCGCCTCAAGCACCACCAAGGATCCCGCCAACAACGTCGCGATGGAGCCGACGTCGTTCGCTGAAATTCCCGGCTGGTCCGACGATCGTCATTCCGAGGCATTGGCTGCGTTCAAGCGCTCCTGCCCGAAACTCTCCGCGGGCGCGGACACTAGGATGTCGACCGACGGCGGCGCCAAGACGATCACCGCGACCGAGTGGCGGACGATCTGTGACGCCGCCAACGCGGTGAAGGACGGCGACGGGCGCGGCGCCCGGACGTTCTTCGAGTCGAATTTCCGGCCGTTGATCGTCAAGGTGCCGGGCAACTTCACCGGCTATTTCGAGCCCGAGCTACGCGGCAGCCGGGCGCCGTCGCGCATCTTCACCGTGCCGGTCTATCGCCGCCCGCCCGACCTCACCGACCAGCCCTATCTCACGCGCGCCGAGATCGAGCAGGGTGCGCTCAAGGGCAAGGGCCTCGAGATCGCCTGGGTGCAGGATCCCGTCGCGCTGTTCGAAGTGCAGGTCCAGGGCAGCGGCCGCGTGCATCTGGCCGAAGGCGGCACATTGAGCCTGGGCTTCGACGGTTCGAACAACCGGACCTACACGGCCATCGGTAACACGCTGATCGAGATGGGCGTGCTGCAGAAGGACAGGGTTACCTGGCCTGTGATCCGCGATTGGCTGAAGCGCAATCCGGCCAAGGGCCGCGACGTGATGCGCAAGAACGAGCGCTATATCTTCTTCAAGGACACCAAGTCCGCTGCGGCCACCGGCTCCGAGGGCGTGGTCCTCACCGCCCAGCGCAGTCTCGCGGTGGACACGATGTACACGCCTTACGGCACACCGGTCTGGATCGAGACTGTGCGCCCCGTCACCGGCAAGCCCAACGCCACCGAGACCTACCGCCACCTGATGATCGCGCAGGACACCGGCGCCGCGATCAAGGGACCGGCGCGCGGCGACATCTTCTTCGGCAACACGCCGCAGGCCGAAGACTGGGCGGGCCGCATGACCGCACCGGGCCGGACGATCGTCCTGGTGCCCAACCGCAGCTAGTTCGATTGGCTAATTCAATTGGCTAAGTCGACGGGCTAGTTTGGGGCGGCCGCCGGCGCGCCATCGGTCGGCATTCCCGCCATGTAGCGATAGAGCGCCGTCAGTCGATTGATATAGGGCGACGGGCTATGCACCGCGATGAAGTCGGAGCCTTCGCCCACACCGATCGTCTGGTAGTAGCCCCATTCGTTGGGTCCGCGTCGCTCGATGAAGGTCGCCGTCCGCAACGCATGCGGCTCGAACACGGTGAACATCGAATATTTGATCGGCGTCAGGTTCTCAGTGATGAGTTCGACGCGATCGGCCGTGCGCTGACCCACGATGAGATGATGAATCGTGCGTCCGGTGCGGGGATCGATCTCGTAGTAGTAGAACTCCTTGCCGGACGTGAAGTCGGCCGCCTTGAGGTCGGGCATGGTGTACGTCGCCGCGAGTCCATCGGTGAAGCCGGCCTGGGTCGCGAAGGGCTCCCACGCCTGGTGCATGGTCGACCACACTCGGATCGATGTGTACTTCGAGATCGCACCGTAACGGTTCAGCAGGTCGTCGAGCGATGGGGCATGGAGGGACGCCGAGAGCGCCGTCGCCAGCCGCGTCTTGCCGCCGCTCCAACGCAGACAGGGTGACATCTGCCAGGCGGCCTGATCGAGGTCGGCCTCGCTCCAGCTCGCGATGACGGGCGCGCCACCTGCCGGCGCATAAGCCGGATGCGGCGCGCCGCCCTCGCAAGGAGGACGCATGGCAAAGCCTTGGAACGGTGTTGTCTGGGCCAGCGCCTGATGAGAGGCGCCCAAGGCAGCAAACAGGACGGCTAAAAGGGCAAAGGACCGCTTCACGACGGTTATAATGCCATGAGAGGGGCGACGTTGCCGCCCCTCCCCGATCACGATCGCGCGGACTCGGCTTCAGTCGATATGCAGATCGAACCGGTCGAGATTCATGACCTTGGTCCAGGCGTCCACGAAGTCGTTCACGAACTTCGCCTTGGCGTCGTCAGAGGCATAGACCTCCGCCAGGGCCCGAAGCTGAGAATTCGAGCCGAACAGGAGGTCGACCCGGGTGCCGGTCCACGTTACTGCGCCCGTCGCGACGTCCCGTCCTTCGAACGCGTTCTTGTCATTCGGGACGGCCGTCCAGACCGTGCCCATGCTGAGCAGATTGACGAAGAAGTCGTTGCTCAACGTCCCGGGACGCTTGGTGAAGACGCCCTGCGGCACCTGTCCGACGCTCGCCCCCAGCACGCGAAGACCGCCGACGAGGACGGTCATCTCGGGGCCCGTCAACGTCAGCAACTGCGCCCGATCGACCAGCAATTCCTCCGGCGAGATTTGCTGGCCCGGGCGGAGATAGTTGCGGAAGCCGTCGTACGCCGGCTCCATATGGGCGAAGGACGCCACATCGGTCTTTTCCTGCGAGGCATCAACACGGCCCGGAGCGAACGGAACCTTTACGTCCTGGCCGCCGGCCTTCGCCGCCTGCTCGATCGCCGCACTGCCGCCCAGCACGATCAGATCGGCGAGCGAGACTTTTTTGCCGCCGGACGACGAGGCGTTGAAGTCCTTCTGGATCGCCTCAAGCTTGGACAGAACCTTGGCGAGTTCAGCCGGCTGGTTGACCTCCCAGTCCTTCTGCGGCGCCAGGCGAAGACGCGCGCCGTTCGCGCCGCCGCGCTTGTCGCCGCCACGGAACGTCGCCGCCGACGCCCACGCCGTCGTCACCAACTGCGAGACCGTCAATCCGGAGGCTAGGATCTTCGCCTTCAGGGCAACGATTTCCGCCTCGCCGATCAACGGATGATCGACGACAGGCAGCGGGTCCTGCCACAGCAACTCTTCCTTGGGCACGAGCGGGCCGAGGTAACGCACGAGCGGACCCATGTCGCGATGGGTGAGCTTGTACCAGGCACGCGCGAACGCATCGGCGAACTGACCGGGATGTTCGAGGAAGCGGCGCGAGATCTTCTCGTAGGCCGGATCGAAGCGCAGCGCGAGATCGGTCGTCAGCATCGAGGGCGCGTGATGCTTCGACGAATCGTAGGCGTCGGGGATCAGGCCGGCACCCGCGCCGCCCTTCGGCGTCCACTGATGCGCGCCCGCCGGGCTCTTCGTGAGCTCCCACTCGAAGCCGAACAGGTTCTCGAAGAAGTTGTTGCTCCACTTGGTCGGGGTCGTGGTCCAGGTGACTTCGAGGCCGCTGCCGATCGCGTCGCGGCCCTTGCCCGTGCCGAACGTGCTCTTCCAGCCGAGGCCCTGGTCCTCGATGGCGCCGGCTTCCGGCTCCACGCCAACCAACGCGGCATCGCCCGCGCCATGGGTCTTGCCGAAGCTGTGACCGCCCGCGATCAGCGCCACGGTCTCCTCGTCGTTCATCGCCATGCGATCGAACGTCTCGCGGATATCGCGCGCCGAGGCGACGGGATCGGGCGTGCCGTTAGGGCCTTCCGGATTGACGTAGATCAGGCCCATCTGCACGGCGCCCAGCGGATTCTCGAGCTGGCGCTCGCCGCTGTAGCGCTCGTCGGCCAGCCACTTGCCCTCGGGGCCCCAATAGATGTCCTCCTCCGGCTCCCACACATCGACGCGGCCGCCGGCGAAGCCGAAGGTCTTGAAGCCCATCGATTCCAGCGCGACGTTGCCGGTGAGGATGAGCAGGTCGGCCCAGGAGATTTTCCGGCCGTACTTCTGCTTGATCGGCCACAGCAGCCGGCGCGCCTTGTCGAGGTTCACATTGTCCGGCCAGCTGTTGAGCGGCGCGAAGCGCTGCGTGCCGTTGCCGGCGCCGCCGCGGCCGTCGCCCACGCGATAGGTGCCGGCGCTATGCCAGGCCATGCGAACGAAGAACGGCCCGTAGTGACCGAAGTCAGCAGGCCACCATGGCTGCGAGTCGGTCATCAACGCGTGGAGATCCTTGATCACGGCATCGAGATCGAGGCTCTTGAATTCCTTGGCGTAGTCGAAGCCCCTGCCCATCGGATCGACCAGTGGCGAGTGCTGTTGCAGGATCTTCAGGTTCAACCGGTTCGGCCACCAGTGCTGGTTCGCCGTGGTTCCGACCGCGCGTCGCGCTGCGCCCGAAAACGGGCATTTGCTTTCACCGTCCATCGTCATCCTCCGATCCTGATGGTCTGCCGTTCGATCTCTTACTTATAGTTTAGAAGAATTCTAAACAAGGGGCATTGCACCGATTTTTTACCGCTGCCATGGTGCCCGTCGTGTCCAATTTGCACGACAAACATTCACCACCTGCGCGTCGCGTTGCGCTTTTCGTCACCTGCCTGGTCGATCTTTTCAGGCCGTCGGTCGGTTTCGCCGCGATCAAATTGCTCGAGGATGCCGGATGCATCGTCGAGGTCCCGCCGCTGCAGGTCTGCTGCGGCCAACCGGCCTACAATTCCGGCGACCGCGCGACGACCCGCGCCATCGCCACGCAGATCATCGACGCCTTCGAGGGCTATGAGGCCGTCGTGGCGCCGTCGGGGTCCTGCGGCGGCATGCTGTCCCATCATTATCCTGGCCTGTTCGACGACGATCCCGCGATGAAAGCGCGGGCTGAGAATCTCGCCGGGCGGAGTTACGAACTGATGTCGTTCCTGGTCGACGTGCTGGGCGTCGACAAAGTGGCCGCCCGCTATGAGGGCACTGTCACCTATCACGATTCCTGCTCCGGCCTGCGCGAACTGGGCGTCAAGGCACAGCCGCGGCGACTGCTCGGCTCGGTCGAGGGGTTGAAGCTCAGCGAGATGAAGACGCCGGAAGTCTGCTGCGGCTTCGGCGGCACCTTTTGCGTGAAGTATCCCGAAATCTCGAATGCCATGGTCGGCGAGAAGTCGGGCGACATCGCCGCGACCGGCGCCGGCACCTTGCTGGCGGGCGACCTCGGCTGCCTGATGAACATGGCCGGCAAGCTGCAACGCGAAGGCAGCGCGGTACAGGTCAGGCATGTGGCCGAAGTGTTGGCCGACATGGGCTCGATCGCACCCATTGGAGAGCCTGAGGGCGGCGAGCCCGAGACGGTGACGCGCTGATGGAATCGACCGCGCACGACTTCAAGCACAACGTCAGCGACGCGCTGGCCAATCCGAACCTGCAGGATTCACTGGCCATGCTGAAGGTCGGCTTCTCGGAGCGCCGACGCCTGGCCGCCGAGCGCCTGCCCGAATTCGAGTTGCTGCGCGATCGCGCCCGCGACATCAAGAACCACGCGCTGGCCAATCTCGATTTCTACCTCGAGGAGTTCGAGCGCAAGGTGATCGCGCTCGGTGGCCATGTGCATTGGGCACCGACCGCCGCCGATGCGCGGCGCATCATCACCGACCTGTGCAAGAGCGTCGGTGCCAGAACGGTCGCCAAGTCGAAGTCGATGGTAGCCGAGGAGATCGCGCTCAACGATCATCTCGAAGAGGCGGGCATCGCGCCGATCGAGACCGATCTCGGCGAGTACATCATCCAGCTGCGCAAAGAGCCGCCCAGCCACATCATCGCGCCCGCCGTCCACCTCACCAAGGACCAGGTCGCCGACACGTTCCTCGAGCATCATGGTCCGCTTGGCTTCACCAAGCGCCTGACCGAGCGCAACGACCTGGTGGCCGAGGCGCGCTACGTCCTGCGCCAGAAATTCCTCGATGCCGACGTCGGCCTGACCGGCGCCAACTTCCTTGTGGCCGAGACCGGCTCGTCGATGCTCGTGACCAACGAGGGCAACGCCGATCTGTCCAACACGCTGCCCAAGATGCACATCGTGCTGGCCACGATCGAGAAGGTGATCCCGACGCTCGAGGACGCGGCGGTGCTGCTGCGCGTGCTGGCGCGCTCGGCGACGGGGCAGGAATCGTCGGCCTACACCACGCTCAATACCGGCCCCAAGCGCGACGGCGATCTCGACGGGCCCTCGGCCTATCATGTCGTCATCCTCGACAACGGCCGCTCCAGCGTGCTCGGCACCGAAATGCAGGAGATCCTGCGCTGCATTCGCTGCGGCGCCTGCATGAACCATTGTCCGGTCTACGGCGCCATCGGTGGCCATGCCTATGGCTGGGTCTATCCCGGACCGATCGGCGCCGTGCTGACGCCGCAACTGATCGGTGTCGAGGAGGCCGGCAATTTGCCCAACGCCTCGACTTTCTGCGGCCGCTGCGAGAGCGTTTGCCCGGTGCGCATTCCTCTGCCGAAGCTGATGCGCCACTGGCGCGAGCGCGAATTCGAGCGGCACCTCACACCTAAGGCAGTGCGACAGGGCCTGGCGCTCTGGAGCTTTCTCGCGCGCCGGCCGAAGCTTTACCGGCGCCTGACCGGCATCGCCAATCGCGTGCTGGCGCTGTTCGGCAGGGCCGATGGCCGCTACGGCACCCTGCCACTGGCCGGCGGATGGACACGCTTCCGCGACTTCCCTGCCCCGCAAGCCGGCGGCACTTTCCATGCGCAATGGGCACGCCACGGCGGCGCACGGACACGGCCATGAGCGACGACTCTTCGCCACGCTCGCAAATCCTGAACGGCATCCGCCGCTCGCTCCAGCGCGGCCCCTTGTCAGGCGAGGCCAAACAAGCGGTTGAAGCGCGCCTCGCCGCGCCGCCGCGTGGCCCTGATGTGGCGCGTGCGCGCTTGCCGCAGCCCGAGAAGGTCGCGCTGTTCTGCCAATGGGCCGAGACCAACAACGCCACCGTTGCGCGCGTGGCCGCGGGCGACGTGCCGGGTGAAGTCAGCAATTATCTCGCGCGCAACAACCTGCCGGCGCGCGCTGCCATGGCGCCCTCGCCGCTGCTCGAGGGCTACGACTGGGCCAGCCAGAAGATGCTGTCGCTGCGGCGCGGTCGCGGTGAGGGCAGCGACCAGGTGTCGATCACCGGTGCCTTCGCGGGCATCGCCGAGACTGGCACCCTGGTGATGGCTTCCGGGCCGGATCATCCGGTGACGCTCAACCTCCTGCCCGATACGCATGTTGTCGTCTTGCGCGAAGCCGACATCGTCGGCGGCTACGAGGATGTGTGGGAGAGGCTGCGCGCGCGCTACGGCAAGGACCGCATGCCGCGCACGGTGAACACCATCACCGGGCCTTCGCGCACTGGCGACATCGAGCAGGCGATGGAGCTCGGCGCGCACGGGCCACGGCGCATGCATATCGTGGTGGTTCGGGAATGACCGCGGCCGGCGGCGCCTCTCCCCCGGATCACAAGGGTGAGTTACGCGTCGTCGGCACGAGCGTTACGCGCGAGGTCGAGTTGCTGCTCGAGCGCCTGGCGACGTCGATCGGCAAGCGCGCGCCGCGCGTGTTACAGGTGGGATCGCGTGCCCTGCTGTCGGATCGCAATGAGCGCAACTGGCGCGGCCTCGTCACCAAGCGCTTCGGCGATCGCGCCAGGTTCGTCGGCATCGATCTGCTCGAAGGCGCCAACGTCGACAGCGTACTCGACATTTGCAGTTCGCCGAAGCAACTCGGGGCCAAGCTGGGCGACGATCCCTTCGACCTCGTGATCTGCTGCCACGTGCTCGAACACACGCGCGATCCCTTGCGCGCGGCCCGCAACATCGAGAGCCTGCTGAGGCCGGGAGGCCTCGCCTTCGTCGCCACGCCGTGGTCGCAGGCCTTCCATGCCACGCCCGACGATTACTGGCGTTTCTCGGTGCGTGGACTGATGCTGATGTTCGAGGGGCTGGAGATCCTGTCGTCGTTCTACAGCGGTGGCGATGTCGGCCTCGACGTCGCGTACAGGGTGGAACGGGACGGACGGCCGGAGCTCGATTCGCGGGCTGGCGCCGTCGAGCAGGGGCTGTTCCAGGTCGTCCTCGATCATGAAGACAACCGCGCCGTATTGGCCCGCCAGGCCACCGAGCGGCTGCCGGTGTCGCGGACCTACATGCCGACGCTGTTCGTGAATGTCGTGGGGCGCAAGGCGATCGCCTGAAGCACGGCTACCTGACGCTGCCACCTGGCGCTCAGGAAGACGCACAAAAGAAAAGAGCGGGCTTTCGCCCGCTCTTTCCCTTTCGATCCAGTCGAGATGACTAGAAGCGGAAGTCCATACCCAGCAGGGCGGCCCAAGACTGGCCAGCGACCGCGTTCGACGGTCCCTGCAGGTTGTTGTAGATGAAGCCACCGATCATCTTCACGCCCGGTCCGATCGCGTAGTTGGCGCCAACTTCGATCTTCGTGGCCGTTTCGGTGCCGAACTGCAGGCCACCGACGTTCGGGTTGCCGCCGAAGGCATTGGTCGTGGAGGTCGGAGCACCGAGAACAGCAGCGCTGCTCAGGCCCTGGCCCAGGTTGGTGATCGACAAGCTGCCGTTACCGTTGTTGTTGAACGACACGACGCCGCCAACCGACAACTGCCACGGACCCGTCTCATACATCAAAGCAAGAGCGTAGGAGCGCGTGTCGTTGTCGACGTTGGTGTAGTAGTTCGAGCCGAGGCCGTTGTTGTCCCAGCCGTACGAACCACCGAGGGTGAAGCCCGCGTAGCTGACCTGCGCGCCGAACACCATCTGCTTCCACGACGTCAGGTTCGCACCCGTCGACGTGTTGGCGCCGCCGCCGGTGCCGGGCAGATTGCCCAGGCCGCCAACGAACGACATGTACGAGTACGATGCATAGCCAGCGACGCTGACATCACCGAACTTGTTCAGGTAGTTGGCGCCGATGACGAGAGCATCCTGCCACGAGTTGTCGTTGGTCGGGCAAGCGTTGGCCGTGGTGGCGTCGTTGAAGCCGCACACGCCGCCGGTGTTCGCCTGCGGGCCGTTCAGAGCCGCGCCGGTTGCCGCCGACAGGTTGATCTTCGGAGCGTAGCCGACACCGATCTGCAAGCCGGCGAAGCGCGGCGTGTAGTAGTTGATGCGGTTAACGTCCTGATACTGGCCGTCGATCGTCTGGGTCGAGATGCGGAACGCCGCCTTGTTGTTCGAGTTGGCGATCGGGTTCGTCCAGCTGAACGACGAGTTGTGCTGGAAGAAGCCGAAGCCGAGCAGGGCCGACGGAGCGCCGTAGTACATGATGTAGCCGGCGTCGTCCTTGGCGCCGAATTCAACACGACCCCAGTCGCCGAAGGCGAACAGGTAGGCTTCGTCGATCGTGCGGGCCGACGAACCGACAGCAACGCCGCCGGTGCCGTTGGCGTTCGTCGCCGGGTTCCAGGCTTCGAGCTCAACGCGGAGACCGATCGTCGTGCCGTTGTCCATCTTCGACTGGCCGATGAAATGAATTTCACCTTCCTGGATGAACTGCACGCCCTTGTACTGCACCGAAGTGCCGTTCAAGGCGTAGTTGCTCTCGACTTGGCCGGCGAGTGCGTAGAACTGGTAGTAGCCACCAACACCCATCTTGATGGGGTCGGCTGCCATGGCGGGGGCGGCCATGAGACCACCAACGGCCAGGGCGGTCGAGCCTAGCAAAAGCTTTTTCATCATTCTCCCTCTCATTGATCAGAGACTGGTACGTACTTAAAAGGCCTGTCTGACCGACGGACGCGTTACCCTCAACCAAGGCACGCGCAAACCCGCCTGCGACCGAGGCATAGAACACGTGGGTCAAAGGCCGGTCAAGAAATGGACGCGCGCGCTCCTGAATCTCTCCGCACCTGTGGCGTCTTTGTCACAATTTCAGCCGGCCCTAGGGGCCTTTCGAGCCCTTGGGACAAGGGCTAGTAAAGCGATCATCAGTCCTTAATAGAAACCCTATCAGTTTCGCTGTGGGATCGAAGAATCCGCCTCAATTCGGCCGCTTGCAGTCAACTTGTGGTGCGCATATGGTCCGCCGGCCGCGCCCCGGGCGCCGCCACCGAGGCCGGATTCGGATAGGCTCCTATGAAGAATTTCGACGACGACAGCAGAAAATCGGTGGTTGCAACACCCCTTCGCGTGCTCTTGGCAGCACTCTTCCTGACCGCCCTCGTCGGTTGCGGCGGCGATCCCAGCGCCGTCAAGGAACGCGATTACGGCGCCGGCCGCGCCAGTAAGGAGCAGGCCTCGCAGGGCCTGGGAGGCCAGAATCGGGAGACCGGCAGCCTGTTCGGCCCGGGCGGCCTGTTCGGCTCGAAGTCCGAGAAGAAGGATGACAGCGGCACCGGCGTCGCGGTCAACGCCTATCTCTGGCGCGCCAGCCTCGACACCATCAACTTCATCCCGCTGGTCTCGGCCGATCCGTTCGGCGGCGTGATCATCACCGACTGGTACACGCCGGCGGAGGCGCCGACCGAGCGCATGAAGGTGCAGATCACCATCCTCGACCGCGAGCTGCGCGCCGACGGCGTCCGCGTAGCGGTCTTCAAGCAGCAGACCAATCCGAAGGGCGGCGCCTGGGTCGACGCCCAGGTCGATCCGCACACCAACACCGATATCGAGAACGCGATCCTTACCCGCGCCCGCCAGCTTCGCATCGCGCAGGGTGGAACCTGAGGGCGGCGTCTGAAGTCACGTCCGTACTTGACTTAAGGGGCCGCAGCTTGCACTCGCTGCGGCCTCTGTCGTTTTGGGAGTCCTTCCGTGTCGTCGTCCCCCGCGTCGTCAACAACCGCGTCCGAACCCAAGCGCTATAATTTCCGCGAGACCGAAGCCAAGTGGCAGCAGGTCTGGGACGGACGCGAGACCTTTCGCGCCGTGATGGATAAGGCGCGTCCCAAATACTACGTGCTCGAGATGTTTCCCTATCCGTCGGGACGCATCCACATGGGCCACGTGCGGAACTACACGCAGGGCGATGTGATCGCTCGCTACAAGCGCGCCAAGGGTTTCAACGTACTGCACCCGATGGGTTGGGATGCCTTCGGCCTGCCGGCCGAGAACGCCGCGATCGAGAAGAAGACCCATCCCAAGACCTGGACCTACGCCAACATCGCCACGATGAAGGCACAGCTGAAGTCGATGGGCCTGTCGCTCGACTGGAGCCGCGAGCTCGCCACCTGCGACCCGAGCTACTACCGGCACGAGCAGAAGATGTTCCTCGACTTCTGGAAGGCCGGTCTCGCCTATCGCCGCGAGGCCTGGGTCAACTGGGATCCCGTCGACAACACGGTGCTGGCCAACGAGCAGGTGATCGAGGGCAAGGGCTGGCGCACCGGCGCCACCGTCGAGCGCCGCAAGCTCACGCAATGGAACCTCAAGATCACGAGCTTCGCCGACGAGTTGCTGAGCCGCCTCGATACGCTCGACCGCTGGCCCGAGAAGGTGCGCCTGATGCAGGCGAACTGGATCGGCAAGAGCCGCGGCGCGCGTCTCGCGTTCGAGCTGACCGATGCGTCCGGTGCAGACCGTGGCAAGCTCGAGATCTTCACGACGCGGCCGGACACGCTGTTCGGCGCCTCGTTCATGGCGCTCTCGCCCGATCATCCGATCACCAGCGAGCTTGCGACCAAGGATCCCGGCCTGCAGCACTTCATCGCCGAATGCCGCAAGACCGGCACCGCCGCAGCGGAAGTCGAGACGGCAGAGAAGCAGGGCTACAAGCTGCCGCTGCTCGCCAAGCATCCGCTGGTCCCGGGGCGGACCGTGCCGGTCTACGCCGCCAACTTCGTGCTGATGGAATACGGCACCGGCGCGATCTTCGGCTGCCCAGCCCACGACGAGCGCGACTATGAGTTCGCGACCAAATATGGCTTGCCGATTCTCCAGGTGGTTGCACCGCCAGATGACAAGAACCAATCACGGCCGCTTAAGGTCGAGATGCCGTACGTCGACGACGGCGTGATCGTGAACTCCGAGTTCCTGAACGGGCTCGAAGTCGAAGACGCCAAGGTCAAAGTGATTGCCCGCCTCGAGGAGATGGGCGTGGGCAAGGGCACGACGCAGTACCGGTTGCGCGACTGGCTGGTCTCCCGGCAGCGTTATTGGGGCTGCCCGATTCCCGCGATCCATTGCGAGAAGGACGGCGTGGTGCCGGTGCCGGAGAAGGATCTGCCGGTGAAGCTGCCGGACGACGTCACCTTCGACCGGCCGGGCAATCCGCTCGACCATCACCCGACCTGGAAGCACGTTGCTTGTCCGATCTGCGGTGGCCCGGCGCGGCGCGAGACCGATACGTTCGACACCTTCATCGACTCGAGCTGGTACTTCGACCGCTTCACCTCGCCCGGCGTCGAGACCGCGCCGTTCGATCGTGCCGAGAACGAATACTGGATGCCGGTCGATCAATATATCGGCGGCGTCGAGCACGCGATCCTGCATCTGCTCTATTCGCGCTTCTGGACGCGCGCCATGCGCGAAGTGCAGATGACCGGCCGCGACGAGCCGTTCGACGGTCTCTTCACCCAGGGCATGGTCTGCCACGAGACCTATCGCGCGAGCGACGGCACGTGGCTGCTGCCCGAAGAAATCGAACGCACGTCGGGCGGCAACCTGGTGCGCGCCTCCGACAAGTCGCCGGTCGAGGTCGGCCGTTCGGAGAAGATGTCCAAGTCGAAGAAGAACGTCGTCGACCCGGACCAGATCATCCGCGACTACGGCGCCGACACAGCGCGCTGGTTCATGCTGTCCGACAGTCCGCCCGAGCGCGACCTCGAGTGGACCGAAGCGGGCGTCACCGGCGCCTGGCGCTTCCAGCAGCGCCTGCACCGCATCGCCAGCGAAGCGATGACCAACCTGCCGGCGGTCGGCGCCGCCAAGCCGGCGTCGCTCTCCGGCGCCGCGACCGATCTACGCCGCGCGGCGCACAAGACCGTCGCCGGCCTCTCGGCCGACATCGAGGCCTTCCACTTCAACAAGGCCGTGGCGCGGCTCTATGAACTTGCCAACACGATCTCCGCCTTCACGGCCAAGAGCAAAGGCGAAAGCGACGGCTGGGCGCTGCGCGAGGCGCTCGAGATCTTCGTGCGCCTGATCGGGCCGATGACGCCGCATCTCGCCGAACAACTGTGGGAAGAGCTCGGCCACAAGACCTTGCTCGCCGACGCGCCGTGGCCGGAAGCCGATGCAGCCCTCGTGATCGACGACACGGTCACGGTGGCTGTGCAGCTCAATGGAAAGTTGCGCGGCACGATCCAGCTGGCGAAGGACGCGCCCAAGGACGTGGCGGAAAAGACCGCGCTCGCGCTACCGGAACTGGTACGAGGACTCGAGGGCAAGACGCCCAAGCGCGTGATCGTCGTGCCGAACCGGATCGTGAACGTCGTCGTCTAGGCCGGCATACCGATGGCGGCGGGCGGCAGTCCTTTGCGCTGGCGCTCGTGCATCGCGATGAAGGTGGCTTCGAGCCGGCGGCAAAAATCCTCGGGATTCAACAGCGTCCGGTCGATGCGGGCACGGTCGAGAGCGGCGCGTATGTCGGCCAGTCGCTGCGGTGTTGCCACCAATGCGCGAACCAGCCGGTCGTAGTCGGCAAGATTGTCGACCACGAGCTCGGCTAGTCCGGCGGCGTGCAAGAGGCCACCGGCCACGCGCGACACGGCCGTCTCGCCGCCACAGGTGACCAACGGCAATCCAGCCCACAGCGCCTCGCAGGCCGTGGTGTGCGCGTTGTAGGGCGGGCAGTCGACGAAGAGATCGGCAACGCGAAAGCGTTTCAGATACTCGTCGTAGGTTGCGGCGAAGGGGGCGAACACGAGACGGTCGGCGGCGATGCCGTGGCGCACCGCTTCGGCCCGCAGGTTGGCGCTTGCGGCAGCATTGGCATCGCGCAGCCACAGCACGCTTCCTTCCACATCCCGCAGCAGGCCCATCCAATGCGGAAAGATATCGGGCTGGATCTTGTAGTTGTTGTTGAAGCAACAAAAGACGAAGCCGTTCTCCGGCAGGCCGAGCGACCCACGCGACGGCAGCGGCCCGGCGATCTCCGGCGGCGCGTAGAACGACATCATCGTCTTGGCCGGGCGAAGCGCCTTCTCTCTGTACAGGCCTTCGTGTTCCGGCGGCACGACGTGACGGTCGGTGAGCATGTAGTCGACATAGTCGGCGCCGACCGACCCCAGAAAGCCCCAGTTCATCTGCAGCGGCACCGGCCGGTGCGCCAGAATACCGAGTCGCGAATCGGTCATGTAAGGCGCGACGACGATGAGGATGTCGATCTCCTGGTCGCGCAGCCATTGCGCGGTCCGTCGATCGGTCCAGTCACGCGCATCGACGAAGTGGTCGAACGCCGCTTCAACCCGCGCCCGCATGGAACTGGCATCGTTGCGGCCGACCGAAATGCCGAAGGTCTCGAAGCGAGCCCGATCGTGCCGTTCGATCAAGCCGACAATCGTTTGCGCCTCGACGTTGTTGCCGAGGCCGCCCGACAGCCACGCGATGCGAAGACGATCATGATCGTAGGGCTGGCCGCTCCACAGCGGTGTCGCGATTGGGGGCTGATGATCGGCGTTGAAGATCTCCGCACAGCGCAGCATCAGCTCGGGCGAGCGGCAATGCACCGACATGTGCCAGGGCGCGTCCTCTTTCTCGCCGCGCGCGACGCCTTCTTCGATACGCGCGTGCAGCGCATCGTAGTCGCGCCACTCGCAGCACTGCAGGCGGGCGTGCAGCAGGCGGCCGCGGATGTAGGGCTGATCCGGAGTGACCTCGAGCACGCGCTCCCAGGCGCGCGCGGCATCCTCGAAACGCTTCATCTGCTCCAGCACGCCTGCGCGATTATGCAATGCGTCGGGGTGGCGGGGATCGAGGGCCAGCGCGCGGTCGTTACTCGCGAGGGCTTCGGCCGGTCGATCGAGCCTGGCAAGAGCCACCGCCCTGTTCGACCATGTGTCGGCATGGTCGGGACGGTATTGCAGGGAACGGTCGAGGCCGGCCAGCCCGTCGGCCGGACGATCGAGCTGCTCTACGAGAAGCTTGCCGCGATTGGCCAGCGCCTCGGCGTAGTCGGGCTTGAGCTTCAGGGCCTGGTCGAACCGTTCCAGCGCTTCGGCCGGACGGTCGAGCTTTCGCAGGACCACAGCGCAATTGTTGAGCAGGCCGGGATGCGGTGGCGTAAGGCGACGTACCATCTCGTACTTGTCGAGGGCGTCCTCAAGCCGGCCCAGCTTCTCCAGCACGACGCCCAGATTGTTGAGTATTCCAGGATGGCCGGGAAGCAGACGCAGGGCTTCTTCGAACGTCACCAGCGCCGCCGGAAACCTGCCGGAGCCGATCAAGCCGTTGCCCTTCTCGACCAGCCTCTTGGCTTTCTCAATTGCGTTCATCGGGACGGACTTTAGCCCTATATAGAGCGGGTGAAAATCGAACCGCGCCAGGCCGAAGCGTTCCTCAAGAAGCCGGATCCCAAGATCCGCGCCGTGGTGGTCTACGGCAACGACGACGGGCTGGTCGCCGAGCGCGCGCTGCAACTCGCCAAGACCGTGTGCGAGGACCTCAAGGATCCGTTCCGCGTCGTCGATATCGCGGGCGAGACGCTGAAGCACGATCCGGCGCGCCTGGCCGACGAATTCTCCGCCATGTCGCTGATGGGCGGACGCCGGGTCATCCGCGTACGGCCGGCGGGTGACGAATCGGCGACCGCGCTCGAGAACCTCGTGGCCGCGACCGCGGGCGACGCGCTGATCGTGGTCGAGGGCGGCAATCTCACGCCACGCTCGGCGCTGCGCACGCTGGCCGAGACCGAGCCTACCCTGGCCGCCATGCCTTGCTACATGGACCAGGCCGAGGCGCTGGAGGGACTGGTCGAGAGTTCGGCGCGCGCGCAGGGGTGGAATGTCGACGCCGCGGCGCTCGACTGGATCGTCGAGCGGCTGGGCGGCGATCGCGGCCAGACGCGCAGCGAGATCGACAAGCTGATGCTCTACAAGGCGGGCGATGAGGCCAAGACGATCACCCTCGAGGACGCCATGGCGGTGCTGGGCGACACGGCATCGATCGGCATCGACAGCGTGATCGCGGCCACCTTCGGCGGCGACCTGGTGGCGCTCGACCGCGCGCTCGATCGTGTCTTTGCCGAAGGCGGCAATCCGGTGCAGCTCGTGCGCTCGCTGCAGCGTCATGCCGACCAGTTGCACATGGTGTCAGGCCATGCCGCGCGCGGCGGCAATCTGGAATCGGCGATGTTCAAGGCGCGCGGCCTGCCGCGCGGCGGCCCGGTGCGCCAGCGCTTCGAGCAGCATCTGCGCTCCTGGCCGTTGCCGCGGCTCAGTGCTGCGCTGAAACGCATCCTCGACGCCGAGATGGACTGCAAGAGCACGGGCTTGCCCGACGAAGCGATCGCCCGCCGGCTGTGCCTCGGGCTCGCGAGCGCCGCGCGACAGGCGAGGGCGCGCCGGTAGGCCTCTACGCCACGACGTCGAAGGCGGCGGGCGCTTCGCCCCGCAGGTGTCGAGCCTGCATCGTCTCGTAGGCGCTTTCGATGTTCCGACAGAAACGGCGCGTATCGAACAGCCTGCTTTGGCGAACGTCGTTCAATTTGTCCTTCACTGCCGCGAGGCGCGCCGGATCGCGTGCGAGTGCGAGCGCAAGAGCCTCGTAGTCGGCGGCCGTGTGCGCCACCAGCTCCGGCACGCCCGCCGCATGAAGGAGACCCGTCGCGACACGCGAGGCGAAGGTCTGGCCGGCCAGGGTCAGCAGCGGCAAGCCGACCCAGAGCGCGTCGCTGCCGGTCGTGTGGGCGTTGTAGGGAAAGGTGTCGAGGAACAGGTCGGCGTGCCGCTGGCGCGCGACGTGCGCATCCATCGCCTCACGCGGCGCGAACACCAGGCGCGCGGCGGGCACACCGCGGCGCTCCGCCTCGCGCTTGAGAATGGCCGTCGCTTCCTTGTTGTCGTCGAGCAGCCACAGCACGCTTCCCTCGACCTGTCGCAGGAGCCGCATCCAGATGTCGAACATCTGCGGGCGGATCTTGAAGGCGTTGTTGAACGAGCAGAAGACGAAGCCCTCGGCCGGCAGCCCATGGTTTCCTCGCGACGAGGCCATCGCAGCGGGATCGCGCGCATCGTCGTTCGCCTGGTAGGTGTCGGGCAGTCGCACGACCTGCTCGCTGTAGAAGCGCTCCTGACCGGCGGGGATCGTGTGCGGATCGGCGATGATGTAGTCGACGAACGGCGCGCCGCTGGTGCCCGGGAAGCCGAGATAGTTCACCTGAACCGGTGCCGCGCGCGCCGCGAGGATGCCGATCCGGTGGAAGGCGGTAAGGCCTGCGAGATCGACCGCGATATCGACGCCCCGACTCCGCATCAGCGCGGCCACCGCCGCATCGTCCTGCCGGCTGACGTCGTGGAAGCTGTCGAAGCCCGCTTGCAGCCGCCGCCGCAAGGCGCCGCCGTCGTCGGGACCGTAGGAGATCGCGCTGACCTCGAACCGTGCGCGATCGTGCCTCTCGATCAAGCCTGCGATCAGCGCCGCCACCGCGTGCGTGCGGAAGTCGTACGACAGGTAGGCGAGATGAAGGCGCTTCCCGTCGCGCGCCCGCGACACCGGCGGGCGCGCCGCACCGGGCCCATATCCGGCCACCTCGGTTTCAGCGCAACGGCGCAGCACCGCGGGGGAGAGCACATAGCTCGCCGCGGATTGCGGGACGTCGACGGGTTCGCCGCGCTCCAGGGCCGCGCTCAGCGTCGCCACCGTCCCGTCGTAGTCCGCCCAGTCGCAGATCTGCAGGCGGCTGTCGAACCACAGGCCCGGCACATGCGGCCGTAGGGGCACGATCGACAGCAACGGCGCGAAGACTTGGGCCGCCTCGCCGAAGCGCTTGAAGTCGCGCAGGGTGCGGCCGCGATTGTTGAGCGCGTCCGGATACCCGGGCACGATCTGCAGGGCGCGATCGTAGGCCGTGAGCGCTTCGGCCGGCCGGCCGAGCGTCCGCAAGGCGTTGCCGCGATTGCTATGGGCGAGCGCGTAATCCGGACGCAGGCCCAGCGCGCGATCGTACTCGGCCAGCGCCTCTGCCGGCCGATGCAGGGCCTGCAGCGCATTGCCCCGATTGTTCAGCGACTCGGGCGAGGGGGGACGCAGGCCCATCGCATGGTCGATCCGTGCCAGCGCCTCCTGCGGACGCTTCAGCTCAAGCAATGCCAGCGCCAGGTTGGAGTGGGCATCCGGCACGCCGGGGTTGACCGCGATGGCGCGCTCGATCCACTCGACCGCCGCCGCGAATCGCCCGTGCTGGTAATGCAGGAGACCTGTGAGATGCAGCGCGCCGAAATGCTGGGGCTGGGCCGCGAGCACATCGCGATAGAGCGCTTCGGCTTGGTCGAGGCGGCCTTGCTGGTGGAGCGCGAGCCCTTGCTGGAAGGCCGCGTCGGGAGAAAGGGTCATGGGCGCGGGATACTAGCCCAAAATCGACCCCTTCTCTCCGACCGTGACGTTCGGTCTATTTTTTCGCCCCGCCGCTCAGCGGGATCGCCGCCTGTTCGGTCAGGACCAGGAAGGTGAAGCTTTCCTCGATGTAGAGCCTGACCACTTCGCTGGTGTGGTCGAGATAGCCGATCGAGAAATCCTGGCCGACCGTCAGCTCGAAATCGCCGCCGCGCTGGGAAATCACGAGGCCGCCGTCGATGCCCGGCGCCCAGATGATCTCGCCGTCGATCAGGCGCTGGACGTGGCTGATGATCGGATAGCCGCCGTCGGTGCGCGCCGCGAGGTCCTTGTAGAGCTGGTCGTTCAGCACCACGGAGAAGGGACCTTCGATGCCGTCATCGCGCAGCTTGGTGAGCGCCGACGACACGGCCAGCGGATAGTCGGTGTGGCTGGCGCCGAGCGGCACGGCCACCTTGGCGCTGGCCTCGCAGATGCCGGTGATTTGCGCTGCCTTGTAGCCGTGGAAGATCGCGCGGTCTTCGGCGATGGCGATCTCGCGCGCCGCCGCCGTCACCGGATCGAGGTCGGGATCGCGCGCGCCGCGATCGATCGCGTCGAGTTCGGCGCGGCTCATCTCGAACGGAATGCGCAGCTCGACCAGCGGCTGGATGCGGCGCAGGCGCGCCTGCACGTGCTTGGCGTTGTCGGGCGAGGCAATCGGATCGGCGCGGCCGAGCTCGACGTCGGATGCGCCCCAGCCCAACGGGCCCTTGAAGTCGACGACGCGGCGCGCCGCCAGCAGCGCGCGGAGCGTGCGCTTGGCTTCCTTCTCGATCTCTTCCCAGCCCGCCGGCGTAATCGGCGCGCGGTCGCGAAATAGATGATTCATTGGTCCTGTCCTCCGACCTTGCGCAGACTCCCGATGCCGAGGCTGCCGTCTTTCGCCGGAGCTCCGCCACCTTTGTTCCCGCCGTTGCTACCACCCGCACCGCCGCCTGTCGCCTCTGCTTCGATCGCCGTGACGGCGCCTTCGGTGAAGAGATAGGTCTTGAGGTGCTCGTTCATCTTGGGATCGCGCCGGCGAATCCACTCGAGCACCATCGCGGCGTGCTCTTTTTCTTCGTCGCGATTGTGTTCGAGGACCGCGCGCAGCTCCGGATCGTTGGTCGCCTTGGCGCGCTGGTTGTACCAGTCGACCGCCTCGAGTTCTTCCATCAGGGAAGAGATCGCGCGGTGGTGATCGATGACATCGTCACCGATCTTCTTGGGATCTTCATGCAGCGCTTCGCTCGACATTCGTCCAACCTCCCGCAATCGGACGAACCCAGAGTCCGGCCGTACTCAGCGCTTAAACGTGGGGAACTATAGCGAGTTCCGGATGAAATCCAGATTACCCTTTGGTGTGTCTAGTCTTCCGGGGGCACGAACATATAGCCCGCGCCGCGCACGGTACGGATAGATGTGGGGTGCGCCGGATCGGCCTCGATCTTGCGCCGCAGCCGCAGGACGCGGATGTCGATGGCGCGGTCGAAGGCTTCCATCTCGCGGTGGCTGGTCGTCTCCAGCAGCCAGTCGCGGCTGAGCGGCCGGTTCGGATTCTCGGCAAAAATCTTCAGCAGCTCGAATTCGCCCGCGCGCAGCGGAACTTCCTCGCCCGACAGCGCCGTCATGCGCCGCGCCTCGAGGTCGAGCATGCATTTACCGACCCGCACCCGCTCGCCCGGGGTCGCGGCTTCAGCACCGCCGGCGCGGCGCAGGACGGCCTTCATGCGGGCCAACAGCGCGCGCGGCTCATAGGGCTTGGCGATGTAGTCGTCGGCCCCGGTCTCGAGGCCCACGACCTGGTCGACCGTGTCGCCGCTGGCGGTCAGCATGATGATGCCAACCTTGCGGCTGCGCTCCCGCAGGAAGCGCGCGAGGGCAAAACCGTCGTCGCCGCCCGGCAGGCGCAGATCGAGCAGCACCAGCGCCGGCGGGTCTTTTTCGACCAGTCGGCGGAGCGCCGCCCCGGAATCGACCCCGGAGGCGCGGTAACCGTTCTCGTCCAGGAAGTCGGTGAGCGTTTCGCGTTGAAACTGCTCATCCTCGACGACAATGACGTGCGGGCGGGTGTCTTTGGGGCGAACGGCCATTTGCAGGCATCCTGCCGTCCGGGAGCGGCAACCTCAAGGTCCCCAAAACAACAGCGGCGCCGAGAGGGGCGCCGCTGTCCGGCCGGTGATGGGAGTCCCGGCCATCGCTCGCCGGAGGTGTGCGTCCGGCAGAGTAAGATTTTGTAGCGTTTACAGACTGTTAGCCGAGGTCGGAGCGGTCATCGACGTCTGGCCCCGGACTGCCGCCAGGAGCTGCTCGCGCGCCTGGTCCTGCGGAACTGGGGCGAGCTGGTGATCGGTCGGCGCCTCGGCCGTGGTCGCGGAAGCGGCCTGCTGGGCGTCGCTCAGCGGGGCGGCATAGACACCGCTGCAGATCAGGGTAGCGACCACACCGGCGGTAACGAGGACCAGAGCTTCCTTGACCATCGGGCGATACAGGATCTGCATCATCTTGAATTCTCCACTTCGGCGGGGCCGTTTGCGGCGCGGCCGCTTCTCGATGACGCGAACCTAGTCGGCAGGGGTTTCCCGAGAATTACAGATGACTGCAATTTGGTTTCGTGGGTTACGCGAGCGCGCTGGCGGCCACTTTGCGCGCTATACCCGTCCCCCGCGTAACCAACGAAACATTTTCGCCGGTTCGCGTTACTGTCAGGAAACACGAAGAGCGGACGATGCGTTCCATGAATGAAACTCTCAGGGTCGAACGTGTCCTGACCGACCGCTTGATGACCGGCAATGTCGCGTTGCGCGTCCTGGCGCTGGCCCTGTGGCTTGTGTTCGCCCTCATCTACTGGGGCCTCGCGCCGTGGTGGATGATCGCGGGTCCGCTCACGGTTCATCTGCTCGCAATGGCCGGCTTCATTCGTCTGTCGCTGGGCTATCGCGCAAACCCCGAATCGCAGCCGATCGAAACCTGGCGCGTGAAGTACATCGTTTACGCCTCGCTGACCGGCATCTCCTACGGCGTGGGCGGCGCGCTCCTGGTCATGCTGCCGCCAGCCGAGCCGCGCCTGGTGGTCACCACCGCGCTGCTGCTGTGCGCGGCGCTGGCGCCCGGCCGGCTCTACGAGCCACGTTCCTATTTTGCTTTCGCGGGCTTTTCTCTGTCGATCCTGGCGGCCGGACTGCTGCAGGCACAGGACTCGCTCTCGTGGGCACTCGCCACGGGCGCGCTGATCTACCTCGTGGCGCTGGTGCTGCAGAATCGCCCGCACTATCTCGCGCAACGCCAGCAGATCGAACTCTCCATCGCCAACGAGGACCTCGCCAAGCGCCATCAGGCGGCCGAAGCCGACGCGCGTCTGGCGCGCGACACGTTGAAGGAGGCGATCGAGAACCTGCCGCACTCGGTGGTGCTGTGGGGCGCCGACGACAGGCTGGTGCTGGCCAACCTGAACTATTCCAAGAGCCTGCCCGATCTGCCGGAAGCCACGACGCCGGGCTCGAATTTCACCGAGGCGCTGCGCGCCGTTGCCTACCGCGCGCCGGCGTCGATGCGGCCCAACGGCGACCCGGAAGCCTTCATCTCCGGCACGACGCATGTCTATCGCAACGGCGGCATGGCCGAATATCCCGTCGGCGAAGGCCGCTGGCTGCGCGGTCAGGCGCGCCGCACCAGCAGCGGCGGCACCGTCACCACCATCATCGACATCACCGAGCTGAAGAAGCGCGAGAAGGAAGCCACCGACTCGCGCGCGGTGCTGCAGTCGGTGTTCGACAACATGAGCGACGGCTTGCTGCTCTACGAAGCCGACGGCCGCTGGGTCTACCAGAACCCGGCGATGGCGCGCATCCACGAGATGTCGGACGAGCTGCTGACGACCCTGCCGACCTTCGCCGACATCGTGCGCTATCGCGCGGTGCGCGGCGACTACGGCCCGGTCGACGAATTGTCCGGCGGTGTCGAGGAGCTGGTGGCCGGCAGGGTCGGCCGCTTCACCCTGGCCGACCAGCCGCCCGAGCGACGCCGCGCCGTCTCAGGCCGCACCGTCGAGGTGACCTATCGCAGGCTGAGCGACGGCCGCGTGCTCACCATCCATCGCGACATCACCGCCATCGTGGCGCAGGAAGAGCGGCTCAAGGCCGCGCGCGTCGAGTCGGAAAACACGCGCACCACCTTGCAGACCGTGCTCGACAACATGATCGACGGCGTCATGCTGTTCGATCAGGACTTCCGCTGGCGCTTCATCAACCGCCAGCTCATGGAGTTCCAGCGTCTGACGCCCGAGGTCGCGTTCCCCGGCGCTTCGGGCCGCGACATCCTGCGCTTCCAGGTACGACGCGGCGATTTCGGCGCCACCACCAACGAGGCCGACGTCGAGGCGCTGGTCGAGGAGCGCGCGCTGCGCATGCTCGATCCCCATGGCACGCGCTACGAGCGCCGCACGGCCTCGGGCCGCTTCATCGAATTCAACTTCAAGCCGCTGCCCGACGGCGGCACCTTGGCAATCTACCGCGACATCACCGAGCTCAAGGCGCAGCAGGCTGTGGCCGACCAGGCGCGCGCCAAGGCCGAAGCAGCGCAGACCCTGCTCGACGACGCGCTGGGCAGCATGGCCAGCGGCGTGGCGATCTGGGGCCCTGACGAGCGCCTGATCCAGTGCAACGACGCCTATCGCGCGGTGAACTGGAACATTCCCGAGATCGTGAGTCCGGGCACGACCCTGGAGGTCGCCGCAGGCGCCGCCATGCGTGCCCAGTACGAGCTGCTCGACCTGCCGGTGCCGGAGGTCGAGGTCGCCAATCTCACCGACATGGTGGTGAAGCAGCATCGCCGCGGCGAGGGCGCGCTCGAGTTCCCGGTCGGCCCGCAGGCCTGGACACGCCTCACTGCGGCGCGCACGGCGTCGGGCGGCTGCGTGTCGCTGTTCACCGACATCACCGAGCTGCGCCATCGCCAGCGCGACCTGCGCAAGGAACGCGACGCGGCGCAAGACGCGCGCGACGAAGCCGAGGCCGCCAACCAGGCCAAATCGACCTTCCTCGCCACCATGAGCCACGAGATCCGCACGCCAATGAACGGCGTCGTCGGCACCGCCGAACTGCTCGAACGCGAACCGCTCAACGAGCGGCAGCGCCGCATGGTGGGCACGATCCGCAGCTCGGCGGCATCGTTGTTGCGCATCATCGACGACGTGCTCGACTTCTCGAAGATCGAGGCCGGCCGCATGGAGCTCGAGGAGGCGCCGTTCTCGCTGCGCGCCCTGATCGAGGGCACGACCGAGACGCTATCGGTGCAGGTCCAGAAGAAGGGTCTGCAGATCAGCGCCTTCGTCGAGGAGGGCACGCCCGACGCGCTATTGGCCGACGCGACCCGCATCCGCCAGATCCTGTTCAACCTGATCGGCAACGCCACCAAGTTCACCGACCGCGGCGCCATCACCGTGCGCGTGGGCGCGCTCGCCGCCGACGTCGATACCGTGACCCTGGGTCTCACCATCACCGACACCGGCATCGGCATGGACACCGCCCAGCAGGCCAAACTCTTCCTGCCGTTCTCGCAGGCCGACAGTTCGACGACGCGCCGCTATGGTGGCACCGGCCTTGGCCTGTCGATCGTTCGGCGCCTGGCGGAGCTGATGGACGGCACCGTCTCCGTGGACAGCGTGCCGGGCGAAGGCTCGACCTTCTCGGTCGCGCTGAGGGTCAAGCGCGCGGCGGAAATGCCGGCCATCACGCCGGCCCCCGAACCGTTGCCCTTGCAGACGGGCGACCTGCGGGTGCTGGCGGTCGACGACTACGACGTGAACCTCGAGGTGCTGGTCGGCCAGTTCGAGATCCTGGGCGTGGCGCTCGACACCGCGATCAACGGCATCGAGGGCCTGAACCTGTGGCGCGCGAAGCCCTATGCGCTGGTGCTGACCGACATCCACATGCCCGACATGGACGGCTTCGAACTGACCCGCCAGATCCGCGCCGAGGAGGTCGTGCGTGGAGACCGGACACGCACGCCGATCGTGGCGCTCACCGCCAACGCGCTGAAGGGCGAGGCCGAGCGCTGCCTGGTGGCCGGCATGGACGATTACCTCACCAAGCCGCTGACGCTCGACCGGCTGCGCGAGGCCGTGTCGCGCTGGACCGCGATCGCCGCCGCGGCGACTGCGGCCGCCGCGACCGCGCCACCGCCGCTGCCGCCCAGTGCCGCGATCGACCGCTCGGTGGTGAGCCAGATGTTCGGCGGCAACGCCGCTGCCGTCGCCCGCGTGCTCGGTCGCTTCCGCGAGGCCGGCGCGCGCCTGCTGGGTGAGATCGAAGAAGCCTCGACCGACCCAGCGCAGGTGATCGAGCTCGCCCACAAGCTGAAGGGCGCCGCCCGTGCCGCCGGCGCCGTCCATCTCGGCGACTTGGCCGCCGCCCTGGAGCAATCCGGCCGCACCGCCGACCTGCCGCCGCTGCAAGCCGAGTGGCAAAGGGTGGTCGCCGATCTCAACGCGACGTAAGTGTCTCCCAATCCTGAGACACTTTCGATGCAGGTGGCGTTAGCTTTTCCGGCATTTTGTCTCAGATTCCGCCACCCCCTCTACGCAGGAACATTATAAGGTTGAGACATGACCCTTCTCGACACTTTCCGGAACAGCCCGGCCGCGCCGACCGACAAGGGCCCCGCCATCGAGGCGCTGTGGTGGCTGAACAAGGGCGACTGGGCGAAGGCGCATGAGTGCGTGCAGGCGCACGAGGGCGAGGCCGATTGCGATTCGGTGCACGCCCATCTCCATCGCCAGGAAGGCGACCTCAGCAACGCCGGCTACTGGTACCGCCGCGCCGGCCGGCCGGTGTCGAAGCAGTCACTCGAGGAAGAGTGGACGCTGCTGGCGACGGAGTTTCTGGGACCGCGGGCCTCCAGGCCCGCCTCATGATCTGAGCGGGCCTGGAGGCCCGCGGTCCCAATGATCGCTAACGCCGCGTGAGTTTCTCCACGACGCTGTCGAGCTGGTCGTAGTCGGCGATCTCCAAAGTCAGCATCGTCTTCTCGCCGCCTTCGATCGTGAGCGACGCCTTGAGGCCGAGTGCCTCCTCGATGCGCTTTTCGAGCACGCGCGTGTCGGCGGTCTTGTCGCCCGACGGGATCGGCTTCGTGCCCTTGGTCTTCAGCACCGGCCGCGTCTTGGCCTTCTCGCCGGCGGCAAGTCTCTCGAGATCGCGCACGCTCATCTTCTCGCGGATCGCCTGCTCGGCCATCGCGGCGGGATCGGGGAAGCCCAGCAGTGCGCGGCCGTGGCCGGCAGTGAGCTTCTCGTCGCGGATCATCTCCTGCACGTGGTGCGGAAGGTCGAGCAGGCGGAGCGTATTGGCGACATGCGGCCGGCTCTTGCCGACGGTCTTGGCCACTTCTTCCTGCGTCTGGTTGAAGTCGCTGATCAGGCGGCGCAGGCCCATCGCCTCGTCGATCGGCGAGAGGTCGGCACGCTGCAGGTTTTCGACCAGGCCGAGCTGCAAGGCTTCGAGATCGTCGAGGCTGCGCAACACCACCGGCACGTCATGCAGCTGCGCCTTCTGTGCCGCGCGCCAACGCCGCTCGCCGGCGATGATCTCGTAGGCCTCAGGTTCGTCGCGGATCGGCCGCACCAGGATCGGCTGCAGGAGGCCGAACTGTTTGACCGAGTCGATCAGCACGTCGATGCCTTCGAAGGTCGTGCGCGGCTGGTACTTGCCGGGACGCAACTGCCCGATCGGCAAGGTGAGCGGCGTGCGGTTCGCAGCAGGACGCGGCGGCGGCGGCGCGGTGGCCTGCGTTACGGGCGCAGCCGCGGGCTGTGGTGCAACCGTCGCGGCAACATCGTCGTCGCCGAGAAGGGCAGAGAGGCCACGGCCCAGACCGCGATGTTTGGGAGCTTGGCTCATGACGACGGACCTTGTTGTGCCGCGTTACGCCGGCGGCGAATGAACTCGCTTGCCAGCAGGATGTAGGCCTGCGATCCCGCGCAGGCATTGTCGTAGATCAGTACCGGCAATCCATGCGACGGCGCCTCCGCGATGCGCACGTTGCGCGGGATCGTCGTGCCGAACACCAACTCGCCGAAATGCCCGCGGGCGTCGGCTTCGACCTGTTGGCTGAGCACGTTGCGGCGATCGACCATCGTCAACACGACGCCGGCGATATGCAACTTCGGGTTGAGTCTTTTTTTGACTCTCTCCACCGTGTTGACCAGCGCGCCGATTCCCTCGAGCGCCAGGAACTCCGCCTGCAGCGGCACCAGCACCGCATCGACCGCGACCAGCGCGTTCAACGTCACAAGGCCCAACGACGGCGGGCAGTCGATCAGGATCGTCGTCCAGCGCGAGCGCGCCGATTGCCCGTCGAGCGACTCCGCGGCGGCGAGCGCATCGAACATCCGATGCTCGCGGCGCTCCATGTCGATCAGCTCGATCTCCGCGCCCGCCAGCGACACCGACGCCGGCATCACAGAGAGACCCGGAATCTGCGAAGCACGGATACAGTCCGACAGAGGCGAGAGGCCCAGGATGAATTCGTAGGAGCCGGGCGCGCGCTCGTTGCGGCCGATGCCGAGACCCGTCGAAGCGTTGCCCTGGGGGTCGAGGTCGATCAACAGCACCTTCTCGCCGACCGCGGCCAGCGCCGTGGCGAGGTTGATCGCGGTCGTGGTCTTACCGACGCCGCCCTTTTGATTGGCGATCGCGAATATCTGCGGCCCCGGGATTATCACGGGGGCGGTAGTCTCCGATGCGGAGGAGGACAGCGTCACGGTCGGTGGCACTCGGGAAAGGGTGAAGGGTAATGTCCCAGCCGCGCTGGGCCTCGGTCAATTCGACCTGCCAGTCTTTACCTTTGTGGAAAAGGCAAATAGCGGGGTCGGAACGGTGGCGCTCGGCCCAACTGAGCAAGGTCCCGAGCGGCGCCAGAGCCCGTGCTGTTAACACGTCCGCCTGTGCCGGCGCCACGGCTTCGATTCGACCGATGACGATTTTCGGCTGCTTTATCAAGGCCATACGCCGCCCGGCCTCGCCCAGGAAGGCGGCTTTCCGCGCGTCCGATTCGATCAGAATCACGTCCAAGTCGGGCCGCAGCGCTGCCAGAACCAGCCCCGGAAATCCAGCGCCAGCACCCAGGTCCGCCAATCTTTTTGCGCCCTCCGGCAGGTGGGGCACGACCTGCGCCGAGTCGAGGATATGGCGGCTCCAGATATCGTCGATCGTGGCCGGTCCGATCAGGTTGATGGCCTTCTGCCACTTGAGCAGGATCTCGACATAGGCCTCCAACTGCCCCCATGTTTCACGTGAAACATCGAGGCCCAGGTCGCGGAGCTTGGCTTGGACGTTCACGCGCACCACCTCATCCTGAGGAGGCGCGTAGCGCCGTCACGAAGGATGCGAACGAGCACCGCGCGTGTTGCCCACCCTTCGAGACGCGCCCTTCGGGCGGTCCTCAGGGTGTGGGCGGCGGCTGAGTGGCCAGTCAGGCTAAGCCGCGCGACGTCGGACATATTTCAGCAGGGCGACCAACGCCGCGGGGGTGACGCCGGAGATCCGGGCGGCCTGGCCCAGGGTGGCCGGCTTGTGGGTGTCGAGCTTCTGACGGATCTCGTTCGAGAGACTACCGACGGCCGCATAGTCGAGGTCGCCCGGCAGCTCCAGGGCCTCGTCGCGGCGGTAGGCGGCGATGTCGTCGCGCTGGCGGCCGAGGTAGCCTTCGTAGCGGGCGTCGATGGTAAGCTGCTCGGCAATGTCGTCGGGAATCGTCGCCAGTTCGGGCCATAGGCCGACCAGCCGGCTCCACGGCATATCGGGATAAGCCAGCAATTCCAAGGTGTTACGGACCACGCCATCCTGGTTGATCGTGACGCCCTTGCGGGCGAGCGCCGAAGGGCTGCTGCGGAAGCTCTGCGCCAGAGCCGTGGCCTCGGCCAGCGCCTGTTGTTTCACGTGAAACACCCCGGCGCGCTCGCCGCCGACGCAGCCGATCTCTAACCCACGCGGCGTCAGACGCTGATCGGCATTGTCGGCCCGCAGCCACAAGCGGTATTCCGCCCGCGACGTGAACATCCGGTAGGGCTCGGTGATGCCTAGCGAGACCAGATCATCAATCAGTACGCCGAGATAGCCATCGGCACGGTCGACTGAGAAGGGTGCCGATCCCGCCGCCGCCAAGGCCGCATTGAGCCCGGCGATCAGTCCTTGAGCCGCGGCCTCCTCATATCCCGTGGTGCCGTTGACCTGACCGGCCATGTAGAGGCCCGGCACCCGCCTCGTCTCGAGCGTCGCGTGCAGTTCCCGCGGGTCGACATGATCATATTCGATGGCATACCCTGGCCGGAGCATGACTGCCCGCTCCAACCCCGGGATGGTCTGCAAAAGCTGGAGCTGCACTTCGCGTGGCAGGGAGGTCGAGATGCCGTTCGGGTAGACCGTCGGGTCGTCGAGCCCTTCCGGCTCCAGGAAGATCTGATGCCGCTCGCGGCCGGCGAAGCGCACGACCTTGTCCTCGATCGACGGGCAGTAGCGCGGACCGACGCTCTCGATCTGGCCCGAGTACATCGGTGCGCGGTGGAGGTTGGCGCGGATGATCG
Source organism: Enhydrobacter aerosaccus (assembly GCA_903832005.1). Taxonomy (GTDB): domain Bacteria; phylum Pseudomonadota; class Alphaproteobacteria; order Reyranellales; family Reyranellaceae; genus Reyranella; species Reyranella aerosaccus_B. The sequence continues at coordinate 146,433 of CAIKZO010000028.1, read as the reverse complement.
CGTGCGTCTCCGGCGTCGTCTCGGTCACGTAGCAGGCGATCTGCGGCGTCGTGATCTCACGCGTCAGATAAGAGAAGGGCAGCGGCGGCGTATCGCCGTCCTGTCGGTCGAGCGCGCTGTAATCGATCGTGCGGCCATCGAGTCGCGCGGGCGTCCCGGTCTTCAGGCGGCCCAGCGCGAAGCCCAGAGACTGCAACCTTTGCGCGAGTAATGTAGACGGCTGTTCGACCGCATCGGCGGCGAGATCTTCCGGCACACCGTCCTTTTGACCACGCGCACGCCCCGCGGGGATCTTGATTTCACCCAGGTGAATCAGGCCTCGGAGGAACGTTCCAGTGGTCAGCACAACCCGTCCCGCCGAGATCTCTTCGCCTTCTTCCGTCACGATACCGATACACGCCCCGCGCGCATCTACGAGAATGTCGGCAACGGCCTCGGCGCGCATGTCGAGGTTCGCCTGCTCGGCCAGGAGCGCCTGCATGGCCTGGCGATAGAGCTTGCGGTCGGCCTGGGCGCGCGGTCCACGCACCGCAGGACCTTTGGAGAGATTGAGCGTGCGGAACTGGATGCCGGCGCGATCGATGGCGCGGCCCATGACGCCGTCCAGCGCGTCGATCTCGCGTACGAGGTGTCCCTTGCCCAGCCCACCGATCGCGGGATTGCACGACATCTCGCCGATCGTATCGAGCCGGTGCGTGAGCAGCAGGGTGCGCGCGCCCAGCCGCGCCGACGCAGCCGCGGCCTCGCAGCCGGCATGGCCGCCGCCGACCACGATCACGTCATAGGAGAATGTCCCGCTCATTGCGCGCCTTTTACGCTCCCCGCTCGGGCGCGGTCCAGATCGCGGCGCGGGTAGTTACTGAATGGTAACGCTTTAAATAAGCGGTATTTAAGGGAAAGCCCTCGGGACGGGTGAATCGACATCACGCCATTTTAAGCCCGCAGCGCCTGATCCCCTATTACGGTCGCTACTGGCGACCTAAGCTTTGCCGCGAGGTGATCGTGAAAATCCACTGGCTGATCATCGGGGTCGTCCTGATCTTCGTGTTTCTCACACCGCTGATGAACGCGCTGATGAACTGGATCCGGCCGTTGACGCCCGAGCAGCAGGAAGCGCGTCGGTTGGCCGAAGAGCATCGCCGCAAGATCAATCTTCGCTGAGACTAATTCTTGTCGAGGCCGCTTACCGTCGGGGAGTTCGTCCACGTGTAGGTGCCCGTGTTCAAGCAAGACGTCTGGCGACTCGAGCAGTCGCTCATGCACGAGATCCTGTCGCCGAGGCCGGGGCGTTGTGTCTGGCAGAAACTTTCACACCGCTGATTTTGCTGGGAACAGGAGCCGGGGCCTTGGGCCATTTTCCATTGGCATTTCGAGGGCGCGTTTATGATGTCCAGATCACGCGTCTGGGCATTGCCCGCGATGGTCAGGGAAAGACCACTCGGCGTTTTAAAATCCTGCCGCACCGTCCCATCCGGTCCAACGGTTGCGACCAGCTTTGCGCCGGCATTGGACGCGATACTGAGCGTGCTGCCTTGAAGCTCCAACTTGTAATTGAAGGTCTGATAGGTCGAGCAAATCGGAACCGACTTCTCCGGTATCAGAACCAGGTGTACTTCCCACGACTGCGCCCAAACGGAAGTCGACATACCGGCGATGAACAACACAACAGCAATCCAAAGCGTACGCATCGCGACCCTCCCTTAAGGCTTTGGCGCAAGGGTGTAGCAATTCAGGCCCACAAACAACGGTAGAAGATCGTCCTCCGAAAGCTCTGTACCGTACGCCCGGTGCAGAGCAGTTCGCGGATGATAGGATGAATTCAAAATAATCGACGGCCATAGGGAGAACGCCATGCGGCTGCTGATCGACAATGCCAGGGTGTGGGATGGCACGGGTGCAGCGCCGTTCGCGGCCAAGGTGCTGATCGAGGACGAGCGCATCGCCGCCCTCGTGCCGCAAGCCGAGACCCTCACGGCGGCCGAAGGCGCGGAGCGGATCGACGCCAGCAACAAATTCCTGATGCCCGGCATGATCGAGGGTCATGCGCATCTGTCGTTCGTCGACGTGGCGCGCGGCACGCAGTTGGGCGAACTGCCGCCGGAAGAGCACACGCTGCTCACCATGGACGCCGCGCGCAAACTGCTGGGGGCGGGCTTCACCAGCGCCTGCAGCGCGGCCGCGGCCAAGATCCGGCTCGACGTCGCCGTGCGCGACGCCATCGAGAGCGGACTGATCGACGGGCCGCGTCTGCTGGCGGCCAGTCCCGAGCTGACGGTAACTGGCGGATTGGGCGATGGACGGCGCCTGCACCTGCATCAGGAAAGCTTCGGCATCGCCGTCGATGGCGCCGACGAAATGCTGCGCACCGTGCGGCTCTGCCTGCGCGAGGGCGTCGATATCGTGAAGCTCAACATCTCGGGCGACACCGGCACCGAGTCCGCGCCCAACGAGGCCACCGTCATGACCGACGGCGAGATCGCCGTCGCCGTCGAGGCGGTGCACGGGATCGGCCGCCGCGTCGCCGCGCACGCCCGCGCCTCCGAATCGGTGAAGCGCTCGGTGCGGCACGGCGTCGACATCATCTATCATTGCGACTTCGCCGATAGCGAAGCGCTCGACATGCTGGAGGGCGTGAAGGACCGCGTCTTCACCGGACCGGCGATCGGCCTGGTGGTGAACCGCATGGCCCAGCTGCGCGGCGACAACACGCCCCAGGGCCGGATTTTTCTCGAGCGGCTGAAGCCGCTCTACGAGGCGACCTGCCGGACCCACGCCGAGATGAAGAAGCGCGGCATCCGCATCGTGGTCGGCGGCGATTACGGCTTCGCCGCCAATCCCCAGGGCACCAACGCCCGCGACCTCGAGCATTTCGTGACCCACTTCGGCTTCTCCGCCAGCGAGGCGCTGCAGGCCGCCACGCGTACCGGCGGCGAGATCATGAAGCGCGGCCACGAGCTTGGTCAGATCAAGCCGGGCTACCTCGCCGATCTCCTGCTGGTCGACGGCGATCCGTTGAGCGACGTGCGCGTGCTGCAGGACAAGAACCGCTTCGCCTTCATCATGAAAGGCGGTGCTCGCTACACGCCCTGCAACGCGGCGCCCCACATCCGGCGCGTGGAGGCTACGCCGCCCGCGTGACCGTGCCGCCCAGGAGACAGCCGACGGGCTGGGTGCCGGCAAAGCCGATGCGCACGCGGATCTCCGAGGCAGAGCCCATGGCCCGGCCCTGGATGATGCGCACTTCGCGATCGTCCGGATCGATCAGCCCTTCGCGCAGCAGACCGAAGCCCAGTGCCGTGGCGGCAATGCCGGTCGCCGCATCCTCCGGGTACCCGGACGAGCGCGGAAACTGGCGCGCCTCGAAGGCACGGCCCGGCCGGTCCAGGATCGCGTAGGGATAGAGGCCGGTCGACCCGATGCGCGTGCAGACGGCTTCGACCGCGGCCATGTCGCTCTTGAGCGCATTCAGCCGATCGGGATCGCGGACGGGAATGAGCGTCTTCACCCGCGAGGTACTCGCGTTGAGAAGAGGGACCTCCAGCAGGTCCTTGCGATCGAGCTTCAAGACGCCAAGAACGTCTTTCTCTTGTTCGGCATCGAGAGCGACGACCTTGCCGACCGGCTGCGTGATCTGGACGGACGGCCCATCGGCTTCCGAGCGCACGAAGCCGGTCACCGGACCACTCAAGGTTTCAATCCGCAGCGACTCCCGCCCGGAGAGTCCGCCCCGGCCCGCCAACAACCAGAGCGCGCCGATGGTAGCGTGGCCGCACATTTCCATTTCGTGGTTTGGAACCCAGTAGCGGAACGTGAAATCGTAATCGCTGTTGCGCGGCGGCAGGACGAACCCCGACTCGTGGCCGAAGCGTCGCGCGATCTCCTTCATTGCCTCAGGCGTCAGGCCGCGCGCATCCGTGACGATCGGGCAGGGATTGCCACCCTTGCCGCCCAGGGTGAAGACATTGACGTGGTCGACGTTGGCCATCGTTCGCTTTTACCGCCGAACGACGCCCGAGTCAGCGCTCGCGCAGCTTGGGATCGATGGCATCGCGCAGCGCGTCACCGAACAGGCTGAAGCCGAAGACGGTCAGCGCAATGGCGAGGCCGGGGAAGATCGCGATCCACGGCGCGGTCGAGGCGTATTCCTCGGCGCCGCCCTGCAGCATCAGGCCCCAGGCCGGGACCGGCTCCTGAACGCCGAGGCCGAGGTAGGAGAGCGACGCTTCGGCCAGGATCGCCTGGCCGACGAAAGCGGTCAGCATGATCAGGAACGGCGCCACCACGTTGGGCACCATGTGGCGCAGGATGATGCGGACATGGCCGAAGCCGCAGGTTCGCGCCGCGTCGATGTAGGGCACCTCGCGGATCGACAACGCGCTCGCCCGCACCACGCGTGCGCAGCGCGGGATCAGGGGCACGGTGATGGCGATGATCACGTTCTGCACACCCGTGCCGAAGATCGCCACCACGGCCAGCGCCATGATGATCAGCGGGAAGGCCATAAGGATGTCCATGACCCGCTGCAGGGCGAGGTCGATCAGGCCGCCGAAGTAGGCGCTGCCCACGCCCAGCACGAGGCCCGCGAAGCCGCCGACAAAGGCCGACACGAAGCCGATGATCAGCGCGGTGCGGGCGCCATAGATGATTCGCGACAGCAGGTCCCGGCCGAACTGATCGGTGCCCAGCCAATGCGCGGCGCTGGGCGGCTCGGTCATGACGGCGAAGTCGTTGGACGTGGGATTATAGGGCGCGATCCACTCGGCCGAGAGGCCCGCGAGCGCGGCCACGATCACCACCACGAGGCCGACCGTGCCGAGCGGCTGGCGTCGAACGAAGGTCAGCGCGGCGTCGAGCCAGCGGCGACGGCGGAGAGTGATGGGATGATCGGCAGCGACGGTCATGAGCGTGCTTGCCTCAACCGAAACGGATGCGCGGATCGAGCCACGCGTACAGGACATCGACCACGAGATTGGTCACCACAAAGACCGCGACCGTCAGCATGACCAGCGCTTGGGTGAGCGTATAATCCTGGTTCTGCACGGCCTGTACGAACAGCCGGCCGATGCCGTTCAGGTTGAACACCTGCTCGGTGACGACGAGGCCGCCGATCAGGAAGGCGAACTCGATACCGATCAGGGTCACCACCGGCAGCATCGCGTTCTTCAGCGCGTGGCGGTTGACGACCAGCTGCTCGAGCAGGCCCTTGGCGCGCGCGGTACGGATGTAATCCTCGCGCAGCACCTCGAGCATGGCCGAGCGGGTCATGCGCATGGTCACTGCCGAATAGCGATAGCCGATGGTCAGCGCAGGCAGGATCACGATCGACAGGTTCTGCAGCGGGTCGACCCACAACGGCACATAGTCGATCGACGGCATCCACGGCGACCCGAACAGCCAGCGCGACACGTCGAGCACGACCAGGATCGAGAGGATGCCCAGCCAGAACGAGGGCGTGGCAATGCCGGCGATCGCCACCGTGCGCACGATGTGGTCGAGCCAGCTGTTCTGCTTCAGCGCCGAGATGGTGCCGAGGGGAATGGCGATCAGCACCGCCACCACGGTGGCGAGGATGGCGATCTCCAGCGACACCGGCAGGCGCGTGGCGATCTCCAGCACGACCGGCTTGCCCGACCACATCGAGATGCCGAAGTTGCCGGTGGCGAAGCCGCCGATGAAGTCGAGGAACTGCAGCGGCATCGACCGGTCGGCACCGACCTGGGCGTGGCACACCGCCAGCGCCGAGGCGCTGATCGAGCCGCCGCTGCCGCCCAGGCGCACCATGCAGATGTCGCCCGGGATCAGTCGCATCAGGATGAACACCAGCGCCGCCGCCCCGATCAGGGTCGGGATCGACAGCAGCAGACGGTTCAGGATGTAGCGGTACATCTAGGCTCTACTTGTCGAGCCAGATGTTCGCAAGGTTGAGGTTGATGTAATGGCTGGGGCTGATCTTCCAGCCCTTCATGTAGGAGCGCGCCACGATGATGCGCTCCCACCACGGCGTCATGATCGTGTCGACTTGTGTGTCGAGCGCATAGGTCTCGAAAGCGCGCATCTTCTCGCGCTGCTTGGTGGCATCGGTCTCCGTCAGCATCGTGTTGTAGAGCTCGATCAGCTTGGGGTCCTCGTAGCCGCCGTAGTTCTCGGGATAGACCGAGCGCGGCAGCACCTTGGCGACGTCGAGCAGCGGGTTGACCAGGTTCTGGCAGTTGAACTCGACGGCGACCTCGAAGCTGCCCGACCGCAGCGCCTCGTAAAACGGGCCGGTCGGCAGCACCTTCTGCGTCGCCTTCACGCCGATCTTGCTCCATTCGTCGATCGCCCAGGTGGCGATGAACTTGTATGGCTGGTCGACGTTGCGGTTCATCAGCTCGAACTTCAGGTTCTCGGCGCCGGCCTCCTTGAGCAGCTTCTTCGCCTCGGCCCGCGCCTTGTCCATGTCGGTGCTGAAGGCCGACATCTTGATCAGCTCGTCCTTGGTCGCCGCCAGCGGCGAGCCCGGGAAAACCAGCCCGCCCACGGTGTGGACGGTGGCGATCTTGGACAGCGCCGGCGCGCCTTTCCATTGATCGATCGCCAGCGCCAGCGCGCGGCGGACCTTCACGTCGTCGAACGGCTTCTTCTTCTGGTTGGGCGTCAGCAGGTTGACGCAGTTCCAGTCGCTGGTCTGCACCGTGACCTTGTCGCCCAGTTCCTTGACCAGCTCGTCGCGCGCCGACGGCGGCATGCCGCGGAACTCGGTGACGGCGCGGTCGGCGCGGATGGCATCGACACGCACCGACTGCTTGGCTGCGAAGATGGCGACGAAGCCGTCGAGATAGGGCTGGCCCGCGTGATAGTAGTCGGGATTACGCGTGCCCTTGATCGACTGGCCGATCTCGTAGGCGGAGAACTTGAACGGGCCCGAGCCCATCACGTTCTTCTCGAACCAGCTCGGGTCCTTCTCCAGCGTCTCCTTCTTGTAGATGTAGGCATAGGGATCGGCGAGCGCCGGCAGGAAGGCGCTGGTGGCGAACTTCAGCTTGAACACGACGGTCTCGGGGTCGGGGTTCTCGACCGTGTCGACCATCACCATGTAGCTCTCACGCGCGCTCGACACGCCCTTGGGCGGATGCACGATGTACTGCCAGCTGAGCGCCACGTCGGCGGCAGAGAGCGGCGTGCCGTCATGGAACTTCACGTCCTTGCGGATCTTGAAGGTGTAGGTCTTGCCGTCGTCGGTCGGCTTCGGCATCTCGGTGCAGAGGTCGCAGACGAAGTCGGTTGTCGACGATGGATTGTCCGGATTGACGGCGATCAAGGTGCTGTAGAACGGCGCGGTGGCCTGCAGGGTGGCGAAGGTGTTTTCCTTGTGCCCGTCGAGGCTGGGCGGCGCATCGGCCGGGATCATGTAGGTGAAGGTGCCGCCCTTCTTCGGCGTCTGCGCCAGGGCGGGCGTCGTCGCCAACAGGGCAATGACCAGAGTTGCTCGCCATCCGTTTCGGATCTTCACGTTAGCCTCCCTATTGTTTCTTTTTCGCTCAACTCACTTCGCTGCACGCCACCCAATGACCGGGCCGCAGCTCGCGCAGCTCGGGCCGCGTGCGCCGGCAGCCGTCGACCGCGACCGGGCAGCGCGGATGGAACACGCAGCCGCCGGGCGGGTTGATCGGGCTCGGCACTTCGCCGCGCACCGGCTGGAAGGCGCGGCCGGCCTCGATCGTCGGATCGGGCACCGGCACCGCCGCGAGCAGCGCGCGCGTGTAGGGATGGAGCGGGTTGTCGAACAGCTCGTCGCAGGACGCGAGCTCGACGATGCGGCCGAGGTACATCACCGCGACCCGCTGGCACAGATGGCGCACCACCGACAGGTCGTGCGCAATGAACAAATAAGTGAGGCCAAAGCGCTCGCGCAGGTCTTCCAGCAGGTTGATGACCTGCGCCTGGATCGACACGTCGAGCGCCGACACCGCCTCGTCGCAGACGATGAACTCCGGCTCGAGCGCCAGCGCCCGCGCGATGCCGACCCGCTGGCGCTGGCCGCCCGACATCTCGTGCGGATAGCGATCGGCGAAGCCGGGATCGAGGCCGCAGATCGACAGCAGCTCGCGCACCCGCGCGACACGCTTGGCGGCATCGGGCACCAGCCCGTGGACGTGGATCGGCTCGCCGATGATATCGCCCACCTTCATGCGCGGATTGAGCGAGCTGTAGGGGTCCTGGAAGATCACCTGGATGCGCCGGCGCAGCGCACGTCGGTCGCCCGGCGACAGGCTGTTGATGTCGACGCCGTCGTACAGGATCTCGCCCGCGGTCGGCTTCTCGAGCTGCAGGATGCAGCGCCCGGTCGTGGTCTTGCCGCAGCCGCTCTCGCCGACGAGGCCCAAGGTCTCGCCGCGCTTCAGGCTGAAGTCGACGCCATCGATTGCCTTCACCTCGCCGATCTGGCGGCGCAGCATGATTCCCTCGGAGATCGGGAAGTGCATGCGCAGTCCCTTGACCTCGAGCAGGGGGCGCGCGTCGATCATGCAGCAACCGCAGCAGTTGCGATCTCGTCGCGCCGGAAGCACGCCGACAGGTGGCCCGCGGCGCCGGCGGCTTCGAGCGCGGGCCGCGCCGCCGCACAAGCCTCGACCGCGAATCGGCAGCGCGGACGGAAGGCGCAGCCGCCATCGAGGCGCGTGAGGTCGGGCGGCTGGCCCTCGACCGGATCCAGCCGCGCCTGGCGTGGCTTGTCGAGGCGCGGCACCGAGCGCAGCAGCGCCATCGTGTAGGGGTGGCGCGGGTCGTGATAGACCTCCGCCGCCGGCCCGCTTTCGACCAGACGGCCGGCGTACATCACGTTCACCCGCTGGGCATAGCGCGCGACGACGCCGAGATTGTGCGTGATGATGATCAGCGCGACGTTCAGCCGGCGCGTGAGATTGGCCATCAGCTCGAGGATCTGGGCCTGGATGGTGACGTCGAGCGCGGTGGTCGGCTCATCGGCGATGATCAGGCGCGGCTCGCAAGTCAGCGCCACCGCGATCATGACCCGCTGGCGCATGCCGCCGGACAGTTGATGCGGATACTGCTTGAGGCGCCGTTCCGGATCGGAAATGCCAACCAGCCCCAGCAGTTCGACCGCACGCCGTTCCGCCGCGGCCCGGTCGGCGCCGCGGTGCTGCTCCAGGGTCTCGGTGATCTGGCGGCCGATGGTCAGCACCGGATTGAGCGAGGTCATCGGCTCCTGGAAGACCATGCCGATTTCGCCGCCGCGCACCGCGCGCATTTCCTGCGGCGACAGGCGCAGAAGATCGCGGCCACCGAACAAAACCTCGCCCTTGGTGATGCGGCCCGGCGGATCGGGAATGAGGCGCAGGATCGACATGGCGCCGACCGACTTGCCCGAGCCGCTCTCGCCCACGATCGCGACGGTCTCGCCGGCGTCGACCGTGTAGGACACGCCATCGACGGCGCGCACGATCCCGGCACCGGTCCTGAACTCGGTGTGCAAATCCCTGACGTCGAGGAGTGCCGGCATAGGCCCTCGCAGCGCTTCCTGTCCCATTCCGGTCGCACTGATCACGACCGGCAACCGCCCTTATGTTTGGGCGTGTTGGATTCAGCCTATGCGCAAAGCCGGTGGGAAGCGAGACAATGTCAGGGGGTCTGTCACAACGTCGCGGGCAGCCACGACCTCCGAGCCTCGCGCTGCGGGGAGCGGAGAACACTTAGCCGAATGGATTAGTGTCTTGACGTCGAGGCGGCCGCCAATTACTTAGCCATATGGCTCACCTTGATCGCGTCTTTCATTCCCTGTCGGACGGCACGCGCCGCGCGGTGATCGCGCAGTTGGCCAATGGACCGGCCAGCATCGGCGACCTCGCCCGGCGCCATCACATGGCGTTGCCCAGCTTCATGAAGCACATGCGCGTGCTCGAGGAGAGCAAGATGGTCGCCTCCCGCAAGGTGGGGAGGGTGCGCATGTGCCAGCTGCGCCCCAAGGCCCTCACCGCCGCTCAGACCTGGCTCGCCCGCGAGCGCCGCGTCTGGGAGGCCCGCCTGAACCAGCTGGACAGTTTCGTCGAAGCCTTGGCCGCAGAGGAGCATTCAAATGGACGTAAATAAGGACCTCGACCTTCTCCTCGAACGCGTCGTGAAGGCGAGCCCAGCCCAGCTGTGGCGCGCGTGGACGGAGCCGGAGCTGATGAAGCAGTGGTTCGCGCCCAAGCCCTACGGCGTGGTCAAAGCATCGATCGAGCTGGTGCCCGGCGGCGCGTTCAATCTCGTGATGTGCTCACCGACCGGCGAAGCCTTTCCCGAAAAGCCGGGGTGCGTCCTGCTCGTCGATCCGCAACGCCGTCTGGTCTGGACCGACGCGCTCGGCCCGTCGTTCCGGCCCAATGCCGACGGCTTCATGACCGCGGACATCATGATGGAAGCCGTCGCGGGCGGCACGCGCTACCGCGCGCTGGTCCGCCACAAGAGCCCAGAGGATCGGCTGAAGCACGAGGAGATGGGCTTCTTCCAGGGCTGGGGCACCTGCCTTACCCAGCTGGAGGAGCTGGCCGGACAGCTCCCGAGCTGAGGCGCGCCTAGGCCGCCCGTTTGCGGCCGCCGCCCTTCAGGCTCTTCTTCAGCGCGTCCATCAGGTCGACGACCTTGCCGTCGTCCTCGTCGGGCTCGGCCTCGGTGGCAACGATCTTACCCTTCTTCTTGCGCGCGATCAGCTCGCGCAGCGCGTCCTCGTAGCGGTCCTTGAATTCGGTGGGATCGAACTCGGCGGCCTGCTGCTCGATGATCTTCTCGGCGATCTCGAGCATGCCGCGCTCCGGCTTGGGCAGGCTCTTGTCGAAGATCTCGCTGGCATCGCGGATCTCGTCATGGGTGCGCAAGGTCGTGAGAAGAATGCCGGTGTCGCGCGGCTCCAGCGCGCAGACCCGCTCGCGCGTGTGCAGTACGACCCTGCCCAACGCCACCTTCTTCTGCTTGCCCATCGCCGCCTGGATCACGGAGAAGGCCTCGATGCCGGTCTTGCCGGCGGGTGCCAGGTAATAGGGCTCGTCCCAGTAGATGCGGTCGATCGTGTCGGCATCGACGAACTCCTCGATGTCGATAATGCGTGTCGATTCGAGCTTTACCGCGTCGAGCTCTTCTTTCTCGAGCAGGATGTACTTGTTCTTGGAGACCTCGAAGCCGCGCACCAGGTCGGCCCGGTCGACCGGCTTGCCGGTGCCGGCATCGACGGTCTGCATGCGGATGCGGTTGTTGGTCTTGGGATTGATCATGTTGAAATGGATCTCGGACGTGCGCTCCGTCGCCGTGTAGAGCGCAACCGGGCAGGTCACGAGCGAGAGCCGGAGATGACCTTCCCAGGTCGGCCGCAGCGATTTGTGCGAGGAGGGCGCGCGTTTGGGAGCCGCCGTGCGTTTGCGAGCCATGGGAACCTCTACCGTTTCTGTTCGATCAACGCTTCGATCGCCGCGCGCAGCGGCTTCGCCGAGGCGGCGTAGTCGCGCCACGGCTTGCTCTTCTTCAGGAGCGCGGGCGCCGTACGTACCGTGAAGGCCATCGGGTCGAGGCCCGCCTTTACCAGCTTCCACTCGATCGGCATGGACACCGGCGCGCCCGGGCGAGCGCGGGGCGACAGCGGCGCCACGGCGGTCGCGGTTTTGTCGTTGCGCAGATAGTCGAGGAAGATGCGGCCGGTGCGCTCCTTCTTCGCCATGTTCAGCACATAGCGCTCGGGCGCGCGCGCGGCGAGGCGCCGGCAGATCTCCTTGGCGAACAGCTTGGCGGCGTCCCAGTCGGGGCTCTTCTTGTCGTCGGTGAGCGGCACCACGACATGCAGCCCCTTGCCGCCGGTCGTCTTGCAGAAGGTCTCGAGGCCGAGCGCTTCGAGCCTCTCACGCACCTCCTGCGCGCCCTTGATCACCTCGGCGAACTTCACGTCGGGCGCGGGATCGAGATCGAACACCAGCCGGCCCGGCAGTTCCGGCCGGTCGGGCTGGCAATTCCACGGATGCACCTCGGTCGCGCCCATTTGTGCTGCCGCGACCAGCCCCTCGACCCGGTCGATCTGCAGATAGGGCTGCTTGTCGCCCTTGACCTTCACCGCCTCGAACAGATGCGAGCCGCCGGCCATGGCGTGGCGCTGGAAGAATTTCTGCTTGCCGTCGATGCCGTCGGGCGTGCGGACGATCGAGCAGGGGCGGCCTTTTATATGCGGCAGCATCCACGCACCGACCTCTTCGAAGTATTTGGCGAGGTCGAGCTTGCTGACGCCGTCGTCCGGCCACAGCAGCTTGTCGGGATGGGAGATCGAGACGCCCATGACCATGCCGGGGCCCACCCTGCGGACGGGGGCAAGTTTCGTCTTCACCGCCTTCTCGGCTTCGACTTCATCGGCAGGCTTGTCCTCGCGCAACCCCTTGAAGGCAGCCTGGCGCACATTGCCGGCGCCGGTCCAGCCGGCGAACTCAATCTCGGCCACCAGATCGGGCCGCGCCCAGTGCATGTTGCTCTCGTGCGGCGGCGAGGCAGCGACGTCGAACGGCGATTTCTTGCTCTCGACCGCCTTCAGTTTCGGCAGCACTTCGCGCATCACCTTCTCGCTGAAGCCGGTGCCGACCCGGCCGACATAAACGAGCTTCTTGCCACGATGGACACCCGCGAGCAGCGAGCGCAGCTTCTTGCCTTCGCTGGTCCAGCCGCCAATCACGACCTCGTGGCCGGCGCGGCACTTGGCCTTCACCCAGCCGCCGCCGCGCCCGGATTTGTACGGCGCATCGAGTTCCTTCGACACGATGCCCTCGAGGTGCATCTTGCAGGCTGATTGCAGCACCGCGTCGCCGCCGGTCTCAAAATGGTCGACGTAGCGCAAGGTCTGCTTCTTCGCCTTGGTCGAGGCGAGCAGGGTCTGCAGTGCGTCCTTGCGCTGCGACAACGGCAGTCCGCGCAGGTCGAGCCCTTCGGCGAACAGCAGGTCGAAGGCGAAGAAGATCAAATTCTTGGACTCGTCTTCCGACAGTGCGGCCTGCAAGGCGGCAAAGTCCGGGGCGCCGTGATGGTCGAGCGCGCAGGCCTCGCCATCGATGATGCAGTCGGGCAACGCCTCCGCCGCTTCCGCGATCGCCGAGAACTTGCGCGTCCAGTCGAGCCCCTTGCGCGTGCGTAGGGTCGCCTCGCCATTCTCGACCCGAAGCTGCAGGCGGTAGCCGTCGAACTTCACCTCGTGCGCCCAGCCCGCGCCCGACGGCGCCCGCTCGACCAGCTTGGCAAGCTGCGGCTCGACGAACGTCGGCATATGGCCGACCTTCTTCGGCTGCTTGCCCTCAGCCTTTTTGGGCGCGTTTTTCTTGGCGCTTTCCTTGCTGTTCCAGACCGCGCCGGCGGAGCGCTTGTTCTTCGCACTCATGAACGGCGTCGGCGCCTTGCCCGTCCCGAGCGCGATCTCCTTCAGGGTACGGCCCGAGGCGATCGACTTGGGATCTTTCAAGAGCTTGTCGCCATTGCCTTCTTCAGCGGCAGCGTCGCGATGCTTGATCAGCAGCCAGTTGGTTCGCTTGCCACCTTTGCGGTCCCACTTCATGCGGACCAGCACCCAGCTGCCGTGCAGGCGGTCGCCGTCCAGGGAGAACTTCAGGTCGCCGCGCTTCAGCCCCTCGTGCGGGTCGCCTTCGGGACTCCAGCTGCCGCGATCCCAGAGCTGCACGGTGCCGCCACCATATTGGCCTTTGGGAATCGTGCCTTCGAAGTCACCGTAGTCGAGTGGATGATCCTCGACCTCGACCGCCAGCCGCTTGTCGTGCGGATCGAGCGAAGGCCCGCGCGTCACCGCCCAAGACTTGAACACGCCATCGAGTTCGAGACGAAAGTCGTAGTGGAGGCGGGTGGCGTCGTGTCGCTGGATCACGAAGCGCAGTCCCGCCCCCGCTACGATCGCGGCCTTGCCCGAAGGCTCGGCCGTTTTCGAGAAGTCGCGTTTGGCGTGGTAGGTGGCAAGATTGCCTTTGACGCTCATGCAGGCGGTCTCACCAGTTTCTCGCGGTCCCAGATCCTGTGCTTTTTCGCCGCGTCGATAAAGTCACCGAGGCCTTTCTTGCCGTCGAGTTCGATCACGCCCATTGCAGCGTCCGGCTCGACCGCCGCCTTATCCAGAAGCGCCGCCGCGCCCTCGACATAGGCGATCGCCTTCAGGTGCCCGTAGGCGTCGCGGATCCAGTTGATGGCCGCGGCCATGTTCATCAGGTCGCCGACGCCGTCTTCCGAGGGCAGCAGCACGCAGGCGTCGAACAGCACCGACGGGCCGCCGTCGATCGTCATGTCGGGCTCGTGCTTGCCGCCCTTGTCGTCCTTCACTGGGCCGATCTTGGGCGCAATCAGCTTCAGCACGGCACCCTCACGCTTCAGCGCGGCCGCAAGGCTGGCTAACAGACGGCTATCGAAGCCGGGCGTGACGATGGCCCCGACCGTGCGGCCCTTGATCGTGGCCGGCGCCTTGGCAACCAGGCTGAGCGGCGGGGAGGGTGGCAGGTCATCTCGTGGTTCGACGGCCGGCGTTATGTCGTCGGCCATGCCGGCCATGTTCATCGCCGCGGCGACCCGCTCGCCCAGCTCCGGCTCGACCAGGTCGAGATGGCCCAGCATCCGGGTCCGGATGGCAAGCGTCGTTACCTTGGACAGCTCGAAAGTGAAGGCCGACACGATGTGCCCCTGTTCCGGCGGCGTCATCGACCGCCAGAACTGGCGGGCCTGCGAGTAATGGTCGGCGAAGCTCTCCGGCCGTGCCCGGGTCTTCGGGCCGGACTCCGGATCGGGGAAGCTCGCGAAGCCGCGCACGGGGTTCTCGCGCGGGCTGGCCGGATCGATCGAGTTGGGCTCGTAGTTGGCGCGGCCCTCCGGCACCAGCATCCGCATGTGACCGTCGCGCTGGAAATTGCGCATCGGACAGACCGGCTGGTTGATCGGGATCTCGTGGAAATTGGCGCTGCCCAGCCGCGACAGCTGGGTATCGAGATAGGAATGCAGACGGCCCTGCAGCAGCGGATCGGGCGTGAAGTCGATGCCCGGCACGATATGGCCGGGATGGAAGGCAACCTGCTCGGTCTCGGCGAAGAAGTTCACTGGATTGCGGTCAAGCACCATGCGGCCGAGCGGCGTCAGCGGCACGACCTCTTCGGGGATGAGCTTGGTCGAATCGAGGATGTCGAAATCCAGCTCATCGGCCGTCTTCTGATCGAAGGCCTGGACGCTCAGCGTCCATTCCGGGAAGGCGCCGGTGTCGATCGACTCCCAGAGGTCGCGACGATGGTAGTCGGGATCGGCGCCGGCGATCTTCACCGCCTCGTCCCAGATCAGCGACGCCGCTCCGATCGACGGCCGCCAGTGGAACTTCACGAAGGTCGAGGCGCCCTCGGCGTTCACGAGCCGGAACGTATGGATGCCGAAGCCCTCGATATGGCGCAGCGAGCGCGGGATGGCACGGTCCGACATCGCCCACATCAACATGTGGACGCTCTCGGGCATGAGAGACACAAAATCCCAGAAGGTATCGTGCGCTGAGGCGGCCTGCGGAAAGCCGCGATCGGCCTCCATCTTCACCGAGTGGATCAGGTCCGGAAACTTGATGGCGTCCTGGATGAAGAACACCGGGATGTTGTTGCCGACCAGGTCGAAATTACCCTCGTCGGTATAGAACTTCACCGCGAAGCCCCGGACATCGCGCGGCGTGTCGACCGAGCCCGCGCCGCCCGCCACCGTCGAGATGCGGGTGAAGACCTTGGTGCGCTTCTTCGGATTGGACAGGAACGACGCCTTGGTCAGCGACGACCAGTTCTTGAACGGCTCGAAGTAGCCGTGCGCCGCCGAGCCGCGCGCATGGACGATGCGCTCGGGAATGCGCTCATGGTCGAAATGGGTGATTTTCTCGCGGAGGATGAAATCCTCCATCAACGTCGGGCCCCGCGCGCCGGACTTCAGGGAATTCTGGTTGTCGCTGATCGGGGTGCCCTGGTTGGTCGTCAGGGTCTGGTCGGCCGACGTGGTCGTCTGATGCGTCTCGCCGCCAGCGACCTTCTTGGTAGCTGCCGCGCTCTTTGCTTTTGTCTTGGCCAAGGTTCGACCCCCTACACTGCGCACTCACCCATGATTGGGAAGTACCCGAGTCCAACGGAGGGGGCCCGGAGTCGTTGCAAAAGGGGCGGGAACGTGGCCCGAGCGGCGGTCGTTGTCCCAACATGTCACAACGCTTTCTTCTCTCGCGCCGCCTGCTCGGCACGACGGCGCTGGCGGCGGTATTCGCCGGCCGCTTCGCGCACGCCCAATCCCGGGAAATCCAGATCGCCGCCGCTTCCGACAAACCGGGGAACATCGACATGCAGTTGGACGTCAACGGCGAGACTCATAAGCTCTCGCTCGACCCGAGGACGACCCTGCTCGATGCACTGCGCGACCATATGGGCCTGACCGGCACCAAGAAGGGCTGCGACCACGGCCAGTGCGGCGCCTGCACCGTGCTGATCAACGGCGTGCGCATGAATTCGTGCCTGTCGCTGGCGGCGGCGCGCGACGGCGACAAGATCACCACCATCGAAGGCCTCGCCGAAGGCGAGAAGCTGCATCCAATGCAGGCCGCCTTCGTGAAGGCCGACGCGTTCCAGTGCGGCTTCTGCACGCCGGGCCAGATCTGCTCGGCGGTCGGCATGGTGGCGGAGATGCAGCGCGGCGCGCCTTCGGCGGCGTCGATGGACTTCGACGCCAAGCCGGTCGGCAGCGTCGAAGAAATTCGCGAGCGCATGAGCGGCAACATCTGCCGCTGCTCGGCCTATCCCAACATCGTGGCTGCGATCGTGGCCGCTTCAGAAGGCGCCCCGACATGAGAGCCTTCACTTATGAACGCGCAAAAGACATCGATGCCGCCGTCGCCGCCGCGCAACAGCCCGGCGCGCGCTTCATCGCCGGCGGCACCAATCTCCTCGACCTGATGAAGGTCGAGGTCGAGAAGCCCGCCCATCTGATCGACGTCTCGCGGCTGCCGTTGAAAGACATCGCCGATGCCGCCGACGGCGGCCTCACCATCGGCGCGATGGTGACCAACACCGATCTCGCCGCCGACAAGCGGGTGATGGAACGCTATCCGATGCTGACCCGCGCCATTGTCAACGGCGCCTCGGCCCAGTTGCGCAACCAAGCCAGCACCGGCGGCAATCTCCTGCAGCGCACGCGGTGTCCCTACTTCTATGACGTGTCGAAACCCTGCAACAAACGGCAGCCCAACAGCGGATGCTCGGCCCTGCAGGGCATCAATCGCATGAACGCGGTGCTGGGGGGCAGCGACGCCTGCATCGCCGTGCATCCGTCCGACATGGCCGTCGCGATGATGGCACTAGACGCCCGGATCGAGACCAAAGGCGGCAGCAAGAAGGGCCGCACCATCCCCATCGCCGAACTCTACCGCCAGCCCGAGGGCTCGCCCGAGCGCGACACCAATCTCGAGCCGGGCGAGTTGATCACCTCGGTCACCCTGCCGCCGGCACCGGCGGGCAAGCAGAGCTATCGCAAGGTGCGTGACCGCGCGTCCTACGCCTTCGCCCTGGTCTCGGTCGCGGCCATCCTCGACATCGACGACGAACGCAAGGTGCGCAGTGCGCGGCTGGCGCTGGGCGGCGTCGGCACGATGCCGTGGCGCGCGCGCGAGGCCGAGCAGGGCATGGCAGGCGCCATCGCAAGCGAGAAGACCTTCGCCACCGCGGGCACCGTCGCCGTCGACGGCGCCCAGGGCCATGGCGGCAACGACTTCAAGATCCCGCTCGCCCGGCGCACGATCGCGCGGGCCTTCACCGACCTGTCCGCAAAGGCCTGAGCATGGCGCGTATCATCGGAGAGCCGATCGACCGTATCGACGGCCACGCTAAAGTTACCGGCAGGGCGATCTATGCCGCCGACGACAAAGCCTCGAAGTTGGCCTTCGGCGCCATCGCCACGGCAACGATCGCCACTGGCGAGATCAAGAGCATCGACACCAACGAAGCCAAACAGCAGCCGGGTGTGCTGCTGGTCATGACCTACGAGAACGCGCCCGAACAGGCGCCGTGGGTGGCCAAAGCCGAGGACCCGTTCGCCCGGCCCAAGCCCCAGTTCGCCGACAAGAAGATCCAGTATTTCGGCCAGCCGGTGGCGCTGGTCGTGGCTGAGACGTTCGAGGCCGCGCGCGAGGCCGCGGCGCTGATCAAGATCGACTATGCCGTCACCAAGGGCTCGTTCGATCTCGAGGCGCCCGGCGCGGAGATCCGGGAGCCGAAGGCGGACAATGTCGGCAAGGCCGCCGCCAGCAAGATCGGCGACATCGACACGGCGATGCGCACCGCCGCCGTCACGGTCGATTCGACTTACAAAACGCCCTATCAGAACCATAACCAGATGGAGCCCCACGCCAGCACCGCGGAATGGACGGGCAATCTGCTCACCGTGCGCACGGCGGTTCAGCTCGTGGAGTCGGCGCATCAGTGCATCGCCGCCACGCTTAAGGTACCGCCGGACCAGGTCGAGGTGATTGCCGAATTCATCGGCGGCGGCTTCGGCGGCAAGCTGCCGGTCTATGGCGATGCGATCCTGGCAGCCCTGGCGGCGCGCGAGTTGAAACGGCCGGTAAAGGTCGTGCTGACGCGCCAGCAGATGTTCCATGTCACGACCCATCGGGGCGCCTCGGTGCAGAGGGTGCGCCTGGCCGCGGCCAAGGACGGCACCCTGACCGGCATCGCGCACGAATCGCTGGCGCAGACCGCGCGCGCCGACGATTTTGTCGAGCCGATCGTGGCGCCGACACGCTCGCTCTATGCCGCGCCCAACCGCCTGACCGCCCAGCGCACGGCGGTGCTTGACCTGCCGATCCCCGGCTCGATGCGGGCACCGGGTGAGGCGATCGGACTTTTGGCGCTGGAACAGGCGATGGATGAGCTCGCCGTGAAACTCGACATGGACCCGATCGAGCTGCGCCTGAAGAACGAGCCCAAGGAAGATCCCGAGAAGCACATTCCCTTCTCGACGCGCAACTTGGTGCCTTGCCTGCAGCAAGGCGCCGAGCGCTTCGGGTGGAACAAGCGCAACGCCAAGCCCGGGTCCAACAGGCAGGGCCAGTGGCTGGTCGGCATGGGCGTGGCGTCGGCGATCCGCGGCAACATCCTGCGCAAGGCCGAGGCCAAGGTGACCATGAACAGCGCCACGTCGGCGACGGTCGAGATGGACATGACCGACATCGGCACCGGCTCTTATACGATCTTCGCGCAGATCACGGCCGAGACGCTCGACATCCCACTCGAGGGCGTCACCGTGAAGCTCGGCCATAGCTCCTATCCGATCACGCCAGGTTCCGGTGGCTCGTTCGGTGCGTCGAGCTGCGGCGCCGCGCTGCTGGATGCCTGCAAGAAGCTGAAGGCCAAGGTCGACAAGGGCGAAGGGCCGCAGGGCCTGACGGCGATGGGCAAGGTCGCGCCCGGCGACGAGTACAAGAAGTTCGCGCAGTTTGCCTACGGCGCACACTTTGCCGAAGTCGGCGTGGATGCCGACACCGGCGAGGTGCGCCTGCGCCGCATGCTGGGCGTGTTCGACGCCGGCCGCATCCTCAACGCCAAGACCGCGCGCTCGCAGATGATCGGCGGCATGATCTGGGGCGTGAGTTCGGCGCTGTTCGAGGAGTCACCGGTCGATACGCGCTACGGCTCGTTCGTGAACGTCGATCTCGCCAACTATCACGTGCCGGTGCACGCCGACATTCCCGCCGTCGAAGCAATCGCGCTCTCGGCCTTCGATGGCTACGCCAACGCCTTGGGCTCGAAGGGCGTCGGTGAATTGGGAATCTGTGGCGCGGGCGCGGCCGTGGCCAACGCGATCTACAATGCGTGCGGGGCCAGGGTGCGCGAGTATCCGATCACGCTCGACAAGGTGCTGCCGGCGCTGAGCTAGGCTCAGCTGCCGTAGAGTTCGATCGTCTTGACCATGATGATCAGGAGCGCGAGGCCAATGCCGGCCCACGAGGTGTACGCAATGATGCGGTTCATGCCTCTCAGCTAACACCCGCAGCCGCGCGCGTGCACGCGACGGATTGTCCGTCGTGTTTTCTATTTCCCGATGCAGAAATCCCGGAAGATCACGTCGAGCAGCTCGTCGATGCGCACGGTGCCCGTGATTCGGCCCAAAGCGCGCATCGCGAGGCGCAAATCCTCCGCCGCGAGCGCGATCTCCGGCGCGTCGAGTGCGCGACCCAGTGCCGCGTGCGCTTCGAGCAGCGCTTCACGATGACGCGCACGCGTGAGCGGCGGGGCGGCGCTTTCTTCCATCAAGTTCGCGGCCGAACGCTCGAGGCGCTCCAGCAACTCTGGCAACCCTGTGGCAGATGCCGCCGACAAGGCAACGATGCCGACGCCACTTGCGGGAGCGAGGTCGGTCTTATTGATCACAACGATGTCACGCGCCGCATCCCATCGCTCGGTGCTCGCGGTAAGCGCCTGCATGTCGGCCTGCCAGTTGGATGCGGCATCGAGCACCAGCACGCGCAGGTCGGCAGCAGCCGCGCGCGCCTTGGCGCGACGCACGCCTTCCTGCTCGATCGTGTCGGTCGACTCGCGAAGCCCTGCCGTGTCGGCCAGCACGACCGGCCAGCCGCCGAGATCGAGATGAACTTCGATCACATCGCGCGTCGTGCCGGCGGTCTCCGACACGATGGCGGCATCGCGCTGTGCCAGCAGATTGAGCAGCGAGGATTTTCCGGCGTTCGGAGGGCCGATGATGGCGATGTGCAGCCCGTCGCGCAGCCGCTCGCCACGCCTGTCGTCGAGATGGGCGCCGATCTCGCCTTGCAGCGATGCGAGCGCGGTCTTCACTTCGCCGGCAATGCCGTCCGGCAAGTCTTCGTCGGGAAAATCGATCGCTGCTTCGAGATGGGCGAGCGCCCGCAAGCCCACCGTGCGCCAGTCGTCATAGAGGCGCTGCAGGGCGCCGCCCGCCTGCTGGATGGCCAGCTTGCGTTGCTGATCGGTCTCGGCCGCCACTAGGTCGGCAATCGCCTCGGCCCGCGTGAGGTCGAGCTTGCCGTGTTCGAAGGCGCGGCGCGTGAATTCGCCGGGCTCGGCCAGACGGCAGAAGCCCAGCCGCGCGATGGCCGCCAGCGCTGCATTCACGACGGCGCGCCCGCCATGGAGATGCAGCTCCGCCATCATCTCGCCGGTCTCGGTGTGCGGCGCCTCGAACCAGACGACGAGCCCGCGGTCGATCTCCTCTGAGGTTTCTGGATCGAGGATGCCGCGCACCACCATGCGGCGCGGCTCGGGCAACGATGGATCGCGCACGGAGTAGCCGCGCTTAAAGGCCTTGAGTTCGGTGAGGAAGATCAGTGCATCGGGCGCGCGCGGGCCGCTGAGGCGAATGACCGACACGGCGCCCGGCGCGGCACGCGACGGCGTGGGTGTGCCGAGTGCGTAGATCGTGTCGGTGTCCATCAGCGCTTGGTCGGCACCGGCGCGGCGGGCTTGGGCGCCGGCGGCACGGGGACGGCGCGCGCGGCCACCTTGTCGGCGATCTTGCCGTAGAGTTCCTCGGGAACCAGCCGGCGCTCGACCAGGTCGGTCTTCACCTTGAAGGGGCGGGCGCGGATGATCGCATCGGCGCGCATTTCGCCGATGCCGTCGAGGGTCATCAGCTCGTCGCGGCTGGCGCTGTTGATGTCGATCTGGCCCGGCGTCGGTGCCGCCGAAGCCGGTGCGCGCGTCTGGGCCTGGGCCGTACCAACGGCAAAAAGCAGGCAGAGGAAAACGAGGAAACGCATCCGCCGACTATCGCACGATCTCGCGCCACGCGGGACAGCGCCGCTCGGCATAGGACAGACGCCAGCGGGAGAAGTTCGATCGGTCGATCAGCTCGGCCGGCAGCAGGATTTCTTTTGGCACCGGCTCGCCGCGCAAATGGCGGAGCGCGGCGCGGGCGGCAATCGTGGCGATGTTGAAGGCGCTGAAGTCGGCGCTGGCCAGCAGGGTGCCGCGCGCGATGGCCTCGATCGCATCGGGCGCGCCGTTGATGCCGACGACCTTGGCCTGCCGCCCCGCCGCTTCCAGCGCGTCGAGAGCACCCAGCGCCATCGGATCGTTGGCCGTCCAAACGCCATTGATCCTCGCATCCTTCGCCAACAGCTCCGCCATCGCGGCCTTGGCCGGCGCCTGCGCCAGATGGCCGACCGCGCGGCCCGCCAGCTCGATCCCGGGAAATTGGGCCAGCGCCTCGTCGAACCCGCGCGCCCGCGCGCGACTGGTCGGCGCCGTGGACGGCCCATCGAGGGCCACGACACGGCCCCGGCCGGCCATAGCCTCGAACAGAGCCGTGGCGGTCCGCCGGCCGATCGCCACGTCATCGGCTCCCACGAAGGTGAGGGCGGGGCCGGCCATGCGATTGATGAACAGCACGGTCGGGATGTTGGCTGCGGCGAGACGGGCCAGATCCTCCTGCATCTTCACGTCATCGGCCGGATTGAGCACGACGGCGTCGGGTTTGGTTGCCATGGCCTCGGCCACCAGCGCCTGCTGCTCGCCGACATCGTCGGGGGTTTGGGGCGCGTAGTGCACGGTCCGGGCGCCAGCCTCGGCCGCCACCCGGTCGACGGCCAGGCGCGCGCCGGCATAGGCGGGATTGACCCAGTTCTTGGTGAAAACGGCGAGGGTGAGGGGACGGGCCATGCGCCCTATTTTACCCCTTCCGCCCCCTGTAGTATCTGGCGCCCATGGCCACGCCCTATGATTCCATTCCCGACCGCCGCTCTATCGTGCGACGGCGCGAGCTCGAGGAGGCCCTGGCCGCACTGGTCGAGGACCGGCCGTCGGGCGACGTGCCGCGGCCGGAGGTGCTGACCATCCTGCGTGGCGCCCTGACCGCCGGCCGGGCCGAGA
This sequence comes from Enhydrobacter aerosaccus, assembly GCA_903832005.1. Lineage (GTDB taxonomy): Bacteria > Pseudomonadota > Alphaproteobacteria > Reyranellales > Reyranellaceae > Reyranella > Reyranella aerosaccus_B. Next base: position 123,541 of record CAIKZO010000028.1, on the reverse strand, counting down.
TCCGCAGCCGCTTCGAGGGCGCCGACAGCAAGCAGCGCAACGACGGACCGGCCGTGCTGGCGGCGACCTCGTTCCTGATGGACCAGCTGGTGCGCGTGCTGTTCGACTTCGCCGAGCGCTACGCCTATCCCGCCGCCAATCCGAGCGCGGCCGAGCGGCTGAGTGTGGTGGCGACCGGAGGCTACGGCCGTGGCGAGCTGGCGCCGCTGTCCGATCTTGATCTGCTGTTCCTGCGGCCGTACAAACAAACGCCGCGCGGCGAGCAGATCGTTGAGTTCATGCTCTACCTGCTGTGGGACATGGGGCTGAAGGTCGGCCATGCCACCCGCACCGTCGAAGAGAGCATCCGCTACGCCGAGCGCGACCAGACGATCCGCACGGCGCTGCTCGAGGCGCGCTACCTCTGGGGTGACCGCGAGCTGTTCGACGAACTGATCAAGGCTTTCGCGCAGAAATTCCTGACCGGCGACGGCCGCGACTTCGTCGAAGCCAAATTGGTCGAGCGTGACCAGCGCCACACGCGCATGGGCGATTCGCGCTACGTCGTCGAACCCAACGTCAAGGAAGGCAAGGGCGGGTTGCGCGATCTGCACCTGCTGTTCTGGATCGCGCGCTACCTCTATCGCGTCGCCAAGCCCGCCGAGCTGGTCGCCAAGAAGGTGCTGACCACGGGCGAGGCGCGGCACTTCGAGCGCGCCGATCGTTTCCTCACTACGGTGCGCTGCCACATCCACTATCTCACCAACCGCGCCGACGACCGATTGTCGTTCGATCTCCAGCGCGAGATCGCGGGCCGCCTCAGCTACCAGGACCGCTCCGGCAGCCGCGGCGTCGAGCGCTTCATGAAGCACTACTATCTTCATGCCAAGATCGTGGGCGACCTGACGCGCATCTTCGTGGCCGCCCTCGAGGACAGCCACCGCCGCAAGCCGAAACTCGCCGCGATCTGGCAGTCGCTGCGGCCGCGCCAGCTCGAGGGCTTCCGCCTCGACGGCGAACGCCTCAGCGCCTCGTCACCCGACATGTTCGAGAAGGACCCGGCGGCGATCCTGCGGCTGTTCCACGTGGCGCAGGAGAACGGGCTCGACATCCATCCCGCGACCCTGCGCCAGATCACGCACGACATCCGCCAGGTCGACCGGCTGCGCGCCGATCCCGAGGCCAATCGCCTGTTCATGGCAATGCTGACCTCGCGTCACGATCCGGAAACGACGTTGCGGCGGCTGAACGAGGCCGGCGTGTTCGGCCGCTTCGTGCCCGACTTCGGCAGGGTCGTCGCGCAAACGCAGCACGACATGTACCACACGTACACGGTCGACGAGCACACGATCCGCGCCATCGGCATCCTGGCCAACATCGAGAACGGCACGCACAAGGAAGACCATCCACTGTCCGCCGAGGTCGTGCACAAGATCGTGTCGCGACCGGTGCTCTATCTCGCGGTGCTGCTGCACGACATCGCCAAAGGCCGCGGCGGCGATCACTCGGTGTTGGGCGCCGAAGTGGCGATGCAGGTCGGTCCGCGTCTTGGCCTGACGGCGGCCGAGACCGAGACCGTGGCCTGGCTGGTGCGTTATCACCTCGCCATGTCGGGCACTGCCTTCCAGCGCGACCTGATGGATCCCAAGACGATCGAGGATTTTGCCGCCCTCGTTCAATCGCCCGAGCGGCTGCGCCTGCTGCTGGTGCTGACCGTCTGCGACATCCGCGCTGTCGGCCCCAACGTGTGGAATGGCTGGAAGGCCGCGCTTTTGCGCCAGCTCTATCACGCGGCCGAGCAGCTCCTGTCCGGCGGCACCCTGGTCGGCGGCCGGGCCGAGCGCATCAAGACCATCCAGGGCGAGGTCGCCAAGCGCCTGACCGGCTGGACCGACGCCGACCGCGACGCGCATTTCGCGCGCGGCTATGCCTCCTACTGGCTGTCGTTCGATCCCGACACCCTGGCGCGGCAGGCCGAGCTGGTGCGCCGCGCCGAACGCGACAAGCAGCCCCTCGCGATCGAACATCGCGTCGACAGCGCGCGTTCGGTGACCGAGGTCACGATCTACACACTCGACACCCACGGCCTGTTCGCGCGCCTTGCCGGCGCCATGGCGATCAGCGGCGCCAACATCGTCGACGCCAAGATCTTCACCATGACCAACGGCATGGCGCTCGACACGTTCTGGATCCAGGACCTCGAGGGCAAGCCGTTCGACGGGCCGCAGCGGCTGGCGCGACTGTCGGCGCGGGTCGAGCTGGCGCTGTCCAACCGCCTCGACGTGCAGCGTGAACTCGACACCCAGCGCGCCTCGTGGCCCAAGCGCGACCGCGTCTTCACCGTCGAGCCGCGCGTGCTGATCGACAACAACGCCTCGGACACGTTCACGGTGATCGAGGTCAACGGCCGCGACCGGCCCGGCTTCCTGCATGTCGTCACGCGCGCGCTGACCCGCTGCAGCCTGCAGATCGCTACTGCGCACATCACGACCTACGGCGAGCGCGCGGTCGACGTCTTCTACGTGAAGGACCTGTTCGGCCTGAAGGTCGTGAACCAGTCCAAGCTCACCCAGATCGCCCAGACGGTCGAGCAGTCGATCCGCGAGTTCGACGCCCGCTTCGATCCCGTCGTGAAGGCGGCCGAGTAGGGGCCGGCGGTGGGCGATCCGACCCTGCTTGTCATCGTGATCCTGCTCGCGATCGCAGGCATCGCGGGCACGGTCATCCTTCTCCTGATGCCAGCGCGCGAGAAGATCCTGAACGACGAGCCCGCCGCGAACGATGCACGCGTGAGCGGCCAATGGGCGGGCGACCTCGACACGCCGATGCACCACTTGCCGTCACATCAGGACAATGTCGTTCATCACGATTTCGGCGGCGGTCCGCTGCACTAGACTTCTTCGTTCATGTTCCTCTCCCCCGCTGGGGGAGAGGAACATGAGAGAGATCCGCGCAATTTTCTTGCGCGGAGGGGGTGGCGGAATCCGGTACAGAATCGCCTGAAAGGCTTGTGCCATCGGCATCCGAGGTTTCCCAGGAAATTGGGACACTCGGCGTCATTTTTCGGCCTAGTGGCCGTACACCAGCTGCGGCAGCCACATGGTGAGCGGCGGCCAGTAGGTGATGATCATCAGCACGATCAACAGCAGGATCAGGAACGGCAGGATACCGCGGATCACCTCGCCGATCGGCGCGGTGGAGATGGTTGCCAGCACGTAGAGATTGAGACCGACCGGCGGGTGGACCAGCGCGATCTCCATGTTGTGCGTGAAGATGATCGAGAAATGCACCGGGTCGACGCCGAGCGGGATCAGCACGGGCGCCAGGATCGGCAGCACCAGCAGCAAGGTCGCCACGACCTCGAGGAAGCAGCCCAGCACCAACAGCAGCACGTTGATGGCGAGCAGAAACTCCCAGGTCGACAGGTGATGGGCGAGCACCCAGGTCACGAGCTTGGCCGGCACGCCCGAGTCGGTCATCCAGTGGCCGAAGCCGATCGCGGTGGCCACGATCAGCATGATCGTACCGGCGCTCTTCAGCGCATCGGCGATCACCGATAGCGACTGCGTCCACTTGAAGCCTTTGTAGAAGACGAGGCTGATCACCATCGACGCTGCGGCGGCGACGGCGGCGGCCTCGGTCACCGTGACGAAGCCGCCGTAGATCCCGGTCAGCACGATGATCGGCAGCATCAGCGCCGGCAGCGCCCGGCCGGTCACCCGCCAGCGCTCGGCCATCGGCAGGCTGGGCTCGATCGGGAAATTGTTCTTGCGCGCGGTGTACCAGACCCAGACGAAGAACGCGGTCGCCTGGAGCAGGCCCGGCAGGATGCCGGCCAGGAACAGCCGCGGCACCGACTGCTCGGCCACGATGCCGTACAGGATCAGCGCCAGGCTGGGCGGGATGACGATGCCGATCGTACCCGAGGCGCCGATGACGCCCAGCGCGAACGAGCGCGGATAGCCTTTCTCGATCATCGCGGGCAACAGGATCGTGCCCATGGCGAGCGCGGTGGCGACCGACGAGCCGCAGATCGCGGCGAACAAGGTGCAGGCAACGACGGTGACGAGACCCAGCGAGCCGCGCACGCCGCCGATCCACGCCGTGCAGAGATCGACCAGCGCCTTGGCGACGCCGCCCTGGCGCATGAAGGCCGCGGCCATCACGAACAGCGGCAGCGACATCAGGGTCGTCGAGTTCATCGAATCGATCACGACCTGCGTCATGCCGATCAGCGGCTGGTCGGAGACGAAGAACAGCACGGCGGCGCAGGCGCCCAGCACGAGGAAGATCGGCATGCCCGAGGCGAGCAGGCCGAAGAACATCACGAAGAAGAGGAAGACCCACATCCGGCGTCAGTCCTTCGGCGTGATCATTTCATGCTCGGCGGTATGGCCGATGGTCATGGTCTCGGGATCGAACGCGAACATGTAACGATAGAGCCGGATGGTGTAGCGCACCGTCATCAGCAACCCACCGGCCGGCAGCGCGCTGTAGTAAATCCACATCGGGAACGAGAAGTCGGTCGAGCTGTGCTCGTCGAGCTGGCACGAGCCGATCACGATGCTCATGCCGTACCACGTCATGCCGATGCAGAAGATCAGCGCCACCAGGCAGTTGAAGGTCTCGAGCCAGCGCTGGCCGGTGGTGCCCACCAGGCGCAGCACCAGGTCGGGCCGGACATGGCCGTCGGTGCGCACGAGCTGGCTCGAGATGATCATCACACCCCACACGACGAGGTAGACGATCACCTCCTCGGCCCAGCTGATGGCATAGGTCGGGAAGAAGTAGCGTCCGAGGACCTGGACGACTCCCACGATCATGGCGATCGCGCCGAGCAGGCCCACCAGGGTCCGTTCGACGCGATCCCAGAGATTGTCGCGTTGGGTCAAGCGTCTCTCAGGTCAGGCCGCGGAGCCGGTCGATTCCTTGACCAGCTTGACGATTTCCGGCGACAGCTTGGCTTCCTTGATGAGCGTGTCGATGTCGCCCATCATCGCCTTGCGCAGGGCCGCCGCTTCCTCGGGCGACGGGTCGAAGAAGGTGACGCCGTTCTTCTCCAGCACGCTGCGCGCGTTGGCCTGACTCGCCGCAGAGCCCTTGCGATAGTCGGCGATGTTGGCGCCCCAGATGTCGCTCATCATCTTGATCTGCGCCGGCTGCAGCTTGGCCGCGAAGCCCTTGCTCATCATCGGGATGTACTGGCCCATGAACTGATGGTCGGCGTAGGAGTACTTCACGCCGGCTTCCCAGAGCTTGGCCGAGTTGCAGCTCTCGTCGGTCGAGACGAAAGCGTCGAACGTGCCCTGGCTGAGCGCCAGCGGGACGTTCGGCCAGGCCGTCGTGTTGGCGATCGCGTGCGCGAACTTGATGCGCCAGGAAATGCCCGCGCCGCCCGGGCTGCGGATCTTGAGACCCTTCAGCGCCTCGAACTTGTCGATCTTGGTCTTGGTCGAATACCAATTCTGGTACCCGAGATCGATCCACGGACCGAGCACCTTGGTCTGCAGCTTGGCCTCGAGCTGCTGGTTGACGTGCGCGCCGGGCTTGCCGTCGCTCGCCTTCCAGGTGACCGACGTCGGCGTGCCATAGAAATACGGCAACTGCACCATGTCGCAATCGGGCACGAGGCCAGTCAGCGTCCACGCGCCCGGGGCGGCCATCTCGACCTGACCCTGCAGCAGCGCCTTGGAGACGTTGAGGTCGGCGAAGAGCTGGCCGGAGTGGAATACTTCGCCGGCGAGCTCGCCGTTCGTTTCCTTCAGGACCTTGGCCACGAAGTCGACCATCGCCACGTTGCGGGGATGGCTGGGCGCGGTGTCGAGCGACACGCGGAATTTCATCGGCTCCGCGGCGCGCAGCACGGCGGGCGAGGCGAGCAGGGCAGTGGCAGCGCCTGCAAAGGCGCGCCGCGTAAGACGCAGGGTCATCGGAGAATCCTTCCCATCCGGAGCCGACCTGTTGCCGGCCGTTGTTCACGCAAGCTTATGACACCGCGCCTGCCGCTCCAACGGCTCGCTGCAGATCGGGCGCAACTGCCGCAGGGAATTTCCAACACGCCCGCGTGATTAGGGACGAACCGATAGTGGCGACAGGCAAGCTTTTCCGCCCGCTTCGCAAATCGTCTGCCCAACCATACGGCCTCCAATTTCGCTGCACTGCACACCGATCGCGCGCGACGTATCGAGATGTTGCTTCAACGTCGCGCGCCCGCCCGGCGCGATCGGATAGAGCACGCCGTCGCGATAGGCGGATTGCAATTCCACTGTGCGCTTCTGGCCGTCGGCCAGGGTGAGCACGAGATCGACCTGGAGATAGTCGACCGTCTCGGCGGACTGGTTCTCGACCACGAGGCTCGGCACGCAGTTGCCGTAGATCGTGCTGTCGGGTCCGCGCGCAACGTCGATGCCGCCAGCGGCAAGGGAAGCAGTCGGCAGCAACACCAGAAGTGTCGACGCGAGCTGCTTCATGGCCGCTTCATGGTCTTACGGCGCTTGCAGTTTCTGTTCGCGCCGCGTGGCGAGCATCTGCATGATCGCGGCCGACGTCTCCTCGATCGAGCGGCGCGTGACGTCGATCGTGGCCCATTTGCGCCGTGCGTAAAGACGACGCGCTGCCTGAATCTCACCCTGGATCTGCTCCATGTCGGTGTATTCCGACTCGGTGTCCTGCTGCAGCAGGCGCAGGCGGTTCACACGGATCTGCAACAGCCGCTCGGGATCGGTGATCAACCCCACGACCAGCGGGCGCTTGGCCGCTTCGAGCTCAGGCGGCGGCTCTACCATCGGCACCAGTGGCACGTTGGCCGCACGCACACCGCGATTGGCGAGATAGATGCAGGTTGGCGTCTTCGACGTGCGCGACGGCCCGACCAGGATCACGTCGGCATCCTCCAGATCGTGCGTCGACTGGCCGTCATCGTGCGCCAGCGTGAAGTGCATCGCATCGATGCGATCGAAATAGCCGTCGTCGAGCTGATGTTGGCGGCCCGGCCACTGCTCGCTCTTGGAATGGAAGTGCACCGCCAGCACGCTCATCGCCTGGTCGAGCACGCCGACGCACGGCAGTTGCAGCTTGCGGCAATGGTCGCGCACGGCATCGCGGAGTTCCGGATCGACCAGCGTATAGAGGACAGGCCCACGGTCACGCTCGACCGCCTGCATCACCTTGTCCATCTGTCCGCGCGTGCGGATCAGCGACCAGACATGCTCCTGCACGAAGATGCCTTCATATTGCACGAGGCACGCGCGGGCGACGCTCGATACCGTCTCGCCGGTGGAGTCGGAAACCAGATGGACGTGAAAATTGCGGTTGGCCACGCCCCGTTTTACCCCACAGGAGCCCCGGGAGAAACGCCGCATTGCTCGAGGGAGAGCGGGGACAGTGTGGGGATTCCACGGTCAGCGGCCAAATCTCGGTTCGCCCCGCCCAACCGGTCCACGTTCCTGTCCCTGCGGATGATTAAAAATGAACAACCTGCGAATCGTGAATCCATCTCCGTAAGGCTGTAAAACCGGGCGAGTCCGATCCACAGGCCTCTGGGGAGGAACGTCTAATCACACGCATCCCCGTAATCCGCGCGGACTACTACTGCTACTACCTAGATTGAATAGAGTAAGAGAGGGGCATGAGGGAAAGATCATGAGCGGCGGGAAACTGTTGGAGACTCTCTCCGGGACGCGATCTCCGACGCCACCGATCTGGCTGATGCGGCAGGCCGGACGATATCTGCCGGAGTATCGCGCCATCCGAGCGACGACCAGTTCCTTCCTCGAATTCTGCTACACGCCCGAGAAGGCTGTCGAGGTAACGTTGCAGCCGATCAGGCGCTTCGGGTTCGATGCTGCGATCATCTTCTCGGATATCCTCGTGATCCCCGATGCGCTCGGCCAAAAGGTCTGGTTCGAGACGGGCGAAGGACCCAAGCTCGAGCCACTCACCGACCCCGCCCAATTCGGCAAACTCTCGCGCGGACGCCTTCCGGAATTCCTGGCACCGGTCTATCGCGCGATCAGCGAGGCAAGAAAGGCGCTACCAAGGGAGACTGCGCTTCTGGGCTTCGCCGGTGCCCCCTTCACGCTCGCCTGCTACATGATCGAAGGCTCGGGCAGCCGTGACTTCGCCAAGGTGAAGCAGTGGGCCTACAGCCATCCCGAATCGTTCAGCGTGCTGATCGATCTGCTGGTCGACGCGATCGTCGATCACCTCGTGAACCAGATCGAAGCCGGCGCAGATGCCGTCCAGCTTTTCGATTCACATGCGGGCGTGCTGCCCGAGGAACAGGTCTTCAGCTGGTCGCTCGAGCCGATGGTGCGCATCGCCCATGGCGTGCGGGCGCGTCATCCCAAGGTGCCGATCATCGCTTTTCCGCGCGCCGTTGGGCCGGCCGCGCTGATGTACCGCCGTCCCGATGCCTTCAGCGCTTTATCGCTCGACACCGGCCTCGGCGCGCATTGGGCGGCGAAGGAACTGCAGCCGCATATCTGCGTGCAGGGCAATCTCGATCCGATCATGCTGGTGGCCGGCGGCGCGGCGCTTGAGCGCGAGGCGACGCGCATCCTCGACAAGCTTGGCCATGGCCCGTTCATCTTCAATCTCGGCCATGGCGTGGTGCCGCAGACCCCGCCCGAGCATGTCGCCCAGCTCGTCGAGATCGTGCGCAACTGGAAGCCCTCGACCGAATGAAGATCGCCGTCGTCCTCTTCAATCTCGGCGGACCAGATTCGCTCGACGCCGTAAAACCGTTCCTGCGCAACTTGTTCAGCGATCCTGCAATCATCACTTTGCCAACGATCCTGCGCTGGCCGCTGGCGCGTTTGATTGCCGGCCGCCGTGCCTCGAAGGCGCGGAATATCTACGCGCAGATCGGTGGCGCCTCGCCGATCCTCGGACAGACCGAGATGCAGGCCCAGGCGCTGCAGGAGGCTCTGGCACGCGACGGCAACAGCTGGGACCAATGGCGCTGTTTCGTTTGCATGCGCTACTGGCATCCGATGACCGAGGAAGTCGTCCAGCAGGTCCGGGACTTCGCACCAGATACCATCGTGCTGCTGCCGCTCTATCCGCAATACTCGACCACGACGACTGGCTCGTCGTTCACGGCGTGGGACGATGGTGTGCCCAGACTCGGGACCAAGACGCACCGCGTGAAGGACTATCCCACGGAGCCGGGCTTCATCGCGGCGTCCGTCGACCTCGTGACGCAAGGGCTGGCCGCGGCGGGGGGTGGGCCCAAGCGCCTTCTCTTTTCCGCGCACGGGCTGCCGGAGAAGATCATCAAGGCGGGCGATCCCTACCAGTCGCAGGTCGAGCAGACCGCGCGCGCGATCGTCGAGCGGCTCGCCAATGTCGATTGGTCGGTCTGCTACCAGAGCCGCGTCGGCCCGCTGAAATGGATCGGCCCGCCGACCGAGGCCGAGATCCATCGCGCCGCCGCCGACAAGAAGTCGATCGTGCTCTACCCGCTCAGCTTCGTGTCGGAGCATTCCGAGACCCTGGTCGAACTCGACATCGACTATCGCAAGCTCGCGGCGGAAGCGGGCGTCTCGACCTACGTGCGGGTGCCGACGGTGGGCACGCATCCGAAGTTCATCGAAGGTCTCTCCCGGCTGGTGCGCGATGCTCTATGAAAGCCTTAAGGCCCTTCACATCATCGCCGTCATCGCGTGGATGGCGGGGCTGCTCTACCTGCCGCGCCTGTTCGTCTATCATGCCAACACCGAGAAAGGATCGCCGCAAAGCGAGACTTTCAAGGTGATGGAGCGCCGCCTGCTGCGCGGCATCATGAACCCGGCGATGATCCTGGTTTGGATATTCGGCTTGTCGCTCGCATGGCAGGGCGACTGGTGGCACGCCCACTGGCTGCACGCCAAGCTCGCGCTCGTGCTGGTGCTGACCGGCGTGCATCACGTCTACGGAAGATGGCGCAAGGACTTCGAGGCCGATCGCAACGTGAAGCCGGCGCGTTTCTATCGCTGGTGGAACGAGGTGCCGACCGTGATGATGATCGGCATCGTGTTCCTGGTCGTGCTGAAGCCGTTCTGAGTCTCTATGCCTTCTTCGGCGACCACGCCGAGGCCCGGAACATCACCAGCGATGCGAAGCCCGCATAGACGGCGAAGGACACGGCGACGATCACGGCAAGGGTGACCATCGTGCCGCCGAACGACGTGACAGCGATCCATCCAGCCCCTGCGGCCACGACAAGCCGCGCGGTGACGGCGACTGACGGCCACAACACCTTGCCCGCGCCTTGGGCGGCGAACGAGGTCACGAAGCCGAAGCCGAACAGCCCGTACACCAGACCGACGATGCGGAGGTACGTCATGCCGGGCGCCAGCACGGCAGGATCGTTGGTGAACAGGCCGACCCAGACTGACGGCGCGATCGCGGCGGCAAGGCCGATCGTCTCGGTGATGCCGATGCCGATCAAGGCCGCGACCCAGGCGATGTGATGTGCCCGTGCCGGATTGCCGGCGCCAATGTTGATGCCGACCATGGTCAGCACTGCAGATGAGAGACCAAACAGGATCGGGATCATCACGTAGTCGAGGCGCGAGGCGGTGCCGTAACCCGCGAGCGCCGCGGTGCCGAACAGGCCGACCGCGCCGGTCACCAAGATTACGCAGAGATTGGTCTGCACCGCGTTGATCGCCGTGGGCAGGCCGACCTTCAGGATGTCGGCGAACAGGCGCCACTCGAGGCGTGAGACGGTCAGCGTGAGGCCGGAGCGGCCCGAGCGCATGTAGGCCAGCATCACGATCAGCGCGCCGAGATAGTAGATGTTGAAGGCGGTCGCGGCGCCGGCAACGCCGAGCCGCGGGATCGGGCCGAAGCCGAAGATCAGCGCGGGGGAGGCGGGGATCATCACGGCCGCACCGATCAGGGTGACCAGCGCGGGCACCTTGACGTTGCCCGAGCCGCGCAGTGCCGCCGCCAGCATGTTCACGATCCACACGACGACGGCGCCGGCGAACAGCACGTTGGAATATTTCAGCGCCGCGGCCAGCGAGGCATCACGGCCGCCCAGCGCGGCGTAGAGCGCCGGTCCGCCCCAGATCACGCCCAGCATGAACACCGCGCCCCAGATCACCGCCAGCACGACGGCATGGAACACCAGTGCGTCAGCGTCTTTCTGCCGGCCACCGCCGACCGCATGTGCGATCGCCGAAGCGACCCCGCTGCCGAGGCCGCCGTTCGACAAGGTCGTCATCAGCATGAAGATCGGGAAGACCAGCGCCACGCCCGCCAGCACTTCGGTGCCGAGGAAGCCCACGTAGTAGGTCTCGGCAATGCCCACCGCCGTCTGCGCGACCATCACGCCGATGGTCGGCAACGCCAGCTTCACCAGGGTCCGGACGATCGGCCCGTGCAGCATCATCTCGCGGGCCCGCGCCTTGCGCTCGGCGCCGGCCAGGCGGGCGTTCGGCGGTGCGACCGGGGACGTCACGGGGACTTGGTCGACAGTGGCGGCGGCAACGTCGGACATCCGATTTACTCCGGTATCAACATGGAACCACTTTGCTTATATCCGTCTCCTGTTCTATTATGCAACCAGTGTCGCAAAAGGTTATCTCATGCGCCGGAAAAGCCTGACGGGGGCGGCCTGCCCCATCGCCCGCACCCTCGATGTCATCGGTGACTGGTGGTCGCTGCTGATCGTACGCGACGCCCTACGCGGGCGGACGCGCTTCAGCGAGATCCAGAAGAGCCTGGGTGTGTCGAAGAACATCCTGACGCGCCGCCTGAAGGATCTGGTCGGGCACGGCGTCCTTGAACTGGTGCCGGCCACCGACGGCAGCGCCTATCAGGAATATCGCCTGACGGAGAAGGGCCGCGGCCTGTGGCCGGTGATCGTGGCGCTCGGCCAATGGGGCAATGAGGCGATGCCGCGCAGCGGACCGCGCCAGATGCTGGTCGACAAGGAGAAGGGCGAGCCGGTCGGCAAGCTCGAGCTGCGCGCACGCGACGGCCGGCTGCTGAAGCCCGGCGATACGATGATGGCCCGCATCGACGCCTAGATTCTTTTTCGTGCCGGGCTTAAGACCTTAGGCATGAACGATTGGCACGACGATATTTTCCAGGTCTTCCAGGACCACGACATCAAGCAGGTCTATCACGTCCCCGACGCCGGCCACTCGCGGCTGATCGAGGCGTGCCAGAACTCCAATTCGATCCGCACGCTGGCGCTCACCACCGAGGAAGAGGGCATTCCCCTCGCCGCCGGTGCGTGGCTAGGCGGTCAGCGCTCGGTGCTGCTCATGCAGAGCTCGGGTGTCGGCAATACCATCAACCTCCTGGGTCTCACCAAAACCCTGCGCTTTCCGTTCCTCACCTTGATCACGATGCGCGGCGAGCATGGCGAGTTCAATTCGTGGCAATACCCGATGGGCCAGGGCACGCCGAAAGTGCTTGAGGCAATGGGTGTGCTGGTGACCTCCGCCGACAAGGCCGAGGACGTGAAGGCCACTGTCGATCACGCCGCGCGCTCGGCTTTCAACGGCGGCCAGGCGGTCGCCGTGCTGCTGCGGCAGAAGCTGGTCGGCATCAAGAGTTTCGGGAAGAAATAACATGAGCACCTCCACGCTCCAGCGCCGCCCGCTGGTCAAACAGATCCTCGCCGGCGCCGACGACAATCTGCTGGTGATCGCGGGCCTCGGCTCGTCGAACTGGGACATCACCGCCGCCGGCGACCGTCCGCTCAACATGCCGCTGTGGGGCGCGATGGGCGGCACCGTGCCGATGGGCCTTGGCCTGGCGATCGCACAGCCGTCGAAGCGCGTGCTGGTGATTACCGGCGACGCCGACCTGATGATGACCGTGAGCTGCCTTGCGACGGTGGCGGCGCAGCAGCCCGACAATCTCGCGATCTGCGTGCTCGACAACGAGAAGTTTGGTGAAACCGGCAATCAGGCCAGCCACACCAGCCCGCGCAACAACGGCCCGACCAATTCCGGCGCCGGCACCGATCTCGAGATGATCGCCAAAGGCTGTGGCATTGCTGACACCGGCACCGTGCGCGACCAGGCTGGCGTCGCGACCCTGGTGAAGGACCTGCGCACCAAGAAGGGCCCGGTGTTCAGGCTGGTCAAGGTGATCGTCGAGAAGCTCGAGTTCGTGATGCCGCCGCAGGATGGCGCGCACCTCAAGGATCGTTTCCGCGCCGCCCTTCTCGGGAGTCCGTGATGACCTACGCGCCGTTCCCCCTGATCGATCTCTCCGGCAACTCGACCGAGCGTGGTCGTCAGCACGGCAAGGCCGCGCCCGAGCAGATCAAGCGCGGCATCGCGATGTATTCGGAGTCGCTGCTGAAGAGCGGCGTCGACTGGACGCAGCTCGAGCGTCGCGCCGAGGCGATGGTGCCCACGGTCGAGGCGTTCGATCCGACTTACGTTGAAGAGATGCGCGGCATCGCCGAAGGCGCGAACGTGCCCTTCGCCGGCATCATGCTGATGAACGCCCGCACCGAGATGGTGTCGGCCGCGCGCCGCCAGCAGGCCGCGCAGCACTTTCCCGACGGCTGCACCGCAGCGCTGGCGCTGCCCGAGGCGACGGCCGACGGCGTGCTGGTGCACGGCCAGAACTGGGACTGGCGCGCGGAATGCGCCGAGACCGGCGTGGTACTGCGCATCCGCCGCGAGGACGGGCCGGACATCCTGACATTCACCGAAGCGGGCGGTCTCGCGCGCTCGGGCCTCAACTCGGCCGGCATCGGCCTCACCGCGAATGCGCTCGAATGCGACCGCGATTATCAGCGCGGCGCGGGCGTGCCGCTGCCCTTCATCCGCCGCAAGGTGCTGGAGGCCGAATACCTGGCGCTGGCCGTGCGCACGATCTTCTCGACCCACAAGCTCGGGTCGAACCACATGGCGATCAGTCACTGCGGCGGCGAGGCGTTCGGCTTCGAATGCGCGCCCGACGAGACGTTCTGGATCGCGCCGGAACGCGGTATCTACGTGCACGCCAATCACTGGATCTCCGAGTCGGGCCGCGCCAAGGTCAAGGACACCGGCCTGCAGGAGACGCCCGATTCGATCTATCGCGACAAGCGCGTGCGCGACTCGCTGACTCCGAAGCGCGGCAAGCTCACGCTCGATGATTTCCGCCAGGCCTTCTTCGACGATTACCAGACGCCCTACTCGGTGTGCCGTCCGCCGCGTCCGAACAATCGCGGCGCACTGGTCTCGACATCGGCCATGGTCCTGATGCGCCCGGCCGAGGGCCATCTTGAGGCCTGCCCGATGCCGGCGCTCAACAAGCAGTTCACGACCTACACGCTGACGCCCGACCTCATCGCGCAGAAGCAGGCGGCGGAGTAGTCGCCGGCGGGCGGCCCGAGAAGCAGTTCCTGTTCTCGAAGAGCGACCACGGGCCGGCCACCTTCAGCAGAACGGGCGCGCAGCGACCCGCTGGAAAATAGTCCGGCGGCAGCGGCGTGGGACTGCGGACGAAGAAGTAGCGATAGAGCTCCGCCTGGTCCTGGCCCCAGTCGAATTTGGTGAAGGGCTGCCACGGCTGGCCTGCGCTCATATAAACGGGCGGCGCCTGGTCGAGCTTGTAACGCACGACCTGCGGCAGATATCCCGCGAAATTGAAATCGACGAAGCCGCCTTTCTCCGCCTGGTACCACAGCGGAAAGTGCGCATAGACGTCGAGCGTCCCCGTTGCTGTGCTCGCCGCGTCGAGCACCAGGCCAAGCGCCCGCTGTCCCGGTTCGGCGGCCGCAAGGACTTGCTCAAAAGATGCGCTCTCTTCCCTGAAAGCCAGCAGCCGGCTCGTATGCACGATCAGAACGGTCCAGCAGAGCAGCGGCAGCCAGAGGCGGCGTACGGCGCTCGGCACGGCGCGCTCAGGCGCGCGGAAGATCAGCGCGTAGAACGGCAACAGGAACAGGGCGAAGCGCTGGTAAAGCAGCCAGGTGTTCAGGAGCGCGATCGGCACGAGCACGCCGATCAGAAGCGTGACCGAGAACGGCACATAGACGCTGGCATCGCGCCGGTTCGGGCGCGCGCCCAGAATGACCGGAGCCGCCAGCAGGAAAAACAGCACTTTGCCCAGTTCCCAGGCCGCGGCCAGCGCGCCCGTGGGCCAGTCGATGGAATAGACCAGGAAGTTGAGCCTTCTCAGGTCCCAGCCCCAAACGAAGTCGATGGGATCGCCGGACGGACTGGCCTCGAAGCGCAAGCGGACCTGGGCATAGACCAGGCACCACAGGCCCATCGCGACATAGGGCAGGACAGCCACGAGCAGGCCGGTCAGCCGCCGGGTCCTCAGCAGCAGGAATATCCCGCCGATGGCGTTGGCGAACAGGAACATCAGGCCGTGGGTGAAAAACAGCGCCAGGTCGGCGACGAAGAGGCCGAGGGCCAGCGCGATCGTCGGACGGTCGGCGTAGCGATGGGCCAGAACGATGAACCACACGCCGAATGGTGCGGCGATCAGAAAGGTGTAGAAGCCGAAGGCATAGGCAAAGCCGAAGAAGCCAGGAATGAACAGCCAGTCCAGGCGGGGATCGCCGTCCATCCGTTTACGCAACGCCACGCAGGATCCGACGAAGCCGAAATAGGCCCCGGCCAGCAATAGCTTCAGCGCCGCGGCGACCGGCATCACGAAGGAAAGCAGCAGGGCGAGGCTGTAGCCGATCAGATAGGGCGTGAAGATATTGACGTAGACCAGCGACTGCCACTTCGACGTCCCCAGCAGCAGGTCGTGCCACAAGGCAACTTGGGCCGCGTGTTGCGGCAGATCGATCATCGGCGGGCGCGGGGCAAACCAGAAGGTCGCGCCCGCGAACAGGACGGTCGCCACGAATGCGGCGCGGTCGGTTGTCAGCCGCTGTGCCGATCCAGACAAATGCATCTGCCGCATCCGGCGGACACTACTTTCACGCGGCGTTGGGGTCTATTGGATTGCACCCGGAAGGGTTGTCGGCCGCGCACCGATATCAGATATATTGCAACGGCATGAATCATTCCGCTCCCGCTCCCGGCCGACAGTTGTTTGGCTACGCGGCTGCCGCGGTGTTCCTGCTCCTGCCGTCGCTGTTGTTCGGCACGTTGATCAGCCACAGTTCGCCGCTCAACCTCACCTGGGCGGCGCAGTTCGCCGAGCAATTCCGCACCGTCGTTCCCTATCCACGGTGGATGCCGTCGTCGTTCGACGGCCTCGGCAGTCCCGCCTTCTACTTCTATCCGCCGCTGCCGTTCTGGATCGACGCGCTCGTCAGCGTCATGATGGCAAACCTCCTGTCGGTGCCGTATCGCCTATCTGTCTCGGCGACGCTCGTGCTGTTTGCCTCCGGCCTCGCCATGCACGCCTGGCTGAAGCAGGAAACCGGCCGGCCGCGCGCGGCCTTCTGGGGCGCGCTCGTCTACATGGCGGCGCCCTATCACCTGCTCGATCACTACATGCGCGGCGCCTACGCCGAATTCGCCGCTTACGTTTTCCTGCCGCTGATCCTGCTGACGATCCGTCGCCCGGTGCTGCTCGCCCTTGCCTATGCCGGTCTGCTGGCAACCCACCTGCCGACGGCGCTGCTGGTTTCGGTCACGGTCCTGCCGGCGTTCGTGGTGACCCGACTGCGAACGCTGCGTGAAATGCTGGGTGTCGCCGCCGGTGTCGCCCTCGGCATCGGCCTTGCCGCCGTCTATCTCGTGCCGGCGATGACATTGCAGGGCTGGGTGTCAGCCGAAAGACTGTGGTCGTCGTTCTATACCGTCGACAACTGGTTCCTGTTTACGCCGCAGCGCTGGCCCGAGCCCTCGATCATGTGGGTCGTCGTGCTGCTGGCGGCCGCCTATGGCCTGCTCGCTTTTGCACTCTGTCTTCGTCCCGGCGGCGCACGTTTGTGGGTCGCGATCTGCTTCGTTTGCCTGGTACTGATGTCGGGGCTGGTGCCGTGGTTCTGGCAGCTGCCCGAGCTCGCCAAAGTCCAGTTTCCCTGGCGACTCATGGTGGTGGTGGAGTTCGCCGTGATCACGGCCTTCTGCGGGGCGCCAGTCCGAAACCCGCCGCGCGCGATCGTCTACCTCCTGGGCCTCGCCGCGCTCGCCCTCGCCTTCGCCGAGTTATTGGCCATGGGCGATATGGTGCTGCGCCTCCAGCGCACGATCGAACATCCGTCGCTCGTGCAGCGGGACGCGAAGGAATACCAGCCGCACGGCTTTCCACAGTCCGCCAACGAGGACATCGCCGATATCGGATTGCAGCAAGTGGCGAACGTCGCACCGATCGCGTGTACGCCAGCCGCCCGCGTGTGCCGGGCCGATGGTGCGCCGTTCGGGGCGCTCACGATCGAGGTCGAGAGCGCCGCGCCGACGACCGTCGTCGTGCGGCGCTTCTTTTTTCCTGCCTGGCGTGTCACGCCAGTGACACAGATCGTGCCGACCGATCCGTTGCGTCTCGTCTCTTTTACGGCGGCGGCTGGCCGGCACACCTACACCCTGCAGCGTGTGGCGCTGCCCGAGGAGCAGATCGGGTGGGCGATCTCGGGCCTGTCGCTGGTGCTGCTGACCGCTTGGTCAGTGCTGCGACGTCAGGGTATAAAGGCGCCATGACCCAAGCTCCTGAATTCCGCGGCCGCGTCTACAACGACATCACCGAGACCATCGGCGCCACGCCGCTGGTCCGCCTCAACAAGGTGCCCAAGGAGGCCGGTGCGAAGGCCGAGATCCTGGCCAAGCTCGAGTTCTTCAATCCGCTCGCCTCGGTGAAGGATCGCATCGGGCTCGCCATGATCGAGGCCGCCGAAAAGGCCGGCAAGATCACGCCGGGCGTCAGCACCATCATCGAGCCGACCTCGGGCAACACCGGCATTGGCCTGGCCTGCGTCGCTGCCGCCCGCGGCTACCGCATCATCCTCACCATGCCGGACTCGATGTCGATCGAGCGCCGCAAGATGCTGCGTATCCTCGGCGCAGAGCTCGAGCTGACGCCGCGTGAGAAGGGCATCAACGGCTCGATCGCCAAGGCCGAGGAGCTGCTCAAGACCATTCCGAACAGCTTCATGCCGCAGCAGTTCATGAACGAGGCCAATCCCGAAGTGCATCGGCGCACTACGGCCGAGGAAATCCTGAAGGACACCGGTGGCAAGCTCGACTACTTCGTGGCGGGCGTCGGCACCGGCGGCACCATCACCGGCGTCGGCCAGGTGCTGAAGGCCAAGGTCCCGGGCGTGAAGATCGTGGCCGTGGAGCCGGCGCTCTCGCCCGTGCTGTCGGGCGGCAAGCATTCGCCCCATCCGATCCAGGGCATCGGCGCGGGCTTCGTGCCGGCCATCCTCGACCGCACCGTGATCGACGAAGTCATCCAGGTCGAGAACGCGGACGCCTTCAAGAACGCGCGCGCGATGGCCGCCAAGGAAGGCATTCCTGTCGGCATCTCGTCGGGCGCCGCCGTCGCCGCAGCCCTCGCGATCGCGGCCCGGCCGGAAGCCGCCGGCAAGCGCATCGTGGTGATCATCCCGTCGTTCGCCGAGCGCTACGTCTCGACGCCGTTGTTTGAAGGTCTCGACTAACCTTCCGGATACCAGGAAGGCTTGCGCTTCTCCTTGAAGCTCAGCAGGCCTTCCTTGGCTTCGGCCTGCTGGCGCGCCCGTGCGTGCTCGTCGATCAGGTCGCGCATCTCGCCGTCGTCGATGAAGGCACGGGCCGAGGCGATCGAGCGCAACTTGGTGGCCGTCGTCACGGCCGGTGCGTTCATCAGCACGGCTTCGACGATCTTCTTGCCCGCTTCCTCGAGGCCGCCGGTCGGGCAGACCTCGTGCACCAGGCCGAGCTTTTGTGCTTCCGCAGCGCCAAAGCGCTCGCCGGTCAGCGCATAGCGGCGCACCTGGCGCACCCCCATGGCCTGGCAGAGCTGTGGCAGGATGATGCCCGCCATCAGGCCCCAGCGCGTCTCGCTGATCGAGAAGATCGCATCTTCGCTGGCGACCACGACATCGCAGGCCGCGGCAATGCCGGTGCCGCCGCCGAAGCAGCCGCCCTGGATCAGCGCGAGCGTCGGCACGGGACAGGTATCGAGTCGCCGGACCGCCTCGGCCGTCAGCCGGCTCACGGCTTCGTTTTCCTTCGGGCTTTGCGTCGCCACGCCGTTGATCCAGGCGAGATCGGCGCCCGCCTGGAAATGCCGGCCGTTGCCCTTCAGCACGACGATGCGCAGGCCGGCCTCGCGGCCAAGCGAATCCATCGCGTCGTGCAGGCCCTGGATCAGGTCGCCGTTGTAGGCGTTGTTGACCTTGGGACGGTTGAGCGTGACCGTCGCCACGCCGCGGCCATCGATCTCAAAGAGGACGGTGTCGTTGCTCACGATCAGTCCGCCTTCAGGTAGCTGTCTTTCAGCGAGATCTTGCCGTCCTTCACTTCGTAGAGGTCGATGCCGTAGCGATCGAACGGTTTGCCGGCAGCGTCGATGCCGGTAACGCGGAAAGTGCCGAACAATTTGTCACCGGAGCGATGGATGCGCGCCTCGGAGTAACGCGCTTCTTTGTGCGCCGTGCTCTTGTCGGCGAAGTAGGCACGTAGATCGTCCTTGCCCTTCAGCACGCGACCGGCCGGCGAGCCGCCGGCGTTCAGGCGCCACTCGAAATCGTCGGTCACGCAGGCCGCGATCTCGTCCACGTCGGCCTTGTTGAAGCCTTTGCCGAAGCGGCGGAACAGATCGTCGATAGCGTCAGCCATGAGGCGCCCTCCCTTGATGGAAGGACAGCCTAGCGCTCCGTCTTCAGACGGGCGAGGCCGTTATGAGATGGCCGAGCCACTCCGCGATCTCGCCCTTCACGATCCGCTCGTCGACAGTGTCGAGATCGTAGACCTGGCGATGGCCGGCCGAGGTGCGCACTTCGATCTTGTTGCGGGCGACGTCGCCATGGAATTCGATCGCGGGCTGCACGACGCCGTCGGCGGGGCCGCGCGGCCGCAAAGTGAGGGTGAGCGACGGTCCGACGGCTGTCGGGGGACGGTCGGGCACTTCCGAATATTCCTGCGACGAGACGGCGGTGTCGCGGCCGGCGCTGCGCAGATCGTGCGCAGCGGCATCCACTTCCGGGCGGATGGTTTCCCGGCATTTGACCCAGAAGGCCTGTATGAAGAGTTCCTGGTCCCGGTCCATGCACCGTTAACTGGGGAACCGGCTCAGGGTTCCCCAGGCCTCAAGGTTCCGAGGCGTAGACCAGCATCTCGAGGTCCTGAACCGTGGCGATGCCGCCCTTCATCATGCCCTCGAGCTCGGGCAGGAAGGACGCGATCTTGTCCCTGGTGTCGATGATCTCGATGAGGAGCGGCAAATCGTCGGAAAGCTGCATGATCTTGGCACTATGGACCACGTGCGAATGGCCGAAGCCCATGCCGGCGCGCAGCACGGTGGCGCCCGCCAGTTTCATGTCTCGCGCCTTCAGCACGATGGCCTCATGGAGCGGCTTGCCGTTGTGCCGCGCCGCTTCGCCGATCAGGATGCGCAGGAGCTGCGCCGGTCTCGGAGTCTGCATGGTCTAAAGCCCCCCTCGGTGGTTCAGTCGTCGCGCCACGATGTCGCCCAGCCAGACCGCGGCCAGCCAGCTGGTCACCGACACCGCAAGATAGACTGCCGCCTGCAGCGAGTCGCTCGCCTGCAGGAAGCGCAGCATCTCGATGCTGAAGCCGGAGAAGGTCGTGTAGCCGCCGCAGATGCCGGTCAGCACGAATTGGCGCGTGCGCGGATCGACGAACAACCGGCCGTCGGGCCCTGTCAGCGCCGAATAGAAACCGATCAGGACGCAGCCGGTCACGTTGGCGAACAGCGTCGGCCAGGGAAAGCCGCCGGCGACGGACGGCAGCACCAGCGCCACCAGCCAGCGCATCAGGCTGCCGACGATTCCGCCGGCGACGATCGCGGCATAGAGGCTCATCGCATGCCTCCGGCAAACCCAAGTGCCACCGCGCCGAGGCAAAGGCCGACCGAGAGCGCGATGTAGCCCGCGGCGAAGCGGGTCTCGCTCTCTCTCGCCAGCGCCAGCGTTTGCAGCGCGAAGGACGAGACGGTCGTGTAACTGCCGAGGAAGCCGGTCGCGAGCAGCAGCCAGTAGTCCGAACGGCCCGACAGGCCGTGCCGCGTGGCATAGGCCGCGACCACACCCATGATCAGGCATCCGCTCACGTTCACGACGAGAGTGCCCCACGGGAACGTCTCGCCGACGCGCGCGCTCACCACGCGGCCGACATAGAAGCGCAGCGGGGTGCCGAAGATCGCGCCCAGGGTCACGAGCCCGGCGCCGATCAGGAGGTGAAGGAAATCTCCCAGCTCAGATCTCCCACGGTGGCGGCGTGAACTTCTCGATCAGGAAATCGACGAACGCCGGCACCTTGGGCGCGAGATGCCGGCGATGAGGATAGACGGCGTTGATGGGCAGGGCCTGCTCCGCGGAGAATTCCGGCAGCAAGGATACCAGAGCTCCGGTGCGCACCGCCTGCGCCACGGTGAGGCGGGTCAGCCGCACGATGCCGATGCCCTGCAAGGCGAGCTGAAGCTGCGCGTCGCCCTCGTCGACGGCCAGCCGGCCGGTGACCTCGATCTCACGGATCTCGTTGTCGATCCGGAACGCCCACCGGTTCAGGTGCGAGCGCTCGCGCGACAGGATGCAATTGTGGCGCAGCAGCTCTTCCGGCCGCGTGGGCGTGCCGTGGCGCGCGAGGTAATCGGGCGTGGCGCAGATCACGCGCCTGTCTTCGCCGATGCGGCGCGCCACGAAGCTGGTGTCGGCCATGCGGCCGATGCGAATGGCGACGTCGATCCCCTCCTCGACCATGTCGAGCATGCGATCGGTCGGCAGCAGCGCGAACTGGATGTCGGGATAGCGCGCCAGGAACTCCGCCAAGACGGGCGTGAGCTGATGGGTGGCGAAGGCGAGCGACGTCGTCACCCGCAGGAGGCCGTGCGGCGTGCCGCGCCCATCGACGATGCGGCTCTCCAGTGCCTCGATCTCGCCCACGATGCGCTGCGCCTGCTCGTAGAAGGCCCCGCCTTCCTCGGTGAGGTGGAGTGCCCGTGTCGTGCGCTGCAGCAGCCGCACGCCCAGCCGCGCCTCGAGCCGGGTCACGAGCTTGCTGACCGCCGACGGCGTCAGGCCGAGCGCCGGCGCTGCCGCCGAAAACCCCTTGGCGTCGACCACCCGAACGAAGGCGGCCATCTCGCTCGCATGATCGATCATCGCCGATTAGTGAATATTATTCATAAGTATTGGTCAACAAGGACGGATTAACGAACGGAAGGGCAGGAATTACATAGGCTTCAGCTCAATGGAGGTTTCTATGACCACTCCCACTCTCGCGTACGACCGGCAGCCCGTGATGCTGCGCGCCCACCGGATGCGTGGCTCGGTGACGGCCAAGCTCGTCCGTGACGTCATTCGCTGGATTTCGGTGGCGTCGCGCTGAGCTAGAAGAGGGACCATGTCCGGCTCCGCTTCTGGTTCGTGGGCGCAATACGCGACCTACAACCGCCTCGCCAACGCGACCCTCTACGCCGCCTGCGCCGGTCTTTCCGGCGCAGAATACCGGCGTGACCTGGGTGCATTCTTCGGCAGCGTGCACGGCACGCTGAACCATTTGCTGCTGGGCGACACGATTTGGATGACGCGCTTCGAAGGCGGCACACATGTGTCGACCAACCTCGGCGCCGTCCAGTTCGAGAAGTTCGATGCGCTCCGCCTGGCGCGCGAGCAGATGGACCGGCGCATCGAGCGCTTCTTCTCGGACTTGCCCGACGACTTCGAGCAAGGGACCGTGCGCTACGTCAACAACTCCGGCTTCGACTCGGAAGATCCGCTGGCAGTGATCCTGCCGCATTTCTTCAACCACCAGACTCATCACCGCGCCCAGGTCCACACCCTGCTCTCGCAACTGGGTCACGCGCCCCCGGTGCTCGACCTGCACCGCGTGCTGCGGCCAAACCCCAGCTAGAGTCTCACGGGACCGCGGACCTCCAGGTCCGCCTCGGATTCATGAGCGGACCTGGAGGTCCGCGATCCCAGAAGATTAAAGCCCGGCTTCGCTGACCAGCGCCGGCTTGGCGCGATAGGTGTTGGGAAACATCTTCTTCAACGCCTCGATCTTCGGCAGGTCGTTGTAGACGATGTAGGGCTGGCGCGGATTGAGCGTCAGGTAATCCTGGTGATAGCCCTCGGCGGCGTAGAACGGCTTGCCCGGCTCGATCGTGGTCGCGAGCTTCTTGCCGAAGGTGTTGGCGCTGTTGAGCTGGTCGATATAGGCCTTCGCCACTTTCGCCTGCTCGTCGTTCTCCGGGAAGATCGTCGAGCGATACTGCGTGCCGGTATCGGGTCCCTGGCGGTTGAGCTCGGTCGGATCGTGCGCGACCGAGAAATAGATCTGCAGTAGGCGGCCGTAGGTGATCTTCGCCGGATCGTAGGTGACTTTCACCGACTCGGCATGGCCGGTGCGGCCGCCGCTCACGACTTCATATTCGGCGGTTTTCTTCTCGCCGCCGGCGTAACCCGACACGGCGTTCTTTACGCCGTCGACATGCTGGAACACGCCCTGCACGCCCCAGAAGCAGCCGCCGGCAAACACCGCCGTCTCCGTGGGCGCCGATGCGGTTTCATCGACGGCGGGGGCTGGAACGGCGACGGCGGATTCCGCGCTCGATTTACCGGGCGCCATCGCAAAGATCGCGAGGCCGACGCCCAGCACGGCAACGTAGCTCCAGACGGGGATCTTCATGGCTCACTCCTTGGCACGCAGGAATTGCTCGAACGAGGTCTTGTAGTCCGCGTGCCAGCGCGACAGCGCCGGCCGGTTCTGAACGATGTCGTTGGCCGCCCATAGAATACGACGGTGATCGACCTCGCGAGTCACTTCATTGTCAGGACACAGGATATAGAATTCATTTTGCGCCATGCCAGTGACCAGCAAGTCGATCACCTGGTCGGGCGTCCAGGCGCCGGCGGGCTTCTCGGTACGGCCGCGGCTGGTCATGCCGGTGAAGGTCGAGCCCGGAATGAGC
Organism: Enhydrobacter aerosaccus; assembly: GCA_903832005.1. GTDB lineage: Bacteria > Pseudomonadota > Alphaproteobacteria > Reyranellales > Reyranellaceae > Reyranella > Reyranella aerosaccus_B. The sequence continues at coordinate 99,571 of CAIKZO010000028.1, read as the reverse complement.
AGATGGGCCGTGATCCTGCCCCCTTCCTCGTTGCGAAGACTGTGCGCCAAGCCCTCGGTCAGGACCTTCACGCCGGCCTTGCTGACATTGTAGGCGGTGTCGCCCGGCGGGCAGGTGATGCCCTGCTTGGAGCCGGTGTTGATCACCGCGCCCGGCGTCTTCTGCTGCAGCATCGCCGGCACGAAGGCCTGCACGCCGTTGACCACGCCGAACAGGTTCACACTCAGGACCTTTTGCCAGCGCTCGGGATGATCGTACGCCCCGCCGCCCGGCGCCGTGCCGGCGTTGTTCATCAGCACGCCGACCTCGCCCCAGGCGCTATAGACCTTGTCCTTCAGCGCCTGCAGGCTCTCGGGCCGGCTGACGTCGGTCGGGACGGTCATCACGTCCTTGCTCTCGATCGTCGATGCCGCCTTGGCCAGCGCATCGGCCGACAGATCGGCGAGGCAAACCTTCAGGCCAAGCTTGGCGAAGCGGGCGGCGGCAGCGAGGCCGATGCCGCTCGCGGCGCCGGTGACGACGGCGACGCGGCCGGGAGCGAGCGCGGGATGGGAAGCCATAAGGGTCCTTTCACTATTTCTCTCTATTTCTGGCGGACTATAGCGGCTCCGGGCGGATTCAGGGGTTGCGCCATTTGCACCAAATATGCACTCTATGAAACAGTCGTTTCAGGGAGACAAGAATGCATCCGATCAAGGCCATCCTGGCCGTTGCCGCCGTCACGTTGATGACGGTGCCGGCCTTCGCCCAGACCAAATCCAATCTCGACACGGTGAAGGCGCGCGGCCAGGTGATCTGCGGCGTGAACACCGGCCTCGGCGGCTTCTCGCTGGCCGACAGCCAGGGCAAGTGGAAGGGCCTCGACATCGACATGTGCGGCGCCGTCGCCGCCGCGGTGCTGGGCGACGCCACCAAGATCAAGATGGTGCCGCTCACCGCGCAGCAACGCTTCACCGCGCTGCAGTCGGGCGAGATCGACATGCTGGTGCGCAACTCGACGATCACGCTCCAGCGCGATGCCGGCCTCGGCATCCAGTACACCGGGGTCAATTTCTACGACGGCCAGGGCTTCATGGTCGCCAAGAAGTCGGCCGTGAAGGATCTCAAGGAACTGGGCGGCGCCACGATCTGCGTGGCTCAGGGCACCACGCACGAAGCCAACATGTCGGGCTATTTCCGCAGCCGGAACCTCCAGATCAAGCCGGTGGTCTACGAGAACCAGGACGTGATGTACGACGCCTTCTTCGGCGGCCGTTGCGATGCCATGACGCAGGACTCGTCGGCGCTCGCGTCGGCGCTCGCCACCCGCAACAAGGGCGACGATTACACCGTCATCCCCGAGCTGATCTCCAAGGAGCCGCTCGGCCCGTTCGTGCGCCGCGGCGACGACCAGTGGGCCGCCGTCGTGCGCTGGTCGCTGTTCGCCATGCTCGAGGCCGAGGAGAGGGGTGTGACCCAGGCCAATGTCGACGAGCAGATGAAGGGCACCGATCCGATGGTGCTGACGTTCCTTGGCGCCAAGGAAGGCAACGGCAAGGCCCTCGGCCTCGATGAGAAGTGGGCCTACAACATCATCAAGCAGGTCGGTAACTACAGCGAAAGCTTCGAGCGCAATGTCGGCGCGGGCTCGCCGCTGAAGCTGCAGCGCGGCGTGAACGCGCTGTGGAACAAGGGTGGCCTGATGTATCCGCTGCCGTTGCGGTGAGCTCTGCGGTGTCCTGGGGCGCCGAACAATTTGCATCAGCCCCAGGTCGTGATCGCGTGCGTGTTACAATCCTTTGGCTGGAGGTCTTTCGTCGGGCCTCGTACCTTTTGGCGGGGCTAACCAAAGGGGCACACATGCTTACTATTGCGAAGACGATGAGGATGGCCGTCATGGCCGGGGCGGCGACGATCCTGATGGCGGCGGGCGCTTTGCCCGCAGCCGCCCAGTCGACGCTCGACACGGTGAAGAAGCGCGGCGAGTTGATCTGTGGCGCCAACGGCTCGGCGCCGGGCTTCTCGGCGCGGAACGCGGCGGGCGAATGGTCGGGTCTCGACGTCGACTTCTGCCGCGCGGTCGCTGCCGCCGTGCTGGGCGACGCGACAAAGGTGAAGTTCGTGCCGTTGACGGCCGAGAACCGCTTCGCGGCATTGGAAAAAGGCGACGTCGATTTGCTGGCGCGCAATTCGACCATCAGCCTGCAACGCTCGACCAACTCGAAGATCCGCTACGCCACCGTCAACTACTACGACGGCCAGGGCTTCGTGGCCCACAAGATGATGAACATCACGCGCGCCAGCGGCCTGGTCGACAAGACGGTCTGCGTCACCAAGGGCACGACGCACGAATACAACATGGCGGCGTGGTTCGGCCTGCGCGGCTATCGCGTCTATTCGCTGGCCTTCGACAAGTCGGAGGACATGTACGCCGCCTTCTTCGCCGGCCGCTGCCAGGCCGTGACACAGGATGCGACGGCGCTCGCCGCCGCGGTCGTGGCCAGCGGCAAGGCCGCCGAATACCTGATGCTGCAGGACATCATCTCCAAGGAGCCGCTCGGCCCCTATGTCCGCGACAACGACTCGCGCTGGCTCGACGTGGTGCGCTGGACGCAGAACGCGCTGCTCGAGGCCGAGGAGCGCGAGATCACCGCCAACAACGTCACCGGCAAGCTCGAGGCGCAGGACATCAACGTACGCACCTTGCTGGGGGTCAACCCCGGCAACGGCAAGGCGCTCGGTCTCGACGAGAAGTGGGCCTTCAACATCATCAAGCAGGTCGGCAATTACGGCGAGAGCTTCGAGCGCAATCTCGGCAAGGACTCGCCGCTGCAGTTCGGCCGCGGCATCAACGCTTTGTGGACCAAGGGCGGCGCCATGTACGCACTGCCCTTGCGCTAGAGGTCATGGACGGAGGGCCACTCACCCAACCGATCGTCGAGGCTTTCGAGGGCCTGTCGCCGCAGCTTCAGACGGCGGCGCGCTTTGTCCTCGAACGGCCCGACGACGTGGCCCTCCTCTCGATGCGCGAGCAGGCGCGGCGTGCCGGCGTGCCCGCCGCCACCATGACGCGGCTGGCCAAGCGGCTCGGTCTCGAAGGCTATGACGAGGTCCGCGCGCTTTACGCCGGCGCGGTGCGCGACGGCACCTTGGGTTTTGCCGGAAAAGCCGGCCGGCAGGTCGAGGTCCAGAAGCTGCGCGGCGACAAGGCGCTGGCCGCCGAAATGGTGCAGACCCTGTCGCGCCAGATCGGGCGGCTGGCCGAGCCTGTGACGCTTCAGCGCCTGACCGACGCGGCCGAGCGGCTGCACCGCGCGCGGCGCATCTACTGCCTGGGGCTGCGCTCGTGCCACGCCGCCGCCTGGCACTTCCACTACACGCTCTCGCTCTTGAGCGGCAACACGGTGATGCTGGACGATGCCGGCGGCACCGGCCTCGATGCGATCCGCGGCGCCGTGGCGCGCGATGTGCTGCTCGCCGCCAGCGTCGAGCCCTACGCCAGCGCCACCATCGAGGGCGCGCGCTATGCGGCCAAGAACGGCGTGCCGGTGGTGGCGATCACCGATTCCGAAGTCTCGCCGCTCGCCCAGATCGCCACGGCGACGATCCTCGTGCAGACCGATTCACCGTCCTTCTTCCATACGATGACGCCGCTGCTCGCCGTCTCGGAGATCCTGGCCGCGCTGGTCGCCGGCCGCTCCGGCGAGAAGGCCACCGCAGCCCTTGCCCGCACCGAAGCGCAACTGACCGCCTTCGGTGTCCACCTGCCGCGCCGCGGCCGTTAAGGACGGACAGACCATGACCCACATCCTGCATCGCGCCATCGGCGCCACCCTGCCGCACGCCGCCGGCGGCAGCGGCATCGAGATCGTCGACACCGCCGGCAAGCGCTACCTCGACGCGTCGGGCGGCGCCGCCGTCTCCTGCCTCGGTCACGGCCATCCTGCGGTGAACAAGGCGCTGCACGAGCAGATCGACCGGCTCGCCTATGCGCACTCCGGCTTCTTCACGACCGACGTCGCCGAGAAGCTCGCCGACAATCTGATCGCGCACGCGCCCAAGGGCATCAGCCACACGTATCTGGTGAGTGGCGGCTCGGAGGCGGTGGAAGCAGCCCTGAAGATGGCGCGGCAGTATTTCATCGAGAAGGGCGAGCCCGCGCGGCGCAACATCGTCACGCGCCGCCAGAGCTATCATGGCAACACCTTGGGCGCGCTGGCCGCCGGCGGCAACGAGTGGCGGCGCGCGCCGTTCGCGCCGCTGCTGATGCAGACGCATCACATCGATCCCTGCTTCGCCTATCGCTACGCCGAACCGGGCGAGAGCGAGGAGGCCTATGGCCTGCGTGCCGCGAACCTGCTCGAACAGAAGATCCAGGAGCTTGGCCCGGACACGGTGATGGCCTTCATCGCCGAGACGGTGGTGGGCGCGACGGCGGGCGCGGTGACGCCGGCCAAGGGCTACTTCAAGCGCATCCGCGAGATCTGCGACAAGCACGGCGTGCTGCTGATCCTCGATGAGGTGATGTGCGGCATGGGGCGCACCGGCACGCTTCACGCGTGCGAGCAGGAAGGCATCGCGCCCGACCTGATGACGATTGCGAAAGGACTTGGCGGCGGCTACGAGCCGATCGGCGCCGTGCTGCTGTCGAAAAAGATCTACGACGCCTTCGCCGGCGGCAGCGGCTTCTTCCAGCACGGCCATACCTACATGGCGCATCCGCTCGCCTGTGCCGCGGGCCTCGCCGTGCAGGAGACGATCCAGCGCGACAACCTCCTCGCCAACGTCACCGAGATGGGCGCGCTGCTGCAGCGGCGCCTGGGCGAGCGCTTCGGCAATCACGCCCATGTCGGCGACATCCGTGGCCGCGGCCTGTTCCAGGCGGTCGAGTTGGTCGAGGACCGCTCGACCAAGACGCCGTTCGATCCCGCGCGAAAGCTCCATGCGAAGGTCAAGAAGGCCGCCATGGCGCGCGGCCTGATGGTCTATCCGATGGGCGGCACGATCGACGGCCAGCGCGGCGACCATGTCCTGCTGGCGCCGCCCTTCATCGTGACGCCCGAACAGATCGGCGAGATCGTCGACCGCCTCGGCAGCGCCATCGACGACGCGCTGGCTTCATAGCCAACTCGCGGCAACTACCCATGAGGTAATGGCCTTGGCTCTCCCCATCGCGAGGATGGCGCGATGAGCGAAGGCTTGGGCGTTCTGATTGCGATCGTGTCGAGTTGCCTGGGCGGCACCGCGGCGGCGATCACGCGCTATCTGGTCGGGACCGCCGATCCGCTGACCATCGCCCTGCTGCGTTGGGGCATCGGCGTGCTCTGCGTGCTGCCGGTGGCGCTGCTGCTGCGCGTGCGCTGGCCGTCGCGGCAGGATTTTCCGGCGGTCGCGGTCCTGGGCTTCTGCTTCTTTGGCCTGTTCTTCATCTTCTACAATATCGCCATCGGCTACACGACGGCAGCACGCGCGAGCCTCGCCCTTTCGACCTTGCCGCTGCAGACGATGGTGGTCGGCGCGGTGCTGGGCCTGGAGCGGTTGACCGGGCGCAAGTCGCTCGGCGTCGGCCTCGCCACGCTGGGCGTGTTCGGGGCACTGGCGTCCGGCCTGTCGGCCGCGCCCGATGGCGCCTGGAAGGGCGAGCTGATCATGATCGGCGCCGTGCTCTGCATGTCGGTCTACAACGTGCTGTCGCGGCCCTTCATTCAGCGTTCGAGTGCACTGGGCTTTCTCGCCGTCGGCATGGGTACCGGCGCGCTGGCTCTCCTGGTGGCCTGCGTCGTGACTGGCCGCCTCGCCGTGCTGGCAAGCTTCGGCCCGCCCCAGTGGATTGCCGGCCTCTATCTCGGAATCGGCGGCGGCGCGCTTGCCTTCATCCTCTGGGTGATGGCGCTGCAGCGTGCGTCACCGACGCGCGTGGCCAACACCATGACCGTGAATCCGATCGCGGCGGCGCTGCTTGCGCACCAACTCGTGGGCGAGCCGATCACGCTCAACCTCGTGCTCGGCCTGATCGCGGTGTTCGCCGGCATTTGGATCGCGACCACGGAGGCTTAGTGGAATTTCTCTTTTCGACTGAGCATCGCGATGATCGCGTCCATTCTCTTTTGTCGTGTCTCGGGCTTCTTCGCCGTCTGTAACCGCCAGGCAATCGAGTACAGGTTCGCTCGATTGAGCGACCCGAAGAAAGTCTTTGCCTGCTTGTCTTTGGCAAGGGCTTTCAAGAAATCCGCGGGGATCTCCATCTCACTTTGAGGCGCGTAGGCCTTGTCCCATCGCCCGTCCTTTTTCGCGGCGGCAACGGCCGCACGTCCCGCGGGCCGCATCCGGCCTTCTTTCTCGAGACGCTCGACGTGCTCTCTGTTTACCGTCGACCAAATACTCTTTGGGCCGCGCGGCGTGAATTTATGGAGATAGGAAATCTCGTCGAACTTTTTGAGTTGCCCGTCGATCCAGCCGTAGCAGAGGGCAACATCGAGCGCGCCTTTGTGCGTGAGGGCTTTTCTGGCCGCCGACTTCCTGAAGAACCTCAGCCAAAGACCGGAAGAGCGCGCGTGGTTTGTCCGCAGCCACTTCTCGAAGGCTGCTTCGGAAGCGAAGGTTTTGACCGGCAGCTCGATGTCGGTTTCACGGGCCATGTGAGCAATATTATTGCGCGGAGGGGGTGGCAGAATCCGGTACAAAACGCCCTAAAAGCCTTATGCCATCGACATCCGAGGTGTCCCAAGATTTTGGTACATTTTCCGGCGTTCAGTGCCGGAAATGGCGCATCCCGGTGAAGACCATGGCGATGCCGGCCTTGTCGGCGGCCTCAATCACTTCCTTGTCGCGGATCGAGCCGCCGGGCTGGATCACGGCGGTGGCGCCGGCCTCGACTGCGGCCAGCAGCCCGTCGGCGAAGGGGAAGAAGGCGTCCGACGCGACGACCGAGCCGATCGCCGGACTCTGCGGGCGCTTGGCGATCTCGCCGGATTCGGCGGCGCGCATGGCGGCGATCCGCGAGCTGTCGCGGCGGTTCATCTGGCCTGCGCCCACGCCCACCGTCGCGCCGTCCTTGGCATAGACGATGGCGTTCGACTTCACATGCTTGCAGACTGTGAAGGCGAACAGCAGGTCGTCGAGCTCCTGTGCCGTCGGCGCGCGCTGCGTCACGACCTTCAGTTCGGCCTTGGTGATGCGGCCATTGTCGCGGCCCTGGAAGAGATAGCCGCCGGCCACGCTCTTGATCGTCATGCCCGCACTCGCCGGATCGGGCAGGGTACCGGCGATCAACACGCGCACGTCCTTGCGCTTCGCCAGAACCTCCAGCGCCTCGGGCGTGGCGTCGGGGCAGATCACGACTTCGAGGAAGCGCTTGTTGAGGTCGGTCGCGGTGGTGGCGTCGAGCGTGCGGTTGACGGCGACGATGCCGCCATAGATCGACACCGGGTCGCACTCGTAGGCTTTCAGGTAGGCGCTGTACTGGTCCTTGCCGATGGCAACACCGCACGGGTTGGCGTGTTTCACCACGACGACGGCGGGCTCCTTGAACTCGGCCACGCATTCGTAGGCGGCATCGGTGTCGCTGATGTTGTTGTAGGAGAGCTCCTTGCCCTGGACCATGCGCGCCGTGGCGACGCCCGGCCGCTTGCTGCCGTCCGCATAGAACGCGGCCTTCTGGTGCGGGTTCTCGCCGTAGCGCAACGCCTGCACGCGGGTTGCCGAGATCGTCAGCCGCTCGGGGAAGGTGTCGCCTTCCTGTTGGGCGAACCAGTTGGCGATCGCTGAGTCATAGGACGCCGTGCGGGCATAGGCCTTGGCCGCGAGCGAACGACGCAGTTTCAGTGTGGTCGCGCCCTTGTTGGCCGCGAGTTCGTCGAGCACGGAGGCGTAGTCCTTCGGGTCGACGACGACCGTGACGAAGTCGTGGTTCTTGGCCGAGGCGCGGATCAGGGCCGGGCCGCCGATATCGATGTTCTCGCTGCAGGTGGCGAAGTCGGCGCCACGCGCGACGGTGGCCTCGAACGGATAGAGGTTCACCACGACAAGATCGATGCCGGCGATCTGGTGGTCGGCCATGGCCTTCTTGTGGCCGGCGTCGGTGCGGCGGGCGAGGATGCCGCCGTGGATCGAGGGCTGCAACGTCTTCACGCGCCCGTCCATGATCTCGGGGAAGCCGGTGTGGTCGCTCACCTCGACGACCTTGAGGCCAGCCTCGCGCAGGGACTTGGCCGAGCCGCCGGTCGACAGGATCTCGATGCCGTGGCTGGCGAGCGCCTTGCCGAGTTCCAGGAGCCCGTCCTTGTCGGAGACCGAGATCAGCGCCCGTTCGATCTTCGCGAGGTCGGGCGTGGGCGAGGGGACGTACGTGGGGGAGGCGGACATGGCGGTCTTTTAGCCCGGTCGCCGGTGCGTTGTCAGTGGTCGGCGCCTTCCAGCACACGGACCGTGAAACCCTCCGAATTCAGGGCTGAAACCAGCTCCTTGAAGTGGTTGCGGTCGCGGGTTTCGACGGTGACGTCGAGCTCGGTGGCCTTGGCGACCACGCCGAACAGCCGCTGGTGCTGGACCTCGACGATGTTGCCGCCCAGCTTGCCGATCACGGTGGTGACCCGGGCGAGCTGGCCCGGCGCGTCGCCGATCATCAGCCGCAGCCGCACGATGCGGCCGTCGCGCACCAGCCCGCGCAGCAACACGGAGGCCAGCAGGCGGGTGTCGATGTTGCCGCCGCTCAGCACCAGGCCGACTTTGCGGCCCGCGAAGAGGTCCGGATAGGCCAGCAGGGCGGCGAGGCCGGTGGCGCCCGCGCCCTCGGTTACCGTCTTCTCGATCTCGATGAACAGTGCGATCGCGCGCTCGATGGCGATTTCGTCGACGCTGACGACTTTCTCGAGGAGCGCGTTGCAGATGGCGAGTGGCGCCTTGCCGATGTCGCGCACGGCGATGCCCTCGGCGATCGTGTCGCCACCCGCCGTCACCGGCTCGCCCGCCATCAGCTGGCGCATGGCGGAGTAGCCGGAGGATTCCACCCCGAACATCTTGAGGTCGGGCTTGATCCCGCGCGCGGCCACGGCGCAGCCCGCGATCATGCCGCCGCCGCCCACCGGCACGACGATCGTGTCGATCTCCGGCACGTCCTGCATCATCTCGAGTGCGATCGTGCCCTGACCCGCGATGATGCGCGCATCGTCGTAGGGATGCACGAAGACGAGCTTCTCCGCGTCGGCCACGCGATGCGCCTCGGCGCCGGCCTCGGACAGAGTGTTGCCCGACAGGATCACCCGCGCACCGTGGCCGCGCGTGTGACTCACCTTGGTGTTGGGCGTGAAGGACGGCATGACGATGGTCGCGGGAATGCCGAGCCGTCCGGCATGGTAGGCCACGCCCTGCGCATGGTTGCCGGCCGACATGGCGATGACGCCGCGCTTGCGCTCATCCGGCGTCAGCTGCAGCAGCGTGTTCAGCGCGCCGCGCTCCTTGAAGGAGGCGGTGAACTGCAGGTTCTCGAACTTCACCCAGATGTCGGCCTTGGCAATGCGCGACAGGGTTTCGCTTCGGAGACACGGCGTGTGCACGACGGCGCCGGCGATGCGTGCGGCTGCGGCCTGCACGTCCTTCAAGGTGACGGGCAGGTTGGGAGAGAGCGCGTTCATGGCGCGGCTTCTACTACGCCGCGCGCTTGCGGTCGATCCAGTCGAGCGTGCGATACCACGCGCCGATCAGCGGCAGGTACATCGACGGGTCGCCGTTGTACATCGGATGCTCGGGGAACTCGCGGCCATCGAAGGCATTGATCGGCGCGTTGCTGCCGCCCGCGATCTTCTTCGCCGTCTGGGTGCCGAGATAAGTCATCATCGCCACGCCGCTGCCGTTGCAGGCCAGCAGGTAATGCATGCCGTCGTCCTGGCCCATGTGCGACATCGAATCGAGCGCGAAGGCCACGTTGCCGGTCCAGGCGTGGGTGATGCGCACGCCCTTCAGCTGCGGGAAGCGGTCGGTCATGTAGCGATAGAGGATCGGCGCGCTCACTTCCGGCGGCGCCGCGGTGAAGCGCGCGCGGCCGCCGAAGATCATGTGCTTGGCGTCGGGCGAGGGCCGGTAATAGGTCAGCACGCGCTTGGTGTCGCCGATCGAGCGCTGCAGTGGGATCAGGTCGGTCGCGGGGAACGGCAGCTCTTCCGTCGCGATGATGTGGCTCGCCACTGGCACGACCCTAAGCTTCAGCTTGGGCGTCAGGTCGCCGGTATAGCCGTTGGTCGCGATCACGACGTCCTTGCAGGTGATCGGGCCCTTGGCGGTCAGCACGCGCCAGCTGCCGCCCACCTTCTCGATGCGCTCGGCCTCGACATTGCCGCACAGCACTGCGCCCTGGGCATGCGCTGCGTGTAGCAGGCCCTTGTAGTAGCGCGCCGGATGGAGGTTGCCGCCGGTCTTCACGTACATGCCGCCGTAGTAATAGTCGGACGCCATCATCTCGCGCACCCGCTCGCGCGGGATCATCTCGGCGCCGACGTTGGCGTATTTGTTGAACATCTCGACCTTGCGCGCCTGGTCGTCGTAGTGCGCCGGCGTCCAGGCGCCGGTGAAGCGGCCGTTGGTGATCAGACCGGCATCGATCTTCTCGCGTCCGATGATGTCGATCAGGGTCTGCAGCGAATCGGCGCCGCTGCCCAGGAACGCCGCCTTGTTGGCCTCGAACTCCGCGTCGATCTTGGGGTTCTTGCCGCCCAGCCCCTTGGCGATATTGGTGCCGCCCGAAATCATGCCGCCGTTGCGGGTCGAGGCGCCGATGCCGAACACGCCGCGCTCCAGCACGACGCAGTCGACGCCATTGCGCCGCAGTTCGAGTGCAGTCGACAGCCCGCCATATCCCGCGCCCACGATCACCACGTCGGTCTTGGCCGGCGGGTCCACGGACAGGTCATTGTTGGGATGCCAGGCCTCCCACCACCAGGGTTGGGCCTTGAAGGACGGGTGGAAGATCTCGGAGGACTTGCTCATGGAGCCATGATGCCGGTGAAAACGCTGATTTGCCACTGTTTCACGTGGGGGCTAGCGTTGCGCCTCCGGGAGGAAAAACATGACCATCCATCGTCGCCAGCTTGCCGCTGCTACCGCCGCCCTTGCGACCGTCGGCGTCTCCGCGTTCGCATCCCTTCCTGCCCTTTCCCAGGATGCCGACACCGCCGCCGTGACGGCGGCCGTCGACAATCTCACCAAGGCGATGCTGGTCGCCGACAAGGCCAAGCTCGAAGTGCTCACGGCGCCGCAGTTGAGCTACGGCCACTCGTCGGGCGTGGTCCAAACGCAGTCTGTGTTCGTCGACGTCATCGCCAGCAAGCAGACCGTCTACAAGTCGATCGAACTGTCGACGCAGTCGGTCGCCGTGGTCGGCAACAACGCCATCGTGCGCCACAACTGGCTGGGCGAGAGCGGCCCGGCCGACGGCAGCAAGTGGGCGGTATCCAAGATCGGCGTCCTGCAGGTCTGGCAGAAGCAGGGTTCCGACTGGAAGCTGCTGGCGCGCCAGGCCTTCACCCGGCCGGTGACCTGAGCCGCTCTAGAGCTTCGGTGGCAACGCCGCCGGGCCTTCGCCCAATTCGGTTTCGACGATGCGCTCGCCGCGCTTGGTGATGCGGTCGGCCGAGGTCTCGACGTCGCGCAAATCCTTTTCGGTCATTGCGAAGTGGTTCTTGAGCTTCGCCACCCGCTCGTCGAGAAGGCGCACGTCGTTGAGCATGAGGCTGACGGCCTTCTGGATCTCGCCCGCCTGCTCGCGCATGCGCACGTCCTTCAGCACCGCGCGCACGGTATTGAGCGTGGCCATCATCGTCGTCGGCGAGACGATCCAGACGCGCGCCTTGTAGGACTCGTCGACGATGCCGCCGAAGTTGGCATGCAGCTCGGCGTAGATTGCCTCCGACGGCAAAAACAGCAGGGCCGACTCGGCCGTCTCGCCCGGCAGGATGTATTTGTCTCGAATGTCGGTGATGTGCTTGCGCATCGCCGTCTGGAAGGCGCGTTGCGCGGCCAGCAGGCCCGCGGCATCGCCGGCCACGACGTTGCGCAGGAGGTGATAGCTCTCGAGCGGGAACTTGGCGTCGATCGCGATCGAGCCCGGTGGATTGGGCAGCTTCAGCAGGCAGTCGACGCGCGAGCCGTTCGAGAGCGTCGACTGAAACTCATAGGCCGACGGCGGCAGCGCGCTCTGTACCAGGTCGCCCAGTTGTACTTCGCCGAAGGCGCCGCGCGCCTGCTTGTTGGTCAGGATGTGCTGCAGGCCGACGACCTGGGTCGAGAGGTCGCCGATCTGCTTTTGCGCCGCGTCGATCTTGACCAGCCGCTCGCGCAGGTCGGTAACGATCTTGCCCGTGGTCTCTTCGCTCTTGGACAGGCGATCGTTGACCACCGCGGCCAGCGCACGCTCCTGTTCGCGCAGCGATTGCTCGACCCGCTGGACGGTGTCGGCCATCGCCATCTGTTGGTGGCGCATCGCCTCTTCAGCGCGGGCGTTTCCGGCCGTATTTCCGGCCTGGCGCAGCAGGACGACGGCCAGGCCTGCAGCCAGCAAAACCACCGCAATCAGCAATATAATCGTAAGGGTATCCATTGCGCTCTTTATAGGCCCGGCGCTCGACAAGCGCACGGTGGGCGATTAATCAAAATCCCCAAATGCCTATTCCCCAGCACGATCCCGACGTTTGGCTGTTCGATGTCGACAACACGCTCTATCCGGCGCGCTGCAACCTGTTCGCCCAGATCGACGTGCGCATCGGCCGCTATATTTCCGACTGGCTGAAGGTCGACGCCGAGGAGGCGCGCCGGGTGCAGAAGCAGTACTGGCGCGAGCACGGCACCTCGATGCGCGGCATGATGAGCCTGCATGGCGTCGATCCGCGCCACTATCTCGACTACGTCCACGACATCGACTATTCGCCGGTCCAGCCCAACCCGGACCTCGAGCGCTCGCTGGCGGCGCTGCCCGGCCGCAAACTCGTCTTCACCGCGGGCGACGTACCGCACGCCACCAATGTCATGGAGCGGCTGGGTGTCGCCCACCACTTCGAGGCGATCTTCGATATCGTCGCCGGCGATTATTGGCCCAAGCCCCACCAGCAGATCTATGACGAGCTGGTGCGCCGTCACAACGTCGACCCGACACGCGCGGCCTTTGCCGACGACATCTCGGTCAACCTCAAGCCCGCGCACGACATGGGCATGCGCACGGTGTGGATCCGCACCGATGAAAGCGTGAAGCGCGCGGCCGACACCAACCTCGATCACATCCATCACCAGACCGACGATCTCGCGACCTGGCTCGACGGCTGGCTCGCTGAACGGAGCATCAAGAAATGAAGGTCCTGATCCTTGGCGCCGGCGCGGTCGGCGGTTATTGGGGCGCGCGCCTCACCCAGGCCGGTGCCGACCTCACCTTCCTGTTGCGCGAGAAGCGCGCGGAGAAGGTGAAGAAGGACGGCCTCGTGGTGAAGAGCCCGAAGGGCGATGCGACCGTGCCGGTCAAGGTCGTGACCAAAGGCAGCGAGGGCGGCCCGTACGACGTCGTCATCCTGGCCTGCAAAGCCTACGACCTCGACTCGGCGATGGACTCGATTGCGCCTGCCGTGAGCAAGGACACGACCATCGTGCCGATGCTGAACGGCCATGCCCACTTCGCCAAGCTCGACGCGAAGTTTGGCGCCGCGCATGTGGCCGGTGGCCTCGCGCGCATCTCGGGCATGCTGGGCCCGAACGGCGAGATCCTCCACAGCGGGTCGTCCGGCGTGTCCTTCGGCGAGCGCGACGGCAAGCCTGCGCGTGCCGCGCTGGTCGAGCTCGACGCGGCCTGCAAGAAGGCCGGCATCGAAGGCGGCCTCCACGCCAACATCAACCAGGACCTCTGGGACAAGTGGATCATGCTGGGCTCGATCGCCTCGATGTGCTCGGCGATGCGTGGCACCATCGGCGATATGATGACGACCGAGGACGGTGAGGCGATCATGAACGAGATCCTCGAAGAGTGCTGCAAGGTCGCGGCCGCCGAGGGGTTCAAGCCCAGCGAGAAAGTCGTGGGCAACGTGCGCACGAACCTCACGACCAAGGGCGCCAAGACGGTCGCCTCCATCCTGGGCGACATGGAAAAGGGCGGCGCGGTCGAGGCGCATCAGATCGTGGGCGACATGCTGGGCCGTGCGCGCAAGCACGGCATCGCCGCGCCCAACCTGCGTTTTGCCTATGCCCATCTACAGACCTATGAGGCGCGCCGCGCCCGCGGAGGCCTCGTCAAATGAAGATCCTGATCCTCGGCGCCGGCGCGATCGGCGGCTATGTCGGCGGACGCCTGCAGCAGACCGGCGCGGACGTGACCTTCCTCGTCCGACCGGCGCGCAGCGAGAAGATCGCGCGCGACGGGTTGGTCATCAAGAGCACCAAGGGCGACATCACCCAGAAGGTGAAGACGGTACTGAAAGGCAGCGACGGCGGCCCGTACGACGTCGTGCTGCTGACCTGCAAGGCCTACGACCTCGAGAGTGCGATCGAGGCGATTGCGCCTGCGGTCGGCGCCACCACGACGGTCGTGCCGCTATTGAATGGCCTCCGCCATCTCGACGTGCTCGACGCGAAGTTCGGCAAGGACAAGGTAGTGGGCGGTCTCGCCCGGGTCGGCGTCGCCATGACGGCCGACGGTGTCATCCATCACACCAGCCCGTTCGCCGCGATCTCCTTCGGCGAGCGCGACGGCAAGCCGGCGCGTCCGGCGCTGCTCGAGCTCGATGCCACGATCAAGAAATCGGGCGTCGACGGCGGCCTGAACCAGAACATCGTTCAGGATCTGTGGGACAAGTGGATCATGCTGTGCTCGCTGGCGGCCACCAACTGCCTGATGCGCGGCTCGTCCGGCGACATCCTGGAGGCCGACGAAGGCCAGGCAATCGTCATGGAAACGGTCGACGAGGGCCAGAAGGTGGCCGCCGCCGCCGGTCACGATCCGGGCGAGAAGGGCATGGCGACCATCCGGAAGTTCCTGACCGTGAAGGGCTCGAAGTTCACCGCCTCGATGCTGCACGACCTGCAGGCCGGCGCGATGGTCGAGGCCGATCACATCGTGGGCGATATGATCGCGCGCGCCAAGAAGGCGGGTATCGCGACGCCCAACCTGCGCCTGGCCTATGCTCACCTGCAGGTCTATCTGCACCAGCGCGCGGCGAAGGCGTCCAAGTAAGCCTTACTTGATCAGGCCCGCGCTCCTGGGGAGAAACAGCGAGAGCTGCGGGAACAGGATGATCAGCAGCAGGCCGATCATCAACGCTGCCACATAAGGCATGTACGTGCGCCAATGCTGGCCGACCGTGAGGTTGGCGAACTTGAGCGCCATCAACAGCCCGACGCCCATCGGCGGCAGGAACAGGCCGATGCCCACGGCCGCCGTCTGCACGATGTTGAAGTGGATCGGGTCGATTCCCATCTTCTCCGCGATCGGGAAGACGACCGGGATCAGCACCACCGCGGCCGGCAGGCCTTCCAGCACCATGCCGAACAGCATCGTGATGAGGGCCGTGCAGATCAGGAACAGCCAGGGCATGTCGTGCAACGGCCCCAGCACGTGCGCCAACAAGGTCGGCACGCCCGACACGCCCATGATGTACTGAAACACCGAGGCTACCGCGAGCAGGTAGACCACCGATGCCGTCAGGATGGCGCTCTCGTAGGCGAGCTTGCCCATCTCGGTCCAGGTGACGTTGCGGTAGTAGAAGCGCGCGGCGAGGAAGGCGTAGCCTGCGACCACGGCGCCCGCTTCGGTCGCCGTGAAGACGCCCAGGAAGAAGCCGCCCAGGATGACGATTGGGATCACCATCGGCACGGCGGCGCGGCGCGCGGAGCCGACCAGCAGGGTGACGCTGGGCTTGCCGTCGACCGGCCAGTCGTATTTCCGGGCGCGGTAATAAACCAGCACCATCAGGCAGACCATGATCGTGGCGGCCGGAATGAAGCCCGCGAGGAACAGCGCCACCGCCGAGGTGTTTGTGACCTGCGCGATCACGATCATGAAGATGGCGGGCGGCACCAGCATGCCCATGGCCGTGCCGGCCGCGATCAGCGACGCCGAGTCCGCCGGCTTGTAGCCCGCCTTGGTGAGCGGCGGCATCAGGGTCGAGCCTAGCGCGGAGACTTCGGCCATCTTCGAGCCGCAGATGTCGGAGAAGAAATAAGCGACCACGATCACCGACATGCCGAGCCCACCCTTGACCCAGCCGACCAGCGCGCGGGCGAAGTCGACCAGCGCGTGGCTCATGCCGCAGCGTTCCATCAGGCCACCGGCGAAGACGAAGGCGGGGATGGCGAGCAGCACCCAGCTCTGCGAGCCCGAGACCATGCTCGACGACAGGACCTGCATGTCATAGCCGCCGATCAGCAGGCCGGCCACGCCCGAGACGCCGAGCGCAAAGACGATCGGCATGGAGAAGGCGATCAGGACGATGAAGATCGCCGCGACGATGAGCAACAACATGGGCGGCGCTTTACTCGGGCAAGATGGGTTCAGCGGGCGGCGGCGGCGCCACGATCATGGAAATCGCATAGATCACCAGCAGCCCGCCGCCCGCGACCACCGAGGCGTAGAGCACCGCGAGATTGATCTCGAGGCCGGGCGTGGTCAGCGTGTGGTTCAGGATGCAGAGCTTGACGCCGTACCAGGCCGCGATCGCGCCCAGGATGCCGATCAGCACATAGTGGATGCGGTCGACGAAATGCTGCCCGGCCGCGCCGAGCTTCAGCACGTGCAAGGTGAAGTGCGTGCGCTCGCGCAGGCCGATCGCCGCGCCCACCAGGGTGAGCCAGGCCAGCAGCATTTCGCCCACCTCCTCGACCCAGGTGAAGCGCACGGGATCCCAGTCCATGTAGTCGGTGACCGGGACCATGACGTAGCGCAGGAAGACGCCGATCAGCAGGTTGATGATCGCCGCGACCAGCAGGAGGGAGACGACAACCTTGGGGATCGACGCGATGAACCGCACGGTGCTCAGGCCTTGAAGCCCGCGATCTCATCCCACATGCCGCCGTACTGTTTCTGGTAGTTCGGCCAGATCTTGTCTTGGGCGATCTTGCGGAAGGCCTCGACGTCGGCCTTGGCCACCGTCATGCCCTTGGGCTCGAGGGCCTTCTTCGCTTCCTCGTAGTTGTCGATCGACTCGGTCACGTCTCGGATCTTCTTCTGCGCCTCGCGCGAGATGTCGAGCATCATCTTCTGCTGCGCTGGCGTGAGGCCGTTCCAGACGCCGAGGTTCATCACCGCGTTGGTCGGGCCGTAGTTGTGGAAGGTCATCGAGCAGTACTTCGAGACCTCGTAGATCTTGAGCGCCAGCATGTTGACGATCGGCAGGTCGCCGCCGTCGATCACGCCCTGCTTGGCGGCCGAGATCACCTCGCCCCAAGCCATCGGCACGGCGTTGCCGCCGAGGCCGTTGATCGTGTCGCCGAACACCTTGGCCTGCTGCACGCGGATCTTGGAGCCGCGCAGGTCCTTCGGCTCGACGATCGCCTTCTTGGTGGTGAAGAAGTGGCGGAAGCCGTAGTCGAAGTAGCACAGCGTCTTCACGCCGTATTTCTGCTGGAAGTCCTTGTCCATCTTGTCGCCGATGGCGCCGTTGAACATCTTGTAAGCTTGGTCGTAGCTCTTCACGAGGTACGGCACGAGGAAGATGCCCATCTCGGGGAAGATCGTGGCGGCGGCGCCGGCCGGGCTACCCATGGCGATGTTGCCCGACTTCACCGCGTTCATGATCTCGAGCTCTTTGCTCAACAGCGTCGAGCCGAAGAACTGCATGTCGAGCTCGCCGTTCGACTGCTTCTTCACTTCGCCCGCCATCCAGTCGAAGGCGATCGCGGCGGACTCGGGCACGGCGTTGATGTGCGCGAACACCAGCTTCTTGGCCTCGGCGCGCGCGAAGGTGGGGGCGAGGCCCGTGGCGAGGATGGTCGCCAGGCCGCCCGTCACCAGGCTGCGGCGGCGCACGGACACGAGATTCCGGCTGCTGATTTTCATGATCGTCGTCATGGCGTGCCCTCCCAGGCGCTTTATTTATGGAAATCCTATACGCCGGGAGGGAAGGCGGGAAGCGCTACGGCCGGTAACGAAGCAGGACGCAGCCGAATCCCGCAAAAATCACACCGCTGACGCGGTTAACTCGACGCTGCCAGCTTTCGGTCATCAGCCGGTCGGCGAGACGGCGGGCGGTCAGGGCGTAGGTGACGTAGAACGTCGTCTCCACGGCGAGGAATGTCGCGACCAAGAGAGCGAATTGCGGCGCCCACGGTGCGTCGGGCGCGATGAACTGTGGGAAGAAGGCGGCTGCGAACACCAGCAACTTCGGATTGCTGATGCCGCAGAGGAAGCCGCCGCGATAAAGCGCAAGGCGGCTCGGCATTTCGCGCGACGACGGGTCGGCCAGGAGCGGCACGACCGGCGCACGCCAAGTCTGGATGCCGAGAAAGATGAGATAGGCGGCGCCGGCGTATTTCAGCGCCGCGAATGCCGCCGGGACCGCCAGCATGAAGGCGCTGACGCCGGCCACCGAGGCGACCAGCATCACCGCCAGCGCCGAGAGGCACCCCGTCATCGCCACCATCGCGGAGCCGAAGCCGAAGCGGATGCTGCGCGTCGTCACATAGAAGACGTTCGGGCCCGGCGTGCACGAGATCACGCCGACCGCCGCGAGGTAGAGCCAGAAGGTGGCGAGGGTCACTTACTGCGCCGCGATGGCGCTGTTGTGGTGGCCCGCCGAGCTGTTGAAGCGGTCGAGCACATGGCCGGGGCCCTTGGCGTGCTTGACGTAATCCTTGCCGTCGAAGGTCTTGATGCCGTTGCAGAAGACCCCGTGCACGCCGGTCGGCCGGCGGATGGTACGGCGACCGCCGCCGGGCAGATCGGCGACCCTCTCGGCGGGCGAGACACCCACGGTCGCGGCATCGAACAGCAGCATGTCGGCCTGGGCGCCCACGGCCAGGCGGCCGCGGTTCTGGATGCCGTAGAGATCGGCCGGATGCGAGGTGAGGCGGCGGATGCCTTCGACGATGTCGAAGTCGCCGCGCTCGCGCACCCAGCGCGCCAGGAAGTGCAGGCCGAAGCCCGCGTCGCACATGTAGATGAGATGCGCGCCCGCATCGCTCAGTGCCACCACGCCGGCCTCGTGCTTCAGCAGCTTGGCCACGCCATCGTCGCCGACATTGAGGAAGCGGCCGAGGAAGGCGGTCTCCAGGTTCTCGTCGAGCGAGAGGTCGAGCATGATGTCGAGCGGGTCGCGATGCTCGGCCGCGGCGATCTCGTGCAGATAGCGATTCACGTACTTGGCGTTGGCGGGCTTTTGCGCCACCGCCACCATCACGCGATCCCAGTTGCCCTGGAAGATCATGCCGGGCCGCGGGTTCTTCGCGTTCTCGCGGAACTTGGCCCGCCACGACGGATCGCGATAGACGGCCTTCAGCTGCTCGGGCGAGAAGGCCTTGATCGGGTCGAACGCCGAGTGGCTGTAGAACGGATAGGCGTTGCCCATCGTGAAGTCGAAGCTGAGCGGCTGGCAGGGGATCTGGACATAGAGCCCGTTGCCGCGCCGGATCGCGGCCGCACAATCGTCGAAGATCTTGAGCGCGCGCGCCGGTTCCTGCTCGTTGTACATCGCCATGCCGGTGCCCTGGAAGAACGGCCGGCCATACTTGGCGGCCATCGGTTCCAACTCCTGCGGCGTCTTCACGCCCGAGGCGATGGCGACCACGCCCTTGCCGCGCGGGCCCATGGCACCCACCAGCGCGTCGAGCTCGCTCATCGGCGCGATGGTCGAGGGCATCGGCACGCCGCCGAAGCCCGAGTGATTGAGCGAGTAGGAAGCACCGAGACCGATCGCGCCGTTGTTCATGGCGTCGACCACCATGGCCTTCATCTTCGCCATTTCCTCGGGCGTCGCGTCTGCGCGCTGGGAGGCGGCCTCGCCCATCACGGCGGTGCGGATGGTCGAATGGCCGGCGAGCACCGCCACGTTGGCGTAGGGCGCGCGGCGGCGCAGCATCGCCATGTAGTCGCCGAAGCTCTCGAAGTCCCATTTGATGCCGGTGCGCAGGGCGTCGAGATCCATGCCTTCGACGACCGAGAGGTTGCGGATCACCAGGTCGCGGCCTTCGGGCGTGGCGGGCACGATGCCGAAGCCGCAATTGCCCATGATCGCCGTGGTGACGCCGAGCGACGGCGAGGGCGACAGCGTCGAGTCCCAGGTCACTTGAGCGTCGTAATGCGTATGCACATCGACGATGCCGGGCGTCAGCGTGAGGCCGCCCGCGTCGATCGTCTCGGCGCCCTTGTCCTTGATCTCGCCGATGGCGACGATCTTGCCGTCTTTCACGGCAACATCGGCGCGCTTGGGCTCGTGTCCCAGACCGTCGACGACGGTCGCTCCGCGAATGACCAGATCGACCATTATGACCTCCGATTATTGTCTTCTGCGGCTGAGCGCACCGTAGGCCGCGAGCGCGGCATGATTGACCAGATCGCTGACGGTCGCGCCCATCTGCACGATCTGCACCGGCTTGGCGAGACCGTCGATCACCGGACCGATCACGGTGACGCCGCCCAGGCTCTGCATCAGCCGCGAAGAAATGTGCGCCGAATGCAGTCCCGGCATCACCAGCACGTTGGCCGGGCCGGTCAGGCGCGTGAACGGATAGGTCGACTTCAACAGGCCGAAGTCGAGCGCCATGTCGGCCTGCATCTCGCCGTCGTATTCGAAGTCGACTTCCTCTGAATCGAGGATGCGGATCGCCTTGCGGATGCGGTCGATGCGCTCGATCTCGCGGCTGCCGAAGTTCGAGAAGGAGGTGAAGGCGACCCGCGCCTCGTGCCCCATGACCTTGGCGTTCTGGGCCATTTGCTTGGCGATGGTCGCGAGCTGCTCGGCGCTCGGCGTCTCGTTGATCGCCGTGTCGGCCAGGAACACCGTGCCGTGGCGGGCGACGATGATGGAATAGCCCATCGCCACCTTGTTGGCGTCGATGTTGATCACGCGCTTCACGTCCGTGTAGCACTCGGGGAAGCGGCGCGTGATGCCGGTCACCATGCCGTCGGCGTCGCCCGCGGCCACCATGCAGGCACCGAAGACGTTGCGGCCCTGGTTGACCATGCGCTGCACGTCGCGACGCAGGTAGCCGTCGCGCTGCAGGCGCTTGTAAACCATCTCGGTATAGGGCGCGTTCTTGGTTGAGAGCCGCGCGTTGTGGATCTCCATGCCCGCCGTGTTGGCGATACCGAGGCTCTTCATCGTCTCGCGCACCTGCTCCTCGCGGCCGATCAGGATCGGCGTGCCATAGCCGTTGTCGCGATAGACGACGGCGGCGCGGATCGTGCGTTCCTCCTCGCCTTCGGCGAAGACGATGCGCTGCGGGTTGGCCTTCACCTGCTCGAACAGGCTCTGCAGCCAGTGGCTGGTCGGATCGAGGCGGCCCGACAGGCTGCGCTTGTACTCGACCATGTCGAGCTGCTTCTTGGCGACGCCGGAATCCATCGCGGCCTTGGCGACGGCGGCCGACACCTCGACGATCAGGCGCGGATCGAACGGCACCGGCACGACATATTCGGGCCCATAGCGCAGGCGGCGACCGGAGTAGGCGCGATCGACTTCGTCCGGCACGTCCTCGCGCGCGAGTGCGGCCAGCGCCTCGGCGGCGGCAACCTTCATCGGCTCGTTGATGGTCGTGGCGCGCACGTCCAGCGCGCCGCGGAAGATGTAGGGGAAGCCCAGCACGTTGTTGATCTGGTTGGCGTAGTCGCTGCGGCCGGTGGCGACGATCGCGTCCGACCGCACCGACTTCACGTCTTCCGGCGTGATCTCGGGATCGGGATTGGCCATGGCGAAGATGATCGGCTTGTCGGCCATCGACTTCACCATCTCCTTGGTGACGGCGCCCTTGACCGAGAGGCCGAAGAATACGTCCGCGCCCACCATCGCTTCCTTCAGGGTGCGCGCCTGGGTGCGCACCGCATGGGCGCTCTTCCACTGATTCATGCCCTCGGTGCGGCCCTGGTAGATCACGCCCTTGGTGTCGACCAGGATGGCGTTCTCGTGCGGCATGCCCATCGCCTTCACCAGCTCGATGCAGGCGATCGATGCGGCGCCGGCGCCGTTCACGACCATCTTGATGTCCTTGATGTCGCGGCCGGTGAGGTGCAGCGCGTTGATCAGGCCGGCGGCCGAGACGATGGCGGTGCCGTGCTGATCGTCGTGGAAGATCGGAATGTCCATCAGCTCGCGCAGACGCTGCTCGATGATGAAGCACTCCGGCGCCTTGATGTCCTCGAGGTTGATGCCGCCGAAGGTGGGACCGAGGTAGCGCACGCAGTTGATGAACTGGTCGACGTCCTTGGTGTCGACCTCGAGGTCGATGCAGTCGACGTCGGCGAAGCGCTTGAAGAGGACGGCCTTGCCCTCCATCACCGGCTTGCTGGCGAGCGCGCCGATGTCTCCCAGACCCAGCACCGCGGTGCCGTTGGAGATCACGGCCACCAGGTTGCCACGCACGGTGTAGTCGTAGGCGGTCGAGGGATCCTTCTCGATCTCGAGGCAGGGGGCGGCAACGCCCGGCGAGTAAGCGAGCGCCAGGTCGCGCTGGGTGACCAGCGGCTTGCTGGCAATGATCTCGATTTTCCCGGGCCGGCCGGTGCGATGCATGATCAGCGAATCGCCGTCCAGGTCGCCCATCTCATTGCTCACGGCAGCTTCCGAGCTTTTGCTCGCCATACGCTTCACTCCCTTTTCACGGGGCATATTGGCGGCAATCGACGGTCGGTACTAGCCAGCCATGCCGCGCTGCACCAAAGACTATTCCTCTGGCGGGGGCGGTAGATTGAGCATGTCGTTGAAACGCTTGCGGGCCGCGTCGTCGTCGTCGTCGATTTTGGCAGCCGGCGGTGCGGCGGTGCTCTTCGGTTCCGCAAGGTGGGCAAGGCGCGGAATGAGCACGACCAGTGCCAGAACGACGAGCTGCGCACTTATATAAGGAGCCAGCGAGCGGGCGAGCGGGCCGATCGCGGTCCTTTGCTTCATCTGGCTCCTCGCCATCATCACGGCATAGCCGCTGGGCGGTACCAGGAAGCTCGCCTGCAGGGCCAGCAGCGCCAGCACGGAGATCCAGACGGCATCGGGCGCGCGGGTCAGCACCGGCGGCATGACGATGGGCACGATCACGAACACGATCTCGAAGGCGTCGAGCACGAAGGCCGACAAAGCGAACACCACCAGCACCGTGATCGCCGCTCCCGTCGCGCCGCCCGGCACCAGCTTCACCCAGGCGTCGAGCAGATGGTCGGTGCCGAAGGCGCGGAACAGCAAGGTGAAGGTCGTAGCTGCCACGAACAGCGCGAATAGCGCTCCGCTCACCGCCATCGTGTCGCGCAGCACATCGCCGAACATGCCGCCGCGCAGGTCGCCGGTCGCCAGCCCGAACAGCAGCAGCGCCGTGCCGCCCATGGCCGCGGCTTCGACCGCATAGAAGTAGCCGGCTGCCACGCCCGCCAGCAGCCCCACGACAAAGAGCGCGGCGACGGCAGCGATCGCCCATTCCATGGCGCGCGGTCTCTCAGCGGGAGCGCGCGTGGGCGCTGTGCGGCCGAGCCACCAGGCAACGCCGAGGCTGAGCAGCAGGAACATGCCCGCCGGCACGAGCGCGCCGCGGAAGACGTCCTGCGTGTTGACGATGCGCACCATCTCGCGCGTGACGTTGGTCGCCTCGGTGTGGGCGCGCATCATCGCGTCGCCCAGCAGGATCAGCACCAGCGAGGGCGGGATCACCACGCCCAGGGTCGAGGCGACGCAGACCAGCGCCGTGCTCTCGGCGGCCGGTACGCCACGCGCTTCGAGCTTGGGCGCGACCGATCGCGACAGCATGGCGACGGAGGCACCGACCGACCCGTTCATCGGCGCCAGCAACGCGCCCAAGCCCAGAGTAGCGATAGAGGGCGAACCGCCAAGCGCCACGCCGCAGCGAAACAGCCGGTCGGCGAGCGGCAGCCGGTTCAGAAGCGCGCCCATGAAGACGTAGAGCGGGAGAGTCTGCAGCAGATCGGTTTCGAGCAGGCCGACGATGCGCGTGGGCAATGCCGTGAGCACGCCATAGTCGATCGCGCCTGCCAAAAGGCCCGCGACGGCGAACAGGCAAGACACGCCCATCAGCACCGCATAGGCGGGCAGGCCCGAAGCGAGCAGCACGATCGCGACGGCCAGCAGCATCCAGAGGCCCGCGCTTTCCATCAGCGTTGACGCATCACGTCGATCAACGCCTGGATAAGCGCCAGCACCGCGAGCAACAGAGCCGCGACCTTGATCAGGAAATAGCCGGGGTTCAGCGTCTCGGAGAATTTCTCCAGCAGCAACGCCGAACGCCACGCCGTGGGCGCGACCGTCCAGATCATGAAACAGGCCCAGGGGGCCACGCAGGCGAAGCCGCCCCATCGGTCGATGAAGGCGCGCACGGCGGGCGGATAGTCGTGCGCGATGGCATCGACGGCGAGGTGGGCCCGCTCGCGCGTGGCGAAGGTCATGGCAAGGCTGACGTAGAGCGCGAAGATCCATTGGCCGAGGTCGTTGGCTTCGCGCGAGCCGGCCCGCACGAAATCGCGCAACGGCCACTGCAGGAACAGGATCAGCGCGACCGGCAGCACCAGCCAGCGTGCACTACCGACCAGCGCTCCCACGGTCCGGTCGACTTTGTCGATCCAGCCCATCCGTCATCCCCCCTTGGACAGGAGCGATTATTTGGCCGGAGTGCTCGGCATGGCGAGCGGAAACTTGATCGCGTGGCGGGTGGCGACCATGAAGCGGGCGTTCTGCTTCAGCTTCCACTGCTCTTTCTTGATCTTCAGATTCACGTTCTGGACGAAGGTCGGCAGCACTTCCTGGACATGCAGGCCGAGGGTGAACTGGTCGATGACCCCCTGCTGGTCGCGCTGGATGCCGTGCTGGCCCAGCAGGCCACCCAGCACCGCGGTCGCGAACACGCCGGTCTTGCCGTCGTAGGAGTCGCCCTCTTCCTCGTCCTCCGCCGCGCCGGCCAGGATGTAGCGGCCAGCCTCGGCGCTGAGGCTGCCCACGGCGTCGAAGTCCCGGCTGAACAGGTTGACCGTGCCGGCGTGGCAGGCGTCCAGGAACACCATGACATTGTCCGACTTGAGCTGGCTCAGCAGCTGCACGAGGTCGCGGCCCTTCAGGGCGCTCTGATAGATGCGGCTCCGGGTCTCGTCCTCGGTGAGTTGAACCGGCAGGGACGAGCTCTTGTCCTTCTCGGCCTTGGTCAGCAGGTCGGCATCGGCGGTGACGTACATGAAGTCGTACTTCTGGTCGCCGACGGACACCTTGTCGCCGTGCCCGGAGAGATAGACCAGGACCGTGTCGTCGGGCCCGGCGCGCTTGGCGATGTCCGTCAGTGCGTTGACGATCGCCGCGGTGGTCGCCTTATCGTCGAACAGTGTCACCGGGTGGATGTCGCGGTACAGGCTCTTGGTGCTGTCCTTGATGATGCGCGCGAAGTTGGCGGCGTCGGATCGCGCCAGTCCCAAGGGCACATAGCCGTAGTAGTCGTCCTTGACGCGGAACCACGAGCCGCCTTCCGGGTATTTGTCGATGCCGGCGGCCAGCACGTAGAGATCGCCCTTGGCCGAGGCCTGGGTGCGGGCGGCGTTGTTGATGGTGAGCGGCTGGGCCTCGCTGAAGATCGTGTCGCTGCCGTCGTAGACCCTGGCCGTCACCGTGGTCGGATCGCCATCGATGGCGAGCTCGCGCTCGACCTTCTCCTTGAACGAATCGCGCGGCAACCGGCTGCGCCCCTTGTTCACGTCGTTGATCACAAGGTCGAAGTTGCCGGTGCCGCCTTCGCGGCTCGTGACGACGTAGCCGAGCTTCACCTTGGCGACGTCGGCCGGCAGCGTGATCGGCGCCGACTGCTGGGCGGTGTCGGGTGAGGCAGGCGCCGCCAGCGCGCTCGCCTGGCCTTTCACGCCGACGGTGTGGATCTGGTCGGGCGGCAGGCAGATGTGCTCGCCCAACCGATCGAAGCAGATCTCGGCCAGGGCGACGAGCGGCGGGATCGCCTTTTCATACTGCTGGCGAATATCGCCGAGAGCGGTGAAGCGGCTCGCGATCTCCTCCTCGCCCTGCTTGTCGGCCAGCAGGCGCTTCTGGACCAGCGACGGCGCGTAGAGCGTCTTGTAGAGCTGCGAGAAGGTCAGCCACTCGGGGCTCTTGCCGGCGCCGCGATTGAGGGCGTAGCCTACCATGTCCTTGCCGCCGTACTCGGAGTGATCGAAGAAGCCCTCGGGCGTCCAGGCGACCCAGCTCTGCCGGTTGTTGTGCAGGAAGATCGACAGCCGCACCGGGCTGAGGCCCTCCTTGCGCACGTCGTAGACCCGCAGCGTGCCGTCGCCGAAGGCCGCGATCAGGCGCTGGCCATCGCCGGAGAAGGTTACGCCATAGACCGGCGTGGTGGTCGGGCGCTCCCTCAACTCCGCGCCTTCGGCCGAGAATAGCCGCAGCCGCATGTCGGTGCCGAGCGCGATCAACCCGTCGGTGCTGACGCTGGCGCTCTGCGAGCGCTCCGCGCCCCTGAACTGCACGGGCTTGCTCAGGACCTTCGTCTGCTGCGACAGGCGCCAGGAGGCGACGTGTCCGGTCTTCGCGGTCGTCAGCGGATCGAACCATTTCTCGTCGGGATATTTTTCCGGCACGTAGGGGCCGACGGTGCGCGTCAGGAGGTCGACGACTTCGAGCGGCCGGCCGGTGTCGGTCGAGAACAGGATTTTCGTGCCTTCGAGATTGGCTGCCAGACGGCCGCGCGCGATGTAGCGAAAGTCGATCGTCGAGCTTTTGACGGCGGCGGTCGTCTGGCCATGATCGAGGATCAGCAGTGACGGTTCCGCGGTGCCGATGGCGATCTTGCCTGCCGTGTTGGCGGCGAGTGCCATGATCGTGTTACGCGCCTTGGTCAGGATCCGCCGTTGGCCGAGGCCCGTGTCGGCCCAGCTGTAGACCATCGCATCGCCGTCCTGGGTGTTGATGGCGCCGCCCGCGACCAGGAAGGTCGTGGGCCCATCGACCAGGAAGGCGACGTTGGCGAGGTCGCCGGTGGCGATACCCGACACGTCGGGCGTGACGCGCGCCGCGAGATCGAGGCCCGAGAGCACCTCGACCCGCACGGCGCCGTCGAAGCCGATCGCCAGCAGGTCGCCGCTCGGCGAGAAGGCGATGCTGTTGGGATGTCCTGTTCCGGTGAGCTTCTTTGTGGCCTTGGGCTGGCCGTCCGCCGCATAGATCCGCACCGTTCCATCCGCGGCGGCGGCGGCATACCGCCCGTCCGATGCGAACGCGAGTGCCACCGGATCGGCGATGTCCTGGTCGTAGCGCACCAGGTCTCCGGCGCTGCTAAGCAAGGCCACGCCGGGCTTTGTCGTTGCCGTCGGCGATGG
Source organism: Enhydrobacter aerosaccus (assembly GCA_903832005.1). Taxonomy (GTDB): domain Bacteria; phylum Pseudomonadota; class Alphaproteobacteria; order Reyranellales; family Reyranellaceae; genus Reyranella; species Reyranella aerosaccus_B. The sequence goes on along the minus strand of CAIKZO010000028.1, from coordinate 72,123 downwards.
CTTCTGCATCGCGATCGCGAACTTGTCGCCGCCGGGCGCGAAGGCGACGGCCGAGGCCAGCCCCGGAATCTTCACGGTCTTGGTGATTTCGGCGCGATCGGTATCGATCATGTACAGGCAAAGCGAGCCGACGAGGCCGGTGGTGTATCCGGCGGCAACGATGTTCTTGCCGTCGGGCGAGACGGTGACGGCCCGGATGCTGCCTTCCAGTCCGGGCGCCAGTGGCACGCGGATCGTGGACAGCAAGGCGCCGCGATCGGCATTCCAGACGCGCACGGTCTTGTCGGCTGACGCAGTGACGAGCACCGGCGCTTTGGCGGCGAGTGCCACGGCATTCACGGGTGCGGTATGGAAGCCGGTCTCGATCTGCAGGAACGGCTGACGCGGCAGCTCGGCGGGCGCAGTGCCGCCGGCTGGAGCAGGTGCGGGTGTCGTCTGCGCCAGCGCCTGTCCGGCGCAGAGCAGCGCCGACAGGACGAGGGCGGCGACTTTAGAGAGGTTTGAAGTCACCGGGCTTGGTGTTGTTCAAGGCCTGCTCGAAGTTGGTGTTGCTTGCCTGGAGCGCGCTGCAGCACTGCAGCGATCCCGCTTCGTCGGCCGCCGGCGTTCCACTGATGGTGGCCTTGGACGATTTCGGGATCGATTTGCCGGTGGCCTGCTGCGTCGCATAGGAGAAGTTTTCGGTGCGGCTCTTCACCTTGCCGTTGATGCGTGAGGCGAGGTCGTAGTCCTGCATGGCAAGATCGTGGACCTTGGCCAGCTCGGCATTGCCCTGCTCGCGATTGAGCTTGCCGCTCAGGAAGTCGCCGCGGACCTTGGTCTCCTGCGCCTTGCGGCATTTCGCGAGGTCGTTGTAGGCGGCCTGGGTCTTGTTGACGGCCTCGAGCTCGTGCGTCATGTCGCCGTTCATCTTCGAATAGAGGGCCGAGCCGCTGACCTTCTGCTGCTGGAGCGAATTCCAGTAGCCGGCAGCTGCCCCTCCCAAGCCGCCGATGACGGCGCCCTTGATCGCGCCTTGCGCGCCGCCTGTTAGCGCTCCAATCGCAGCACCCACGACGGCGCCCATGACCGCCGTCTTCACGATGTCTTGGTTGACGAAGGAACTGGACTCGTCGAGCGCGAGTCGTTGCTGGTAGCACACGTCATCTTGCGATGTGCTCGCCGCTGCAATACCACCTATAGTGGTAACACACCCCGTCACAGTCGACGCAATGACAGCCAATATCCCCGCAATAGCTGCGGTCCGCCCCCAAACACCCTTCATGGATCATCCCCCGATGCCCCGCCGGAAAGACTTCCGACGACTGCAATCATAGGTTTCGGTGCAATCTGTTGGCAACGACAGAGTTCGCTACCTAACAAAGATTTCATCTAGGGACGCGCGGGCCTCGCTGCCAAGGCGGCGCCCGTTGCTGCAGTCGCGAGACAACCGAAGACAATAAGCGAATCGGTGTAGGTCCCGCTCCAGTCGCGCAACGCACCGGACAGCACCGGGCCGATGGCCTGGGCCACTACCTGAACCGAGAGCGCGAGGCTGCGGATCGCGCCGAAGCTTTCGCGCCCGAAATAATCCGCCCACGCGACTGGGATCAGGGTGAGCATGCCGCCGACACCCAGACCGAACAGCCCGCCCGCGGCGCAAGCGCTGGCCTGCGAGTTCACGGCGATCAGTGCGAAGGCACCGACGCTCATCGCCACCGCGGAGGCGCACAGGCTGTAGCGCACCGGCCAGCGGCGCGGCAGGAAGCCGATGCCGAAGCTCGACACCGCCGTCATCGCCGAGAAGACAGCGATCACGGTCGCAGCGGCGGCGGGCGTGAGGCCGCGCTCGATGAGATGCGGCGCCTGGTGCAGGCTGACGCCGGCCTGCACCGGATAGATCAGCATCGTGTAGAGCGACAGCAGCCAGAACGTCGGCGTCCGGACCGCGGCGGCGCGGGTGAAGTGCTGCTCGGCGGGCGCGGTTGTCGCGGCACCGGTCGTGCCCGGCCTGCGGTCGGGCAACAGGCCCACATCCTCCGGCGGGCGCACCAGCAGCAGGAACGTCGGCACGAAGCCCACGATCAGGACGGTGGCGCCGACCGCGACCCAGCCGTCGCGCCAGTTGCCGCTACGCTGCATGGCGTATTGCGCGATCAGCGGCAGGGCGACGAGACCCAAGGTCTGCGCGAGCGTCGCGATCGAGGCGGCGATGGCGCGGCGCGCGACGAACCAGTTGTTCAGCGCGCCGTAGAGGCCGAGCTCGAACGGACCCGCCCAGTTCAGCCGAGCAAAGCAGAACAGGAGGTAAAAGACGGCCAGCGAATGGACGAGCGACAGCGCCATCGTCGAAAGACCGGTTCCCAGCACCGCGCAGCACAGGATGAGGCGCGCGCCGCGGCGATCGAGCACCGGGCCGATCCAGGGTGAGAGGAAGGCCGCCAGCAGCCCCCCGCCCGAGACGGCGCCCGCGATCGCCATGCGCGACCAGCCGAACTCCGTGGTCATCGGCACCAGGAAGATCGACAGCACCGCCACCGCCGGCCCCTGGCGCGCGAACCCCGCCAGGCAGACGCAGCCCAGCACCACCCAGCCGTAAAAGAACGGCAGGCGCGGCACCAGCACGCGGGCGAGATAGGGCGCCGGATACATCGTTTCCCCCAATTGGCCCCCAAGCTGCCGGGAGCCGCGGCATGCTAAACCTGTGCCGTGCCCGACAGCAGTCCCCCCACGCCCATGATCCCGGCAGACGCGACGCCGATGATGCGCCAGTACCTGGCGGTCAAGGCGCAGCATCCGGACCATCTGGTGTTCTACCGGATGGGCGATTTCTACGAGATGTTCTTCGACGATGCGGTGCGCGCGTCGGCGGCGCTCGACATCGCGCTGACCAAGCGCGGCCAGCACCTGGGCGAAGACATCAAGATGTGCGGCGTGCCGGTGCACAGCCACGAGGCCTATCTCTCGCGCCTGATCCGCCAGGGCTTCAAGGTCGCGGTCTGCGAGCAGATCGAGGATCCCGCCGAAGCCAAGAAGCGCGGCGCCAAGTCGGTGGTCGAGCGCGCCGTGGTGCGCGTGATCACGCCCGGCACGCTCACGGAAGACTCGCTGCTCGACTCGCGCAGCCACAACTACCTGGCCGCCATCGCCGAGGCGCAGGGCGAACTGGCGCTGGCCTGGCTCGATCTTTCGACGGGGGATTTCGCCACCCAGCCGCTGCAGCCCGCGCAGCTTGCCGCCGCGCTGGCGCGCCTGGCGCCCGGCGAGTTACTGGTGCCCGATCGCCTGCTCGCGCGCGATCCGCTGAAGCCGGCGTTCGAGGATTGGAACAGTGTGCTGACGCCGTTGCCGTCGGCCCGGTTCGATAGCGACAACGCCCGCAAGCGCCTGGAGGCCGCGTTCAACGTGGCCGCGCTCGACAGTTTCGGCGCCTTCACCCGCGCCGAGGTCGCCGCCTGCGGCGCGCTGCTCGACTATGTCGAGCTGACGCAGGCCGGCAAGCGCCCGGCGCTGACGCCGCCGCGCCGCGAACGGCCCGACGGCACGATGGAGATCGATCCCGCGACGCGCCGTAACCTCGAGCTGGTGAAGAGCCTCGACGGACGGCGCGACGGCAGCCTTCTCGCCACCATCGACCGCACCCTCACCGGGCCGGGTGCGCGCCTACTGGCCGAGCGCCTGTCGGCACCGCTGACCGACCGCGCCGAGATCGAACGTCGCCTCGACCTGGTGCAGCTCTTCGTCGAGCGCCCGGCGTTGCGCGAGAAGGTGCGCGAGGCGCTGAAGCGCACGCCCGACGTCGAACGCGCGCTGCAGCGCCTCTCCGTCGGCCGCGGCGGTCCGCGCGATCTTCTGGCCCTGCGCGCCGGCCTCGACTCGGCGGAAGCGCTGTCGGCGATGCTGGGCGCCGAGCCCGAAGCGCTGATGCCGCCGCCCGCGCCGTTGGGCGAGATCGTCAAGGCCGCGACGGGCCATTGTCCGCTGATCCATTCCTATGACGCAGCCCTTGCCGACGAGCCGCCGCTGTTCGCGCGCGACGGCGGCTTCATTCGCGCGGGTTACAAGGCCGAGCTCGACGAGCAGCGCACCCTGCGCGACGACAGCCGCAAGACCGTGGCTGCGCTCGAAGCGAAGTATCGGACGGCCGCGAATGTCGCTACGCTGAAGATCCGGCACAACAACATGATCGGCTACCACATCGAGGTGACGGCGACGCACGCCGACAAGCTCGATCTGGCAGCACTCGGCTTCACGCGCCGGCAGTCGATGTCGAACGCCACGCGCTTCAGCACCGCGGAGCTCGCCGACCTGGAGACGCGCATCGGCCGCGCCGCCGACCAGGCGCTGGCGCTGGAACTGGCGATCTTCGAGGTGCTCCTGCGCGAGGCGATGGCCGTCTCCGTCGCGATCGTGGCGGCTGGCCGCGCACTCGCGGCTCTCGATGTCGCCGCGGCGCTGGCCGAACTCGCGACCTCGGGCAACTACGTGCGGCCGCAGCTGAGCGACGACACGGAGTTCCATATCGAAGGCGGCCGTCATCCCGTCGTCGAGGCCGCGCTTTCACGACAGGGCGGCGTGGGCTTCGTGCCCAACGACTGCGACCTCGGCGACGCGCGACGGCTATGGCTGCTGACCGGCCCCAACATGGCCGGTAAATCGACGTTCCTGCGCCAGAACGCGCTGCTCGCGGTGATGGCGCAGGCGGGTTCTTACGTGCCGGCGAAGAGCGCGCGCATCGGCCTGATCGACCGGCTGTTCTCCCGCGTCGGCGCCTCAGACGATCTGGCGCGCGGCCGCTCGACCTTCATGGTCGAGATGGTCGAGACCGCCGCGATCCTGAACCAGGCCACCAACCGCAGCCTCGTCATCCTCGACGAGATCGGCCGCGGCACCGCGACCTTCGACGGCCTGTCGATCGCCTGGGCGACGCTCGAGCACCTGCACGAGACCAACCGCTGCCGTGCGCTGTTTGCCACGCACTATCACGAGCTGGGCGCGCTCAAGGAACGTCTGGCTTCGCTCGCGCCCTACACGATGCGCGTCAAGGAATGGCAGAACCAGGTCGTGTTCCTGCACGAGGTCGCGCCTGGCGCTGCCGATCGCAGCTACGGCATCCACGTCGCCCAGCTCGCCGGTCTGCCGCAGGCCGTCGTGACGCGCGCCGAGGAAGTACTGGCCGCGCTGGAGAAGGGTGAACAGTCCGGCGGCGCGGTGAGCAGACTCGCCGATGATCTTCCGCTGTTCGCTGCAGCTCCCGCACGTCCCGCGAGCGGAAGCGCGAAGGCCAAGGAGTCGGAAGTCGAAAAGGCTCTGGAAGCCATCAATCCTGACGAACTAACGCCGAAGCAGGCGCTCGATGCGCTGTATGAGTTGCGGCGTCTCAAGGGGAGCTGAGATGGGCCGATCGACCCTGCTGGCTGGAAGTCTGGCGGCCGCTCTCGCGCTGTATGCGAACACGGCCATCGCTCAAGAGGTTGACAGGATCTTGCTGGTCAACGGCATGGACACGTCGATCGTCTCGCTCATCTTGTCGCCGCCCGGCGATGGTATCTGGAGCGACAATCTGCTCTCCCCGCCGCCAATCGAACCCGGTGAAGGCCGGCAGACGGCGGCGCAGCCCTTTGCCGAAAAATGCATTCAGGACATGCGCGTCACGCTCGCCGGCGATGGCGAGACCGTGGAGTGGAAGAGGGTGAAGCTCTGTAACGTCAAGAAGCTGGGGCTTTTCCGCGATCGCAGCAGCGGCCGGGCGTTCGTGACGTATGAGTAGCTGACGTTCAGCTGGCCAGAGAGACCACGTTCCACGCTTTGCCGCAGATCAACCATTTGAGGGCACGACGTCGTTCGGTGAGGGCGTAAGGATGCACCTTGCCGGAGGGCTTCCAGCCCTTCATGTGCTCTTCCCGTATTGCCCAATGGATGCAGTCGGCGACGTCGCAAGCAGCGAGAATTTCCTCCCACGGGCGGAGGGCAGCTTTGGCACGAAGTGCCGCGCCACCTTCGCCTTTTTTGATATCGGGAAGCAGGTCGATCAGTTCGTCGCCCGTGTCTTTTCCGAAGTCGAGTTCTTCGACCAGGCCGAGCGCCCAGGCGAGCGTCCAGATGCTCTCTACATTGAACGCGGTGAATGGATCGGGATCTCTGGTGCTCCACTCCAGGAAAGTGCGCTCGTCGCGCGTCTGGGCCTTCGAGAGCCCTTCACTGCTGAGCCACGCGCGCACTTTGCGCAGGCCAATGCCTTCGGCGCGAACAGCCTGCGCATACAGGCAAAGCAGGCGCGAGACAGCCTCGTCCTTCGACTTGGGACTCTCCAGCGCGGCAAATGGCAATCCGGGATTGATCGGATAGCCAAGGTCGGACACCGTTTTCAGGGATCGCCTTCGGATGGACTCGCGAAACGGTACCGGCTGCGCCGCGACGTCGGCGTCCTCCGGACGCGATGGCTGGGCCGCCCTCTCTCCTCCGAATGACGAGTCCAGCGGAGTTTCCTGCCAGGGTTGATCGCTCAGGAGCCACTCGAGGACGCGGCGGCGCGGCTCCATCTGTTCGGCAGATGTCCAACCCGTCAGTGTCTTGGGATGCGATAGGGTCGCCTGCCGGATGCCCCATTGCACGCAGGCCGCCAGATCGCACGCGGCGGCGATTTCTATCGTCGATCTGGGGCGCACCCATGTGCGAAACAGTTCGCTATCCTCGCCAGTCTCTGCGTTGGGCACCCGGTGTGGCCGGAACGGATCGCTTGGTCTTTCGATAAAGAGATGTATGTCCATGCCGATGATCCACATCAGTGTCGATATCGATTCGATTCCGGCAAGGAACATGTCACCTTCCCCCGTGTCCTCGCCGATGAAGTGCCTTTCGGATGAGGCCAGCTTCTCGATCAGTTTTTCCCGGTTGAGCCAAGCATGGGTCTTTGCCCGGTCGAATCCGCAGGCACACATCACGACGGCGTTCAGGCAAAGCAGGCGATCGACGATCTCGTCGGCCGTTCGTGTCGATACGACATCAGCCAGCAAAGGAAGAGATTCGTTTGTCGGAAGCCCCATGTCCCTGGCGGTGACAAGAGAGTCCCGACGGATTGCCTCGACTGCTAAAGCAATTTTCTCGGCCACCAACTTCTCCTGAACATGAGGCCACTCGTTCAAGTTGGCACTGCGGGACGCAGGATGCCTTTCTCATGAAGAATTTCTACCAACTATGGGTAGCATAGTGAAATAGACATCAACGTATTATTTCCACCACACAATATCCTCTTCGCGCTATTGCTTGCTATTTATCCAACAGCCCATCGCGTCAAGGAATGGCAGAATCAGGTCGTGTTCCTACACGAAGTCGCGCCCGGCGCCGCCGACCGCAGCTACGGCATCCACGTCGCCCAGCTCGCCGGCCTGCCGCAGGCCGGCGTGACGCGCGCCGAGAAAGTGCTGGCCGCGCGATTACTCAAGGCCAATGATGACTTTCTCTGGCCACTCTGGATGACCTGCCCAAATCCGAACCGGAGTTGCTGTTTGTATCGTGGGTGCTTCCAAAATCGTCTTCAATTCGGTGGTCTGCACCACGACTCGGCGGCTGGGAGTGAGTAGCCGTCCATGAAAGGTCGGCGGTGTACCCGGATCGACCTCCAACGCTTTTCCCAGCGTGAACTCGGTCTCGCCGTCCACTTCGGGATAGCAGCAGACGGCGATGCAGGACTCCGTGGCCGTAACGAGCCCGTCGAACATATATTTGGGAATGGCGCCGCCGGTGGGATCATTGATGACGACGAGCGAGTGAAGAGGCGCCAATTTGACGACCTGAATCATTGGATGTCCTGCGGTTTGAGATTGTGCATGATTTCCAATCCTTGCTGCAAACTGCAACTTAGGCATTGCGGAAAATAGCGTTGTAAACCGCCGGGCGGATTCAAGCTGGAAGCTGGTTGATGGTCTGGAACATAGTTCCCCGAAATGGTGCCTGGGAATTTGGTCCCGCAAGTGTGGCATCCAGTCTCGGCACCAATCCGATTCATCACACCCCTCTCTGCCTTGGTGAAATTTCGATCGCTCGACCGTGCTGGTATAGATTCGCCCGCATATTCTCCGAGGGGAATTGCGCTCCTTTCGGGGTGCTGTTCCTTGGCAAATCTTTGCCGCACGCGAAGAAGCTCCCCGTTCACTCGTGCAAGATCTCCTACCGTCGGAACCCAATCTTTAGGCGCGATGTAAGAAAGCTCTCGATTGTTCGGTTCAAGCTCTCGAATTGCGTCGAGGTGAGATTGAAAGTTGGCGGCCCGTATCTCCGTTAGGGGATCGGTTGGCTGGCCGCCTCTCGTCCGACTAGGCGGCCGACCTGACCCGGCTTGCGCATACTGTTGGCCGTCCTCCATCGGGTCGGGCGTCGCATCTGTCATCACCTCGTTCGAGGTGACCGGGTCTCCGCTCTGGGCAACACTGCTCTGTGGGAAAATTTCAAGCTGTGGCACCAGTGGCTGGGCATGCTGCGGATCTAGCTGGTCTCTGGCATGAGTGAACAGCGTGTTCGCGCCTTCAGCGTCGCCCTTATCCAGCTTTGCCTGGATCGCAGCACTGAGTACACCGCTGCGCGCGGTCGCAGCGGTAGCATCCTCGATGGAGCCACCCGCTGGAATGCCGCCGACGCGTGCGTGGGCGCGCGCAGCGTTGGCTGCGGCGCGGCCTATGACGTCCACCAGATCGGGATCGCCATGATGGTAGGCGGCTTCTTTGGTCAGGAGCGCGATACGGTCCTGTGCCGTCTGGCGCTGCCAAGCGAGGCTCTGCGCGGCGACATGGCGCGTCATGTCCTCGCGCGAGAGCTGCATCTGCGCTTCGAGCGCATCGCCAAGGCGCCGGCGCTGATAGTCGTTGGCGAGACCGTTGAGCAGATTATCGCGCAGCTGCTCGAGGTTCTTCGTCGCAACGGGCGCCACGTCGATCGCGTCGCGGCCTTGCGTGCGATAGAAGGCGTCAGGATTGTTGAACATCACATCCTGTCTGGATGCGATGAAGCGGTTCAGCTCGCTTTCAACGCGCGTGTCGTTGGCGATCTTTTCCTCGCGCGCGACCCGGGGATCGGGCGGCGGCGGAGGTGGCACGGGCTGGGATATCGGCCCGTCCGGAATGATGAATTCTCCCATGCACGCGAAAATAAGCGCGTCCGCGAGAATCGCCGATTACGGTCGTTATATCCTATAAAGCGCTGACCAGATTGAAACAGATGGTCGCTCGTCAGAGTGCTTTCCGGCGTTCCACGTGCCTGCGCCGGATAAAATTCGTGTTCTCTGACTGGGAAGTTCAGTCCGGAATAACCGCCGTCCCGTCGATCTCCACCAACCACTCGGGCCGCGCCAGCGCCTGGACCACGAGGCCGGTCGACACGGGGTGCACGCCCTTGATGTATTCGCCCATCGTCCGATAGACCGCTTCGCGATGACGGACGTCGGTGATGTAGACCACGACTTTCACCAGATGCTCCATCTTGCCGCCGGCTTCCTCGATCAGCTGCTTGATGTTCTGCATCACCTTGTGGGTCTGCTCGGCGGGATCGTGGCTCTTGAGATTGACGGCGTCGTCGAGGTTCTGCGGGCACTGGCCGCGCAGCCACACGGTCCGGCCGCCGCGCGTGACCACCGCCTGGCAGAAATCGTTGTCGAGCTTCTGCTCGGGATAGGTGTCCTTCGAATTGAATTTGCGAATGCGCTCGTGCGTGGTCATTTTTCTCTCCGGCTCACGTGATCGTTGTAGGCGCGATAGGACCGCTGGATCCCGATCTGGTCGGCCAGGTATTTTGCATCGTGCCAGACGCCCCAGATGAAACTGGAGCCGCGGCGCGACTGCCACGGCAATCCCAGGAAATAGAGCCCGGCCTCGGGGGAAACGCCGCGCTGGTGCCTGGGCTTGCCGGTCTCGTCGAACGCATCGACCTCGAGCCAGCCGTAATCGAAATCGTAGCCCGTCGCCCAGACGATCGAAGTGACGCCGGCCTCCTTGAGGTCGAGCGCCAGGATCGGATCGGTGACGCAGGCCGGATCGGGCGCGATGATCCGCGCTTGCGGCTCCTGCGGCAGGTCGAGACCGTTGCGCGCGGCATAGGCATCGGCCTCGTCCAGCACCGCGAGATAATCGGCATCGCCACGCTTGAGGTTGGCGGCAAGGTCGGGGCGGAAGGTGAGGGTGCCGTCCTTGTAGCCTTCGGTCATGCCGACGAGCACCATGCCGCGCTGGGCGTAGTTCCGGAATTCCACCGTGTGGCCGCCGTTCGCGCCGCTCACCGAGATGGTGATGTGCTGCGCGCCCGGCGTGGGGGCGGCGATGTCCCATTTGCCCAGCACGCCCAGCCACCAGCAATAGTCGCGCCCGCGATAGGCGCGCGGCGGGCGGGCATGCGGACCGACCGAGAGATAGACACGCCGGCCGCTGCGCAGGAGTTCGTCAGCAATCTGTCCGCCCGAGGAGCCAGCGCCCACGACCAGCACCGCACCGTCCGGCAACTGCGCGGGATTGCGATATTCGTTCGAATGGATCTGCACGATGCCCGTATCGCGCGGCACCAGGTCGGGAAAGACCGGATGATGAAAGGCGCCCGTCGCCACCACCACGTTGTTCGCCTCGATGGTTCCCTGCGAGGTCTCGAGGGTGAAGCCGGGACGGCCCGCCAGACGCTTGGCTTTCTTCACCTCAACGCCGGTGCGGACCGGCGCCTTGATCATGTCGGCGTAGGCCACGAAATAGTCGGCGACTTTTTCCTTCGGCACGAAATCGTCGGGATGGGCGCCGGGAAATTCCAGCCCCGGGAAGCGGTCATGCCAGGCGGGGCCGTTGGCCACCAGCGAGTCCCAGCGTTCGGAGCGCCAGCGCTCGGCGATGCGATGCCGCTCGAGGACGAGATGGGGAACGCCCGCCTTGCCGAGATGTTCGCTCATGGCGATCCCGGCCTGGCCGGCGCCGATCACCAGCGTATCGATCACTTCCACGGTCATCTAAGCGTCCTCATCGCCAGGCACTCCATACCGCGGCGCGCCCGACGGATTGAGCGCGCGCGTCACATAGGCGTCCATTTCGGGCTGCCAGCGCGTCCACAGTTCGCCGAGTGCAGTCACCGGATCGTCGCGGTAATCGACGCGCAGGTCGGCGATCGGCCACGCGACCCGGCCGACCACGATCATCCCGGCCGAATAGATCGGCCCCGCTTCGCCGCCGGCCGCCACGCCCGCCTTCATCGCGGCCAGGAGCCGGTCGCCGATATGCGCCGTGGGATCGCTCTCGAAAGCGCGCACCATGTGCTCGGGGACCCTGTCGCTCGCCAGCAGATTGCCCATGGCCAGGGCGCCCTTGCCCTGCGCGGCGGCGTAGATGCCGAGACACCCGCTGCCCGAGTAGAACGCCGTGTTGCCCTTGCTATCGACCAGCCCGACCTGCCGAAACTCGGCATTGGGCTTGGCACGGATCGTCTTGATCGCCGTATCGACGTCGATGCCCTTGGCGAGCAGGTCGAGCCCCTCGGGGCCGATGCGCGGATCGGTGATGTTCTGCGTGGCGCACACGCCGACATCGGCCCGCGCATGGGCGCACCGTGCGGCGACGCTCATGCTGGAGGAGGCAATCGCCATGCCCAGCATCCCGGTACGCTCGCATCTCCCGCTGATCGACAACGTCACTGTTCGCTCCCCGAAATCTCTTGGCTGGAGAGTACTTTCATTGGATTTCCCCGGCTACCGACCGCCTTCGACTCTTCGAAACGGAACGCTATAGTAACTCATGCCGCGAGATCGGAATCCTTTGCAGCATTTTTTTTCCGCACGCCACCACCGGACGGGCGCCCATGTTTGAAGCGCGCACCATCGTCAGCAGCGCAGGCAAGACCGACTTCTATCGCGATCTCCGCCGGCAGCTCGACGGCCTGCTCGACGAAGAGCGCGATCCGATCGCGAACGCCGCCAACACCTCGGCGCTGCTGTTCGCGCTGATGCCCGACCTCAACTGGGCGGGCTTCTATTTTCTGCGCGGCGACGAACTGGTGCTGGGGCCGTTCCAGGGCAAGCCCGCCTGCGTGCGCATCGGCATCGGCAAGGGCGTCTGCGGCGCGGCCGCCGCCAGCGGCAAGTCGTTGGTGGTCGAGGACGTGGATGACTTCCCGGGCCACATCACCTGTGACGCCGCCTCGCGCTCCGAGCTTGTCGTGCCGCTGCTCCGCGACGGCGCGCTCCTGGGCGTGCTCGATCTCGACAGTCCGCTGGTGGCGCGCTTCGACATGGACGATCGGCTCGGCATCGAGGCGGTCGCCGAATGTTACGTTCGCCTCAGCAGGTGAAGCCGGTATAACGACGGCGGATGAGACGATCTGAAATAAGCGCCGGCCTCTTCGGGGCGGTGTTGGTCCTTCTTGCGTTGCTGACGGCGGTACCCGACGCGTTTGCCGCCGAGTGCCCCGGCCCGTCGTCGAGCATCGCCACCGACCGGCCCGACGTCACCAATTCCAGCCTCGTGGTGCCGTTCGGCAGCCTCCAGATTGAAAACGGCATCAACACGACCGGCCGCGACTCTGAAAAGACGTTCGACGGGACGAACAGCCGCCTGAGGCTGGGCATCGCCTCCTGCCTTGAGATTCTGGTCGATTTGCCGAATTACGTCGGCGCCCTGCAGGGCAGCCCTGCGACCGGCTTCGGCAACGTCATTCCCGCGATCAAGTGGCAGGTGAGCGCGCTGCCCGAGGACTGGAGCCTGTCGGTGACGGCGGGCGCCGGCCTGCCCACCGGCGCGGCGCAGATCGCGGGAACGGGTGTGCAGCCCTACATCCAGTTCCCGTGGTCGCACGAGTTCAACGACGACTGGGGCATGAGCGGCATGTTCACCTCGTTCTTTTCGCCCGCCGATCCGTCGAACCAGCAGACGTTCGAGGTGACGTTCTCGGTGGAGCGCAAGATCTCCGAACGGACGGGCGTGTTCGTGGAATATGTCGGCGACTATCCGTCGACTGGAAACGCGACGAACATGATCAACATGGGCGGCGAATACCTGGTCACGCCCACGCAGCAGTTCGACTTCCACATCGCCTTTGGGCTGGGCGGAGACGCGCCGACCTATATCATCGGTATCGGCTATTCTTTCCGCTTCGACGGATTGTTTCGATTGGCCGGGAAGTGACACCGTCAACAACGGAACTACCTCACCCTGAGGAGGCCCCCCTCGGATTACCTCGGGGTAAACTCCGTGCCGTCTCGAAGGGTGGGAACGAGCACCTTGTCTATGGCCCACCCTTCGAGACGCGGCGCTTCGCACCGCTCCTCAGGGTGAGGGGGGCGGGTTCGAAGGTGATGGAATCGTTTTCGTGTCACCCCGGCTTAGTACCAGTGGCCTTCACCACTTCGGCCCAGGTCGCCATGTCCTTCTCGATGAAGGCCGCGAACCCCGACGGCGTGGCAGGATCGGGGACACTGGCGCGTTCCTCGATCATGCGCACCATCGAGGGATCGCGCAGCAGGCCGGTGACATCGGCATTCACCTTGGCGACGATCTCGTCCGGCACGTGCGCGGGGGCGGCGAGGCCGGACCAGCCGGCGGAGCTGTAGCCCGGCACCGTCTCGGCGATGGTCGGGATCTTGTCGAGCGGCGGCGGCGCATGGCGTGCCGTGGTCACGGCCAGCGCCTTGATGCGGCCGTCGAGGATCGCGTTCAGCGCCGAGGCGGTGCTGTCCATCATCAACTTCACGTGGCCGCCCAGCAGATCGGCCATCGCGGGGCCGCTGCCCTTGTAGGGGATGTGCTCGATGTCGAGCTTCGCGCGCAGCTTCAGCAGCTCCATGCTGAGATGCTGCGCCGTGCCCGGGCCTGCCGACGCATAGGAGAGCTTGCCGGGATCCTTTTTCGCCAGCGCGATCAGCTCGGCCAGCGTGTCCGCGGGGAAGCTGGGATGCGCCACGATCACCAGCGGCGCCACGATGATGTTGGAGATCGGCTTGAAGTCGACCAGCGGTTTGTAGGGCAGGTCGGGATAGAGGCTGGGATTGACGCCGAAGGTGCCGCTGGTCACCGACATCAGGGTGTAGCCGTCGGGCGTCGCGAGCCGGCCGGTCTCGGTGCCGGGAATGCCGCCGCCCCCGCCCTTGTTCTCGACCACGACCTGCTGCTTCCACATCTCCGTCAGCCGCTCGGCGATGAGGCGCGTGAAGATGTCGGCGGCCTGGCCCGGCGGGAACGGCACGATGATGCGCACGGGCTTGGTGGGCCACGTGCCCTGTGCCGATGCGCGCGTGCCGATAAAGGGCGCAGCCATTCCCAACGCCAGCGCGTGTCGGCGGCCAAGTGCAGTCATTCGTTTCCTCCGCGTCTTCTTTTTTGGTCGCTACTTCGGCAGCGGCTCCGGCCGCCAGCCGGTGGTGGCGATGAACAGCTTCGCCACGACATGGGCCAGCAGGTAGTACATGAAGAAGTCGGTCGCGATGCCGACCACGCTGCTCGCGAAGTCGAGTTCGATGATCTGGCGCTCGGTCTGCAACATCGCCGCCTCGCCCAGACCGCCTACGTACCAGATCAGCTCGTCGACGAGGCGCAGGAAGACAAGCGACAGGACGGCCCACAGAACGGCGACGCCGATCAGCCGGCCGCGCACGCCCGAGGCCGCGCGCCAGGCGTCCGACGGTCCCCACGGCAGCTTCGCCACCTTCGCCGGCAGGTACAAAAGGAAGCCGCCGAAGACGATGGCGAGCACGATCTCCTTGATCGGCACGATCGCCTGCTGGAGGGCGAACGATGCATGGATGCCGGACTGCCGCCAGATCGAGATCAGCCCATACGACAGGATGAAGTGCAGCGCCCAGAAGCCCAGGAACCCAAAGCTGAGGAAGGCGCCCCACGGGAACTGCTTCTGTTGCAGGAGCCGGTTGCGGCGCGCGCTCCAGTCGTCGTGGAGCGCGTAGTGGAACCACTGGTAGAGGATCAGCACGTCGACGAAGGCGCGCACCCCGCTCTGCACCCACTGCGACACGTCGGGAATCCAGCCGCGCAGCATGAGATAGGGAACCGACGCCAGGAGGATCGCCACCGGGATCGTGAACTTCCAGAAACGGGCCTGATGATGCGCCCAGTGGGCAAGTGCGTCGCTCAGGAGTGAGCCGAGCGATGGGGACGAGGAGAGAGAGGCGTCAGTCATGCACGCATCGTAGCCGCCCACCTCCGCCGCTCAAGCAACTTTGTTGCGTGGAGGGGGTGGCGGAATCCGAGACAAATCGTGAGAAACCCTTATGCCATCGGCATCGGGGATGTCTCACGATTTGGAGACACTTCTCGTCGTATTCCTCTCCCCCGCTAGGGGGAGAGGCTAGGTGAGGGGGCTTCGAAGATTGTGCGCTACCCCCTCACCCAACCTCTCCCCCTAACGGGGGAGAGGAGCATGAGGAGGCGGCGAAAGTCTTAGCGGTCAGGCCTTACTTGCCGGCGTCTGGGGCGAGACCCAGCGTGCGGCCGGGATAGCCGGCGACGTCGAAGTAGCGCGTGTCGCCCACGGTCTGCATCAGCAGCACGGTCTTCTGGCCAAGGGAGTCTGCATCGGAGCGCACGGTGAGGCTCTGCACCTTGGGCATCGCGCCGTTGGGCATCGCCTCGGAGAGCACGCGGCCGACCAGCTTGCCATTGTCCTTGATGGTGAGGCCGAGCAGGTGGGCGATGGTCTTGCCGAGGTCGGCGTTGCTGGCGGGCACGGCGTCCTCGAACCTGGTGCGGAACGACGGGCCGGCGGCGCCCATGACATTGCGCGTCTCGGCGCGCGAGAACGAGCCGTGCATGCCTTGGCCCTGCTGCAGGCTGCTGTCGGACACGACGACGCCACAGGTCGTGGGATCGGGGCAGCCGGTCGAGAAGGAGCGGAAGTTGACCGCGATGGCGGGCTGCGGCGTGCGCGCCGTGCCCTTCAACGAGATCGCCGAGAGCGGCAGGGTGCCCGGGAACTTGCCGAGCGAGTCGTCCACGAAGAGACCGCTGACGTAATCCTGCTGCTGCAGGAAGGCGATCGTCTTGGCGGCCAGCGCCTTGTCGGCGGTCGGGAGATAGATGAGATCCGAGCCGCCGTTGGCCGCGACGACCAACTCGGGCTTGGTCGGATCGGCACCCAGCAGGCCGTTGCCGCGCACCGGATAGGCGCCGGCGGCGATCGCGGCGTTCTTGGTATCGGGATCGAACAGCGGCAGGTCGAGCGCATGCGAGAGGTCGATCGCGAGGAAGCCGACGGGCAGCTGGGTCGCGGTCACGTCCTTGTAGGTCTGGCCCGCGGCGAAGCTGGTGGCGCTTTCCTTGGAGATGGTGGCGAAGCCGTGGTCGGAGGTGAGGATCACGTCGGTGTCACCGTCGAGGCCCTGGTCCTTGAGGGCGACCAGCAAGGCGGCGAGGTTGTCGTCGGCGTTCTTGATCGCGGCCAGCGAGGTCGGGCCGTTGATGCCCGGGATCAGCCGGCCGAGCGAGTCGCCCTGGTTGTGCTGGCTACCGTCGGGATCGCGGCTCCAATAGACCATCACGAAGCCCTTGTTGCGCGCCTTGAACATCGGCAGCACGGCCTTGGTGGTGACGTCGGTGAAGTACTTCTGCTGCTCGAGGTTGGCCACGGTGGTGCCGGGCGCGATGTTGGTGCCGGCCTTGCCGTTGTCGCCGCGCGTCGGCGCCTTGGCCGGGAGGCCGGCGTCGGCGATGCGCTTGGCGAGCTCGTCGGAGACGGGGATGCCGCCGGCATTGCCGGTGCTGTCGTCGATCACGACGGTCTTCTGGCCGGTCCGCTCGGTATGGTCGAAGATCAGCGCGGGGCCGAGCTTGCCGATGGTCGCGGTCGAGTAGCGATCGTGCTCGCGCGCCGCCTTCAGGATGGTGTCCTGGTTCAGGTAGTCGCCGGAGAAATGGTCGTCGACGTCGCCCAGGATCGGGTCGTTCTCCAGGAACGGCGTCATGCTGCCGCCCGCGGTGGCGAGCGGATAGCCGGTGTAGATCACGTTGCTGAAGTCGCCGGTGTCGCCCAGATGGTGGCCGGTCGCCATGCCGGAGGCGTTCGCCGTGGTGAAGGTCGGGAACAGAGAGTGGCTGTTGGTGAAGCGCACGCCGCGCGCCATCAGCGCTGCCATCGTGGGCGCGTTCTTCTCAGTCACCATGCCGGCGCGCAGGCCGTCGGCCACGAACAGTACGATGTTATGCGGTTTGGCCGCCGGTGGGGCCGCCTGCTGGGCAGTGGCGGGAACGGCCAGAGCCGCCAGGGCGGCGGCGAGCATGAAACGCTTCAATGGAATTCCCCCTCATGGAGTTGCGGGGGCATTAGCGCTGCATTTCGTGACGGAAATGTTTCAGCGCGATTGTCTTCAGCCGGATGGGACCTTGCGTCGCGGCGTCCGCAGGTCGCGATAGGGGTGGTCTGCCGGTTCGGGCTGGCGCCAGTCGGTCAGTCTCCGGAACAGGTTGGCCAGCACATGGGCCACCAGAGCCAGCACCACACAGTCGAAGAAGCGATGGATCGCGGCCATTGCCGGCACGACCCAAGGGCGGGGCCGGAGATGGAACGGCAGCCACTGGGTGGCGGCCTCGACCACGAGCGACAACAGGGCCGTGGCCAGGATCAAGCCGATCAGTGCGGGGCGCACGCTGCGGCCAAGGAGCAGCGACCGGTAGACCGACAGCGGCTCGGCGGCTGAAAGGGCCGGCAGGTACAGGACGAAGCAGGCAGCCGTCACGGTCCAGAGGACGAAGTGCGGCGTCCAGGTCAGCACGCGCGCCAGCACGGCGCCGGTGCTCTTGAACCACGCGATCGGCAGGGCGATCGGCATCGTGGACAGCACGACCGCCAGCACGAACAGCAGGGCGGCGAAGACCAGGAACCGCAGCGAGACGATCGAACGGCGGAGATTGTCGACCTCATCGTAGTCACCCGCGCCGTCGAGCAGGCTCTCCTTGATCCAGCGATCGAGGACCAGCGCGTAGATCAACACGAACAGGAAGTCCCAGCCCCAATGGCCGCGCCACTCGACGAACTGGCGCTGGCTCTCGAGCGCCCAGGCGATGCCGGCGGCGACGCCCGCGATCGGCAGCACGATCACCAGGAACAGGCCGCCCTTGCGCAAAAGGAAGGCCAGCGCGTCGACTAGCAGGAAAAGCACGGAGGGCTTCTCGTCCGTTACGTCTGGCGCGGCCATCAGGCTCCGGTTGTCTCAGAGGCTCTTGTTATCTCAGAGGCTCTTGCGGGCCAGCGCAGCTCCCTGCGCCAGCGCGCGGAGTTTACCGTACGCCGTGGCCAGGGTCATCGGCGCCATGCCGCAGTTGGTGCAGGCCTGGATTCTTTCCGGATCGACGAACTGCGTCGCGAGCTTGATCGTCGCTGCAACTTCTTCCGGCGTGTCGATCTTGTCCGAGGCGACGTCGATGCAGCCGACCAGCACGGTCTTGGTCTTGAGCAGCTTCATCAGCTCGGGCGGCACGTGGCTGTTGCGGACCTCGAGCGAGACCTGCTGGATCTTGCTCTTGTCGAGCGCCGGGAAGGTCTGCTCGTACTGGCGCCAGCTCTCGCCCAGCGTCTCTTTCCACTTGTTGTTGGCCTCGATGCCGTAGCCGTAGCAGACGTGCACGGCCGTCGTGCACTTCAGCCCCTCGGCCGCCTTCTCCAAAGCCGGCACGCCCCAGTCCACGGTCTCGTTAAGGTAGACGTTGAACGCAGGCTCGTCGAACTGCACGACATCGACGCCGAGACGCTCGAGGTCCTTGGCTTCCTGGTTGAGCAGCTCGGCGAAGGCGAAGGCCATCTTCACGCGATCGCCATAGTAGCCGTCGGCCAGAGTATCGATCAGCGTCATCGGGCCCGGGAGCGTGAACTTCAGCTTGCGCGCCGTGGTGGCGCGGGCAATGCGCGCTTCGTGCTCGTGCACGAACTTGCGGCGCTTCAACGGGCCGGTGACGGTCGGGCAATCGGCGTCGTAGCGATTGTTGCGGATGCCCATGCGGATCTTCTTGTCGAAGTCGACGCCGTCCACTTCGGCCAGGAAGCCGTGCACGAAATGCTGCCGCGCCTGCTCGCCGTCGCTCACGATGTCGATGCCGGCATCTTCCTGCCGCTTGATGGCGAGGGCCGTCGCATCTTCCTTCGCGTCCTGCAGCGGCGCGCCGGTGAGGGTCCACGGCGCCCAAAGCACGTTGGGGGTCGCCAGCCACGAGGGCTTGGGCAGGCTGCCTGCCAGCGTTGTCTCGAACATCTATCCTCCGGAGGTCGTGTAGACCGTGTTCATTGTTGTGAGCGCAGGCTTTGCCGTCGGGTCGGGTGGCAGGATCTGGCCATAGGTGCCGGGCGCGCGCCAATGGAGCGTGCCGAAGGCGCCGCAGCTCTCGCACACCGAGCGCCAGCTCTCGTGATGCGCGCCGCACGCCGAGCAGCGCCACGCCTTGTCGGCCGGGGCCACGGCGGCCTTGGCCAGCCACTCGTGCACCTTGGCTTGGTCGGATTGCGCGCGCTCTTCGACTTCGGCCATCAGGCGGCAGACCCGCACCGGTGGGCTGGTGCCGCCGGCCGCTTGCAGGTAGCGCCGGGCCTCGCCCCACAGGCCGGCATCGAGCGACGCCTGCGCCATCACGAGCTGGCTTTCGAGATCGTCCGGCTTGGAGGCCACGAGCTTGCGGGCGACTCCGACCTGCTTCAGCGGATCGCTCTCGCCCGAGGCCTTGAGATAGAGCTGCGCGAGATCGGGATGCGGCGACAGCGCCCAGGCGCGCTCCAGCGTCTTCATCGCGCGCTTGGCGTCGCCGGTCTTGAACTGCATCTCCGCGAGGCGTCGCGACACGGCGATGCGTTCGGGCGCCAGCGCAAAAGCCTCGCGGGCCAAGGTCAAAGCATCGCCGTCGTTGCCTTCGGTCTCGCTGGCGCGGCTGCGTTCGGCCAGCAGCAGCGCCTTCAGGGTGCGGCCCTTGTTCTGGGTGATCACCTTGGTGCGCAGGCCGGCGTCGAGAGTCGCCTGGGCGTCGCGCCAGGCGCCGATCTGTGCTTGCATGTCGAACAGCGAATGCACGACCCACGGCGTCTGCGGCCGGATCTTGAAGGCGCGTTCGGCATAGTCGAGCGCACGCGCCTGGTCACCGTCACGCAGGGATTGCGCGATCAGCCCGCGCAGGCCCAGGAAGGCCATCTGGTCGTCCTCGAGCATGGCGTCGAAGGCTTTCTTCGCGCCCTCGCGATCGCCGGTGAGTTGGGCAGCCTGCGCCGACAGAAGAAGCGTGAGCGCCGGCTCGGACAGAAGCGTCTGGGCCTTACGCGCGTGCTTCTGGGCTTCGGGCCCATCGCCCGCCGCGACGGCGGCCAGGCCCTGCGTCAGTTCGCGATAGCCGCGGCGCTTACGGCTGTCGCCCCAGCCTTCGAGCAGCGCGCCCGGTGCGCCCACGATCGAGCGATAGGTGAGCCAGAGCACGACGCCCAGCAGCATCAGCAGCAGCACCGCGACGAGCACGACACCGACGCTGGTATCGATTCGCCAGCCGCGCCATTCGGCCGTGAGTGTGCCCGGCCGCTCGGCCAGCCAGACGGCACCCAGCATCACGGCCGCCGCGATCGCGAACCAGATCAGGACGCGAAGTGTGGTCTTCATCGGCTACTTCGCCGCGCCCAGCAGCGCCACGGCGTGGGCCGCGAGCTGATCGACCGCGCGCTGGGCCGCGAGATGGGCCTCGGCGCGCGCGAGCCAGGCACTCGTCGCCTTGGCACTCTGCGGTGGCAGCGACTTCACGAGGTCGACGGCCTTGGCGACGTCGCCTGCATTGAGCGCTGCTTCGGCGCGCGCGAGCTTGGCCTCGACCGAGTCGCCCGCCACGTCGGCGCCGACGCGGCGCAGCGACACCAGTCCTCGCAGCTTGCCGAGCAACCGCTCGCCGAACGAATCGTCGGCGAGGTCGTCCGCCAGCGCCCTCTTGGCGACGGCAGGGAAGGCCGCGGCCAGCGAGGTCGGTCCATCGACGCCGTTGGCGGCCAGCGGCTGCAGGCCGGCCGTGATCTCGCTCAGCTTGGTGTCGTCCTTGGTCAACGGCGCCAGCAGGCCGAGGTCGGTGGCGAAGGGCAGACCGGAGTCCAACGCGGCGCTGAGGCGCGCGGCGATGCCGATCACCGCCGAGGCGCGCGCGGCGGCCAGCGCCTTCTGCTCGCCGCTGCTGAGTGCGCTGGCGTCCGCCTTGGCCTTGTCGGCGGCGGCCGCGATCGCAGCCTGCAGCTTGGCGATCTCGCCCTTGAGGGCTTCGACGTCCTTGGCCGTGTCGAGGGTCGCGGCCGGACGGCTCTCCAGCACGTCGATCTTGCCGCGCAGCTCGGCGATCGCGGTGTCGTTGCCGGTGCCGCGATCGGCCTGCGCTGCCGTTGTGGCCGTCGCGCGCACGCGCTTGTCGAGATCGTCGAGCCGCGCACTCAACTCGCGCTTGGCGGCGTCGAGCGCGGCCGTATCGAGCTGGGGCGCGGGCATCGCTGCGGGTGCTGCCTGCGCCGGGCCACGCCACATCGTGCGCGCTTCCTGGGGCCAATAGGGAAGCGAGAGCAGCGCACCGGCCAGCACGATCACCGCGGCCACGAGGCCCGTGATGAAGGCGCCGACGACACCCAGGCCGCGTTTCACGACGACGGGAGCGGCGGCCGGCTCGGGCGCCAGTTCGGGCGGCAAAAGGGAGGGAGTGTCACTCATCGGCTGTTGTCCTTTTACGACGGCTTTGGGCAGCCGGTCGATCTCGTCGAGCATGGCCTGGCGGGTTGGGCGAGCGGCGATCCGTACGCTCTGGAACGGCAGGGATTTCAGCGGTTCGGCGGCGGTCGCGCTGATCGCCACGGCGGTGACGGCACGGCAGGCCTCGGCCAGCCCCGCCTTTTCGACCAGTTTGGCGAAGACGGAAGAAGCGCGCGGCGAGAAGAAGGTGGCGGCATCGAGCGCGCGCGCCTGCAGGGCCGCGGTTGCCGAGGCCGGCAAGGCGTCGGCCTCGCGCGCTTCGTAGAGGGCAAAGCGCCGGACCTCGAAACCTTCCGGCGCAAGATCACCCGCGATGTCGACGCCCGAGACGTGGATCAGCAGCCCCTTCGCGGGATCGAGCTTCTCGCGCACGAGGGCCGCGAGAGCGGCGGCATCGCCCGAGGCCGAGGTCACCGACGTGAAGCCGAGCCCTTCGGCCGTGGCGGCCGTCGTGTCGCCCACGGCGAAGACCGGCTTGCTGCGTTGCTCCGTGGCTTCGCTCAATGCCCGTGCACCGTTGGCGCTGGTCAGTAGCACGGCCTGGCTAGCCGCGAGTTCACTCGCGAACGCCGGCGATGGATGGAGGATCTGCAAGGTGAAGAGCGGCGCGATCACGGGCGCGTGACCGCGTTGCACGAGCGCCGTCGCCAGCGCCGTTGCCTCGCGTTCCGGCCGGGTGATCAGCACGCGCATCCGCGATCCTCTCCTGGAGAAGCGATGTTAAAGAAGAACGACGCCTTCCAGCGCCAGCAATTGCCGCTTGGTCGGCAGACCCTGGCCGCCCGAGAAGCCGCCTTCCTTGCGACCGGTGCCCATCACCCGATGGCAGGGCACGACGATGGGGATCGGGTTGCGGCCGCAGGCCATGCCGACGGCGCGCGGGCCCGAGCCCAGCGCCGCGGCCATGCCGCCATAGGTGGCGGTCTCGCCGAACGGGATCGCGCACATCATCTTCCACACGCTCTGCTGGAACGGCGTGCCCCGGGCGGCGAGCGGCAGGTCGAAGTGCGTGAGCTTGCGCTCGAAGTAGAGGTCGAGTTGGCGGCGCGCCTCGCGCAGCACGGGCGTCGGCTCTTCGCTCCCGGCGTCTTCGTCCGCGTGTTCCCTGGTGCTGGCCCAACGCCCACTGGTCCAGGAGAGTGCCGTCAGCGTATCGCCCTCAGCTTCGAGCGCGAGGCGGCCGACGGGGCTCTCGACGTATAAAATCGACATGCCGGGAGCGTAGCGTTCGTGCCCGGCATTTGCCATGGTGGAGACGATGAACAGGGGAGACAAAAAAATGCAGGGCCTTCGGCTTGGCCGACGATCCCTGCTGGCGGGAGCGGCATCGATGGTGCCGGCGCTGGCACCAGGACTGGCACGCGCCCAGCAGCCGGCGCGGCGCCCTGCGGACCCCGGTGGCCCGCCGATCGTGTTCGTGCACGGCAACGGCGATTGGGCCCCGCTCTGGATCAACAATCTCTGGCGCTTCGAGAGCAACGGCTTCAAGCGCAACCTGCTGTTCCCGATCGACCTCACCATTCCCAACGCGCGCAGCGACGATTCCAAGCCGCAGGAGAACCGGTCCTCGACCGAGGACCAGATGAAGGAACTCGCGGCCTACGTCGCGCAGGTGAAGAAGACGACACGCCAGGCCAAGGTCGCGCTGATCGCCTCCTCGCGCGGCGGCAACACCGTGCGCAACTACCTGAAGAACGGCGGCGGTGCGGCGTCGGTTAGCCACGCCATCCTGTGCGGCACGCCCAACAAGGGCATCGTGATCTCCGACACCATGCTTGTCGGCAGCGAGTTCAACGGTGCTGCGCCATTCCTCAAGGGGCTGAACGCGGGCGCAAACGATTTGGTCGCCGGCGTGCAGATGATGGCGATCCGCTCGGACAAGAACGACAAATACTCGCAGCCCGACGCGCGCTTCGTCGGCTCCCCCGGCAAGCCGACCGGCGTCGGCTACGACGCGTCCGAGCTGCGCGGCGCGAAGAACGTGATCATCGACGGGCTCGATCATCGCGAGACGGCATTCCACAAGCTGGCCTTCGCCGCCCAGTTCGAGTTCATCACCGGCAAGCCGCCGGCCACGCTGTTCATCGCACAGGAGCCGCTGCCGGTGCTGAACGGCCGGGTAACCGGCATCGCGTCCGATGGTGGCTACACCAATCTTCCGGTGGCGGGCGCCGACGTCGAGATTCATGACGTCGATCCGCGCACCGGCGAACGCAAGTCCAACAAGCCCGTGCACAAGAAGACGACCGGCGCCGACGGCCAGTGGGGTCCCTTCATCGGTCACTCCGATGCGACCTACGAGTTCGTGCTGACGATGCCGGGTCAGCCGGTCACGCACACCTACCGTTCGCCGTTCCTGCGCGGCTGCGACTACGTCGATCTCCGGCCGCAGCCGTTCGGCAAGGGTGATGACCAGGCCGGTGCCGTCGTCATCATGAGCCGTGCACGCGGCTACTTCGGCGTCGGCCGCGACAAGTTCTCGCTCGATGGAAAGGTGCCGCCCGGCGTCAACGACGGCGTGCCGGGCGCGTCGAGCGCCAAGCTCGCCTTCGACGCCGCCCCGCGCACGGTGGCGGCGGTGCTGAACACCGAGACGATCGCGGCCCGCACCTGGCCCGCGAAAGAAAATCACATCGTCGTCGCCGAGTTCATGAACTGACAGGCGAAGCCTGTCATCCCGAGCGCAGTCGAGGGATCTATTCCTCGTAGGTGTACTTAAAATCGCAGTGGCTGGCGCCCTGCATGATGGTTTGGCTTCGGTCGAGCTTGAGCTTGGGATCGTAGCCTTCGCAAAAGGCGCCGTCGCGATTGCACGACAGCAGCGCGCCGATCTCGCCCAGCCCCATTGCCTTGTAGGTCTCCGCGTAGCGGCATCTCACGACATTGAAGGTGAAGCTGGTTTCGGTCTGCTCCTTGACCTCGATCTCGAGCGCGCCGCCCTTGGTCCAAAGCGGCATCACGTCCTGGAAGGCCTTGAGTGAGGGGCCGTTCGGCGCCGCGGCGGCGAATTGCCTGGCCTGTTCGATCGCAGAGCGTCGCACAGACTCTGCGATCGTTTTCTTCGCCACCTCGATACCGTGACTCGCCTTCAAGGTCTTGTAGACCTCCTTCAGGATCTCGGCCTCGATCGTCCTCTTCTCGAGCATCGACAAGCCTTCGGGATGAGCAGCTGACGAGGCGGTTTGGGTCATGTCGGGGCGCCTTAGGATCGGATGTGAAGGAACCAGCTCGAGAAGGCTGCATCGTTTCGCTGGTTGTTGCAAACGCCGCCGGTGTTCTCCATTTTCTCGTATAGGGAGTGTTGGGGACTTGATGCATCGCAGCTTATGGCTCGATGGCGGTCGTGGCCGTCGGCCAATCGGCGTCACCTGCGTCGTCGGCCTGGCGATCGCCTGCAGCGGATGCGCGACGGTTCTCAGTGGCACGGTGCAGACGATCGAGGTTGCATCAGACCCCGCCGGAGCCGAATGCATCCTCGAGCGCGAGAGCGAGACCCTCGGCAAGGTCACAACGCCGGGGGCGGTCAGGATTCATCGCAGTGCTCATCCCATACGCGTGACCTGCACCAAGGACGGCTATCACGAAAGTCAGGTCTTCATGGGTATCCAACCCGATCGGTCATCATCGTTCCCTGGTCTTCTCGGCGCCAGGATCGGCGCGGTGGGAACGCTTGTCGATCAAGGCTCCGGTGCGGCCAGTCAGTACGCACCGAGCGTGATGCTCTGGCTCGCGCCGCTTCCGCAAAAATGAACCAGGGTCAAAATAGCCGTCCGTTGCCGCGGACTACGATGGAGGATCGATAGTGTTACGCCGTTTCGCGCTGTTCGGCGCCGCGAATGTGTTGCTGGCTGCCTGCACGTCGCCGGTGAGTGGTGGCCTTTCAAATAAGGACAAGGCTTATCAAAAGAAAGTGACGCGCGTCCTGGTCGCAACGTCCTTCCATAGTCTGTTACTGACGGAGAAGCAGAACAATGTGTTCATTCAGCCCTCCGAACTTCAGCAGAGCCTGACGGCGAAATGGTCGCCGCTGGGTGTGACCTGGCAGGTCGTCGATTTCGATGCGGTCACCGACAAGAAGAAAGCCCTCGTCGATGCGGTCGAGAGTTTTGCGCCGACACAGGTTCTCGAGCTGCATACCGCGAGCTTCCAGCTGATCGGCGGTGTAATCAGAGTTGTCGATGGCTATACCGTCGATGTGAGCTTGACCGACCTGGCGGAAAAAAAGCGGGTCTGGCGCTCCACCATCGAGTTCAGATCGTTCGCGGCAAGCGGCCGGCTGCGTAACGGTCCGGCGGGATCGGCGATCCCCCATCAGGAAGACGCCAACGAACTGGTCGATGCGCTGACGGCGAAACTGAGGGGCGACGGCCTGCTCTAGAGAAAGAGACTGACGATGCTGAGACGAACGCTGATATTGGTCGTGGCGGGTGGTATGGCGTCGTCGTGCGGCACCGCACCACCGGCTCTCCAGACGGTGGCGCTACGCTCGGCTCCGCCCGCCAAGAAAATCGAGCGGCTGCTCATCTGGCTCCCCGCCGACGATGCGGCACTCGATCCGCTCGTCACCGCGAACACGTTCAAATCGCAGCTGGAGCCGTTGGGTGTCGCCGTCCAAATTGGAAGGAGCACAGCCCTCGAACTTAGCCGCGCCGACGATCAAAAGCTTTTCATTGCCGGATTCAAGCCAACGCATCGACTTGAAATCGACATTGCGGGAAGAGTGGGCCGGGCTGGGGTGATCGGTGACACTCTATCGGTGTCAGTCGTCAGGGTCGCGCTTTACGATGCGACGGGCGCCACTCCCCTTCGGGCGTTCACCTATGGGCCTATACATGTGAACGACAGGACTTTGGCGGGTACCGTCGTCAACGAATTGAAGACGCAGGGCTATCTTTGAAGAAGGGCGCTCGGTGAAAAGGCGCGGTCTTGACATCGTGCCCGCCGGATGAAATATCCGCCCCCAATGACCTCGTTCGCCTCCTTTCCGTCGCGACGCCGCCGCTTGCAGAAGCGGCATGAAGACGCGCGCGTTTAACAAACGCGCCGTATCGTGAAGCCGCTGGAAAGAATGCGCGGCTTCCCAAACCACCTTCTTCTCCAGTCGGCCATCTTCCCAAGGCCCTCCATCCGAGAGTGAGAAGTCCCCATGACCAGCAATACGACCAGCAGCAACAAGACCAAGATCTTCATCGACGGCCAGCATGGCACCACCGGCCTGCAGATCGTCGACCGCCTCAAGGACCGGCCCGATGTCGAGCTGCTCGAGCTGCCGATGGCCGACCGCAAGGACTTGGGGAAACGCGCGGAGATCGCCAAGGCGTCCGACATTACCGTCCTGTGCCTGCCCGATGCCGCGGCCAAGGAACTCGTGGCCGCCATGGGTGATTCCGACACGGTCGTGATCGACGCCAGCACGGCCCATCGCGTGGCCGACGGCTGGACCTACGGCTTCCCTGAAATGGCCAAGGACCAGCGCCAGAAGCTGCTCGACTCGACGCGGATCAGCAATCCGGGCTGCTATCCGACAGGCGCGATCGCGCTCTTGCGGCCGCTGGTCGATGCGGGCCTCGTGCGCCGGGATTCGACGCCCGCCGTGTTCGGCGTGTCGGGCTACACCGGAGGCGGCAAGGACCTGATCGCCGTGCATGAGAAGCCCGGCGTCGAGCCGTTTGGCCTCTACGGGCTCGGTCTCGCGCACAAGCACGTGCCGGAGATGAAGAAGTACTCCGGCCTCAGCCATGCGCCGCTGTTCGTGCCGTCGGTCGGTCACTATGCCCAGGGCATGCTGATCACCGTGCCGATCACGCGCGACATTACGACGAAGCAGGTGACGGCCAAGGACGTGCACCAGGTGCTGGCCGACTACTATGCCGGCGAGCAGTTCGTGCCGGTGCGGCCGCTCGGCGACAAGTCGTGGCTGGAGCGCGATCAGTTCCTGCGGGCCGACCGCTTGACCAACACCAACACGCTGGAGCTCGCGGTCTACGGCAACGATGCCGACGGCAATGTGCTGGCGGTCGCCTCTCTCGACAATCTCGGCAAGGGCGCGTCGGGTGCGGCGGTGCAGGTGATCAACCTCAAGACCGGTGTCGACGAGAAGACCGGCCTCACCGTCGCTTCGTAAGCGTCATGATCGCGATGAGACAGGCGACGGTGGCCGATGCGGCCGCCGTCCTCGCGCTGACGCGCGAGTCCTACCAGAAGTGGGTCGCGGTCACTGGCCGCGAGCCGCTGCCGATGCGGATCGACTATGCCGAGGCGCTGCTCAAGAACCGCATCGATCTTCTTCATGAGGGCAATCAGCTCGCCGCCCTGATCGAGACCCAGCTCGAACCCGATCATCTGCTGATCGTGAATGTCGCCGTGTCGCCCGCTTTCCAGAAGCGCGGATTGGGCCGCCAGCTGATGGCGCACGCCGAAACGCTGGCCACCGAGGCCGGCCGCGCCAGGCTTTTGCTCTACACGAACAGCCTGATGGCGGAGAACATCGCGCTCTACAAGACGCTCGGTTATGTCGTCGAGCGCGAGCAGCCGTTCGGCACCAGCATCCAGGTCTACATGGGCAAAGTGCTCTCGGTTTAATCATCGGAGAAGATTTTGCCTCGATGGCCCGGCGCGGCGCTCTACTGTTGCCGCGCGCGCGGCCAAATTTGGCAACACGCGTCATTGTCCCCAAGCGGGAACGGAGTCATTTCACAAAGCTGAAAAGACTGCGGAATTCGATGGCGACGATGTTCTCTTCCTCCTCCTTCCGGCGACTGTTCTGTCGACGCAACACGCGTTCCGGCTGTTGACGGTCTGACGACCGTCCGCATCGCATTGTTGTTTTGTCTGAACCAGGGATGGCCTGCAGCAGGCCGTCGGGAGAAGAGTCATGTCGAATTCGTCGATCTCGCGCCGTCTTCTGCTTGCCGCCGGTGCCGCGGCGGGCATTCCGTCCTTCGTCTCCGCCGTGCACGCGCAGGCGGCCAAGGACGTCGTCCTCACCAACGTCTCCTATGATCCGACGCGCGAACTCTATCGCGCGCTGGGCGATGCCTTTGCCAGGCAATGGGCGGCCGACAACAAGCAGAAGGTGACGATCCGTTCGTCGCACGGCGGCTCGGGCAGCCAGGCGCGCGCGGTGATCGACGGACTCGAGGCCGACGTGGTGACCCT
Organism: Enhydrobacter aerosaccus; assembly: GCA_903832005.1. Taxonomy (GTDB): domain Bacteria; phylum Pseudomonadota; class Alphaproteobacteria; order Reyranellales; family Reyranellaceae; genus Reyranella; species Reyranella aerosaccus_B. Next base: position 43,286 of record CAIKZO010000028.1, on the reverse strand, counting down.
GGCGCTGGCCGGCGACATCGACGCCATCGCCCGCCAGTCCAAGCGCATCCCCGACAACTGGCAATCACGCCTGCCCAACAATTCCAGCCCCTACACCTCGACCATCGTGTTCGTCGTGCGCAAGGGCAATCCCAAGGGCATCAAGGACTGGAGCGATCTCGCCCGGCCCGGCGTGGCGGTCATGACGCCCAATCCCAAGACCTCCGGCGGCGCGCGCTGGAACTATCTCGGCGCCTGGGCCTACGAGCTCGACCGCAAGAAGGGCGACCAGGCGGCTGCGCGTTCGTTCGTCGAGGCGGTCTACCGCAACGTGCCGGTGCTCGATTCAGGCGCGCGCGGCACCACCACCGGCTTTGCCCAGCGCGGCCTCGGCGATGTGCTGATCAATTGGGAGAACGAGGCCTTCCTCACCCTGAAGGAATTCGGCGCCGACAAGTTCGAGATCGTCGTTCCAGATTTCTCGATCCTGGCCGAGCCGCCGGTGTCGCTGGTCGACGCGGTGGTCGACAAGCGCGGCACGCGCCAGGTCGCGCAGGCCTTCCTCGATTATCTCTACACGCCGCCGGCGCAGAAGATCATTGCCGCTAATTTCTACCGGCCGTTCCATCCCGATAGTGCCGATCCGGCCGATCTCGCGCGCTTCCCGAAGATCAGGCTGGTCACGGTGGGCGATGTCTTCGGCGGCTGGAGCAAGGCGCAGCCCACGCATTTCGGCGACGGCGGCGTGTTCGACCAGATCTACAAGCCGTCCGCGGCGACGCGATGAGTATCGCAGCGATCGGTGTACCAGGACGGTCTTTCGTTCGGCCAAGCGCGCTGCCGGGCTTCGGCATCACCTTCGGCTTTGCAATCACCTACCTGTCGCTGATCGTCCTGATCCCGCTCGCGGCCCTCGTCTGGCGCGCGAGCGGCCTGGGGTTCGGGGGCATCTGGCGCGTCGCCACCGACCCGCGCGTGGTCGCCGCCCTCGACACCAGCTTCGGGACTTCGGCGCTCGCCGCCCTCACCAATGCATTCTTCGGGGCAATCGTGGCCTGGGTGCTGACGCGCTACCGTTTCCCCGGCCGTCGGCTGCTCGATGCGACGGTCGATCTTCCTTTTGCCCTGCCGACCGCAGTGGCCGGCATCGCGCTGGCCACGCTTTATGCGCCGACCGGCTGGATCGGCGCGCTGTTTGCGCGCTGGGACATCAAGCTCGCCTATACGCCGACCGGCATCTTCATCGCCCTGGTGTTCATCGGCCTGCCCTTCGTCGTGCGCACCGTGCAGCCGGTGCTCCAGGATCTCGACCGCGAGATCGAGGAGGCTTCCGCGACCTTGGGTGCGAGCCGCTGGCAGACCGTGACGCGGGTCGTCCTGCCGCCCCTGGTGCCCGCCATCCTGACCGGTGTCGGCCTGGCCTTCGCCCGCGCGGTGGGTGAATACGGCTCGGTCATTTTCATCGCCGGCAACATGCCCTTCCGTTCCGAGATCGCGCCGCTGCTGATCGTTACGCGTCTCGAGGACTTCGACTATGCCGGCGCCTCGGCGATCGCCGTCATCATGCTGGCGATCTCGTTCGTGATCCTGCTGGCGATCAATCTTCTTCAGGCGTTCCTCCAGCGGCGGCTGGGCCATGCGTGACCGCGTCCTCACGGAGACGAGCGTGGTGCGCTGGCTGCTGATCGCGGTCGCCGTCGGCTTTCTCCTGCTCTTCCTCGTCCTGCCGGTGGTCACTGTGTTCGTCCAGGCGCTGAGCCGCGGCGTCTCGACCTATCTCGCGGCTTTCGACGATGACGACACGCGTTCGGCGATCGTGCTCACCCTTTCGGTGGCGGCGATCGCCGTTCCGCTGAACCTGATGTTCGGCATTTCCGCCGCCTGGGCAATCGCCAAGTTCGATTTTCCGGGCAAGACCCTGCTGGTCAGCCTGATCGACTTGCCGTTCTCGATCTCGCCGGTCGTCTCGGGGTTGATCTACGTGCTGCTGTTCGGCGCGCAGGGAGTGCTCGGACCGCTGATGAAAAGTTGGGACGTGCAGATCATCTTCGCCGTGCCCGGCATCGTGCTGGCGACGGTCTTCGTCACCTTTCCCTTCATTGCCCGCGAGCTGATCCCGCTGATGCAGGAGCAGGGCACGGTCGAGGAGGAGGCTGCCCTGACGCTCGGCGCGTCGGGCCTGCGCACGTTCCTCACGGTAACCCTGCCCAATGTGCGCTGGGCGCTGCTCTACGGCGTGCTGCTCTGTAACGCGCGCGCCATGGGCGAGTTCGGTGCCGTTTCCGTCGTCTCCGGCCACATCCGCGGCCTGACCAACACCATGCCTTTGCATGTGGAGATTCTCTACAATGAGTACAACTTCGTCGCTGCTTTCGCCGTCGCCTCGCTTCTGGCAGGACTCGCCCTCGTCACCCTGGTCGGCAAGTCCCTCCTCGAATGGCGACACGGAGACGAGCTCGCCGCCACCCGGCGACACTGACATCGCGCGCGTCCGCGCCGCCGCCGCGATCAGCGCGCAAAGCCTCAGCAAGTCGTTCGGCGATGCGCTCGCGATCGATCGGCTCGATCTCGAGGTCGAGCCCGGCGAGTTGCTGGCGCTGCTTGGGCCGTCCGGCTCGGGCAAGACGACGCTGCTGCGCCTGGTGGCGGGGCTGGAGGCGCCCACCGCCGGCCGCCTGCTGTTCGACGATGAGGACGCCACACACCTGTCGGTGGGTGAGCGCAGGGTCGGGTTCGTCTTCCAGAGTTACGCACTCTTTCGCCATCAGAGCGTGGCGGAGAACATCGCCTACGGCCTGCGCGTCCGGCCGCGGCGGACGCGTCCGTCAAATGCGGAAATCAAACGCCGGGTCGCCGAGCTTCTCGACCTCGTGCAGTTGAACGGCCTCGACCGGCGCCGGCCGTCGGAACTGTCCGGCGGACAACGCCAGCGCGTCGCGCTCGCGCGCGCTCTTGCCGTCGAACCGCGCGTGCTGTTGCTCGATGAGCCGTTCGGCGCGCTCGACGCGCAGGTCCGCCGCGATCTCCGGCGCTGGCTGCGCGAGCTGCACGACCGGACCGGCCATACGACACTGTTCGTGACGCACGATCAGGACGAAGCGCTCGAACTCGCCGACCGGGTGGCGATCCTCCATCGCGGCCGCCTCGAGCAGATCGGCACGCCGGACGACATCCTCGACCGGCCCGCGACCTCTTTCGTGGCGGGTTTCGTCGGCGAGGCGGTTCGAATCCCTGCTGAAGTGCGCGAGGGGGTTCTTCGTATCGGTGCGCAGTATGTGCCGGCGCCGGCCGGCCAAAGAGCAGGCAACTTCGATCTCTTTGTGCGGCCGTCCGATGTCGTGGTCACCGATGGATCCGACGAGGCTCTATCGGCCAAGGTGGTTGGCGTGCGCAGAACCGGCCCGGCCCGCCGTGCCGAGCTCTCGCTCGGTGAGGGATTGCCGACGGTGGAGATCCAGCTGCCGGCACGGCATGCCCTGCGCAAGGGTGAAAGCCTCCAGGTGCGGCTGGCGACTGTGCGGCTGTTCGCGTCGGGAACGAGGGCCGGACGATGACCATCGCGGCCGATGTCGAGCGTCTGCAGGAGAGATTGGGCGATGCGTCGACCGATCGTCTGCTCTCGACTGTCCTGAAAGACATTTTTCCCGGGCGTGTCGCCGTGGTGTCTTCGTTCGGCGCCGAATCGGCGGTGCTGCTGCATTTCGTGGCCACGATCGACCGGGCCACGCCGGTGCTGTTCATCGATACCGGTCGTCACTTTCCGGAGACGCTGCGCTTTCGCGACCAGCTGACGGCGCACCTTGGCCTTAGCGACGTGCGCAGTGTCGGACCGACGGCCGAAGAGATCGCGGCCTTCGACGCCGATGCCTCGCGAGCGACCTGGGATCCCGACGGCTGCTGTGCCTTCCGCAAGACCGCGCCGCTGCACCGGGCGCTCGAGGGCTTCGATGCCTGGATCTCCGGCCGCAAGGGATTCCAGTCGCCGACGCGCTTTGGCCTGCCGCCGTTCGAGGCCGATGGCGAACGCGTGAAGATCAATCCCTTGGCGCATTGGAGCGCGGACATGCTTGCCGCCTACAGCGCCACCCATCGCCTGCCGCGCCATCCGCTGGTCGGCCAGGGCTTCGCCTCGATCGGCTGCGCACCCTGCACCTCGGCGGTGCGGCCGGGAGAGGACCCGCGCGCCGGCCGCTGGCGCGGCGTCGACAAGACCGAGTGCGGAATCCATCCGCCCACCGCTGACCTGTTGGTCGGAAAGTAGAGTCTCATGCCTGCCCAAGCTGCCGCCGTCCGCGCGGCCTCGAAAGTGCTCGCTGCCTCGACGGTAACCGCTGACCACTCGGGCCTTTCCCCTCACCTGCAACGGCTCGAGGACGAGGCGATCCACATCCTGCGCGAGGTCGTGGCCGAGTTCGCCAATCCGGTGATGCTCTATTCGGTGGGCAAGGATTCGAGCGTGATGCTGCATCTCGCGCGCAAGGCCTTCTTTCCCGCACCGCCGCCGTTTCCATTCCTGCACATCGCCACCGGCTGGGATTTCCGCGCGCTGCTCGACCATCGCGATCGCATGGCGGCGGAATACGAGCTGAAGCTTCTGGTGCATGGCAACGAGGAGGCGGCGCGCAACGGCGTCACGCCCTTCGAGACGGAAACCGGCGAATATTCCCGGCTGATGCTTACCGAGCCGCTGAAGGCGGCGCTCGACCTGCACGGCTTCGACGCGGCGTTCGGCGGCGGCCGGCGCGACGAGGAAAAGGCGCGCGCCAAGGAGCGCATCTTCTCCCACCGCAATGCCGGTCACGTCTGGGATCCGCGCAACCAGCGGCCCGAGCTGTGGCACCTGTTCAACACGCGCCTGGCGCCGGGCGACACGATGCGCGTGTTTCCGCTCTCGAACTGGACCGAGCTCGACATCTGGAACTACATCCAGGCGGAAGCGATTCCGATCGTGCCGCTCTATCTCGGCGCCGAGCGTTGGGTGGTCGAGCGTGACGGCGCACTGATTGCCGTCGACGACGAGCGGATGCGCTTCCTGCCGGGCGAGAAGACCGTGCAGCGCCACGTGCGGTTCCGCACCTTGGGCTGCTGGCCGCTCACCGGCGCCGTGGCCTCCCGCGCCGACGATGTCGCGGGCGTGATCGCCGAGCTGCTCGATTCGCGCTCGTCCGAGCGGCAGGGCCGCCTGGTCGACGCCGCGCATCAAGCCTCCATGGAACGCAAGAAACGGGAAGGATATTTCTGATGCCCGATACGCTCGCGCCCCCTGCCAACGATGCACTGCCGCTCAGCCTTCGCAGCGAACTGCGCTTTCTCGCCTGCGGTTCGGTCGACGACGGCAAGTCGAGCCTGATCGGCCGGCTGATCAACGACGCCACGGGTCTGTTCGAGGACCAGATCAAGTCGCTGCAGGACGATTCGCGCCGCTTCGGCACGACCGACGACGGCATCGACTTTGCCCTGCTGCTCGACGGCCTGGAAGCCGAGCGGGAGCAGGGCATCACGATCGACGTGGCCTATCGCTTCTTTTCGACGGCCCGGCGCGCCTTCGTGGTGGCCGATACGCCCGGCCATCGGCAATACACGCGCAACATGGCGACCGGGGCCTCCAATGCCGAACTGGCGGTCCTGCTGGTCGACGCGCGCAAGGGCCTGCTCGAGCAGACGCGCCGGCATGCCGCGATCGTGTCGTTGCTGGGCATCCGTCATGTCGTGCTGGCGGTGAACAAGATCGACCTGGTCGATTTCTCCGAGGCGCGCTTTCGCGAGATCTCGGCGGCGTTCGAGACATTCGCCGCGCCTCTCGCGTTTCATTCCGCCGTCGCGATCCCCTTGTCGGCACGGCACGGCGACAACGTCACCCAGCGCAGCGAGCGCACGCCCTGGTACACGGGACCGTCGCTGTTCGCGCATCTGGAGACGGTCGAGACCGACGCCGAGGCAGCCGAGGCGCCGCTGCGCTTTCCGGTGCAGTGGGTGAACCGGCCCGACGCCGACTTCCGTGGATTCGCCGGCACCGTGGTGAGCGGGCGTGTGGCCGTGGGCGATCCGGTGGTCGTTGCAGGCTCCGGCCGCACGACGGAGGTCGCGCGCATCGTGAGCTTCAACGGCGATCTGCAAGCAGCCCCCGCCGGTCGCGCGGTGACCCTGTTGCTGAAGGACGAGATCGACATCGCACGCGGCGATCTCCTGACCGATCCGCGGCAGCGTGCCGTCGTCACCCGCCGCTTCACGGCCGACCTGGTCTGGATGGAGGATTCCGAGGCGACCGCGGGCAAGCGCTTCCTGCTCAAGATCGGAACGGCCACCGTGCCGGCGACGCTGACGCGCGTCGCCGACAATCTCGACATCGATTCGCTACAGCGCATCCCAGGGACCGGGCTCGTGCTGAATGCGATCGGAAGGGTCGAACTGGAAACGGCGACGCCGGTTGCCTTTGATCCCTATTCGGACAATCGCGGGACCGGCGCGTTCATCCTGATCGATCGGTCGACCTTGCGGACGTCGGCTGCCGGCATGATCGTCGAAAGCCTCGATGCCGCCCGCGACGTCCATCGCCACGCCGAGACGGTGACGCCGGAGCTGCGGGCACAGCAGAAGGCGCAGCAGCCGCTGGTCGTCTGGCTCACCGGCCTGCCGGGCTCGGGCAAGTCGACCATCGCCAACATCGTCGAGCGCAAGCTGATGGCCGCGGGACGTCAGACCATGTTGCTCGACGGCGACAATCTGCGCCTCGGCCTGAATGCCGATCTGGGTTTCGCGCCGTCCGCCCGTTCGGAGAACGTGCGTCGCGTCGGCGAGGTCGCCAGGCTGATGGCCGACGCCGGCCTGATCACGGTGGTGGCGCTGGTGTCGCCGTTCCAGGCCGATCGCACGCGCGCGGCGGCGCTGTTGCCGGAAGGGCGCTTCCTGGAAATCTTCGTCGATGCGCCACTCGAGGTCTGCCGCGACCGCGATCCCAAGGGCCTCTACAAGAAGGCCGATGACGGCAAGGTCGTGGGTCTCACCGGGCGCGATCAGCCGTACGAAGTTCCTCAGGAGCCTGCGCTGGTGCTGCGGACGACCGAGCTGTCGGCGGAAGAGGCTGCCGATCGTGTCGTCTCACTCGTGCTGCAGCGGGCCTAAAGGGTCGCACTTGGCGTAATGCGTCTGTCACTTTGACTTGTCATGCCTCGCCGCGGAAAGGTGAGGCATGGCCGATCGCGATCTCGAAAAGGCACGACGCGCCCCGCTGCTCGGCCTGCGGCCGGCAGGGTTCGGGACCGCGGGCCTGCGCCCGAACCTCTACGATCTCGCGATCTTCATCCTGATCGCGGCGGCCTTCGTGCTGGCCGCGCACGGCGCGCGCCAGATGGCGGCGCCATCGACGCACCTCGTTAGCAATCCCATCGTGCTCGATCCGGCCAACCTGCCGGAGTACGCGCTGCGCACGACGTTGCGCATGTTCGCCGCGATCTTCGCCTCGCTGCTCTTCACCTTCGTCGTGGCGACGCTGGCTGCCAAGAGCCGCAAGGCCGAGCTGGTGATCGTGCCGGCACTCGACATCCTGCAGTCGGTGCCGGTGCTGGGCTTCCTTACTTTCACCGTCGCCTATTTCCTGCGGCTGTTCCCGGGCAGCGAGATGGGTGCGGAGTGCGCGGCGATCTTCGCCATCTTCACCAGCCAGGCCTGGAACATGGCCTTCAGCTTCTACCAGTCGCTGCGCACCATCCCGCGCGATCTCGACGAGGTCAGTCGCCACTTCGGCCTCTCGCCGTGGCTGAAGTTCTGGCGGCTCGAGGCGCCCTTCGCCGCGCCCGGCCTGATCTGGAACACCATGATGTCGATGTCGGGCGGCTGGTTTTTCGTCGTCGCGTCGGAGGCGATCACGGTCGGCGATACCACGGTGAAGCTGCCGGGCATCGGGTCGTGGCTGGCCGTCGCGATCGACGCCAAGGACATCAGCGCGGTGCTGCTGGCGGTGCTCGCCATGGCGATCGTGATCCTGGGCTACGACCAGCTTGTCTTTCGTCCGATCGTGGCCTGGGCCGACAAGTTCCGCTTCGAGCAGACGGCGGCCCAGCAGCGCCCGCAATCCTGGGTCTACGACCTGTGGCGCCGCAGCCGCCTGGTGCGCCGGACCACGGCCTTCACCGGTTGGCTGAACGAAGGGATTGCGAGCCTACTGCAGCGCGCCGCGCGGCGTCGCGTGCCCGCGTCTGCCACCGCCAGTCGCGCCGCCGATCTCCTGTGGGGCGCGGTGGTCGCGGCGATCGTGGCCTATGCGCTGTGGCGCATCGTCGACTTCACGCGCCAGTCGCTCACTTGGGACGACGTCGGCACGGCATTGCTGCTGGGCGTCTATACCCTGATCCGCGTCATGGTGCTGATCGCGGTGGCGAGCGCGGTGTGGGTGCCGATCGGCGTTTGGATCGGGCTCAGGCCCTGGGCCTCGACCCGAGTCCAACCGGTGGCGCAGTTCCTCGCGGCCTTCCCGGCCAACGTGCTGTTCCCGATCGCCGTTGTGCTAATCGTGGCGCTGCACCTCAATCCGAACATCTGGCTCAGCCCGCTGATGGTGCTGGGCACGCAGTGGTACATATTGTTCAACGTGATCGCTGGCGCGTCGGCATTCCCGACCGACCTGCGCGAAGCCTCGACGATGTTCCGCCTGCGCACCTGGCAATGGTGGCGCCAGGTGATCGTGCCCGGGATCCTGCCGTACTACGTCACCGGCGCGCTCACCGCGGCGGGCGGCTCGTGGAACGCCAGCATCGTGGCCGAGGTCGCGAGCTGGGGCGACACCAGGCTGCGCGCCGCCGGCCTCGGCGCCTATATCGCCGATGCGACGGCGGCCGGAGATTACGCCCGCGTCGTGCTGGGTATCGCGGTGATGTCGGTGATGGTCGTCGCCTGCAATCGCCTTCTGTGGCGGCCGCTCTATCGTCTCGCCGAACGACGCTACCGCCTGGATTGAAGAGGGTCTCATGGAACCGAACAACCAAGCTGCTCCCCTCGTCGTCGTCGATCACGTGCGCCAGACCTATGCCAAGGGCTCGGGCGACAGCGTGATGGTGCTTGACGACATGAACCTCGCCTTACGCGAAAACGAAATCGTTTCGCTGCTGGGCCGCTCGGGCTGCGGCAAGTCCTCGTTGTTGCGCATCATCGCCGGCCTGATGCCACCCAGCGGCGGCCGGGTGACGATCGGGGGCCGCGAGGTCGATGGGCCGGCGCCCGAAGTGGCGATGGTGTTCCAGACCTTCGCGCTCTTTCCGTGGCTCACGGTGCTGGAGAATGTCGAGATCGGTCTGGAAGCGCAGCGGGTGGCGCCTGCCGAGCGGCACAAGCTTGCGCTGGCGGCGATCGATCTGATCGGCCTCGACGGTTACGAGAGTGCCTATCCGAAGGAATTGTCGGGCGGCATGCGCCAGCGGGTCGGCATGGCGCGCGCGCTGGTCGTGCATCCCAAGCTCCTGCTGATGGACGAGGCCTTCTCCGCGCTCGACGTTCTAACGGCGGAGACCTTGCGTACCGACCTGCTCGACCTGTGGCACGAGGGGCGCATGCCGATCTCCTCGATCCTGCTGGTGACGCACAATATCGAGGAGGCGGTGCTGATGAGCGACCGCATCCTGGTGCTGGCGTCGAACCCCGGCCGCATCACGGCGGAGATTCCCGTCACCCTGCCGCAGCCGCGCAACCGTCTCGATCCGGCGTTCCGTGCGCTGGTCGACGATATCTACGCGCGCATGACGGCGCGGCCGTCAGGCAAGGCGGCCGCGGCGGGAACGTTCCCCGGCACCGGCATCTCGATGCTGTTGCCGCGCGTGTCGCCCAACCTGTTGGCCGGCCTGATGGAGAGTGTGGCGGGCGAACCCTACAACGGCCACGCCGACCTGCCGCTGCTGGCCGCGCCGCTGCAGATGGAGATCGACGATCTCTTCCCGGTGGCCGAAAGCCTGCAACTCCTGCGCTTTGCCGAAGTGGCCGAGGGCGACATCCGCCTCACCGATGCGGGCAAGCGTTTCGTGCAGCTCGATTCGGACGGGCGCAAGAAACTCTTTGCCCAGCATGTGCTGGCTTACGTGCCGCTGGCCGGTCACATCAAGCGCGTGCTCGACGAGCGCGGCGCGCATGCAGCGCCCGCGAGCCGCTTCCGTGACGAGCTCGAGGACAATATGTCGGAGGAGTTCGCCGACCAGACTCTGCGCGCCGTCACCTCGTGGGGCCGTTACGGCGAAGCGTTCGCTTATGACGAAGCGAGCGGCGTCTTCAGTCTCGATAACCCCACCTGAGAGCGCGAAGCGTGGCCATGACCTTCGACCTTCCGATGCTCGGCGACATCGTCCCTCGACTCGGCATTGCCTTGGTGCTGGGGGCGGTGATCGGCTTCGAACGCCAGTGGCACCAGAAGATGGCGGGGCTGCGCACCAACGCGCTGGTGGCGCTGGGCGCGGCGGGCTTCGTGGCCTTCTCGCACATGGTCGGCCAAGGCGATCCCACGCGGGTGGCGGCCCAGGTCGTGACCGGCATCGGCTTCCTGGGCGCGGGCGTCATCCTGCGCGAGGGCGTCAACGTGATCGGGCTCAACACCGCGGCCACGCTGTGGTGCTCGGCCATGGTCGGCACCTTCGCTGGCGCGGGATTTCCCGTCGCGAGCGCGGTGGGCGCCACCTTCATCGTCGGCACCAACCTCGTGCTGCGGCCACTGGTGCGGCGCATCAACCGCCTGTCCGTCACGACCGCCGAGGTCGAGATCGCCTATACGGTCACCATCACCTGCCGGGCTGCCGATGAGGCGCACATGCGCTCGCTGCTGCTGCACGGTCTCTCGCAAGCGGGGCTCGGCCTGCGCAACATCGACAGCGCGGATACGGCCGACGGCGCCAAGGTCGTCGTGACCGCCCAGGCGGTGGCCGCCAAGCGCTCCGACAGCGCGCTCGAACAGATCGTCGGCCGCCTCAGCCTCGAGCCCAATGTCTCCGCCGCCGCGTGGCAGGCGACGCGCTCTTTCGCGGATTCCTGAGGATTTCCCTCACGGATTTGTGCCTGACGGCTGCGTCATTTTCCTTGGCTTTTTAACAATTTGCACTTAATGACCGTCCCAGGTGTGCGCTTGTCTAGGGTGGTCAGTCATGTGCGCACAGCCTCTCCTCGAAAGAGACCTTTATGTAAGCCGTTTGTCGGCGGCGCTTGAGCAGGCGTCGGCCGGTCACGGGCATATCGTGCTGGTGAGCGGCGAAGCCGGAATCGGCAAGACCAGCTTCGTCGAGCATTTCGTCGAGACCGTCGGTAAAGCCGCCTGCGTGCTGGTCGGCAATTGCGATCCGCTGTCGACGCCGACGCCGCTCGGCCCCCTCTACGACATCGCGCGCCAGACCGACGGGCGGCTGCTGGCCCATCTCGAGAACGGGACGCCGCGCGCGGCGCTGTTCTCGGGAATGCTGGCGCTGGTGAATGAGACCGAGCGTCCGACGGTCGTGGTGATCGAGGACATCCATTGGGCCGACGGGGCCACGCTCGACCTGGTGAAGTATCTCGGCCGGCGCATCGCCACGACCCGGATCCTGGTCGTGCTGACCTATCGCGACGACGAGGTCGGCGGCCAGCCGGCGCTGCGTGGTCTGCTGGGCGATCTCGCGGCGTCGAAGTCGACGGCGCGCATCGAACTGCCGCGCCTGTCGAAGGAAGCCGTCCGCGCCCTGATCGCCGACCGGCCGCTCGATGCCTGCGCGCTCTATCGCCAGACCTCGGGCAATCCGTTCTATGTGACCGAAGTGCTGTCGAGCGACGGCGGCGGCCTGCCCGCCACGGTGCGCGACGCGGTGCTGGCGCGCGCTGCGCGTCTGGCGCCAGCGGGGCGCGCCGTGCTCGATGCGGCGGCAGTGATCGGCAGCCGCATCGATCCCTCGATGCTCGAGCGCGTCCTGGGCGGCGTGGTCGAGGGGCTTGCCGACTGCATCCAGGTCGGCGTGCTCGAAGCCGATGGCGACAGCATCGCTTTCCGTCATGAGCTTGGCCGCGAGGCCGTGCTGGCCGACGTCGATCCGGCGCGGCGGCGCGAGTTCAACCGTCTCGCCTTCGAAGCCCTGAAGAGCGCGGGCGGCAAGCGTTCGGACCTGTCGCTGCTGGTGCAGTACGCCGCGGGGGCGGGCGATGCCGCGTCCGTGCTCGAGTATGGCGTGGCAGCGGCGCGCGCGGCGGCCTCGGTCGGCGCGCATCGCCAGGCCGCATCGCACTACGCGCGCGTCATGGAGCATGCTGTCGACCGGCCGACGTCGGAACAGGCGGGATACTGCGAGGCCTATGCCGAGGAGTGCGTGATCGTCGACGCCTTGCCGGAAGCCGAGCGGGCGCGTCGCCTGGCGCTCGAACTGCGGCGTGCAGCGGGTGATCGGCTGAAGGAGGGCGAGAACCTGGCCGAACTGGCGTGGCCGCTGGTCCGCAGCGGCCGCAATGCGGAGGCCGAGGAGACCAGCCGCCGCGCCATCGAGGTGCTGGAGACGCTGCCGCCGTCACGCCAGCTCGCCAGCGCTTATCGCATCCAGGCCCATCTCACGATGCTCGACCGCGACTGCGCGGTGGCCATTCGCCTCGGCGAGCAGGCGATCACCTTGGCCGAGCGCTTCGACGACAAACTGACCGTCGCGGCGGCCGAGAACGTGATCGGGGCGGCCTTGCTGGTGAACGGCGTGGAGGGTGGGCTGGCACATCTCCAGCGCAGCATCGCGCTCGGGCACGAAATCGGTCTCGATACCGTGGTCGGCAACGGTCACATGAACATCGGCGCCTCGTGGGGCGAGCAGTATCGTTTGGCCGAGGCCGAGCGCCATCTCGACGAAGGCATCGCCTACACCGCCGAGCGCGATCTCGATTACGCCAATCACTACATGCACTCATGGCTGGCGTTGATCCGCCTCTACCAGGGTCGTTGGGCCGAGGCCGAGCAGATTGCGCTCGGCCTGATTGCGCTGCCCAACGTGTCGGTGATCAGTCGCATCATGGCGTTGCTGGCGCTCGGCCGCGTGCGGGCGCGGCGCGGCGATGCCGATGCAGGCGTCGTGCTCGACCAGGCGCTTGAACTGGCGGCGCAGACCGGGACGCTACAGCGGCTCGCCCCGGTGCGGGCTGCGCGCGCCGAAGCGGCGTGGCTGGCGGGTGACGGTGCGCGTGCTGTGGCGGAAGCGACAGCCGCCTACGATCTTGCGACCAAGCACTGTCATCGCTGGTTCACCGGCGAGCTTGTGCTGTGGCGCAAGCTGGGCGGCGAGGCGATCGACGCGCCAACCTGGACCGCCCCTGCATTCCGGCTGCAGGCCAAGGGCGACTGGCGCGGCGCGGCCGCGATCTGGGAGCGCCTGGGCTGTGTCTACGAGCGCGCCCGTGCGCTGGCTGACGGCGATACGGAAGCGCAGGTCCACGCGCTCGAGATCTTCACCGCGCTCGGCGCCGCGCCCGCGTCGGCGGCGCTGCGCCAGCGCATGCGCTGTGCCGGCGTGCGCAAGATTCCGCGCGGTCCTCGGGTCACCACGCGGCAGAACCCGTTTGGCCTGACGACGCGCGAGCTGCAAATCCTCGGCTGCCTGTCGACCGGCCTCACCAACAACGGCATCGGCGCCAAGCTGCATGTCTCGCCCAAGACGGTCGACCATCACGTGTCGTCAGTCCTGTCGAAGCTGGGCGCAGCGTCGCGGGTCGAGGCGGCGCGCATCGCCCGCGCCGAGCATCTGCTGGCCTAAAATAGGGAGGACCGTTCTTTAAATTGGGGAACGGTCCCCGATGTACCGAAGAGACTTCATGCATAGGTTCCGGGCCTTCGCTGCACTGCAGTAGGAAAGGTCGAACGATGCATATCGGAACTTGTTTTTGCGGCGCCGTGACCCTCGAAGTGACCGGCGAGCCGGAGGCGATGGGCTACTGCCATTGCCAGTCCTGCCGCTCGTGGTCGGGCGGACCGGTCAATGCCTTCAGCCTGTGGAAGCCCGCGGCTGTGCGCGTCAGCTCGGGCGGGCGCAACGTCGCCACGTTCCAGAAGACGCCGCTCAGCGAGCGCAAGTACTGCAGCAAGTGCGGCGGTCACCTGATGACCAATCATCCGCCGCTCGGCCTGGTCGACGTGTTCTCGGCGACCATTCCCACCTTGCGCTTCGCGCCTGGCGTCCACGTCAACTACGCCGAGACGGTGCTGCCGATGAAGGACGGGCTGCCCAAGCTCAAGGACTTCCCCAAGGAGTTCGGCGGCTCGGGCGAATCGATCGCCGAGTAACGCCGCTCTCTCTGCCGCACGCCGCGACCGCCTCCATCCCCAGTCGCCGCGTGCGGTTCCCCGCCCTCTCCGTTCGTTCCGGCAAGTACATGGGGCCGCGAACGGGCGGAGAGGGCCCCCAGTTTTTCTCCCGAGGCCCACGATGATGGACGACCTCTCCCGGACGATGGCGGCAGCGCGTCAAGCGCGTGCCCAGGCGATGCGCCTGCAGCTCCTGGCACTGTGCGACAGCTTCGTTGCCATGCTCGGCATCGGCCCGCTCGGCACCGAACGGCGGGCGCAGGGGAGCGGCCGATGAACGCCACCCCCGAGACCGGTCTCTCCTTCGCCGCCTATCGCGCCGGCATGATCCTGCTCGCGGCCTATGTCGTGTTGATCGCCAAGGTCGGCCCGACGCCGGATACGTTCTGGACGATGTTGGCGGTGTTCGCGGCGGCTCTCGTCTCCAGCATCGCGGGCTTCGCCTTCTCGGCGATCTGCGGCGCGCTGCTGTTTCATCTGATCGACGATCCGGTGAACGCGGTCGAGGTCATGATGGTGTGTTCGGTCGGTGGCCAGGCGGTCATGGTCTGGTCGCTGCGCCACAAGATCGACTGGTACACGCTCTCGACCTTCCTGATCGGCGGCGCCGTCGGCCTGCCGCTCGGCCTCTACGCGCTGACGCACACCGATTCCAAACTCTATCTCCACGCGATCGGCGGCCTGCTGGTGGCCTATGCGGCCTTCATGATCTTGCGCCGGCCGCTCGTGGTCGCGCGCCAGAGCTGTGCGCGCGACATGTTCGCGGGTTTTCTGGGCGGCATCACCGGCGGGCTTGCGGCCTTTCCCGGTGGGCCGGTCACCATCTGGTGCGGGCTCAAGGGCTGGACCAAGGAGCGCCAGCGCGGCCTCTATCAGCCGTTCATCCTGATCCTGCAGCTCATCGCCATCGCCCTGATGGCCGCGCGCGACTATGCCGGCGTGCGGCCGCACGGCTTCGACTGGAGCGGACTGCTTTACCTGCCGGCGATGATCCTGGGCACGTCGCTCGGCATGACGCTGTTCGGCTGGATGAATGACAAGCAGTTCGCCCGCGCCGTCAACGTCCTGCTGATCGTCTCCGGTCTCAGTCTTCTGCTCTAACGCCGGTAGTCGTGAATCCGCCGGTATTCCACGACGTCCTGCCACGACACGTCGTTGGGATAGCAGAAGATGTCACGCCGTCCGGTGCGCTGGTTGTAGAGAGCCTTGTCGGCGCACTGCTGCCCGTTCCAGCCGTAGCTGTAGGGGCAGGGACAGTCGCGCGAGCCGAAGCCGGCGAGCGAATCGCGGATGATCATCTGGCGGATCTCGTCGTCGGCATAGCGTTGCGCCGACGCGGCCGAGGCCCAGAGGAGTGGCAGGATCGAAAGAAGGGCGAGACGCTTCATCGTTCAGGACGCTCTATGATTCAAGCTGGGGCAAAAATGCCGTCGGACGCGGCGTGTCGTGTCGCGGGCGCTGCCGCCGTCCGCTTCGGGGCGGCAAAGGCCGGGTCGCGCTGAAGGGTCGGCAATACTCTGTCTGCAAACAAGCGCACATTCTTCTCCGCCTCGTGGTGCGGCAGATTACCGAAAGAGAATTCGGCCACCAAGTGCTCGTGGCCCGTGACTTTTTGCAGTGCCCCCAGCTGCTGCAGGCAATCATCCGGCGTGCCCACGATCTGGATCGAGACGTAGAAGTCGGTCGCCTTCTTGAGGTTGGCCGGATCCTTCAGCTTGGCGTAGGTCTTGGCGGTCTTGCCGTAGGCCTCGTAGCCTTTGACGTTGGCGAGATGGCCGTCGGAGAAGTGATAGTGGTCGTCGATCGACTGCCACTTGCGGCCGAGATATTTCTGCGCGCGCTCCTGAGCCTCCTCGCGCGTCTCCGCGCAGGAGACGTTGGTCAGGATGATCGGCGCCTTGGGCGTGAAGCCCGCGGCCGTGCTCATCGCCTGGAAAGTATCGATGTCCTTGCGGCACTTCTCCCATTCGTTCTGCATGATCATCAGCATGCCGAAACCGAGCTTGGCGATCACCTCGGCCGATTCGGGGCTGACCGAACTGGCATAGAAGCGCCGCTCGGGATTCGACATCGGCCGCGGCCGGATCGACATGCGCGGGATCTTGAAGAATTGCCCGTCGTGCTCGAACGACTCGTTGGCCAGCGCCTTGACCACGATCTCGGCAGCCTCGGCGAAGCGCGGCCGGGCCTCGCCCATGGGAATGCGGAAGCCTTCGTACTCGGTCGAGGCGGCGCCGCGACCGAAGCCGAACAGGCAGCGTCCGCCGCACATGATGTCGAGCAGCGCGATCTGCTCGGCCACACGGACCGGATCGTGCCACGGCAGCACGAGCACTGCGGTGCCGAGCTGGATGCGCTTGGTGCGGCCGGCGAAATAGGCCAGCAGCTGCGTCGGCGCGGGTGACATGGCGTAGCCGGTGAAATGATGCTCCAGCGCCCAAAGCGAATCGAAGCCCAGCGGCTCGACCAGGTCGCCCAGCTGGAAATGCTCCTGCACCACGGCCACGTCGGGCTTGTCGTGCTCGTAGAGCATGTTCATCGCAACGCCGACCTTCATGGTCTTCCTCCGCTTTGTTGGAGGGATTGTCAGACCGGCGCACCGGGTCGGCAAGGCCCGCGTGTGGTAGGATGGCCGGATCATGAATCCCCGGCGTCGGTTTCTTTCGACCGGTCTCTCCACGTTGGCGCTGGCGGCAGGTCCGCAGGCCTATGCGGCCGGGGGTGATTGGCCCGAGGCTTCGCCCGACAGCCAGGGCATCGACACGGCCGCGCTGCAGGCTGTGTTCGACGGCGCACAGGACAAGACCAGTTTCGCGTTGAACGGCGTCGCCGTGGTGCGCAACGGCTTTCTCGTTGGCGAGCGGGTTTACGGCTATCCGACGTCGTCGCTCTTCGTGATTAACTCGGTAACAAAGAGCGTTGTCTCGATGCTGGTCGGCATCGCGCTTGGCCAAGGCAAAATCGGCAGCGTCGATCAGACAGTGGGCGAGCTGCTGCCCGAAGTGGCGGCGAAGGCGCCCGGCGCGGCCGTCAACAGGATCACGCTCGCACAAATCCTGACGCAGACCTCAGGACTGGAAGAGGTCGACGCCATTTCCTTGAGCCAGACGCCCGACCTGATCGCGCGCGTGCAGGCCCAAGCCGTTCATCGTGCCGATCGGCCGACATGGGCTTACAGCGATACCGCGATTTCCCTGCTCGCGCCCATTCTCGCGCAGGCCACCGGCGTTTCGCTCGAGGATTATGCCAGGCAGGTTCTGTTCGCACCGCTCGGTATAGAGCGCTTCAGTTGGGATCACGGCAGTGACGGCAGCGCCATGTCGTGGTTCGGCTTGAAGCTCAGCCCGCGCGACCTCGTGAAGATCGCGTGGGTGATGGCGGAAGGCGGCCGTTGGCACGACGCGCAAGTTGTCCCTCAATCATGGGTGAAGGAGAGCCTGCAGCCACGCATTCTACCTGCGTGGCGCGTTCCGCCGATGGCGGTCGATGGTTACGGCTACCTCTGGTTCACCGGCACCCTGAACGGTCATCGCGCTTTCTGGGGCTGGGGTTTCGGCTCGCAATTCACGCTGCTGGTGCCGTCGCTGCGGCTTGCGATAGCGACGGCCGCCACGGCGCCGCGAGGTACAGCGACCAAGCAGAATGTCGCGGTGATGGGTGTCGTGTCGGAGATCGTGGCGCTCGCGCGCTAGGCCGCCTTGTCGTAGCGCCGCAGGAACAGGCGCGTGGCGGAGGTGACGGCGGGCAGGGTCGCGCGCGCGACCAGCGGGCTCATGTCGAGCGGCTTCAGCAGCATCTTCACGGCCATGCCGTGCGGGAAGTGCTGGCGCGCGAGATCGAGGACCTGGTCGCGATAGGCGTCGTAGTCGGCGCGTTCGAACGCGACATCGGGATGGGTGGCGTTGAACACGGCCCGGAATGCATAGAACGTGTCCTCGGCCTCGACGGCGGCGGCGCGGCCCAGCAGCGTGCGCAGGACGGCGAGGCGGCTCGGCCGCTCGATTGAGCGGTAGCGCAGGAAGTAGCGATGGAAGTGCTTGTAGTGGCCCACCTCGTCGGTGCTGATCGCGGCGGCGAGACGCGTGAGCACCGGTTCGGGGCTCAGCTCAGACAGCATGCGATAGAAGCCGGCCGTGCCGGTCTCGACCACGCAGAGCGCCGCCATCGCCAGCGCCTTGGTAGCAGGGAGCGCCTCGACGGTGCAGATCGCGCCGTAGTCGACACGGAAAGCGGCGTAGGCCGCCTCCCAGTCGAACGCGGGCCAGGCGGTCTGGACGTATTTCTTCAGCGCCGCGCCATGCTGCAGCTCTTCCGTCTCCCAACGATGCGCCAGCCAGTCGGCGATCTCGGCATCTTGCCGGAAGAGCTCGACCAGGTTCCCGGTGTAGAGATCCGAAGTGATTTCGATGAAGGACGCAGAGGTCACGATCTCGAACAGCAGACGCTCGTCGCGCACGCTATCGGGCGCGATCTGATCGTAAGGAATGTCGTCGATCGACCAATGTGCGCCGCCGAACGTGCGCATGGCTAAGGGCCCCCTTTATGGTCGCGATGTAAACGCCGCTCCCGCACGAAAGTTGCGTCCCTTTTATCTGGGCCGAAAAACCAGATCGGCAAGACGCAGGCGCGGTACCCGTTCGTTTATGTCGGCAGCTAAAGGAGCTTGTCGAGGGTGATCGGCAAATCGCGGATTCGGCGGCCGGTGGCGTTGTAGACGGCGTTCGCCACGGCTGCGCCGACGCCGGTGATGCCGATCTCGCCGATTCCGTGCAGGCCGAGCGGGCTGTGCGGGTCGGGAATGTCGTTCCAGATCACGTCGATCGCGGGCACATCCAGATGGACCGGCACGTGATACTCGGCGAGTGACGGATTCATGATGCGGCCGCTGCGGGAATCGAACAGCGTGTGCTCCATCAGGGCCAGCCCAAGCCCCATGATGATGCCGCCGCGGAACTGGCTGGCCGCCGTCTTGGGGTTGAGGATACGGCCGGTATCGAACGAACCGACGAAGCGCGATACGCGCACCTCGCCGGTGATGCGGTTGACCCGCACTTCGCAGAATTGCGCGCCATAAGAGTGCATCGAGTATTTCAGCATCTCCATCGGCTGCGGCGCGGCCGCTTCGCAGACGACTTCCGACCGGTTGGCGCGCTTGAGGATCGAGACGTAGGTCTCGCCACGCGCCGGGTGCTCGCGATGGAACAGCCCGCCGTCGCGCGCCTCGAGGTCGCGCGGCTTGAGGCCGGCGAGCGGCGAATCGTTGCCGGCCAGCTTCAGCAGTTCCTTCACCAGCACGTCGTTGGCGGCCATGACAGCGGCCACGATCGAGGCGCTCTGCGAGGACCCGCCGGCCAGGGTGCCGTGCGGCAGCGCGGTGTCGCCGTATTCGAAGGTGACGCGCTCGACCGGCAGGCCGAGCCGCTCCGCGGCGGTCTGTGCCTGCACTGTTGCGGTGCCCATGCCCATCTCATGGCTCGCCATCGAAACCACCGCGTCGCCCTCGGCGGTGAGCTTGATGCTGGCGGAGCCGCCGGGCATGCGGAAGTAGGGGTAGGTCGCGGTCGCCACGCCCTGGCCGATCAGCCAGTCGCCGTCGATGGCGGCGCGCGGCACGCGGTTGCGTTTGTCCCAGCCGAAGCGGTCGGCGCCGCGGCGGTAGGCTTCGAGGAGATGGCGTGCGGAGAAAGTGAGACCGGAGGCCGGATCCTTGGCGGGCTCGAGCCTGCCGCGCAGCTCGATCGGATCGAGCGACAGCGCCTCGGCCAGCTCATCCATCGCGCTCTCCAGCGCGAACGTGCCGACGGATTCGCCCGGCGCCCGCATGAAGGTATTGGCCACCATGTCGAGCTCGACGATCTCTTGCCGCAGCAACATCGACTCGGCGGCATAGAGATGGCGCGCGGGAAAGGTGAACTGCTCCGGGCAATCGTTGTGGTCGGTCATGCCGGCGATGCCGGTATGGATCAGCGCGGCCAAGGTGCCGTCCGCCTTGGCGCCCAACGCGACCCGCTGCTCGGTCAGGGTGCGGCCACCGGTGGCGCGGAACACGCCTTCGCGCGACAGCACCATGCGCACCGGCCGGCCGACGACCTGCGATGCCGCTGTAGCCAGCACCTGATGGCTCCAGACACCCTTGTTGCCGAAGCCGCCGCCGACGAAGGGCGAGAGCACGCGCACATGCTCCTCGGGCAGGCCGAACACTTCGGCCAGGGTCGAGCGCGTGAGATGCACCATCTGGGTGGTGTCGTGGACGATGATGCCGCCTTCCTGCCAGGCCACCGTGATGACGTGCAGCTCCATCGCCGCATGATTGTGCCGCGGCGTGCGATAGATGTTGTCGATTCGCACCGGCGCCGCGGCCAGCGCCGCTTCCGCATCGCCGATCGCGATCCTGGAGGGCTCGCCCAGCACGTTCTCCGGCTCGTGGGCCTCGGACTTCAGGCGGTCGAAATCGGTGCGCGCCGGCTGGGCGTCGTATTTCACGCGTACCAGCGACACCGCATGGTCCGCCTGCTCCTGCGTCTCGGCCACCACGACGGCCACCGGCTCGCCGTTCCAGTGGATCGAGGCGTCCTGCATGACCGGCAGCGAACTCCCCGACGCACCCTTCGGGTCTTTCATCATCAGCGGCGGGGCGGGCATCCTCGGTGCATTCTCGTGCGTCATGACCAGCAACACACCGGGCGCCTGCTTTGCTTCTTCGGTCTCGATCGAGGCAATGCGCCCGCGCGCGATGGCGCTGTATTTGGTCGCCGCGTAGACGAGGTTCTTGAAGGGCACTTCGGCGGCGAAGCGGGCCTGGCCCGTTACTTTCAGCGGTCCATCGACCCGCGACAGCGAACGACCGACCTGGCGTTCCGCGCCGATCAGCGGATCGGGCGCCTTGTCGGGGATGAGACGCACGGCCTTCTTGAAGAGGCTATCCATGATGGTCATGTGCGTACTCCCGGGCAGAGCGACGCCAGCGTATGAACGATGGTCCGCTTCGCGAGTTCGATCTTGAAGCCGTTGTCGCTGAGGCCGACGGCGGGCTGGAGTTCGACCTCCGCGGCCTTGCGGAAAGTCTCTTCGGTGGCGGCAGCTCCCCTGAGCACGGCTTCCGCGGCGAGGGCGCGCCACGGCTTTGTGCCGACGCCGCCCAGGGCAAGGCGCACGTCCGCAACCTTGCCGTCCGCGCCGACCTCGAGCGCCGCGGCAATGGAAACTAGTGCGAAGGCATAGCTCGAGCGGTCGCGCACCTTGCGATAGGTCGAGTGGCGTGCCGCGGCGAGCGGCGGCAGTTCGACGGCGACGATCAATTCGCCGGTACCCAATTCCGTCTCGACGTCCGGACGGCCGCCGGGAAGGCGATGCAGCTCGGCGAAGGGAATCGAACGCGCGCCCTGCGGCCCCTGGAGATGGACGACCGCATCGAGTGCGGCCAGCGCCACGCACATGTCGGACGGATGCGTCGCCACGCAGGCGTCGGAACCGCCGAGGATGGCGTGGAAGCGGTTGAAGCCTTCCATCGCATCGCAGCCGGCGCCGGGCGTGCGCTTGTTGCAGCGCGCGGCGTCGTCATAGAAATAAAGACAGCGCGTGCGCTGAAGCATGTTGCCCGCGACCGTCGCCATGTTGCGGATCTGGCCCGAGGCACCGGCCACGATGGCGCGGGTCAGCATCGGGAAACGCTCGCGCACCACGGGGTCGGCCGCGACCGCGGTGTTCTTCGCGGCGGCGCCCAATAGCACGCTGCCGTCGTCGCGGGCCGCGATCTCGTGCGACAGCCGGCTGACGTCGATCAGGTGGGTGGGATGCTCGATGCCCTCGCGCATCAGGTCGACGAGGTTGGTGCCACCGCCCAGATATTTGGCGTCCGCCCGCCCGCCCGCGAGACGGATCGCCTCGGCGGCATCGCCCGCGCGCGCATAGTCGAAGGGGTTCATGGCTTGGCCTTTGGCGCGAAGGTTTCCTGGATCGCCTGCACGATGCCGTTGTGCGCGCCGCAGCGGCAGAGATTGCCGCTCATGCGTTCGCGCAGCTCGTCGTGGGAGAGATCGATCGCGTCCGTCTCGAGGTCGCCGGTCACCGCGCTCGGCACGCCGCGCCGGATTTCGCCTGCCATGCCGACCGCCGA
Source organism: Enhydrobacter aerosaccus (assembly GCA_903832005.1). Taxonomy (GTDB): domain Bacteria; phylum Pseudomonadota; class Alphaproteobacteria; order Reyranellales; family Reyranellaceae; genus Reyranella; species Reyranella aerosaccus_B. Next base: position 20,925 of record CAIKZO010000028.1, on the reverse strand, counting down.
GCAGATCTGCCCCGGCGTGCAGTAGCCGCACTGGAAGCCGTCGTGCTCGATAAAGGCGCGCTGCAACTCGTGCAGGTCGCCGGCGGTACCCAAGCCCTCGATGGTCGTGATCGCACAGCCTTCGTACTGCACCGCCAGCGCCAGGCAGGAATTAATGCGCTCACCGTCGACCAGAACGGTGCAGGCGCCACAAGCGCCTTGATCGCAGCCCTTCTTGGTGCCGGTGAGGTGCAGGCGCTCCCGCAGCAGGTCGAGCAGCGACATGCGCGGGTCGAGCGTGAGGTCGATGACCTCGTCGTTGATCGTGAATTTCATCGCCCGCGCTCCTCGTTACCCGCACGGGGGCTAACGCGAGGCGATTTGGCGGGGTTGCTGCTCTTAACTTAACGGCGATAAGCGCATTTTATCTTGACTATAGGTGCGATATACGCAATATTAGTCTGGCAAAGGCGGCGTTGCCAGATGCAGCCACGCCAAGCGCTCGTCGGCGAAGGCATGGCCCTTGGGCGAATAGGGCGCCGGATCATCGAAGGCGCCGACATGGAGGTGGATTTCGGTCGGCCAGCGTTCGCCTTCGTAAGTAATCGTCGAGCCGCAGATGGCGCAAAAGCCGCGCTGGACGCCGGACGAGGAGGTGAAGCGGGCGGGTTCGCCCTTGGTGAAGCGCACGTTGAGTCGCTCGAAGCCTGCGTAGGCGGAGACTGGTGCGCCGGTATGGCGACGACAGCTCGTGCAGTGGCAGTAGCTCGTCCATTTGGGCGCGCCGTCGGTCGCAAATCGAATGGCGCCGCAGAGGCAGCCTCCGTCAGCCATATCCATATCCATCTCCCTCGATCGGGCTCGGGCGATTTTTCGGCCCAGGCTCCACGTCCATTAAATTTCCATTTGTTTAATGGACGCCGCCCTCAGCCCAACGCACCCGCCGCGCGCAGGCGGCCGATCTCGTCGGCATCGTAGCCCAGCTCGGCCAGGATTTCGTCGGTGTGCGCGCCGTGCGCGGGGCCGGGGCCGGGCGGCGCGGGCTCTGCCGCGAAGGACAGGCGGATCGGCGCGGAGATCGAGCGCGGCATCTCGTCGACTTCGGTCGGCACGACGGAGCCGTTGGCCACGGCCTGCTCGTCGTCGGGCACATCGCGCAGCACGCCCAGCAGGCCGAAGGTGATCTCGTGCCGGCGCAGGCGCTTCTTCCATTCCGGCCAGGGAAGGGCCGCGAACACCGGGTCGAGGATCGCAGCCAGCTCGCTGGCATGCGCGCGGCGATTTTCCGTGGTCTGGAAGCGCGGGTCCTCGAGCAGGTCGAGACGCTCCATGGCCTTGAGCAGTTCCGGCCAGAGCTTGTCCTCGCGCACGATGGTGAGCTGGATCCAGCGGTTGTCGGCCGTGCGGTATTGGTTGGCCAGCGCGCTGCGCGGCTTGTTGCGCGGCGGACGCGGCGCCACGAAAGCGCCGAGCAGCGCGCCCTGCGCCAGCATCGCGTTCGACCACAGGCCGCCGGCGTGCAGCGATGTCGAGACCTCGCTGCCCTGGCCGGTGCGATCGCGATGCAGCAGCGCCATCGCGATCGCGGCGAACAGGTTCATGCCGGCCATCTGGTCGCCCTGTGCCGGCAGGGAGAAGGCGGGCGGGCCATTCTCGTAGGTCAACGCATCGAGCAGGCCCGAGCGCGCGAAGAACGCCGTCGAGTCGAAGCCGGGCTGCTCGGCATCCGGGCCCTGCTCGCCGTAGCCGGTCATCGAGGCGTAGATGAGCCGCGGATTGAGCGAGGCCACGTCGGCGTAGCGCATGCGCAGGCGTTCGCGCACCTTGAGCGGAAAGTTCACCACCATCACGTCGGCGGTCTTCGCCAGCCGGTCGAAGGCCGCGCGGCCGTCGGCGTTCTTGAGATCGAGCACGATCGCCCGCTTGTTGCGATTGACCAGGTGCCAGCAGAAGTTGACGGGGTGCTGCGGAATCGAATGCGCCTGTCCCAGCTTGCGCTGCGGATCGCCGTCGCCCGGCGGTTCGATCTTGATCACGTCGGCGCCGTAGTCGCCCAGCACCGTGGTCGCCACGGGACCGGCGATGAAGCTCGCCAGGTCGAGGACGCGCAAGCCCTGCAAAGGCAACGGACCGGCCATTGATGTTTCCTCTCCAACCCCGTACGACGGCAGCCTACTCCGATGGTCGCGATCAGGGAAAAACTTCAGCGCGCCGTACCGGCCGTCCTTCTGGGCGCGGGCTTCGTCGCTTCATTGATCTGGCTCTCCGCCGGCTGGGCACTGCTCGTGGGCGCGGTATGGGGCCTGATGGGCGTCGTACTCTTCCGCCGGCCGTTCCTGCGCAATGCGTCGCTGGCCTTTGCCTCCCTGCTGTTCGCCATGTCCGCCGTCGAATGCGCTTTCTGGATCCTGGCCCCCAGCGCGCCCAACGTCGGCGCCAGCAAGACCGAGACGCCGCCCGACTGGTACCCGCAGGATCCCGACGTCGGCTTCAAGCCGCGGCCCAACACGACCGTCGTGGCGACGTCGGTCTACGACGGACAGCCGCTCTACAAGGTCACCTACCATATCGATGCGCTGGGCGGCCGCGCCGTGCCGGGCTCGTCCGACCAGGGGCCGACCTGGCTGTTCATCGGCGACTCCTACATGTTCTCCGAGGGCGCCGAGGACAGCGACACCGTGCCGTCGATGTTCGCACGCCGCCTGAAGCCGCCGGCCCATGTGGTCAATCTCGGCGTGCCGGGCTACGGGCCGACCAACTACGTGCGCGCGATGGAGCTGGGTGCCTACGACAAGTATGTCGTGGGCAAGGTCTCCGCGGTGGTCGCCTGGGCGACGCCGCCGCTGCTGTGGCGCGTGACCGGCGACGGCAGCTGGCTCGCCAGCTCGCCGCGCTACGACTTCGGCAGCGACGGCAAGCTCCACTGGTCGGGCAGCTTCGGTGGCTATCGCTGGACCCATCCGTGGGAAGGCGTCTCCTATTACGCGCGCACCAACATGGCGTGGGTCGGCCGGGCCATGGAGAGCCACATGGAGCGCGAGCAGACCAGGCTCTACGTCGCGCTGATCGCGAAGCTCGCCGAGCTGGTGAAGCAGCGCTACGACGCGCCGCTGGTCCTGCTCAGCAACGGCCCGGAGAAGGAACCGGCGGACCAGCCCGACCTGCAGTACCTGCCGGCCTTCGAGGGTATCCGGGCGCTCGGCATTCCGGTGGTCTCGGTGCGCAAGCGGCTCGGACCGCGCGCCGGCTGGGACCAGTACTTCATCCCGCACGACGGTCACCCGACGACCAAGATGAATACGCTGGTGACCGACGCGCTGATGGAAAAGCTCGATCTGAAAGAGCAATGACGTGACGAGTGCGGACGTGGTGGCGGCGCCCATGCGGCAGCTCAACCGGCCGAAGCCGGAAGTGTCGGTCGATCGCCGCGCCGACGGCACTTTGGTCCTGTCCTCGCCGCGCACGCTGCCGCCGGACCTGCCGTTGATCGTCGACTTGCTGGGCCGCGCCGCCGAGCGCCGGCCGCAGGTGACATGGCTCGCCGAGCGACGCGGCCTGGACCGCGCGTGGCAGCGCCTCACCTACGCGGAGGCTTGGGCGAAAACTGGCGCCGTGGCGTCGTGGCTGATCGCCCAGGGCTACGGCCCGTCCAGCCCGCCGCTCGCGATCCTGTCGGACAACAGTCTCGAGAACGCGCTGTTCCTGTTCGGTGCGCTGCGCGCCGGCGCCCTGGTGGCGCCGGTCTCGCCGAATTACTCTTTGTCGGGCGAGTTCACACGGCTCGATCACGTGTTGTCGATCGTCGAGCCGGCGCTGGTTTTCGCGCAGGACTCAAAGGCCTATGGCGCGGCGCTCGATCGCGCGGCGGCCCGCGGCGCGCGCATCATCACGGTCGATGGAAAGAAGGGCCTGCCGTTCGGCGCGCTGACCAACAGCTCGATCGATGCCGCGGTGGCCGAGCGGCGCACGCATCTCACTGCCGACACACCGGCCAAGATCCTGTTTACCTCGGGCTCGACCGGTCTGCCCAAGGGCGTGCTGAACACGCACGGCAATCTCGTCGCCTCTGCCGAGATGATCCGCATGGTGGGCGAGCCGCTGGACGACTCGCGCATCGCCGTGACTCTCGACTGGCTTCCCTGGCATCACACCTGGGGCGGCAATGCGAACCTCGGCAGCATCGTACGCATCGCGGGCTCGATGTACATCGACGGCGGCCGGCCGATCCCGGGCCGCTTCGAGGAGACCTTGGAGAACCTGCGCGAACTCTCGCCGTCGAGTTTCGGCAACGTGCCGATGGCCTATCCGCTGCTGCTGGCGGCGCTCGAACGCGACGCCGACCTGCGCGCCAAATTCTTCAAGAACATGCGCAGCCTGGGCTACGGCGGCGCGCTGCTGCCGCAGGAGAGCTTCGACCGGCTGCAGGGCAGCGCCACGTCGCAACTGGGCGAGCGCCTGCCGTTCGGCTGCGGCTGGGGCATGACCGAGACGACCAGCACCGGCTTGATGGTCTACTGGAACGTCGATCGTTCGGGCCTGCTCGGCCTGCCGCCGCCAGGCTCGTTCGCCAAGCTGGTTCCCGCCGGCGACCGCTATGAGCTGCGCGTCAAAGGTCCGAACGTGATGGCGGCCTACTATCGCGATCCGCGGGCGACGGCCGACTCCTTCGACGAAGAAGGCTTCTTCCGCACCGGCGATGCCGCGCGCTGGGTCGACGAGACGCGGCCGGAAGCGGGCCTCGAGTTCGCCGGCCGCGTGTCGGAGGAGTTCAAGCTCAGCTCCGGCACCTGGGTGCGCGCCACCACCTTGCGCACCGAATTGTTCGACGCGCTGCAGCCGTACGTGCGCGAGCTGGTGATCGCGGCCCCCGACCGGCCCTGGCTCGGCGCGCTGGTGTGGCTCGATCCGGCGGCCTGCACGGGCGACTGGCGGGAGGGTCTCGCGCGCCGCTTGGCCGACTTCAACAGGGAGCGCAGCGGATCGAGCACGCGCATCCGCCGCCTGCTGCCGCTCGATCTTCCGCCGTCACCGGCTGATGGCGAAGTGACCGACAAGCGCTCGATCAACGCACGGCGCGTGCTCGAGCGGCGCGCGTCCGACGTTACGCGCCTTTACGCCGAACCGGTCGATTCCGCGATCGTTTCCGCCTAGAGTGCACATCCAATGAATGGCTGAAGGCCGTCTGTTCTGGGAGGAACAAGGATGAAGTCGATGATCCGTACCGTCGCGCTCGCCGGTGTCGCGCTGTTGGCCGCGGTCGCGAGCCCGGCGCTGGCGCAAAAGAAGGGCGGCACGCTCACCGTCGGCGTCGAACTCGACATCCCGGGCTTCGATCCGCTGAAGGTCGGCGTCTACGACACCTCGGCCTACATCGCCGCTGACCTGATCTTCGACACGCTGGTCGGCATGGACAAGGACGGCAAGCCGGTGCCGCGGCTGGCGCTCTCCTGGTCGTCGACCGAGGACTTCAAGACCTGGACCTTCAAGCTGCGCCCGGACGTGAAGTTCCAGGACGGCACGCCGTTCAATGCCCAGGCCGTGGCCTGGAACTACGCGCGCCAGAAGGATCCGAAGAACAACTGCCGCTGCGCCTTCTATATCTCGTCCTACATCAGCGTCGAGGCGAAGGACGATCTCACCGTCGTCTTCAACCTGCGCGATCCGGCCGTCGACCTGCCGGGCACGCTCACCATTCCCTCGTCGAACAACGTCATCCAGTCGCCGTCGGCCATCCAGGCCAAGGGCGACGACTACAATCGCAATCCCGTCGGCACCGGCGCGTTCGTGATCAAGTCATGGACGGCGGGCGACCGGCTCGTGCTCGAGCGCAACCCCAACTACTGGGATAAGGAGCGTCCCTACCTCGACCGCATCGTGATCCGGCCGCTGCCCGATTCGCAGTCGCGCTTCGCCAGCCTGCTGTCGAAGGAAACTGACGTCGTGTGGGCCGACGAATTCGAATCGGACAATATCCTGCGCGCGCGCAAGAATTCGGCGCTCACCGTGAACGACTATGTCGGCTCCGGTGCACAGGTCTATGCCTTCAACACCAAGTCGCCGCCCTTCGACGATGTGAGGGTGCGCCAGGCGCTGGTCATGGCGATCGATCGCAAGAAGATGTCGCAGGCGCTGACCAATGGTCTCAGCCGCCCAGCCAGCAATCCCTATGGCGACGGCTCGTGGGTCAAGTGCCAGGACGACGGCGCGCTGCCGACCGATCCGGCCAAGGCCAAGGAACTCCTGAAGGAGTACGGCAAGCCGGTCGACTTCAAGATGATCCTGACGGCCACGCCGCGCGGCCGCGCCATCGGTCAGGTGCTGCAGCAGTTCTGGAAGCAGGTCGGCGCTAATATGGAGCTTGAGCAGGTCGACCAGGCGACGATCGTGCCGCGCGCCTTCCAGCGTCAGTTCCAGCTGACGCCGTGGCGCATCGTCGATCTCGCCGATCCCGATCCGCAGATGTACGCCAACTTCCACACCGGCAGCCCGGTGGCGCTGGCGAACTACTCCAATCCCGAACTCGACAAGCTGCTGGAGCACGCGAGGGTGACCGGCGATCGCAAGGCGCGCACCGACGACTACTGCGCGATGGCGCGCCTGATCAACAAGGAAGCGATCTGGTTCTGGACCTTCCAGAACACCTACTACGCGATCAGCAAGTCGACCGTGAAGGGCATCCCCAAGATGTACAACGGCGTCATCTCGCTCGGCGGCGCCTGGATCGAGTAGTGGCGAGGTTCGTGGGCAGACGGCTGCTCTATCTGCTGCCGGTCCTGCTCGCCGTCACCCTGCTCACTTTCCTGATCGCAGCGCTGCTGCCGGGCGATCTCGCCTACACGATGCTGGGCGACCAGGCGACGCCGGAGAAGATCGCGGCCCTGCGCAAGACGATGGGCCTCGATCTGCCGCTGTGGCAGCGCTACCTCTACTGGCTGGGAGACGTGCTGCGGGGCGACTTCGGTCGCTCCTTCCGCACCGGCGAGACGGTGCTGCATGCCGTTTCCGAGAGGGTGCCGGTGTCGCTCGAACTGATGGTGTCGGCCGAGCTGCTGGGCCTGTTGATCGGGATTCCGCTCGCCATCCTGTGCGCCGTGAAACAGGGCAGTGCGATTGACCGGTTCCTGACCGGACTGGCCTTCGGCAAGCTCTCGCTGCCGTCTTTCATGGTCGCGATCCTGCTCATCTACCTGTTCGCCGTGCAGCTCAACTGGCTGCCGGCGACCGGCTATGTGCCGTTCGACGAGGATCCGATCGGCAATTTGCGCTGCTTCGTGCTGCCGGCGCTGACGCTCGCCTTCGCCGAGTGGCCGGTGCTGATGCGCGTGCTGCGCTCGGACATGATCGCGACCCTGCAGGAAGACTATATCGCCATGGCCAAGGCCAAGGGATTGAAGCCGGCGCGCATCCTGCTGGTCCATGCGTTGAAGCCCTCGTCGCTCACGCTCGTCACCGTGACCGGCATCAACATCGGCCGGTTGATCGGCGGGGCGCTGATCGTCGAGACCATTTTCGCGCTGCCGGGTCTCGGCCGCCTGCTGGTCGCGGCGATCTATGCGCGCGACTTCATTATCCTGCAGGGCGTCGTGCTGTTCGTGGCGGTGGGCTTCGTGATCGTGAACTTCATCGTCGACATGCTCTACGCCGTGCTCGACCCGCGGATCCGTCATGGCCGCGCCTAAGGGGGCCGCGCCTAAGGGGGCCGCGCCTAAGGGGGCCGCGCCTAACGGACGGCGGCGGCTCGGACCGCTGTTCATTGTGGCGCTTGGGTGGATCGCGCTGATTGCGCTCGCGGCGATCTTCGCCAATTTGCTGCCGCTGCCCAGCCCGACCGACATGGACCTGCTGGGCAAGCGGGCGCTGCCCGATGCCGAACACTGGCTGGGCAACGATCAACTCGGCCGGGACATGCTCTCGCGCCTGATCTACGGCGCGCGCATCTCGCTCACCGTCGGGCTGCTGGCGCCGGTGATCGGCGTGCTGGTGGGCGGCTGCCTCGGCATGCTGGCGGGATACTTCCGCGGTCCGCTCGAGACGCTGACGGTAGGCGGTGTCGACGTGCTGCTGGCCTTCCCGCCGCTGGTGTTTGCGCTGGCCGTCACGACCTATCTCGGCCAGTCGGTGCTGAACCTCACGCTGGTGATCGGCATCCTGGGCATTCCCGCTTTCACCCGTGTGTCGCGCGCGGTGACGCTGTCGCTGACCGAGCGTGAGTTCGTGGTCGCGGCCCGCGCGCTTGGCGCCACGGATGCGCGCATCCTGTTGCGCGAGATCCTGCCCAACGTGGCGCTGCCGTTGCTCGCCTTCTTCCTGCTGGGCGTCGCCGTCACTATCGTCGTCGAGGGCGCGCTTTCCTTCCTGGGCCTGGGCGTGCCGCCACCGGCGCCGAGCTGGGGCAGCATGATCGGCGAGGGCCGCGAGAGCCTCGATCTCGCGCCGTGGTTGGCCTTCCTGCCGGCCGGCGTGATGTTCGCCACGGTACTGGCCTTCAACGTCGTGGGCGATTCTCTGCGCGCGCTCACCGATCCACGGCCGGGTGCGCTATGAGCGAGCCGCTGCTCTCGATCGAGAACGTCGCCGTCGAGCTGCCGACGCCGCGTGGCCTTCTGCGCGCGGTCGATGGCGTCGATTTGAAGGTCGAGGCCGGCCGCACCTTGGGCGTGGTGGGCGAATCGGGTTGTGGCAAGACCATGCTGTCGCGCGCCATCCTGCAGTTGCTGCCCAAGCGCGCGGCGCTGACCGGCCGCGTGATGCTCGGCGGGCGCGATCTCGCACGCTTGCCGGCCGAGGCGCTGCGCAAGTTGCGCGGGCCCGAACTCGCCGTGGTGTTTCAGGATCCTATGACCTCGCTCAATCCGGTGCTCACCATTGGCACGCAGATCGTCGAGACGCTGCAGGTGCATCTCGGCCTGTCGAGCATCGCTGCGACCAAACGCGGCGCGGAGCTGCTGGCCGCCGTCGGCATCCCGGCGCCGGAGCAGCGCCTGCGTCAGTATCCGCACCAGCTCTCGGGCGGCATGCGCCAGAGGGTAGCGATCGCCATCGCGCTCTCGTGCGAGCCGAAGCTGCTGATCGCCGACGAGCCGACGACGGCACTCGACGTCACCGTGCAGGCGCAGATCCTCGACCTGCTGGCGCGCGAGCAGCAGCGCCGCCAGATGGCGATGATCCTGATCACGCACGATCTCGGCGTCGTCGCCGGCCGCACCGACGAGGTGGCGGTCATGTATGCCGGCCGGGTCGTCGAGCGGGCGCCGACCCGCCAGCTCTTCGCCCGCATGCGCATGCCCTATACCGAGGCGCTGCTGGCGGCGATCCCCAAGCTCGACACGCCGCCACACACACCGCTGCCCGCGATCGCCGGCCGTCCGCCCGATCCGACACGGCCGTTGCCCGGCTGCTCCTTTGCGCCGCGTTGCCGTTATGCCGACGACGCGTGCGAAGCCGCCAAGCCGCCGCTGGCCGATCCCGAGAAGGCGGGCGGGCTCTATGCCTGCTGGCATCCGCTATGAGCGCGCCGTTGCTCTCGGTCGAAAATCTCACCGTCGAATATGCGGTCGGCGGTCGGAGCCTGTTCGCCGTGTCCGACGTCAGCCTGCATGTCGATCGCGGGGAGACCTTGGGGCTGGTAGGCGAGTCGGGCTGCGGCAAGTCCACTTTGGGCCGCGCCGTGTTGCAGCTGCGCAAGCCGACCGGCGGCAAGGTCCTGTTCGATGGCACCGAACTCACGACGCTCGATGCGGCGGCGATGCGGCGGATGCGCAAGCGCCTACAGCTGATCTTCCAGGATCCGATCGCCTCGCTCAATCCGCGGCGGCGCATCGGCGACATCATCGCCGAGCCGCTGATCATCGTGGGCGTCACCGACAAGGCCAAACGCGACGCCAAGGTGCGCGAGGTGATGACGGCGGTCGGTCTCGATCCGGATGTCGCGATGGATCGCTTGCCGCATGAATTCTCCGGCGGCCAGTGCCAGCGCATCTGCATCGCGCGCGCGTTGATCCTGGAGCCCGAACTGGTGATCTGCGACGAGCCGGTGTCGGCGCTCGACGTCTCGATCCGCGCGCAGATCCTCAATCTCCTGGAGGAGATGAAGCGGCGCTACGGTCTCACGTTGCTCTTCATTGCGCACGATCTCGCGGTGGTGAAGGCCGTCAGCGACCGCATCGCCGTGATGTATCTCGGCAAGCTGTGCGAGGTCGGGCCGACCGAGACGGTGTTCGCGCGGCCGGCGCATCCCTATACGGCGTTGCTGCTCGAGGCGATCCCGGTGCCCGATCCCACCGTGCGGCCGATGGCCAACATCCCCATTGGTGAGCCGCCGTCGCCGCTCGCCCCGCCGTCCGGCTGCCGTTTCCGCACCCGCTGTCCGCGCGCCGATGCGCAGTGCGCCGCTCAAGTGCCGGAGTTGCGCGACACCGGCGGTGGCCGCTTCGCGGCCTGCCACCATCCGCTGACGAACGCCTAGTCCTTCACGCGCACCAGATTGTGGACGGCGATGGAGCGGCTCATGCCGCGCACCTCGCGCTCGCCCAGATCTTCCATCTCGATGATGTCCTCGATCTCCGTCGCCAGCCGGCCGGTCACCAGGATCTGCCCGTCCTTGGCGTCGCCGCAGAGGCGGGCGGCGAGATTGATCACGGCGCCGATCGCCGTGTAGTCGAAGCGGTCCTCGAAGCCGATGCGGCCGAGCGTTGCGTAGCCCTGGGCCATGCCGATGCCGAAGCCCAGCGCATGGCCGCGCCGGGTCCACACGGGCACGAGCTTGGCCACCGCGTCACGCATCTCCAGCGCCAGCTTGGCGGCACGGGCTGCGGGATCGGGGCAGGGCACGGGATCGTTGAAGAACACCAACATGCCGTCGCCGGTGAAGCGGTCGAGCGTGCCCTCGTACTTGCGGATCAGCGGGCCGACCGCGCCGTGATACTCCGACAGCAGCGCCATGATGTCCTCGGGCTCGGCGGTCTCCGAGAACGACGTGAAGCCACGCAGGTCGCAGAAGAAGGCCGCGACCTCGCGCCGGTGGTTCTGCAGGATCTTCTCGTCGCCGCCCGAGGACACGATGGCTTCGGCAAGCTGCGGTGCCAGGAAGCGGCGCAGGCGGTTCACCCGCTCGATCTCGTCGACCTGCGCCGTGACCTTTGCTGCCAGCCCCTGGTTCAGCGCGTGTACCTCGTCGTGCAGCGCCTTGATGCGGAGCATGGCGCGCACGCGGGCGACCAGGGCGCCATGGTCGATCGGCTTGGGCAGGTAATCGTCGCCGCCGGCGTCGAGGCCCGCCACGACATCCTTGGGCGAGACCTTGGCGGTCACCAGGATCACCGGGATGAACGGCAGGTTCCTGTCGGCCTTGATACGGCGCACGACTTCGAGCCCGTCGATCTTGGGCATCATGATGTCGAGCAGCACCAGGTCGGGCAGGGTCGCGGCCACCTGGGCCAGCGCCTGCTCGCCATCCTCGGCCACGACGACTTCGTAGCCGAGCGCCGTGAGGCGCATGCGCAGGATCTCGACATTGTCGGCGACGTCGTCGACGACCAGGATGCGGGCCGGGTCGCGCATCTAGCCCAGGATCTCCCGCACCTTGGCCAGCATCTGGCGCGGGCTGTAGGGCTTGGCGATATAGGCGTCGCAGCCGGCATCGCGCGTCTTCTGCTCGTCGCCCGACAAAGCATAGGACGTCACGGCTACGATCGGGATCGCCTTCAGCTCGGGAATGGCCTTGATGCGGCGCGTCGCCTCGTAGCCGTCCATCACCGGCATCTGGATGTCCATCAAGATGAGGTCCGGCCTGTGCTCGGCGGCCTTGGCGACGCCCTCGGCGCCGTCGTGCGCCTCGACCATGTCGTAGCCTGCCATGCCGAGCAGGTCGCGCAGGATCTGGCGATTGTCCTCCGTGTCCTCGACGACCAGGATCTTCTTGCTCATTGGGCAGCTTCCTTCGCGACGGCGACATGGACGGGGATGGTGACCTTGAAGGTCGACCCTTCCCCGAGAGTGGACTCGACGGTGATGGTGCCGCCGTGCAGCTCGACGATCTTGCGCGAGATCGACAGGCCAAGGCCGGTGCCGCCCTTCTTGCGCGTGCTCGAATTGTCGACCTGCTGGAACTCGTCGAAGATCTTCTTCTGGTCCTCGGGCGCGATGCCGAAGCCGGTGTCGACGATCGACAGTTCGAACGTGTCGCCCACCTGCGCGGCGCGCACCTCGACCGAGCCCTGGTCGGTGAACTTGATGGCATTGCCCACCAGGTTCAGCAGCACCTGTGTCAGACGCCGCGCATCGCCCGTGCCGGTCGACAGGCCGGGCGGCACGGCGGAGCCCAGCGCAATGCCCTTGGTGCGGGCGAGCGACTCGGTGGCCGACAGCACCGTCGTTGCCATGTCGGCCACGCTATAGGGTTCGACGGTGAGCACGAGCTGGCCCGCCTCGATCTTCGAGAGGTCGAGCACGTCGTTGATCAGGCCGAGCAGGTGGCGCCCGTTGGCCTGCACGCGGTCGAGCACGGTCTGCGCCTTCTCCGGCACATCGCCGTAGAGACCGTCGACCATCATCTCGGTGTAGCCCAGGATGGCGTTCAGCGGCGTGCGCAGCTCGTGGCTCATGTTGGCCAGGAACTGCGACTTGTGCTGGCTCGCCACCTCGAGCTGGCGACTCTTTTCCTGGATTTCCGTGAACAGGCGCACGTTCTCGATCGCGATCACGGCCTGCGCGGCGAACGCTTCCAGTAGTTCGATCTGCCGCGCAGAGAAGGGGCCCGGTTCCGGCCGGCGCAGTGCGATGGCGCCGATCGCCTCGCCGTCGCGCATCATCGGGGCGCTCAGCGCCGCGCGGAAGCCCATCTCCTTGCCCATCCTGTGCGCGGCGGCGAATTCGACCGGATCGAGCGCCTCGATGTCGGGCAGCTGGGCCGTCACGCCGTCCGCCATCGCGCGCCCCGGCGCGGTTTCGCGCGTGATCGGCAGGCGCGCCTCGGTCGGCAAGGCGGGCAAAGGCCCTTCGTGGGCGACGGCTCCCCAGAAGTCGCCATAACGTATCGCGATCACTGCATCCTCGGCGCCGCAAAAGCGCACGGCGGCCTTGGCCACGGCGGTCAGCACCGGTGCCACGTCTGTCGGCGACTGGGAGATGACTTCGAGAATCTCGCCCGTCGCGGTCTGCTGCTCCAGCGACTCGCGCAATTCGGTGAACAGCCGCACGTTCTGGATGGCGATCACGGCCTGCGCGGCGAAGGTTTCGGCGAGTTCGATCTGGCGCGGCGCATAGGGCGTCGCGGTGGGCTTGCGCAGCAGGATGCACCCGATCGCCTCGCCATCGCGCAGCATCGGCACGGACAGCACGGCGCGGACATTGGCCCGCTTGGAGAGATCGACCGTCAGCGCGTACTCGCCCGGCGCGATGTCGCCCACGTCCGGGATGTGAATGGTGCGCTTTTCCAGGACGGCGCGGGCGGCCGTCGTCGAACTGTCGAGGGGCAGTCGCGTCCCGAGAAATTGCTCGATCGTGCCTTCATGATTGACCAGAACGAGTTCGTTGCCGTGGCGCAGGACGATCGTGGCATCGTCGGCGCCGCAGAACTGGCGTGCGGCGGAGACGACGGCATTCAGCACCGGCTCGACGTCGGTCGGCGAGCGCGAGATGACGTGCAGGATCTCCGCGGTTGCGGTCTGTTGTTCCAGCGTTTCGCGCAGCTCGGCGGTGCGGTCCTCGACCCTTTGCTCGAGCGTCTCGTAGGAGTCCTGCAGGTCGCTCGCCGCCTTGTTGAACTGGTCGGCCAGCGCCTCCAGCTCGTCGCCGGTCCTGACCGAGAGCCGGTGTCCCAGGTCGCCGCCGCCGATACGCTCGGCGCTCGCCCGCATGGAGCGGATCGGCACGACCATGCGGCGGGCCAGCAAGGCAGCCGACAGGCCCGCGATCAGCAGGCCCAGCGCCAGCAAGGCCAGATCGCGCAGGCCGTAGGCGATGACCGGCTGCAGCACTTCCCGGCTGGGAAGCTCGACGAACACGATCCAGCGCAGCGCCGCGATATCTGCATGGGCCGACATCACGCCACGGCCGCCGAGGTCCATCGAAGCGCCGACATTCTTGTCCGGCATGTTCGGCGTCATGGCGTGCGCGACCTGCCCCAGCCGCATCATGTCGGTGCCGCGCAATACCAGCGAGATGTCGGGATGGGCGATCAGGCGGCCCAGCCCGTCGACGACATAGGCGTAGCCGTCCTGGCCGATCTTGATCTGGGTGATGACGTCCAGGATCAGCTTGAGGTTGATCTCGGCGACCGTGACGCCACCGCGGCCGCCGTGCGCCACCGCCATCGAGAGATAGGGCTCGCTCTCCTTGCGATAATAGACCGGACCGAAATAGACCTTGTTGGCGATCGCCTCGGTGAAGGCAGGCTCTTTCGAGCGGTCGATGTTGCTGCCGACCACGTCCATGCTGAGCCGCGAGACCTTGAGTTGCTCGTGGCCGTCGCGGTCGAGCTGGGTCAGCTCGGTGATCGCGGGCACCTGGCGCAGCAGCCGGACGTATTCGAAGCGCCGCTGGTCGACCGGCAGGGCCGCCCACTGCGGATAGGCCACCCAGCCGATCTGGTGCTCGATCTCGCGCACGAACGATTCGACCTTCTGCGCCGCCGCCTCGGCCTTCTCGCGCTGCACGCTGATCGAGGCGCGGCGGTTGTCCTGGTAGACGAAATAGAGATCGAGCGCGGAATTGATCACCAGCACGGCGGCCACCAGGCCGACGAACAAAGTGACATACTTGAAGAAAAGCCCGCGCTTCATGGGCTCAGTCTACTCCAGCCGCTTCAATCAATCACCTCGTCGGCCCGTGCCAGCATGATCGGCGGCACGGTGAGGCTCAGCGTGCGCGCGGTCTTCTGGTTGATCACCAGCTCGTAGGTATTGGGCCGCTGGATCGGCAAGTCGCCGGGCTTGGCGCCCTTCAGGATACGGCCCGCGTAGCTGCCGACGATGCGGTACATGTCGGCCCAGCGGGTGCCGTAGCTGGCGAGGCCGCCATCGGTCACGAACTCGCGGGCCGGGTAGATGGCCGGGAGCTTGCGCGCCTCGGCGAGCTTGAGGATACGGTCGCGATAGTTGATCAGGAACGCATCGGCCACGACGGCGAGCGCGTCGAGCTTGCCCTCCGGCACCGTCTCGAAGGCGCGGTCGACGCCGGAACTGGTCTCGGCGTTCATGATCACCAGCTCCATGTCGAGCGTCTTTGCCGCCTCGGTCATGCGAACGAGCTCCTGGGCCACGCCCGGATTGGTCGGGTTCATCAGCAGGCCGACGGTCCTGGCACTGGGCAGCAGCGCGCGCAGCAGGTCGAGGCGCTTGGTGTCGAGCTCGCCGGCCCACAAAGTGATGCCGGTGAGATTGCTGTCGGGGCGGCTGAGATTGCTCACCAGCCCGATCAGCATCGGGTCGGCGCCGGCGCTGAACACCACCGGGATGGTCGAGGTCGCCTTCTTGGCGTCGACGCAGACCGGATTGCCGCCGACGGCCGCAATGACATCGGGCTTGGCCGCGATCAGCTCAGAGAGCAGGGAAGGCACGCGATCGTACTGGCCGTCGGCCCACCGCACGTCGATGGTGACGTTCTGGCCGTCGACATAGCCGATGGTCTTCAGCCCGTCCTTGAAGGCCTCGAGCAGATGCCCATCGGTCGCCAGCGACCGGCCGCTCATATAGGCGATGCGCGGAAGAGCCTGTGCGCGCGCGTGAGCCGCGAGACTCGCTGCGGCAACGGAAGCAAGAAGCGCGCGCCGTCTCATTCGATTACCTCGTCCGCTTGAGCCAGGAACATCGACGGCAACATGAGGCCGAGCGCCTTGGCCGTCTTCTGGTTGACCACCAGCTCCATGCGCGAGGCCTGCTGGACCGGCAGGCTGGCGGGCCTGGCGCCTTTCAGGATCTTATCGACGGTGGCCGCAACCAGGCGCTGGATCTCCGCCGGATTGGCGCCGTAGGAATAAAGACCGCCCGCATCGGCGAATTCGCGACGGAAGGAGATGGCGGGCAGGCGCAGCTTCAAGGCGATCTCCGCGCAAACCGCCAGGCCCAGGCTCGGCTGCGCGATGACGCCGCTCACGTTCTTGTCCGCCATCCACTCGAAGGTCCCGGCCAGCGCGTCGCGCGATTTCACCAGCGCGGGAATGAGATCGATCTTCTCCGCTGTCGCCACGGCCTGGATGTCGCGCAGCAGCGGCACGTGAAACGGATCCTGCGCATTCAGGATCGCGCCAAAAGTCGTGATCGGCCTGATCTCGCGGAAGAGCTGCAGTCCCTTGCCGGCGAGCGTCGAACTCGGGCTGAACACGCCGGTGAGATTGCCTTCGGGCCGCGCGACATTGTCGACGCCGCCGATGTCGGGCGCCGCGCCAAAGAACACGATCGGGATCGTCGAGGTCGCCTTGCGCGTCGCCACGATCGCCGGCGACAGGATGGGCACGATCACATCGACCTTGAGACGCACAAGCTCTGCGGCCAGGCGATCGAGCTGGCTGCCGTCGGCATCCGCCAACCTGTACTCGTAGGCGACCGTGCGGCCCTCGACATAGCCAAGGCCGGCCATCGCTTTCTTGAACAGGGACCAGGCGGGCTCGGGATCCCCGGCGATGAGAAAGCCCACGCGCGGCATCGGAGTCTGCGCGACTGCAACGCGTGGCGCGACGGCCGCCGCACCTGCCATTGCTAGGAGTCCGCGCCGCCTCATGCGGAGATCGAAACGCTACCGAAACTCATCCCGCTGCCCCCAACCGGATCGGGGGAAGTCTATACGTCATGGCGGTTGTTATTGCGAGCCGTGCTATCCTTCTTGTGATGATCGGACGACGGACCCTGATGGCCGGAATGAGCGGCGCGGTTGTAGGTCTTCCGGCGGCGGCGCAATCCGCGATGCCGGAAGTGGGCTTCCTGCATCCGGGCAGCTCGGCCGCCGGCACGTTGCGGCTCGCGGCAGTGAATGAAGGGCTGCGCAGCCGCGGCTTCGTCGAGGGAAAGAACGTTTCGGTGCTGAGCCGCTTCGCCGACTTCGATCCCGGGAAGGTCGAGGCCTTCGCCGCCGAACTGGTCGAGCGCAAGGTGAGCGTCCTGATGGCTGTCGGACCGCAGGCGGTGTTCGCGGTCCGCAAGCTCACGAACACGATACCGATCGTCGCCCAGGATCTGGAATCCGATCCGGTGAAGAGCGGCCTGGTCGAGCGCCTGTCGCATCCCGGCGGCAACGTGACCGGGATGTTCTTCGATTTCCCCGACTTCAGCACCAAGTGGCTGGAGCTTCTGGGCGAGGTCCTGCCGGGGCTCGCGAAGATCGGCCTGCTGTGGGATCCACGCACCGGCACGGTCCAGCTCGAGGCCGTCACCGCTGCGGCGCGCGACCGCAAGCTCACGCTCGAAACGCTGAAGGTGTCGTCGCCCACCGAGATGGATGCGGCTTTCCAGGCGGCGGTCGATGCCAAGGCGCAGGCCGTGCTGGCGCTGTCGTCACCGATCTTCGGTACGATTCCCAAGCAGGTCGCCGATGCGGCCCTCAGCCATCGCATGCCGACGATCACGCTCTTTCCCGAATATGCCGAGGCCGGCGGGCTGATGGCCTATGGCACCAGCCTGCCCGACCTGTTTCGTCAGGTCGGCGAGATGGCGGGCAAGGTGTTGGCCGGCACCAAGCCGGCGGACCTGCCGGTCGAGCGCCCGTCGCGCTTCGAACTGGTCGTCAACCTCAAGACCGCCGCGGCGCTCGGCATCACCGTCCCGCAGGTCGTCCAGCTACGCGCCGATCGGTTGATTGAATGACGGTAGCGCACATTACGAGAGACGCAGAACTCGTACACCTTCCTCACCCTGAGGAGGCCCGCAGGGTCGTCTCGAAGGGTGGGCAACACACAGGGTGCTCGTTCCCACCCTTCGAGACGCGGCGCTTCGCACCGCTCCTCAGGGTGAGGTGATTCCGCAAAAAAGAGGAACGCGTGCTAAACGAAGCTCGGCCGCGTCCTGAGCGTCTCTTTGTCGAAGCCCGCGATCTGCTTGTAGCGCTCGGAAATTTCCTCGAGTTCCGCTGCCGAAATCACATCCTCGATCCGGGCGAAGCGTTCGCCCTTCGAGCGCTGCCAGACTTCGCGCAGGATCGAATCGGGCGGATTGGTGCGGTTGGTCAGCACGACCTTGGCCGTGACCGGATTGCGCACCTTCTCGTATTCCTGAAGCGCCTCTTCCGTGGCGCCGAGCTTCTTGATCCGGCCCGTCAGGAAGCGCGCGTCGATGATCGCCTGGCCCGCGCCGTTGGAGCCGCGCGGATACATCGGATGCGCGGCATCGCCCAACAAGGTGATCCGGCCGAAGGTCCAGCGCTCGAGCGGGTCGCGATCGACCATCGGATATTCGAGAATCTCGTCGGTGCTCTCGATCATGCCGCTGATGTCGAGCCAGTCGAACTTCAGCCCGGCAAAGGCAGGCATGATGTCGGACAGCCGTCCGCGGCCGGTCCAGTCCTGGCGCACGGCCTCGGGCCGCTCCAGCTCGGCGACCCAGTTGATCAGCGGCAGCCCGCCCGGCGCCGCCGGCCGCACCGGATAGATCACCGTCTTGCCGACCGTCATCCAGCCGGTCGAGACCATCGTGTCGCCGCCCAGGAACGCGGGCCACGGCACCGTGCCGCGCCACATGTTCACGCCGGAATATTTGGGCGGCCCCTGGTCGGGAAAGAGCTGCAGGCGGATCGCGGAATGGATGCCGTCGCAGCCGATCACGAGCTTGCCGGTCTGCGGCGCTGCGTTGTCGAAGTGAAGCGTGACGCCTGCTGCGTCCTGCTCGACCTTGAGGCAGCGATGGCCGAGCTGAACAGCATCGTCACCGAGGCGCGTGCGCACCGCGTCGAGCAATACCCTGTGCAGGTCGGCGCGATGAATCGAGAGCTGCGGCCAGTCGTAGCCGGCGTAACGCCCGCGCGGCTCCTTGTAGATGAACTGGCCGTGACGGCTGTAGAAGGCCAACTCGCGCGTCTCGATGCACTGCGCGGCGAGCGTTTCGGCGAGGCCAAGTTCGGACAGCTCGCGCATCGCATGCGGCAGCAGATTGATGCCGACGCCGAGCGGCAGCACCTCGGCCGCCGATTCGAACACGCGGCACGAGACGCCGGCCTGGTGCAGGCTGAGCGCCAGCGCCAGCCCGCCGACCCCGCCACCGACGATCAGCACATCTGTGTCTTGTTTGCTCATTCGGCCACGATCCCGCTTTTGGCGACGACAGCAGCCCAGCGCGCCTTGTCGCGCACGACGATCTCCGCCAGCGCCTCCGGTGTCGAGGTGGCCGGGATCAACCCCTGCGCCTCGAAGAGCGTGCGCGCCTCGGGCGCCTGCAGGATCGCCGCGGTCTCCTTGTTGAGGCGCGCGACGATCTCGGCCGGCGTGCCCTTGGGCGCGAACAGCCCGTACCACATGTCGACGTCGGCGCCCTTCAGCCCCTGTTCGATCAGGGTCGGCGTGTCGGGCAGTTGCGGCAGGCGCTTGGGACTGCCGACGGCCAGCGCCTTCAACTTGCCGGCGCGGATGTACTGGGCCGAGACATGGATCGGCAGGAACATGTAGCCGATCTGGCCGCCCAGCAGATCCTGCACCGCGCCCGCCGAGCCTTTGTAGGGCACGTGCGTCAGCTCGATGCCGGCGTCGGTCTCGACCAACGCCATCGACAGATGATGCGGCGTGCCGACGCCCGGGCTGCCATAGGTCAGCGCCTTGGGCTTTGCCTTGGCCAGCGCCACGAACTCCGCGAGCGTGTTGGGTGCTTGCGCGGGTCCGGCCACCAGCACCAGCGACCCCCAGGCCGTCAGCCCCACGGGCGCGAAGTCGGCGACCGGATCGTAGGGCAGGTTCTTGTACAGGCTGGCGTTCATCACCAGCGTGTTGACCGACGACATCAAGGTGGTGCCGTCGGCCCTGGCGCGCGCGACCTGCTGGCTGCCGATATTGCCCGAGGCGCCGGCGACATTGTCGACCACCACCGGCTGCCCGACCTTGGGCGACAGATGCTCGGCCACGAAGCGCGCGATGATGTCGGGCCCGGTGCCGGGCGTGAACGGCACGACGACCCGCATCGGCTGGTCCGGCCAGGCGAAAGCACGCGGGGCGGCCGCAAGACCGGCGAGAACGGGGAGGAGGGTGCGGCGCTTCATTGGGCGCGCATTCAACCAGTCCGGCCTTTATTCGTCGATACAACTATGGCGTGCTTTACTTATGACCAGTACGTTCTTTAAGTGTTCCCAGGGTTTGACCTTGGAGGCCGGCATGCAGGCGAAAGTTCGGACGGTCGCGTTCCAGGGCATCGATGTCCTGCCGATCGACGTGCAGGTGATGATCGCGCCGGGCACCTTGGCCTTTGCCATGGTGGGCCTCGCCGACAAGGCGGTGGGCGAAAGCCGCGAACGTATCCGCGCGGCGATGCGGGCGCTGGGCCTGGCCCTGCCGTCGCAGCGCATCACGGTGAACCTGTCGCCCGCCGACCTCGCCAAGGAGGGCAGCCATTACGACCTGCCGATCGCGCTCGCCCTGCTGGCGGCGATGGGCGTCATCGCCAAGGAAAGCCTCGCGGGCTTCGTGGCGATGGGTGAGTTGGCGCTCGACGGATCGCTCTGTCGCGTGCCCGGCGTGCTGCCGGCGGCAATCGCAGCCGCCGCCGGCGGGCGCGGCCTGATCTGTCCGGCAGCCTGCGGTGGAGAGGCTGCGTGGGGTGGCTTCGAGAGAACCGCCGAGACGCAGGACAGACAGGCCGTGCTTGCCGCGCCGTCGTTGCTCGCGCTGATCAATCACCTGCGCGGCCAACAGACCTTGGCCGCACCCGAAGCGCTGCTCGCCGATTCGCGCGCCTCCTATCCTGACCTCGCCGAGATCAAGGGACAGGAGACCGCCAAGCGCGTGCTCGAAGTGGCGGCGGCCGGCGGCCACAACCTGCT
>CAIKZO010000027.1 GCA_903832005.1 Enhydrobacter aerosaccus | reverse complement strand
CGGCGCCGGTGTCGCCACCTTGCCGCGCCCGACCGCCACTGCGGCGGTCGATCCCAACGACGCCGCGACCTGGGGCAAGGTCTCGCGCAACGCGGCCTGCCCCTGCGGCTCGGGCAAGAAGTTCAAGCACTGCCACGGGCGTGTTTAACGGGCGGATACGCCGGCCCCCAGACGAGGACGAGCACCAGCGGTAGTGCCGGCAACAGCAGACGCAATTCGCGCAGGCGACCGACCGCGACAATGCACAGCACGTACAGGCAAAGCGTCGCGAGCTTTGCCGTTCTCGCCACTCTTGTTCGCTTTTCAGTCGCCTCGTCTCTCCGCTTCGCGGGCGCCAGATAAAACAATAGCGCTGCCAGGCCGATCGCATACCAGAGCCCTGGAGATTTCAGGACTTCGCCGCTGAAATTTTCTTCAAACGTCAGGACTTTGGTGTAGTAGGCGCTGCTGGCGAAAATGATCCAGAACAGGATCTGGACGCCCAAGGGGACAAGAACGGCCGCGACATAGATCGCAATATCCTTCCTGCGGCACTCGAAGGCGTCGGCTAGGACGAAGAGCGCGAGGATCAGCGCGTAGTCCGCTCGAGCTGCCGAAAATGCGGCAATCAATAAAAGATACGGAAAGGGGCGATCCGCGAGCCAAAGCCCGATCATCATCAGGAAGAGAAACAGCGACGTGTCGAACCTCGCACCGAAGAACATCGAGATCGGATAGAAGAAGGCGACAAACGCGCAAACGGCCACTTTCTCGTAGGCCGACCTCCCGGGCCAGGCCACATACAGGACGACAAAGAAGAAGGCCGATAAGGACAGGAACGCGAGAGCGTTCACGGCAATCTTGAAGCCGACCACCTTTGCGAGCAGGACCGCCAATAGATGCGGCAGATAGTGATACTGCTCGGGCGCCACGCCTCGCCCGTGAACGATGTCGAAAGAGCCGCTTCCCATTGGCCCGGGCCAATTGATCAAGGTCGACTCGAAAATGAGGTGTGTTGCCCGAGTCGCTGCAAAGGCGAGGCAGACGACGCCAACTCCGCCTATGATGCGCCCCCAGGCCGGTGATTTGCTCCGGAGTTTCGTCTCGACCACCATGTATCCGTGCACTATGGCACGAAGGGCGCGATGTTAAAGACCTATCACTTCAAGAACATGCGAACGGGCGACGAAGTCCAGGTGGGAAAATTTTCCTACCTGTGGGCCCTCATGTTCGGTCCCGCTTACGTCGTCTTCAAGGCCGGTCCGAGCTGCGTGGTGCGCTCCGTCGTCTTGAGCGTTGCCTGCTTTGGCTTCCTCTTCATGCTGCTCGTCAATCTCAACCGCGTGCCGGGCTCGATACAGCCCGTCGTCCTCATTCTTGGCGTGCTCGGCGTGCTCGTCATCCACTCCCTGCAGACCGTATCGCTCATCGTGAAGTACTATCGAAAGCAGCGGCGCTGGTCGGTCAAGCTCGACTAGCTAGAGCGTCGTGACGAAGCCTTCGATGCGGGCCTCGGTGAAGGCCGGGCGGGCCTGGATCTTCTTCCACCACTCGTGCACGCGCGGATGCTTTGCCGCCGACATCTCGTCGGGAATGATCTCTTCTTCCATGCGCTTGATGAACGGCACCTGGGCGATGTCGGCGATCGAAT
>CAIKZO010000026.1 GCA_903832005.1 Enhydrobacter aerosaccus | reverse complement strand
TAGGCATGGACGGATAGTGGAATGACCGATCTGAAAGATGGCAGCGAGCCGCCATGGAGCGGCCGGCTGCTTGAATTGTTGCTGCCTGTGATACGCGAGCGGATCGAGCGCATGGGCGTCGAGGGCAGCGGCGCCTACAATTTCTACGACACGAGAGCGAAAGAAGGGCGACTCCTTCTCGGCTACGAACTCGCGCTGGCTGCCAAATTGCTGTCCTGCGGTCTCGATATCGATCGTATCGACGAGATCGGCAGCGGCTTCGGCCAGTTGGTGTTTCTGCTCGGATGGAACGGCTTCAAGACGACGGGCTACGAAGCCGATGGCCCCCGTTCAACCACCGCGACGGCACTTCGAGACGTGTTGGACCGGGTCGACCCAGAGCGCACCCGCAACATTCGATTGTTCAACGCTCGGTTTCCCTTTTTCCGCGCGCCTCCGCCCGGGCCGAAGTCACTCATGGTGACAACCAACATCGTTTACACATCCACTGAGCGCGAGCGGCTTGCCACGCTGAAGGCGATGCGGCGCTACCCGTTCGTCATTTCGGACGTCCAGCGTTGTATCGTGCATCGGCCCGAACCGGAGCAGGAGCCGGAGGCGCTGGCGATGTTCGCAGAGGCCGGTTTCGGAGCGCCCGAGCTGTTTCTCGATCTTGGCCGGGGTGGCCGCTACTTCCTCTTTGCAGGCTCTCCTCGACGAGATCCCGTGTCGATGCTGCGCCGCTACTGGAGCGTGCAGTGAGCAAAACGCGCAAGATGCGGCTGGTGGCGTTCCTCAAGACCGGGCCGACCGCCCATCACCATGGCATGTGGCGGCATCCCGAGACCGACAACGACTTTCTCGACCCTGCCTGGTACGAGCATGTCGCGCGAGTCCTGGAGAAAGGCAGGTTCGACTGCCTTTTCTTTGCCGATACGCTCGGCCTGTTCGACAATTACCGCGGCACCTTCGACGCCATCCTGAAGGGCGGTGGCCAGATGGGCTTTCTCGATCCGTTGCCGGTGCTGGCGATGATGTCACGGGTCACCGAGCGCATCGGCCTCGGCGCCACCCTGTCGACGACCTTCCACAATCCCTATCAGATCGCCCGCACGCTCGGCACGCTCGACGTGCTGAGCAAGGGGCGCGTGGCGTGGAACGTTGTCTCCTCGATCAGCAACCTCGAGGCGCGCAACTTCGGCCAGGACGAGCTACCGGCGCGCAACGTGCGCTACGACCGTGCCGACGAGGTGATGGAGGCCTGCTTCAAGCTGTGGGAGAGCTGGGAGCCCGACGCGTTGATCGTCGACAAGGAAAGCGGCGTCTTCGCCGATCCGGCGAAGGTCCACTACGTCGATTACGCCGGCAAATGGATCAAGACGCGCGGGCCGCTCACCGTGCCGCGCAGCCCGCAGGGCCGTCCCGTCATCATGCAGGCGGGCGCCTCCGATCGCGGCCGCGACTTCGCCGCCCGCTGGTCGGAGATGATCTTCACCCTGCAGCACTCCAAGGCCGACATGCAGGCCTTCTATGCCGATATCAAGCGGCGGGTGGCGGCGTTCGGCCGGCCGCCGGAGGACTGCAACGTGCTGCCCTCGGTCGATCCGATCATCGGCGAGACCGAGTCGATCGCCCGCGAGAAGCAGGCCTATATCAACGAGCTGGTCGACCCTGAGGTGGCGCTGGCGCTGGTCTCGACGCATATCGGCGTCGACCTGTCGAAATATCCGATCGACCAGCCTTTGCAGAACATCGAGATCGAGCAGGGCGCGCGCGGCTCGTTCGAGGTCATCCTGCAAGGCACGAAATCGCATGGTCTGACCCTGGGCGAGGCGGCCAAGCGTTTTGCCACCAGTGAACTTTGCCCGCAGATCGTCGGGACGCCCAAGTCGGTGGCCGATCAGCTCCAGGACTTGTTCGAGTCGCAGGCCTGCGACGGCTTCATCCTGACGCCGACCGTCTTCCCCGGCACCTGGGAGCAGTTTGCCCGCAGCGTCACGCCGGAGCTTCAGCGGCGCGGATTGCTGCGCGCCGAATACACCGGCAAGACATTACGCGAGCACCTGCGCGATTGACGGATGCTGTCTCGGGGCGCTATCGCTTCGACAGTCGGGTCAGGTCGTCGTCGCGCGACAGGTTGTCGTGAAGGTCGTCCATCCGGCGATAGTCGATCGTCAGCTCCTCGCCGGCCTTGATGTTGCGCAGCGCAAAGTAGGTGACGTCGCCGTCGTCGGAGCCGAGGTTGGGCTTCTCCGAATGGTTCATGTACCAGCCCGTCGAAATGCGCAGGAAATCCACTGGCGCCCAGTAGCCGCCGCGGACGCGGATCCCGAAGCGCTTGATCAGGCTGACTTGCGGCGAAGCGTGCGCCCGCGCTTCCGGAATCCAGCGGCTGTCTTCGCCATCCCAGCATTTGACCAACTCGCCGCGGACGATGGCGATGTCGGTGAAGCATCCGACGCCATGAACTTTCGAGGGGCCGAGATGGACGAAGGCACTGCTGCGAGGACGTTTCATTTTCTACCATTCAAGAGGGAGGCGCGCGGATAGCAGAAGCCTGTACGTCGCGCAACGACGCGCGGGTGTCACTCGCAGCTTCCGTCCTTTGTGATGTCGGGAAATCTCGGCGCGGCCGGTGCCCGACAGGCCCAATAGCGGATCGCACCGGCGGTGAAACGGCGGATCCCGCTCGGCTGCAAAATGTCCTTGCAGGCGTTCGGGCCGAAGCAGCCGGTACCGACGTCGGCTTCGTAGCGGTATTCAATTCTGATGGTGTAGTCGCAGACGTTCCGGGCGACCTGGAAGTAGGCGTTTGCCAGAAGCGAGTTGCCGGTCCAGGCGAGACAGGCATTCGCGTTGCGTTCCTGCGCCGACGCGGTGTCCGCAAGAACGACGAGTGCGGCGAGAAAATACGGACGCAGCCCCATCGAACCGGTGGTCGCATGGTTGACCGCGGCAATCCAGTCTGGTGTGACTGGCGCATGGGCTCTGAAGCTTCACTCACTCCCTTTCGCGAGAAATGGCGCGAAGCGCCGCGCGGCAGCGATACCGACGGGCGCGCCTTCTCGACCGATCTCCTGGCCCTGGCGGACGAGACGCTGCTGGCCGAATGGGACCGGATGGCCGCCCGGCGCGGCGCCGGCGAGCTCGGCTGGTTTGGTCCCCTGTATCGCGACACGTTCCATGGCAAACGCGTGCTGGAGCTGGGATCGGGCCTGGGCTTCGACTGCCTGCGGTTCATGGCCGAGGGCGCGCACTGGACCTGTGCCGACATCGTGCCCGACAATCTGGCCGTGATCCGCCGCGTCGCAGCGTTGAAGGGATTGAGCGGACAACTCACGACACACCTGATCGGCGACGACCTCTCGCTCGCCGCCTTGCCGGCCGGCTACGACGCGATCTGGGTCTTCGGTTCGATCCATCATGTGCCCTTCGAGATGGCGCGCCGCGAGGCGCTGTCGGCCCTGGGGCGCCTCAAGCCGAGCGGCCGCTGGATGGAGCTGGTGTACCCGCGCGAGCGCTGGCTGCGCGAGGGAGCACCAGCGTTCGAGGAGTGGGGCAAGATCACCGACGGCGAGCGCACGCCCTGGGCGGAGTGGCACGACGTCGAGAAGGTGCTGCGCCGCCTTGCGCCCGCGACCTTCAACGTGATCCTCGATTTCCCATTCTGCGCCGAAAATTATCGCTGGATCGATCTCGAATGCACCGGCGTTGACGGTGCCGCGTCGACCACGATCGATCTGCTTGCGACGGCTTCGTTCCAGCTGGAAGGCGGGCGCGGAAAATTGTTTTCGCGTGACTGGTCCTGCACCTGTCCGCCCGGTCTGTTCGCCCCGGCCGCACGCGTCGATCTCGGCGCGCCGGCCAAGGTACGGACGGTCGACCTCGAAGTCCTGGTGTCGGCGGGACAGGTCGGCATCGGGCTCACCACAGCGACCGGGGCCTATCTGCCGGCGGCCGAGGCGGTCCTGGCCGAAAGCCCCGACTGGCAACGCGTCACCTTGCGCGTCCTTGATGACGAGCCGGTCGCGGCACTGCGCTTCCGAAACCTCTACGCGGGCAGACGCGGCGTCTTCACAGTTCGTGCAGCCGCGCTGCGCACGGCCTAGACGACACGCCGTCGAGCCGCAGAACGGTCGGCGTGCCTTGTCGCCGCCGGGCGTTGGTGAATAGTCTCGTTCCAACCTTATTCGGGGGGAAATAGACAATGAAGCAATCCGCTCTGCTGCTCGGCAGCCTGCTCGCTCTTGCCGCCTGTGCCACGCCACCCGCCACGCCACCGGTCTCGGACGCGACCGTCCAAGCCCACGTCGACGCGGCCACGCGTCTGGCCAGCGACGACCTGAAGCCGTTCCTGGCACTCTGCAAGCCCGCTCCGGCGACGCGCCCGACGGTCGATGCGGCCGACCTCAACGCGCAGATCGCCAAGCCTTCGCCGCCGCCGGGCAAGGCGTTCGACAATCTCTATTGGGTGGGCGATTCCTGGGTCAGCGCCTGGGCGATCAACACTTCGGAAGGGATCATCCTTCTCGACACGCTCAACGAGGGCAAGGAAGCCGCGCGGTTGATCGAAGGCGGTCTGCGCCGCGTCGGCCTCAATCCCGCGCGCATCAAGTACATCATCGTCACGCACGGCCACGGCGATCACTACGGCGGTGTGAACTACCTGGTCAGCCGCTATCACCCGCATGTGGCGATGGGCGCGGCCGATTGGGCGATGATGGAGACCAAGCCCGACTTCCCGACGCCGATCTGGGAGCCGATTCCCAAGCGCGACATCGAGGTGAAGGACGGCGACAAGATCACCCTCGGCGACACCACGGTGACCATGTACATCACCGCCGGCCACACCATGGGCACGATCTCGCCGGTGTTCGACGTCACTTCGCGGGGAGAGCATCATCGCGTGATGGAGTGGGGCGGCACCGGCTTCAACTTCGGCAAGGATTTCGGCCGTCTCGATGCCTTCATCGCCTCGACCAAGCGCATGCGCACGGTCGCGGCCGAGCAGAACATCGACGTGCTGATCTCAAATCATCCGAACTTCGATGAGGCGCCGGCCAAGCTCGCCAAGCTGCGCTCCACGCCGCGGGCTCCCAATCCCTTCGTCCAGGGCACGGCCAACGTGCAGCGCGCCCTCGACGTGATGAACGAGTGCGGCCTGGCGCAGCACGATCGCTTCACGATGACCAACTAAGGGGCGACGAACTAAGGGCTATAGCCTGAACGGCCCACTCCGAAGGGGGTGGGCGCAGACACAAAAAAAGCCGCATCACTGCGGCTTTTTTCATGGCGCCCCTCGCGGGGCCGGCCTTTAGATCTTGGACTCGGCGACCTGGTCGACCGACGAAGCCTGGCGCGGGCTCACGTGGAGCCGAGCGCGCAACGTCTCGGTGGCCTTCGCGACCGGCGCAATCATCGCCGGAGTCGTCGTGGTCGTGTTAGTCGCGTACGAGCGCGACGAAGCTGCCATGCTCTGCAAGGTCGAAGCGGCGCCGAAAGTCACGATCAGCGCACCAACCATCATAGCGGCGGCCAGAAAAAGATGACGCATCCCACACCTTCCCTGAAAAGCTTGGTCCGATAGAGCGCGGACCCCCAAGTTATTTCCGTTTGAAGGCAAGCATCCCACTGCCCACCTTCGCGTGAGGAGAGGAATGCCACACTTGCGGTGCAGAATCCAAGCGGAATCTTTCGGTGCAATGATTTGTTTTTGTATTTGGGGTAACAAGTGGCCACGAAATGAGTCGAGTGCAAATAGTTGAAGACCGCTTTTAAGGCGATTTTCATGTTTCTGCATCGCCAATACCAATAAGATTCAAGAGCTTAAAGCGACTCCCTGAAATGATGACGCCACTGTCGCGATCTTCATATTTATGACGGGAGAGTCAGGTTTGGATGCTCAGATGTCGATTTTCTTGCCGTCCCCGATCGCCCATTCCGCTTCCCAATCGGTCACGGCGTCCTCGCGGCCGATGGCGCCGCCGCGAATACCGAACAGGCGCGCGGCCAGGCGGCCCGGCAACACGCGCTGGGCGGCGAGGCTGAGGCGCAGGTAAGACCTGGCAAAATTGTAGGGATAGCGCCGGCGCCGCTCGGGATCCCAGCGCACGAGCCGGTCGGGATAGCCGAAGGTCGCTACCAGCGACGGGGCGTTCTGGCTCTTGAAGGCCGCCAGCATGCGGCGCTTGCAGGCGAGATCGGCCGGATCGAGCGCGAACACCAGGACCTTGCGGTCGTCGATGCCGTCGGACGGGCCGCTGTAGGAGAGCAGCCCCAGAAGCCAGCGCGCACACAGCGACACGACCCGATGCGGCGTGTTGTTTAGCGAGACATAAGGGCCGTACTCGGGTGCTTCGTAGATCGGGAAGCGATCCTGGGGCGTCCAGATCGTGCCCATCAGAGCGGCGGTCATGTCGTGCTGGATATGGCCGCCCTCGAACATCGGCATGATGAGAGCGGTCGGCGCGAACTCGTCGATCAGGCCGCGCAACGCCACGGCCGCCGAGCGCAGCTTGTGCGGATCGGGCGCGCGCAGCTTGGGCAGGAGGTCGAGAAACTGCGTGTTGGCCGGATCGAGGCCGGCCTCCCGCCAGGCTGCGCGGGCTTCGGCGCCGCGGATCTCGGCCATGCCCGGCAGTTCATCCGGCACCAGGTAGACAATGCGCACCGTGCCGCCGAGGCGGAGATTGCGCGCGCCCAATCCACCGGCGGAGATGACGCAATCGTCCTCGTGCGGCGCCAGGATCAGCAGTCGCTCGGGCGTATCCCAGCGTGCCGGGCGATCGAGCACATAGCAGCGCCATACCGAATAGGCCGCGACCGCGGTCAGCATCGAGTAGAAGAGAGCGCCGAGCGCGATGACGCCGCCGATCGGGCCGCCCGACAGGCAGGCCACGAACCACAGGATGGCGGCAGCGATCGCCAGCAACGCTGCAACGATTCCGGGCCGGGAGTAGATCGTGAATTTCATTCAGGTAAAGCGCGTCATTGCTCGGTGGGGAACGTTCGTCATAAGGCTCTTTCGCGACGCAGCGCTGATCGTCAGTCTAACACGGCGATGCCGTCGGGCTGCAGCCGGAAGCGTCTTCTGCCCTGGCGTGCGGCTCTCTGGCACAATCGAGCTCGTTCAGGGCATCCGTAGCCGACGCAGCGCCTTGCGCGCGGCCCGCGCCGGCTCGAGCAGTCCTACGATCTGCAGGCCTTGGCGGATGAATGTCCTGGCCGATGGAGGCGGATCGCCCACCGAATACAGGGCGCGCGCGTGGGTGGCGTAGAGCCATTTGTAGTCCTGGCCGCCCACGGAGTGATCGAACCCGCGGTGGCCGCTCTGCAGGCTGTGCCGCAGGATCGACTGCAACAGCTGGTGCCCGAGCGAGTAGCGGCTGAACACCGGATCGCGATCGTAGGTGAATATCCAGCCCGACCACACGCGTTCGTGGATGAAGCCCAGCCATACCGACAGGGGCCGACCGCCCACGCGGAGCGTCGAGGCGACGAGGAGGTCGCGTTCGCGCAGGCCCTCGAAGAACCGGACGTTGCGCGGATCGGCAAACAGATCGTCGACACCGGTGGCGCGGAACTGCCGGCTTTTCCAATGGAAGGCGAAGGGCAGCACGTCATCGCGCCGGTCGTTGGGCGTGAACTCCAGCGGGCCGTGTGTCTCTTCGAGGCGCCGGCGCAGGCGGCGCAGGTTGCGCAGGGTGACGAGATGGCGCGTCGAGATGAAGTCGAAGTAGGCGTCGTCGTTCTTGAAATCCGACCAGTCGGAGTAGGGCGCCCAGACCGGCTCCGGCGTGACAGTGCCGCGCTCTTCGCTCCTGATCAGGGTGCGGGAGACGGCCGGCGCGTAACCATGCCAGCGTTCGACTGCCTTGGCTTCGCCTGGCTCGAGAGGCTGATGATAATCGAGGAACGGCACCTCGGTGACGATCTGCTTGTCGTCGACCACCAGTAGCCTCAGCACGACGTCGCCGAGCGCCACATCGGCGATGCGTGTCGACCGGTCGGGGAAGTAGGTCTCCGCGACCAACTGCAGATATTGGGGTGAGGCGTAGAAATTCATTCGACAGGTTTGCGGGGATGGCGCGGGCAGGCACTATGGGCCTGTCTAGAGTGCGCCGTCGCGCCGGGCAAACAGAGACGGGACATGTCTTTTTGGAGAAGAGTGGGACGAAGGATCCGGAGGGCGCTGGGACATGACCCGCGCCTCGACATGCTGCGCCGCTGCGGAGCGGGCGAGATTCCCGTCACGATCGCGCTGATGAATCTGGCCCAGATGACGAGCGGCCGGGTAGAGGCGGGAGGCCTGGTTAAAAGGGCAATGGCCGCGAAGGGCACAGGTCGAGAGCGGCTGCAGGAACTCGCGGTCCTCCTGCGCGAACACGCGAATGCCCATGAAATCGTGCGACGGATCGATGGCGCCTTCACGCCCTGTGCGCCTGGCGTGCCGGAGGCGGAGCATTGGGCTGCGATGTTCGATGGCGCCGCTCGCATTTCGCCGGAAGCCTGCGTGGCGCTCTATTCTTTCGGTGATCCGGCGCTGCTGGGAAAGATCACCGATGAGTTGATCTCAACGCTGCTCGAATGGGACGTTGTTCGCGCGCCGTCGCGGGTACTCGACTACGGTTGCGGCATCGGCCGCGTGAGCGCGCGTCTGGCGCCGCACGTCGGGGAGGTCGTGGCCGTCGATGTTTCCACCGTGATGTTGCGCGAGGCGCGAGAGCGCCTCGCGGGGCTGGCGAATGTGAGTCTGATGCCCGCTGCCGACCTGTCTTCCAAGGAGGGGGTCTTCGACCTGATCCTCCTGGTCGACGTGTGCCCCTATTTCGCGAAACCAGGTGAAGTCCTCGCTGGCCTGCTGCCACATCTGGCGGCGGGAGGGAGCCTGATCGCGATGAACTGGTCCTATAGCATCGGTCCTGTGGCCGAGCGCGAGGCAGCCCGCGACTTCGCACGCGTCCATGCTCTCGCGCTGGTTCGCGACGGCACCGTTGAATTCACCTTGTGGGATGGCCTCGTTTTCCACTTCCGAAAAGCCATATGACGTTCGTGTTCTTCCTGACCGGCGAGGTCGTGGGCGGGAATGAGCTGGTCATCCGGTCGCTGATGGTCCGGCTCAACGCGCTCGGCCACCGCGCGATCGCCATCGTCGCCGTCTGGAACGAGAGTCCTTTTCCGGGAATGTTGAGCGCGGCCGGGATCGAGCATCACGAGGTCCGGCTCGGCCGCCTCTATCTCCGCAACTACAATTGGACGCGCGGCACGCTCTACGAGCTGCCGGAGGCGGTGCGCACCATCCGCGCCGTCGTGGCCGAAGCGAAGCCCGCGTGGGTGATCATGAGCGAGGCGCAGCTGCTCTTGCTCTGTTCGCACATCATTCCCGAGCCGCGGCGCGCGCTCTACATGCATACCGAGCCCGACTGGATGATGCGCAACCCCGTGCTCGGCCGGATCGTGGCGCGTCGCGTCGAACACGTCGTCTGCGTGTCGCAATATGTTGCCCGATGCGTGATGCGCTCGCCGTTGCGGCGCGCGAGGGTCTCGGTCGTTCCCAACGGGACGGTCGTCGCGGGCGAACCACCGCGCGCCGCCGCGACGTCTCCGGTGCGGCTGGCTATCGTCGGAAGGGTGAGCGAGCAGAAGCAGCATCTGACCCTGGTGCGGGCGATGGCGCTTCTGAAGGCACGCCTGCCGGCCCGAAGTTTCTGTCTCGACATCGTGGGCAGTGTGGACGACGGCCATGTTCGCCTCGTCGAGGCGGAGATCGCCCGGCTCGGCGTCGCCGGCCTCGTCCGATTTGTGGGCTTCGTCGCGCAACCCGACCGGATTTATGACTGCGCCGACATTGTCGTGGCGCCGGGGCTGGGGGAAGGCTTCGGCCTCACTCTGGTCGAAGCGGGTGCGCGCGGGTTGCCGGTCGTCGCTGCACGCTCCGGCGGATTTCCGGAAATCGTCATCGACCAGATGACGGGCGTGCTGTTCGAACCCGAGAATGCCGAAGCGCTGGCGCTGGCGCTCGCCCCTTTGATCCTCGATGCCGATCTGCGGCGGCAATTGGGCGAGGCCGCGCGCCGGCGCGTGCGGACGGAGTTCACCCTGGACGGGATGGCCGATCGCTTCCTCGGGGCGATCGGCGGTGCCTAGGACTCTCCCAGAGCCTGGGCGAATCTCCCGATCGTCCAGCCGCCCTCGATCTCGATGCGGGGCAGGTGGAGAAGATCGTGATCGGGGCGTGCTTTGCCGGGTTCGCCGCTGAAGGCGACCTTGTAGGCGTACTGGGCCGCGATGCGAGTGAAGCCATGCTCCGCCTCGCCGAAGGGCGCGACGATCGACAGGCAAGGTGCGTTGAGATTTCTCTCCAGCACGGTCCGGGATTGCAGGACTTCGTCGGCGATCTCACGGACCGACAAGTCGACCATATGGCGGTGGCTTGCCATGTGGCTGCCGAAGCACACGCCCGCCGCGCCGAGCGCCTTGATCTGGGGCCAATCCATCAGCGGTGCCGGAGGGCCAAAAGCGGCATCCCATTCTGCCACGCCGCCCACCAGACCGGTAACCACCATCATCTCCGCCGTGAAGTCCTCGGCGCGCAGGATCGGCCAGGCAGTGTCGTGGAAATCGCGGTAGCCATCATCGAAGCTGATGAGGATCGGCCGGCCTACGGTGATCCGTCGGCTCGCGAGGTCGGCGGAGGTGATCGGGCGATAGCCACGCTCGCGCAGATATCTCATCTGCCCGGCGAACGAGGCGGGCGAGGTGCGGTATCGCGCGAGGGCCGGTGGTCCGTCCTCGGC
>CAIKZO010000025.1 GCA_903832005.1 Enhydrobacter aerosaccus | reverse complement strand
CCACTGGAGTGGCGCGCTCCCCTGGTTAGAACGCCTCGGCCGGCATCGCCATCAGGGTCGCCGCGCCCGCCTTGATCTGGTGGTTGAGCGAGGTGGTCTGCGGCAGCACGCGGGCGATGTAGAAGCGCGCGGTGATCAGCTTGGCTTCGTAGAAGGCGTTATCGGTGCCGGCCTCGAGGCCCTTGAAGGCCGCGATCGCGATGCGGCCCCACATGTAGGTCATCGCCGTGAGCGCCATCAGGCGCAGCAGGTCGGTCGCGGCGGCGCCCGCCTCGTCCGGGTTCTTCATCGCATTCTGCATCAGGAAAAGTGCTGCATCCTGGACGCGGCCCAGCGCCTTCTCGAGCGGCTCGACGAACTCCTTCATCTTGTCGTTGGCTTTGTTGGCCGCGACGAAGCCGGCGATCTCGCCCAGCAGGCGTTGTGCGGCGCGGCCGCCCTTCATCGGCAGCTTGCGGCCCACGAGATCGAGCGCCTGGATGCCGTTGGTGCCTTCGTAGAGCTGGGTGATGCGCGCGTCGCGCACCAGCTGCTCGACGCCGTTCTCGCGGATGAAGCCGTGGCCGCCATAGACCTGCATCGCCGTGTTGGCGCACTCGCTGCCCATGTCGGTGAAATAGGCCTTGATGATCGGCGTCAGCATCTGGATCAGGTCGTCGGCGGCCTCGCGCTTGGCCGGATCGGGGTGGCGATGCGATTCGTCGATCAGCATGCCCACCCACAGCGCGAGAGCGCGCGCGGCCTCGGTGAACGACTTCTGCGTCAGCAGCATGCGGCGCACGTCGGGATGCACGATGATCGGATCGGCCGGGCCCGACGCATTCTTCGGACCGGTGAGCGAGCGGCTCTGCAGGCGGTCGCGCGCATAGGCCACCGCGCTCTGGTACGAACACTCGGCGATGCCGAGGCCCTGCATGCCGACGCCCAAGCGTGCTGCGTTCATCATCACGAACATGGCGTTCATGCCCCTGTTCGCCTCGCCGACCAGCCAGCCGCGCGCGCTGTCCATGTTCATGACGCAGGTAGCGTTGGCCTTGATGCCCATCTTGTGCTCGACGGCGCCGCAGCGGATGCCGTTGCGCTCGCCGACGCTCACCTGGCCATTGGCGTCGGCCTTGGGAAGGAACTTCGGCACGAGGAACAGCGAGATGCCCTTGGTGCCGCCCGGCGCATCCGGCAGGCGTGCCAGCACGAGGTGCAGGATGTTCTCGGTGAGATCGTGCTCACCGGCGGAGATGAAGATCTTGGTGCCGGTGATGTCGTAGCTGCCGTCGCTGCGCGGCTCCGCCTTGGTGCGGATCAGGCCCAGATCCGTGCCGCACTGGGGCTCGGTGAGGCACATCGTGCCCGACCAGGTGCCGTCGGCAAGCTTGGGCAGGTACTGCTTCTTCAGCGCATCGCTGCCGTGCTGCGCCAGCGCTTCATAGGCGCCGTGGCTGAGGCCGGGATACATCGCGAAGGCCTGGTTCGACGCGGTGAACATCTCGGTCAGCGCAAAGCCCACCGTCGCCGGCAAGCCCTGGCCGCCGAACGCGGGATCGCAGGTGGTGCCGGCCCAGCCGCCCTCGCGGAACTGGTCGTAGGCTTCCTTGAAGCCCTTGGGCGTGCGCACCACGCCGTTTTCGTAATGGCAGCCTTCCTCGTCGCCCGTGCGATTGAGCGGGAACAGCACGTTCTCGCAGAGCTTGGCAGCTTCCTCGAGGATGGCGTGGATCGTGTCGGGCGTGGCGTCCTCGTAGCCCGGCAGCTTGGCGAGGCTAGACACGTCGAGCACTTCGTTCATGACGAACTGGATGTCTTTCAGCGGTGCCTTGTAGACGGCCATTGTTTTCTCCCTGGTGTCGTTCTCAGTCGTTGCCGGTCTCGGCGCCGCGCTTCTTCAGCTCGGCGGCGACCTGGATCTCCACGTCCTCGAATTCCTTGATATGGGCATCGAGATCGCGACGCTTGCGTTGCAGATCCTCGATATGCTCCCGGCTGCGGCGCAGCAGCTCGCGCAGCTGGCTCACGCCGGTGCGATCGACCTGGTAGAGGTCGAGCAGTTCCTTGATCTCGGCCAGCGAGAAGCCCAGCCGCTTGCCGCGCAGGATCCAGCCCAGCCGCGTGCGGTCGCCCGCCGTGTAGAGCCGGGTCAGACCCTGGCGCCGGGGCTTGATCAGCCCCTCGTCCTCATAGAACCGGATCGTGCGTGCCGTGATGGCGAATTCGCGGGCCAGCTCGGCAATGCTGTAGATGCGCTGCGGATCGCGCGGCTCGCTGGGGACGGCAGATACGGCGGCTGTCATGATGGGGTCGTTTTAGTTTACGTTTACGTTAACGTCAATGTAGGTTTACGTAAACGGAAAGTTCAATGGATCAGCACTGGCGCCATGACCGGCTGAAACGCAGCAGCCGACGATCTCGCTTTCGCAAGGACTGTGGGGTCCTTTGATAATCGGCGCACAGCATCGAGGGCGTATTCATACGCCGCCGGGGAAATATGCCCTGTGTTCAAATGGAAAAACGCAGGGTCGCGCTCGAAGGCTGCGATCTGGCGGGCACGATTGGAGGGATTCGGCTCATCAGACGGATCGAGTTCAATCGCAAAGGCCAGCCACTTCAGCGCCTCCGCTGAATCCATCGGGACGCCTTCACCCCTCAGATACGCAACACCAAGTTTATATTGTGCGGGCGCGAAGCGCTTGAAAGCGGACGACCTGTAATAGGCCATCGCCTTGTCGACATCTGCCGTAACGCCGAGCCCTTTTTCATAGAGCTCTCCCAACAAATATTCAGAGTAGGGAGAAAAGCCCTCCGCCGCTTCCTCGAACCAACGACGCGCTTGCACGTAGTCGATGGGAACGCCCAATCCCTTCAGATAGAAGGTGCCCAGATATTCGCGAGGAGCCTGGGGGTATCGCACAGGCTTTGACGTCAATTCGAGGAACCAGCGTCTCGCTTCGACATAGTCCCGAGGCACGGCTTGTCCAAGAGCGTACTGGGTTCCGAGCACCAGCCGCGCATCGGGAAAGCCTCCCTCAGCGGCCTTCAGAAACCATCGCATTGCCTCTGGAATATCCTGCGGTACGTCCTTGCCGTACCAGTAGGTGCGACCGATTTCGTCCTGGTCCTTGGCGCGGCCGTTTTCGGCGGCCTTTCGATACCAGCGCGCCGCCTGGGCGAGATCCCTCGGAACGATGCGCCCGAAATGATAAGCCCTCGCGAGGGCGATCTGACCATCGACAAAGTTGTTCTCCGCAGACGCGCGAAGCCATCTGATGCCTTCGGCATTGTTCAATTTCTCGGGCGGCAGAGAACTCCCCGTGAGCGCCCTGCCGAGGAACATTTGAGCTTTCGGATCATTGGCCTTCGCCGCCGTCCGCAAAATCCGAAGCATTTCATCCGGATCGCCGCGTCTGTAGGCATCGTCCGCATCCGACGTTGCGTCGGCGTAAGCGGTGCTCGCCAAAAGCAGGAAAAACGCGACCGCAGTCGCCATTCGGAGAAGTGTGCCGGTCATCCTTGCACCCGCAGTTCCGAGGATGGTTGCATACCTGCCGAACCGGGGCCATCGGCGATAGGCGTCAAGACGCGCTGCCTAAACTGGTGTATCTGAATCTGACCACATCAAGCAAAAGAGTATGTGAAATGGCTATTTATCAGCTCGGCGACAAGAAGCCGGTCATTCCAGCGTCTTGCTACATTTCGGACGAGGCGACGCTCATCGGCGCGGTGATCCTGGGCGAGAACGTCAGCATCCTGCCCGGCGCGGTGCTGCGCGCCGACAACGAGCCGATCACCATCGGCGACGGCAGCAATGTTCAAGATGGCTCCGTCTTGCACACCGACCCCGGCGCGCCGCTCGTACTGGGCAAGGGCGTGACGATCGGCCATTGCGTGATGCTGCACGGCTGCACTGTCGGCGACGGCTCGCTGATCGGCGTCGGCGCGGTGGTGCTGAACCATGCGGTGATCGGCAAGAACTCGCTGGTCGGCGCCGGTGCCGTGGTCACCGAAGGCAAGAAGTTCGAGGACAAGGCGCTGATCTTCGGCGCGCCGGCCAAGGCCGTGCGCGAAGTGAGCGAGGACAATGTCACGCGCCTACGCATGAGCGCCGAGAGAT
>CAIKZO010000024.1 GCA_903832005.1 Enhydrobacter aerosaccus | reverse complement strand
TTCAAGTTAAGGATTGGAATCGATGTCATAGTTGAGACTTAGTTAGTCTCTATACTTGTCCAAAATTTGTGACTAAACTTCATGGACGCGTTGGCCAAGGCTCGAATGGCCGGAGGCACCATGTCGGGCGCGGCCGATTCCTGGGCATATTCAAGCAGTAGGCTCCAGATGTTGGACGCGGCTTCGAGCGCCGCAATCGTGGTCGGCTGGATATGCAGGCCCGCGCTGAGGAGACTAGTCACCGGGGTTCACCTCCGGGATCAGGTCGAGGATGGTGCACGGCAACGGATACATCTGCTGCACGAACAGCCGCCCGTCCCTGTTCCACTCGCTCGGCACCTGCACGGCCCAGTCCCCCGAATAAGCCGCCATCGCCGTGCCGAGCGTCTCGCTGCTGCGCTGCTTCACCTCCTGCAGCGCGCCCTGGTTCAGCCCGACCTGCACGCCGCGCGCGTCCTTCACGCGCACAGTGACCTGGGCGATCTTCTTCATCTGGCCCTGCATCGTGCCGCCGGCCGGGAGTTCGAGGTTGAGCGTCTCGAGCTGCGCGGTGTACGGCAGCCCGACCAGCACGGTGCTGTAGGCCGCATCGAGCGTCACCGTTCCGCCCGTCACCACCTGGCTCGGCACCACCGAGCCGTCACCCAGGATACCCACCGTCTGACCCTCGAGATGGTCCAAGCCCGACACGGTGGTGACCGGGCTGCCGCTGTACTGGAGCGCGCAGTCGAGGAACCAGGCATCGGCGATCGTGGCGAAGGTGCGCGGCGCCATCCGCTCGACATAGCGGCGGGTCCTGCCGCCGATGGTGCGCGCCACGATCAGGTAGACCGCATCGAAGTAGCCGCCACTACCGTCAGGCTCAGTGATCGAGCACACGCTCTCGACCGTGCCGGCGGTGATGTGCCGGTGCCAGGCATAGACCTCGTGCTCGCGCATGAAGGTGAAGCCCAGCAGCACGCCATCAGAGCGAACGCCCCAGATGATCTGATAGGGCTCGTAGGCTAGCGCCCATTCCTGGATCTGGTACTGCGCCGTGGTGTCGAACAGCATGTGCTGGGCCAGCACGCTCATGTCGAACGACTGGTAGAGGTCCTGGATGGCGTCGTAGCGCAGCTCGATCACGCGGCTGCCCTTCTCCTTGACGAACAGGAGCGAGTTCTGCGTCCAGATCGGCGGCACGTGGCTCGAGCCGTGCGCGGTCTGCGGCAGGGTGAAACACGCCGCGGGCGTCAGCGCGCTGGCATTGGGGCCCGGCCAGCAGCGCCACTCGGCGCCGGAGGTCATCAGCATCAGGTTGGTGCCGGCGGGCACCATGTGGCGGATCTCGTTGACCTGCTGGCCGACAAGGGTGCGGGTGATCGCGTCGGAGTCCTTGGTCGGCGAGCTCACCGCCATGTTGTTGAAGGCGCCGACGTCGGAGAACCACAGGGTCTGCGGCTGGCCCAGCGTGCCCGCGAATCCCTGCCGCTGAGCGTAGTATCCAGTGCACTGTGGGTTGGTGATCGTGCCGGGAGTCAGGACGAGGGTCAGCACGGCGCCGTTACCTGTCGCATCGTAGACCGTGGGGGTGGCAATGAAGACCTGCAAGTCGAAGAGCGCAGTCGGCACCGTGGTGGTCGTGACGCCGGTGATCACGCCGCCGCTCACGGTCGGCGTGAACTTGCCGTCGATGACGCCACCGTTGTTGGTGACCACGCTGTAGGCGCCGGCATGGTAGCCGCTGCCGCCAGCAGAGACACTCAGGCTGGTCAGCAGGTAATAGTCGACGCCGGTCACCGGGTCGGTGTGATCGTAGGTGTAGTTCGGCGTCAGAATCGCGCCAGAGCCGCCACCATCGGTGATCGCGATGTGGGCATTCGACGAGTAGTTCTGACCCGGCGCCGTCGGCGTGGCCGCGGTGATGACGCCGCCCGAAAGGGTGAGCGCGATCGTGCCGCCGCTGCCACCGCCACGATCGACGATCGACGCCACAGGTGCGCTGTATCCCGAGCCACCGGCAGTCACCGTGACGCCAGAGACCGTGCCGCCGCCGAACGGCAGACGCTGCTGGGGCGGCGTGTTGCCGACGTCGGGGCCGATGGTGGCGTCGGTGAAGCTGACATTGCCGGTAGCCGTGGGCGAAACGGCCTGGCCAATGAAGCCATAGATCGAGCCCGTCGCGGCCTTCTTGTAGATGAAATAGTTGGTGCAGCCCGGGAGCGCCTTCCAGGTGAGCATCGAGGTCTGCGTCGAGCTGCCGACGTCGGCGGACTGCAAGCTCTCCTCCCCAGTGGCATCCGACACCGCCGTTACGGCATAGATGGTCGTCGTGCCGGCCGCGTTCGAGGCAATGCCGGTTGGGGCCTGCTGGGTTGGCGCGAAGGTGATCTGCGTCAGGGTCCAGGCCGCATGGCCGGTGCGCGTCAGCTTCATCGGCGCATAAGCTGGATGGGTGAGCGTCATCGTGTCGGCCGATTGGACGAACTTCAGCAGCGGCAGGTCGGTATAGGCGTAGGGAACCGCCAGCGTGTAGAGGACGCCGGGGCTGCTCTCGACGAAGCCGGGCGCGCCGTTGTTGAACATGACCACCTGCATGGTCTTGTCGCCGAACAGCAGGGCATAGCACTGGCCGGCGGGCAGCGTGCGGAACTGGAACGGGATCAGCCGATGGCGCTTGGTCGAATCGTCAACCTCGCCCACGAACTGCGTGCCGGGCCGGTTCGACGCGCCGCCGTGCGGATGGACGAAGAAGTTCTGCATCGTCCGCGCGCCGACATGGAACTTGGCCATGTCGGCCCGGCCGTAGAGAAACGGCGACAACTCGCCGGCGGCGAAACTCGGCTGCAGGGTGTTGAGCGTGCCCATCAGAGGACCGTCTGGCCAAAAGCCGCGAGCCCGTCGTCGAAGCCGCGCGCGCTGGCCGCTTCAGGCACATAGGTGCGATTGAGCGCGGAGCCCTCGTTGGCAGCCTGGGCGGCTGCTTCGCGCAGGGCCATCTGCCACATTTGGGTCAGCGCCTTCTCGCGATCGTCCTTGCCAGTCAGCTCGAAGCAGACGCGCGACGCCAGGCCATAGACCACGGCATCGACGAAGCCCTGGTCCCAGCGCAGCGGATCGACGACCTGCGCGGTGTAGATCGCGCTGAGCGGCGCGGCATTGGTCAGGATCACGTTGACGATGGCACCCGTCGCGTCCTTGTCGGCCGCCATTTCGTAGAATGTCTCGGGCAGCACGAGCAGCGGCACGTCGCCCAGCCGGCGCAGGCGCACGCAATCGGTCGGCACGGCGTACTTGTAGGCCCAGCGTGCCGGGGGATACTGCAGCAGCGCGAGGCTCGCCGTCACGCGGGCGAAGTTCCAGTCGTAGGCTCGCAAGGTCGCGTCGCGCGCCATCGCGAAGTGCGTCAGGCAGGCGTTGGCCTCCGACGAGCCCTCATCGATCGAACTGATCTTCGAGCGCGTGCCCACATGGCTGATCGCGGCGTTACAGATATCGGTGATCGTGGTCATGGGATCCTTCGTGAAGAGGAAGGATCCCTCGCCTTCGGCTCGGGATGACAAAACTGTCATCCCGAACGAAGGGAGGGATCCCTGTCTTTAGGCGACGTAGCCGCGCGGATAGACCGGCTGGACGTCGAGCGAGGGCACGAGGCCCGCCTTGAGCGCGCCCGCCGTCAGCGCGGCGGTGCCGGTCACATAGTTCAGCCGTACGAAGCGCTGCGTGCCGCCGGGCAGCTCGCCCGGCAGGAACTTGTAGCCCTGCACCAGCGACGCCACCGCGATGGCGTCGGACTGAGCCAGCGTCGACCACGATCCCGGCGCACCGGAGCCGTTGTCGGGCGCGGTCTGGAACTGCACCTGCAAAGTGGCCGAACCGCCGGAGGTGAAGGCGGTCACGACTTCGCACAGCAGCATCAGCTGGTCGGTCACCGCGCCGCCGATGTCGCGCGCGACACCGAGGTCGATGATGTTGGTCGAGGCCAGGCTTCCCGTGCTGGTCGGCGTATCGCCGGCGTCGGCCGAGAACTGGTTCTGTTTGTCGATGAGCATGTTTTCTTTCTCCTCAGACGACGCGCGCTTCGTTATTCAGGATCTGGTCGCAGATCCGGATCGGGATGCCGCGGAAGGCGACGTAGGGCTTGCTGTCGCGCGTTTCGAGCGTCAGGAAGTTGTTGGTCTTGGCCATCGCCTGGATGTCGAGCGCCGCGCGGACGGTGCGGTTGCAGTAGAAGGCGGTGTTGACCTGGCCGGGCCTGGTGCCGCCGGGCGGCGGGTTGTTGCCGGCCGCCGACACGAACGGCAGCTTGTTGACCGCCGCGATCAGCGTATTGATCAGGTTCGACGTGGTGACCGCGCCGGAGGTGACGTTGATGTTGGCGATGCGCACCACGAACCGCCAGTCGCGTACCGTAAGCCCGCAGTCCCACTTGAAGTGGGTGCGATAGCCCTGGAACACGTTGTTGTTGGCGTCGTAGAGCGGCACTTCGCCGAGATCGCGCACCTGCAGGCCCGCCTTGCTGCCCTTGGGGAACAGGCCGTGCACAGTGTTCTGGCCCCAGCCGACCAGCCAGATCGAGGTGTTGGTGCTCGACGAGCCGCCGGCATCGACGATGTTGACGCCGTTGTTGGCGCCCGAGATCGCCGAGAAGCGCGGACCGAGGCCGGTGAAGCGCTCGGGACTTGCGGCGGTGCTGCCGTAGACCACCGTGCCCTGCATGCCCTGGTTCATCGCCTCGATGAAGGCCATGTCCTCGCCCATGCGGAACTCGGCGGTGTTGCCGTTGAGGTCGGCGAGCGCCTTGTCGATGTCGCTATAGGCCTCGAGCATGCCAGTGGCGTCGCGCACCTGGGCGGTCGTGCTCTTGGACTTCTGGACGCCGTAGTTCAGCAGGCGCCAGGTCGCCGCCGGCAGGCCGGTACGGATCGTGGTCTTGTGGCCAGCGCCGTCGTTGCACTGCATCCACAGCATGTCGGTCAGCATCTCGTTGGTCTGGCCGAGCAGTTCGATCACCGCGGCGGGCTTGCCGCCGGGATCGAGACGCGTTGCCCACTCGCTGAGCGTGAGGGCCGAAGAGGCAAGGGTTGCCATGTGTCAAAAATCTCCTGTCCCTATTGGGACTGCTTGGGATTGCCGTCGTAGATGGTTTCGGCCGCAGACCTCGGAGCGGCAGACGCGGCGCTGCGGCCGGGCATGAACCGATCCTCCGAGACCATCTGACCGAGACGCACGAAGGCCTTCACGATCGCCGGATTGTTCCCGGCTCCCGTCAGGTTCAGCGCCTCCTTGAGACCCGGCACACCAAGGCGATCGATCGCGCGGCCGGCAGCGGCCATGCTGGCCGTGAACCGTGCGCCGCCGATTTCGGGATCCGCCTTGATCTCCGAGACCCATTTGCTCTGCAGGTCGACGAAGGCCTGCACGCCCTTGTGGGCAGCGGCCTGCTCGCGCTCGACCGCAAGATCGATGAACTTCTGTGCCTGCTCCTGCGGCAGGCCGACTTCCTTGAAGAGCGTCGTCGCGCGGCCGAGCGAGTCGGCATCGATCGCCGCGCCCTCGGGCAAGGTGAAGTCGCCATACGCCGGCGCCTCCGGCAACGCAGCCTCCGGCGCGGGAGCAGGAGCGCTCAGCACCGATTCATCGGCGGTCGCCGGCGTCGGAGTTGGGCTCGGCGTGGGAACCGCCGGTGTGTTGGTCTCAGGAGTTTGAATCGTCTCGTCCGCCATCGTTCTCTCCGTTCGAAGTTGGTTGCGTGGATACCGCCTCGGCCTGCATGCGGGCGTATTGCTCGGGGCAGAGCTGCATCAGCTCGGCCAGGACGCCGAGACCGAGATCGCGACGGCCC
Source organism: Enhydrobacter aerosaccus (assembly GCA_903832005.1). Classification (GTDB taxonomy): domain Bacteria; phylum Pseudomonadota; class Alphaproteobacteria; order Reyranellales; family Reyranellaceae; genus Reyranella; species Reyranella aerosaccus_B. The sequence continues at coordinate 9,149 of CAIKZO010000024.1, read as the reverse complement.
TCGTTGAAGGCGGTGAGCTCGGTCGACGGGCCAAAGGAACTGCGGAACAATCCCGCCTTGCCCAGCAGGTCCCAGACGAAGCGCCGGCCGCGGGCGTCGCCCATCAGCCATCGAAAATCGTCGTTGCGGCGCAGGCGCACGGTCTTCGCGGCCTTGTCGCGGCGCTCGACGTGACGCCGGTTGCCCGCGTCGAATGTCGTGCTCAAATCGTTGGTGTCTTCCATGCACGCGAAAATAAGCGCGTTTGGAAAAAACCTGACTTATGGTCGTTATATCGACGATATCGTTGGCGGGCTTGAAACTTCCAGCAGTCGTTCACGGCAATTTAGCTTGCGGCGAGGGTCCGGGCCGGACATTTTCGAGCCTGTCCGAGACAATGGTCGCCCCGCCTCTCCCTTCGCTCACCCGTAATTTCCTCGTCCGCTTCTGGCGCGGCCAATACTCGCTCGCGATTTCCTTCTGGGTGTTCGGTATCGGACTTTACGTGCTGGGAATCGCGGCGATCCTGGCGCTCACCGTCCTGGTCTATCAGGGTGCCTACGAGCCCAAGACCATCGCGCTCGCGATGTTCGCCATGTGGGGCGTGGCGGCGGTGATCGTGCTCTTCCAGTCGGTCGGTGTCTGGCGCGCGGCGTCACGCGCCCGCGCCACGCCCGCCGCCAGCAAGCTGCGTAACCGTGTGCGCCGGATCTGCGCCACGCTGGCGCAGCTCTCGGTGCTGGCCGGGATCGCGCTGGTCGGCACGCGCTTCGTGCAGGTCGGTATCGACCAGGTCGATGCGGCCTGGCGCATGGCTTACGAAGACGATCCCGACATCCCGCCCTTCGCGATGCGCACGATGCGCGAGGGCACGGAGATCCAGATCACCGGCGGCTTCAAGTATGGCCTGACGCGCCAGGCGATCGCGCTGGCGGCGGCCTCGCCCAATCTCAAGGTCGTGCATCTATCGAGCGGCGGCGGCCGCATCGGCGAGGCGCGCGAACTGGCCAAGCTGATCCAGGCGCGCGGCCTGTCGACCTACGTCAGCACCTCGTGCCTGTCGGCCTGCACCATCGCCTTCATCGCCGGCAACGAACGCTTCCTCAAGACTGGCGCCAGGCTCGGCTTCCACCGCGCATCCTTCGCCGGCGCGGAGAACGCCGAGGCGATGCGCGTGCTGCTGCTCAAGGCCGGCATCGAGCGTCCCTTCGTCGACCGCGTGGCGGCGCAACCCGCGACCGGCATGTGGTATCCGAGCCCGCGCGAACTGCAGGCCGCGCACGTCGTCTCCGCGCTGGTCGACAATCATCGCTTCGCCGCTTCCGCTCTCGGTGTCGCGCCGATGCCGCAGGAACTGGCCAAGGACCTCGAGAACAACCGCGTCTTCCACACGTTCGAGGAGACCGATCCCCGGATGTTCAAGACCCTGGTCGATGAGTACGAGCGCCGCTACGCCGCCGGTCAGTCGGAGGGTGAGATCCAGGACGGGCTGACGGCGATGGTGGCGCCGCGCATCCGCCAGCACATCGCCTTCGCCGACAATGCCGTGCTGATCGACTACGCCAACCTGATGGCCGACCAATACGCCGCGATCGGCGCCAAGGACGCGCGCGCCTGCTTCCAGCGCGTGACGCAAGGCGCCTCGCCTAGCCAGGCGGGCCTGCTCGGCCCCGAACTACGGGAACGCGAGATCGCGCTGCAGGAACGGGCGCTGCGCTCCTCGATGCCGCGCACACCGGTGCCGCAGGAGCTGCTGCAGGCCGACTATGCCGTGGTGTTCAAGCAGTTGAGCGGTCGCTACAGCGACCAGGAGCTGCGCCTGTTCGGCCATGCCGACAAGGTGGCGCCGGCGCAGTACGCCACCTACTGCCGCCTCGCCACCGCGATCTTCCAGACCATCGCCGCCCTGCCGCCGATGCGCGCCGGCGACGTGATGAGCACGATCTTCACCAGCATGAACGCGGCGCAGTCGGGGAAGTGACGGCTGACGGGATGCCGGTCATATCGGCATAGGCCTCCATCGTGCCGTCGGGATCGAGGCGGTCGGCAGCCTCGGGCTTCAGGGCGGCGATCTGGCCGCCGAACTGCCAGAAGCGCTCGATCGCGCCGGTGGCCACGGCTTTCTGCGCCTGCGCCAGCATCGAGATGAACTCGACCTGCAGCCGCCCGCCACGCAGCGCCGGCGGCGTCGGGATGTCGGCGAACAGGCCGTTGCGCTGCATGATGTTGAACACGCGCGTCACCAGCGGGTCGAGCAGCTCGTCGTGCAGGCGCTCGAGCACCGGCCCGAGCATCAGCATCTTCTCCTCGTGACGCTCGTCGATCTCGCGCGCCGTCGATCTAACGCAGCGCCAGAAGTTCATCGCGCCAAGCTCCGGGACGCATGAACGCTTCCAACTCTCGGTACGGCACGATCACGGGATTCAACACGGTCCGAAAAAGAGCACACCTGCCCATGTCAGCGTTCGGGACAAAGTCGGTAAAGTGGACGGCCAAACCGGCGAAGGTCAGATACAGAACCAGGTCTTCGCTCTGCTTGATGTCTTCCGACTCGGCGAAATAGATGTCCGGACGATACGCGATGTAGTGATGAAGGCATGCCTCGACATCGGCGTTGCGCTTGGGATCGGCCTTCCTCGCGGCGCGCTCTGCATGATCCAGCACGAGCTTGCGTAACATCTGGTAGGAATCCTCATCACAGACGTCGAGCAGTTCTCCGAACCGGAACTTGAAGTCATGACTCCTGTCCTTTGCCGAGCTTCCATGCGCCGCGTTGCGCCCAGGACATGGCTCTATTCGGAAGACCTTGCGCTCCTCAAGGTCGAAGGTCATCCCCCGGATCACCCTGCCAAAGGCAGTACCCTCGGACCTTTCCATTTCCGTATCTATGACACTGAGCAGCCTGGGACTAGCATAGGTCAGATCGATGGCGGTTTGCGTCGCCGCGTAATCGTAGACCATGGGCGACCAGCCATTGGCCCGCCGCGCCCGATTTACCCCGTCGAGCTCATCTTTCAACCTTCGCGCGTCGACGATGGATGCCCCGTGCGCACCTTCCAACATCTCGTTGGCAGCCTGGAGATGTCGTTTGTCGGCCATCCAAGTGATCCGCGGCCAGGCGATGCCCGTGCGGACATCCGTCAACAATCTCCAACTAATGCCATTGGGTAGCCGTCGTTCAGGGCCGAGCCGAACCTCGGCATGGTCCCGATAGGATTGACGCCACATCGATAGATCTGACAGGCTCGTCTGAGGGCGATTGTCGTAGTAGTGCCATGTAGGTTCGTAAAACGATTGCGATTGCGCTGCGCTCCACGCAGAAAGGGCGAACGACAAGAAGACGGCCAGCCGAAGCATTGTCGATACACAACTCATGCGAGCAACTTCTTGAGTGCAGAAGCCTTGTTCATACAGCACACCCCTCGCGATTCCATCTGCAAAATACCTGGCGCAACGAAATACTACTTTCAGGGGTATTCTGGTCCGTCTTCAATATCGAAGAGATGCGAACGGCCTTGGAATATCTTTCGGATATAAGCTTCGCTCAAATCCCACTGGCTTGATTTTTTGACATCATCACTCGTGCCGCTGAGCCAATTGTGCACGGCGGTCCGGCCTAATCTGTAAGCCAACACAGCCGACGGCCAATGCTGGCCGTTGTCGTCATAGAGTTGCTTGAGGTATTCAGCGGCCATGCTGACCGCAGCAGGGCCCTTCATTCTGTCGAACGTCTTGAGTTCGCTTTCCCGCTCGGTGTTCCTCTCCCTCTGGGCCTTTGTTATGAGATCTTGCTGTGCTCCGAGAGACATCCCGGCCATCCCTTGACCTTCCGCACGTGGGCCAGCACTTGCTTTCTCCTTGAAATCGCTTTCCTCCCAAAGAATCGCGGCGATCAAATTTCTCGGCACGCCGTATTCCGCTGCACTTTCGTTCAGCTTCTTCAACGTGGCGGCCGGAAGCTTCTTCTCCCAATCTGTCGGCAGCGGCCCCTTGTACTTGTTGTCGTCCGCCGTGCGAGGCGTCCCTGCGAGCGTATCGAGTTCCGCCTTTGCCTCGTAGGCCTTTTGGGCGATATGTGCTTTTGCGGTATCCAGCTCATTCTCTGAGATGGGGAGTCGAGCGCTCGGCGGTAGTGATGATGCCGTAGGCGAGCTAACAGAAGGTGCTTGCGCGAGCTGCGGTTCAGCCTTCGCGGCGCCGATCGCGTCGGCGGGCGTAGCGTTGACCGGGACGACACCGGAGCCGTTCTGACCACGCGCGCTCTCGTCTTCGCGAACATTGGCGAGATTCTTGACTATAAGTGCGTTGTCCAACTCCCCATTCTGTGGAGGCCTGTATGGAAGTTGCGTGGCCTCTATGATGCTGCTTTCGGGAGATGAGCTATACGGAAGCACCCTTACCAGGCCGGCGTCGATCAGTTGTTGCAGCCGTGTGGCATGCTCGGGATCGAGTTGGCCTCCAACCCGCGTGAATAGCGCGTTGGCCCCTTCCGTATCGCCCCGATTGAGTCGGGCCTGAATGGCGCTGCCGAGAACACCGCTACGAGCGGTGGCTGCGCCGGCATCTTCGGCTTCCTGGTCGAGCGGTGTATCGCCGACGCGGGCATGCGCGCGGGCGGCATTGGCGGCGGCGGCGCCGAGGGCATCGAGCCGGCCGTTATCGTTATGGTGATAGGCCGCCTCCTTGGTCAGGAGCGCGACGCGGTCCTGGGCGGTCTTGCGTTGCCAGGCGAGGCTCTGTTCGGCGACGTGGCGGGCGATGTCGTCGCGCGCGAGCTGCAAGTGCGCATCGAGCGCGGAGCCGAGCTTGTTGCATTGGGCGTCGTTGGCGAGGCGGGCGAGCGCGTCGTCCCGCAGTTTCGACAGCGTGTCGCCGATTCCCGGCGCGGCGTGGATCGCGTCGGAGCCCTGTGTTCGATAGAAGGCGTCTGGCGCCTCGAACATCGCGTGCTGCTGGGCGGCGAGGAAGCCGTTCAGCGCCTCCTCCGCCCGCGTGCTGTCGGCGATCGCCTGCTCGCGCGCCACCTGCGGATCGGGCGGTGGTACGACGGGTGTCGGGTTGGCATTGGCGAACATCGAGTCGGGCAGTTCGATCGACATTTCACGTCCTCCCCAGCATGGCGCTGACCGCGTTCTGGCCGCCGCCGACATCGATCTGGCTCGCCTCCTTCGCGCCTTTCACCAGCGCCATGCCCTGCTGCAGCGCGGCCTGCTTCGCTTGCTGCTGGGCGCGCTGCTGGCGGATCGCCGTCGCCTGCTTGCGGTCGACCATCACGCCCGAGGGAACGCCGGTCATGTCGGCATAGGCCTCCATCGTGCCGTCGGGATCGAGACGGTCGGCGGCCTCGGGTTTCAGCGCGGCGATCTGGCCGCCGAACTGCCAGAAGCGCTCGATCGCGCCGGTGGCCACGGCTTTCTGCGCCTGCGCCAGCATCGAGATGAACTCGACCTGCAGCCGCCCGCCGCGCAGGGCCGGCGGCGCCGGGATATCGTCGAACAGGCCGTTGCGCTGCATGATGTTGAACACGCGCCGCACCAGCGGATCGAGCAGCTCGTCGTGCAGGCGCTCGAGCACAGGCCCGAGAATCAGCATCTTCTCCTCGTGCCGCTCGTCGATCTCGCGCGCGGTGATCTCGCGGCGGTCGCTCTCGGCCATCATCAGGAACAGGTCGGCGTAGAAGGCCTGCTTGATGCGGCCCTGCACCTCGGCGATGTCCTGGCCCAGGTGGCTGAGATCGATGCGGATGTCCATCGCCGGCCTGAACGACTGGCCACTGGGATCGGCGACATAGGTGATGCCGCCCGGCAGCAGGCTGGCGGGCTCGTTGCGCAAGGACGGCGGGCCGACCATCGGCGGCTTCACCTGCTTGTCGATCGCCTCGAGCTTGCGGCGCTGCTGGGTCTGCAGCTGCTGGCTGTCGCCCAGCGCCGTCCAGCCCGGGCCCCAGCCGTAGGTGTCGGCGCCCGCCACTTCCCAGCGCGGCGCCATGGCGGGAAACTCGGCGTAGCCCGAGACGCGCAACAGGCTGCGCTCGCCCTGCTGGCCGCGCTCGAACCACACCGAGCGATACGGCATGTCGGCCGCAACGTGCCCTTGCCACGGGATCGCGTTGTCCGCCGGCACGCGCGCGTCCGGCGGCTGGGCGTTCGGATTCGGCTCGACCGCGTGGACGATCTCGTACTCGGTGTCGAGCTGGCCCGCGTCGTAGGTGGCGCGGATGCCGTCCGACACGGCGTCGCGGCCGAACGTGTCGACGATCTGGCGCACAGTCCACCACATCGAGCGGTAGAGCGTGTCGACGGCCAAGCGGCGCGAGCTCGCTAGCCAGTACTCGCCGACGGTGAGCGTGTAGCCGCGGACGATGTCCTCCTCGTCCTCGTCGATCCAAAGTGCTGCCGTGCCGAAGGTGCCGAGCTCGCCATAAAGCGTGTGCAGGCAGTTGTAGAGGTTGGACTTGGCGAAGACATGCAGCAGGCGGCGCTGCACCTCGTCGAGCCAGAAGCGCACGGCGGCGTCCTGGTTCGCGGCGTCGGAGGAGAGCCGCAGCCGGAACCACGGCCGGGCGGGCGAGCTGATGCCGGCCATCATGCCGGAGGCCATGACGCGCGCCGCCAGCAGCGGCGTGTTGTCGATCAGGCGGCGGTCCTTTCGCAAGCCGCGCGCGTATTGATCGTTGGTGGCGTAGAGGAAGCGGCCGCGGCGCGGCGCGAAGTTGGACGCGAGCTCTCGCCACGTCGTCCAATACGACGTGCGCTCGCGGTCCAGGGCGCCGAGGCGGTTGGTGAAGTAGGTGCGCAGCCACGACTCATCGCGGCTGGGAGCATCGTCACGAGCTTGTTGGGTCATGGTCACTGTCCCAGCAAGGTCTTCAGCGTGGTCTGGGCGGGCGCGGTGACGCCCTGCCCGCCGGTCGCGACCGTGCCGCCGAAGCCGCCGGCGGCGGCGAGACGCGCCTGCGTCTGCTTGGCGGCGTCTTCCGCGGCTTGATCAACCGGCGTTGGCGGCGGCGGGGGCGCCGCCGGCAGAGGGGGGACATAGGGGGCGGATGGTGCGGATGAAAATATTCCCATGCGCCCGAAGATAAGCGCGTTGGGAAAAATCCAGACTTATGGTCGTTACTGTCGGATAATGCTGGCCCGCCTACAACGGATCGATCGGGGCGGAGCCGTTTGGATCGTCGAGCAGCGGGAAGCCGGATAAATTCCGCGGGTCGTGCGGTCGCTCTAATGCGACTTCAGAAACTCATCACGCCACGGGCCCGGCTGCATAAATGGCTCCAGCTCGACATACGGGATGATAATTGGATTGAGTGCCGTGTGAGCAAAAGTACACGCGCTGTTGTCCGCGTTGGAAAGGTGATCAAACGCGACCTGGACAGCCAAGCCCTTGAACGTCAGGTAGAGGCGAAGTCTGCTGGATTCATCAATACCGGTCGGATTGCGGAAATTCTCTATGCACTGCGTTACAAAAGGATGCCTGTCATCGCTCGCGCCTGCGGCAGCCTTCTTCGCGTGCTCCCGCAGGATGCGAATGAAGTCTCGCAGAGAATCGCCGTCGCAGACCTTCAGAATCTCTCCGAACCGAAACATGCGATAGCGTGCTGCGCTCTTGGGCGAAGCATCATCGCCGTAGAGAGAGTTACTTCCTGAGCATGCCGATATACCAAATATGGTCGCGTGGAGAAGATCGAATGTCAGCGCATCGGTGTCTTCAGGGTAGTAATGCCCTTCGGTCACGGTGTAATGCGTGTCGACCATTCCTGCCAACTTGGACGACGCGTACGTCAGTCTGACTTCAGTCTGCACAACCGGGTAATCAACGCTCAATGGAACGTCGCCTCTTGAGCGGCGATTTTCGTCCAGCTCATTGAACTCCTCCATCGTCTGGGCTGCGTACTCGAGCAAGCTGCCATGCACGACGTCGAAGAGTCGATTGGCCGTCCCCATGCCTTGGATATCGGGCATCCATGTGATCCGCGGCATGGCGAGCCGGGTCTTGGCGTCGGTAAGAAGGCGCCAGGCAACGCCGTTCGGAAGCCGTTGCTGTGCGCCCAGACGCACATTGGCATGGGCACGATAGTAGGCCGCCCCCGCAAGGTTACGTTCGGATGAATTCCAATCAACATCCGCCAGTACCATTCCAGCGTGCAGGGTGAGCGTCGCAAGAATTAGCATCGCGAGGGCAACGGATTTGCTCATGGTGAGCTCGCATCGAATGGCGCAACGTCGACGGAGATCTGCTTCAACACTTCAGCGCGATCCCAACAACTCGTCGCGCCACGGGCCGGGTTGCATCAATGGGGCAAGGTCATGCCAGGGAATGATTGTTGGATTCAAGCGCGTAACGAATGTGCAGTTCCGCATTTCCAATGCGCTCTCAAACGACGAGCGATGCGCAGCCAGCCCTTTGGCAGTCAAATACAGCGCAAATTCATAGTCGCGCTTTGGATATTTGCCGGCATCGACATACTGTTCGATGCAGAATTTGATGTCGTCGTTGTTCGAGGGACCGGGTGACTCCTTCATAAGCGATGCGTGAATTTTCGCCGCCGCTGCTGCCCTTTCGGCATAGAGCCTCTTGAATTCTCTGTAGCTCGCTTGATCGCAAATCCGCAGGAGCGGACCGAACCGAAACAGGTAATGCGGCCCGCCCTGTGCTACTTGGCCATAATCGAAGCGATTGGCGCTGTTGCACGGCATGATCCCATAAATGGCTCCTCGAGCGAGATCGAGCGTCACACCCTGCGGATAGAAGAACGGATGAGACAAGTTCGACCCGCGCACACTCACGGCGCTGACCAGGCTGACGCTGGCGTAAGTGAGATCGACGTCCTGTTGAATTGCCCGCAGCATGGCTATCGCCCCCGCGATCTCCTCCGGCGTGCTTCCCTTGGGTTCGATTTTTCCCTTATTTTCAAATAATCTCCGAAGATATTCCCCCTCGCTTTCACGACTGTCTTCGCGGTTTTCGAACATGTCCGCGGCAACGCTCAAATCCTCGCCGTGCACGGCCTCGAACAATGCGTTGGCAGTCCGCTGGCGTTTGGCATCCGGTGGTCTGCCCCCCTGAAACGGTACCGATGTGAAAGTTAGAGTTCCGGTTATTTTGGGCTTTGAAAGGAGCTTTGAATGGCGCGGAAGGACTACACGCCTGAGCAGGCGATCGGGATG
>CAIKZO010000023.1 GCA_903832005.1 Enhydrobacter aerosaccus | reverse complement strand
GCTCATGAGCGCGCAGGATGCGCGCGGTCCTTTGATAGACAAATCTCATGTTGGGGCCCTACTTGTATCCTGGGCCCGCCACGCGGCGAGCGCTTCGGGCGTGTCGATATCGGTGATCGCGGCCTCGCCCGTCATCTCGACCTCGCAGACGAGGTCGGCGTGCTCGCCGATCAGATGCTTGGCGCCGGTGTCGCCGGCGATGCGGGCGATCTCCTGGAAGAAACGGCGCGCCCACAGGACCGGGTTGCCGCGCTTGCCGCTCACGGTGGGCACGCAGATCGAGCGGCCTTCGACCGGGCTGAAGGCTGCCATCAGCCTGTCGAGCATGCCGGAAGTGACGCCCGGCATGTCGCCCAACTGGACGATGGCAGCATCGGCGCTGTTGCCGAGCGCCGTGATACCTGTGCGCACGGAGGTGCTGAGGCCTTCGGCGAAATCCGGATTGGTGACGAAGCGCAGCCGCGCCTTCGCGGGCAGCGCCTTCTCGATCGCGGGCCGTACCTCGTCGGCCATGTGACCCAGCACGACGACAATCTCGACCGCCTGCGAGGCGAGCGCTGCCTTGACGGCGTGCACGACCAGCGGATGGCCGTTGGCCTCGACCAGCATCTTGGTCGGGCCGCCCATGCGCGTGCCGCGACCCGCGGCGAGCAACACGATCGCGACCTTCGGCGCCTGCTGTGGCCCAGCTCCCTCGTCGTCGCCGTCATCGCGTGGCTGCGGCCGGCTCGGGATCTCGGCCAGCAATCCGCCCGCGCCCATGCGCACGATCTCGGCGCGCCTCACCGGGAGGCCGGCGGCCAGCCGCTCCAGCACCATGTCGAAGCCGTTGTACTTCGGTGACTTGGCGCAGCCCGGCAGACCGAGCACCGGCTTGCCATCGAATTCGCCGGTCAGCAGCAGGTTACCCGGATCGACCGGCATGCCGAAATGCGTGACCTTGCCGCCCGCCTGCTCGATGCCGGCCGGCACCACGTCATGGCGATCGACGATCGCGGAGGCGCCGGCGATCAGGAAGATATCGCAGCCCTCGCCCTTCAGTTCCTGGAGCGCGGCGGCAATCTCCGTTGCGTCATGCGCGCAGCGACGTTCGCCGGCGAGGCTGCCGCCCAGCGACGACAGCCGCTTGGTGGTCGTGCCGACCGCCTTGTCGAGGACCTTGTCGCGCGTGCCGGGCAGCCTGGTCTGCACCAGGCCGGCCCGCATCGGCTTGAACGGCGCGACCGAAATCAGCGGCTGGTTGGCCGACTTGGCAACTTCGAGGGCGCGCTGCACGGCGGCGCGCGGCGCGGCATAGGGGATGATCTTCACCGTCGCCACCATCTGGCGCTGCGTGACCCGCGCGTAGGGTGTCAGCGTCGCGACCGTGACCGATTCGTCCAACTCGTTCAGCGCATCGATCCGTTCGTGGTCGATCACGGCAAGACCGTCTTCGGTCGCAAAGTGATTGCAGCGACCGGTGAACGGCGCCGTGCTCTCGATGCCTTTGCCGGCCAGCGCGCGGGCGACGACCGCTGCGGCCTCGTCCTCGTGAATGTCGTCTGGATCGAGACGTGCCGCGATGATGCTGGCGGCGCCCGCCAGTTTCAGCTTGGCGATGTCTTCGCCCGACAGCACTCGCCCCTTGGAGAAGTTGATGCCGTTCGCACGCCAGCTATGGGCGAGAATTGCCCCTGTTGCGTCGTCGATCGGAGTGTCGCCGAACTTCACGCAGCCACAACCTTGGGCGCGGCCAGGGCGCCTAGACGCCGGGCGCGCACCTCGATGATCTGGCCCAGGATCGACACGGCGATCTCAGCCGGCGACTTGGCGCCGATGTTGAGGCCGACAGGGCCCTGCACACGGGCAAACATCTCCTCGGTGATGCCGACTTCGGCCAAGCGTTCCTTGCGCTTGGCATGGGTCTTCCGGCTACCGAGCGCGCCGATATAGAACGCCTCCGACTTCAAAGCGGATTCGAGCGCGGGATCGTCGAGCTTGGGATCGTGCGTAAGCGTGACGACAGCCGTCGAGACATCGAGGCCCATCTCCTGGAAGGCCTCGTCGGCCCACTCCTTGATCACCTTCACGCCGGGGAAGCGCGCCGACGTGGCCCACGCGCCGCGCGGATCGACGACCGTCACGTCGAATTCCAGCATCGTCGCCATCGGCGCCAAGGTCTGGGCGATGTGCACGGCGCCCACGATGACGAGGCGCGGCGGCGGCACGTAGACGTTCAGGAAGACCTTTTGCCCGCCGATGTCGAGCGTCTCGCTGCGGCCAATCTCCATCGCGCGGTGGGCGGCCGCCACGATCTCGGCGTTGCCGCCCAACTCGCCGGCAGTCGCGTCGCGATAGATCAGCCCTTCCGCGGCGTCGCTGAGGCGCGTGGCCAAGGTCACGGCCCGGCGCTTGGTACGCGCCTCCTGCAGGGCTGCGAGCGTCTCGATCTTCATGGGCTCAGTTCACCTTCTCGACGAAGACCTGAACCTTGCCGCCGCAGGCGAGACCGACATCCCAGGCCTGCTCGTCGCTAACGCCGAAATCGAGCAGGCGCGGCTTTCCGTCCTTGATGGCGTCGAGCGCCTCCTTGACGACGGCGCCTTCGATGCAGCCGCCCGAGACCGAGCCGACCATCGCGCCGCTATCGTCGACGCCGAGCTGGCTGCCGACGGGACGCGGCGAAGAACCCCAGGTCACGATGACGGTGGCCACGGCCACGCCCTTGCCCGCCTCTTTCCACTTGCCGACCTGATCCAGCACTTCCAGCGCGTCGCTCATGGCCTACTCCTTCCGCAATTCGGTTTGCCATCCCGCCAGCCGCCTGTCGCCGCCGTGCGAGGTGGTGTGCAGCGCCGCTATCAACCCGGCCAGGCTCTCGAGATTGTGGACTGGGCGGAATTCGTCGACGAACGGCAGCATCGCCTTGTTGCCCTGTGATTTGGGTTCGTACGCCCCGTATCTCAAGAGCGGATTGAGCCAGATCAGGCGCTTGCAGGACTTGTGGAGACGCTCCATTTCTTCGGCCAGCCCGGACGCGCCCTCGCGATCCAGCCCGTCGGTGATCAACAGGACGACGGCACCCTGCCCCAGGACCCGGCGCGACCACTTGTTGTTGAATTCGTGGAGCGTCTGGCCGATGCGGGTGCCGCCGGACCAATCTTCGACCTGCGTCGAGGCCTTGGCCAGCGCTATATCCACGTCTTTATAACGCAGCGCCCGGGTCACATTGTTGAGACGCGTGCCGAAGGTGAAGCAATAGACCCTGTCGCGATCATTGGTAATCGCGTGCATGAAGTGCAGGAACATCCGCGTGTAGCGGGCCATCGATCCGGAGATGTCGCACAGGATGACCAGCGGCGGCGGCCGGCGGCGCGGCTCGCGCTTGCGCAACTCGGTCAGGCCTTCCGGCCGCAGCGCCCGGCGCAGAGAGGCGCGGAAATCGATCCGCGGGCCGCGGCGGGCCGGTTGATAGCGGCGCGTCTTGCGCTCCGGCACCGGCAGGCGCAGGCGGGCGATCGCGCGCAGGGCAGAGTCGATCTCGGCCTGGCTCATCTGCTCGAAGTCCTTGTTCTGCAGGACCTCGCGATCGGACACGGTGAAGGTCGCCTCGATCTCGACTTCGGGCGGTTCGTTGTTCTCCTTGGGCGCCTCGCCCTGCCCTGGCTGCAGCGCGTCCTGCAGGCGGCGGCTGAGCTGCTTGCTCTTGTCCTGCTCCGCCGGCACGTCGATCTGCGGCAGCAGCATTTCCATCATTTTCTCAAGCAGGCGCGGATTGCGCCAATAGACATGGAACGCCTGGTCGAAGATCTCGCGCTGGTCGCGCCGGTTCACGAACACCGAATGGAGCGTCCAGTAGAAGTCGTCGCGCTTGGTGAGGCCTGCTGCTTCGACCGCCTCGACCGCGCGCAGGATCTGCCCCGGCCCGACCCGCAGACCCGCCGTCCGCAAGGTCCGCGCGAAGTGGACGATGTTCGTGGCGAGCTTGCCCTCGCGTGGATCTGGAGTCGGTTGCTGGTCGAGCAGCGCGTCCATCGAGCGATCAGCCCAGCGGCTGGGCGGCGATGTCGGCGTTCACCTTGCGCAGGATTTCGGCCGCCTCCGAGCCCTGCATACGCTGGATGTCGTCCTGGTACTTCAGCAGCACGCCCAAGGTGTCGTTGATCGTCTTGGGATCGAGGTCGAGCGTGTTCAGCTCCGACAGCGCCGTTGCCCAGTCGATCGATTCGGCGACGCCCGGCGACTTGAAGAGGTCAAGCTTGCGCAGCTCCTGGACGAAGCCCACGACCTGGCGCGACAACCGCTCGCTCACCCCGGGCGCCTTCACCTTCAGGATTTCGAGTTCGCGCTTCAGGTCCGGATAGTCGACCCAATGATAGAAGCAACGGCGCTTCAGCGCGTCGTGGATCTCGCGCGTGCGGTTGGACGTAATGATGACGATCGGCTTCTCGGCCGCCTTCACGGTACCCAATTCCGGGATCGTTACCTGGAAGTCGGACAGAACTTCGAGGAGATAGGCCTCGAACGGCTCGTCGGTGCGGTCGAGTTCGTCGATCAGCAGGATCGGCGCGCCTTCGGCATGCGGCTGCAACGCCTCGAGCAGCGGCCGGCGGATCAGGAACTGCTCGCTGAAGATGTCGTTCGAGATTTGGCCGCGGTCATGGACGCCCTGCGCTTCGGCCAGGCGAATCTCGATCATCTGGCGGGCGTAGTTCCACTCGTAGACCGCCGACGAGACATCGAGGCCCTCGTAGCACTGCAGCCGGATCAGCGGCCGCTTCAGGCTCGCGGCGAGGACCTTGGCGATCTCGGTCTTGCCAACGCCCGCCTCGCCTTCGCAAAACAACGGGCGCCCCAGCTTCAGCGCCAGATAGAGGACGGTCGCGAGGCTGCGGTCGGCGATATATTCACCGCTCTTCAGCAGGTCGACAGTGGCGTCGATCGACGCCGGCTTGGACGAAGGCATGAAACTCCTGAGACGCTTGTGTCGTCAGTGTAGCGGATGGAAAGGCGCGCCGGTATGGTGGGATTCGCCAGATAATTCAAGGAATTGGAGGAAACCATGGCAGACGGTCTGTTCAAGGGGCGCACGGCGGTCGTCACCGGCGGTGCCCGCGGCATCGGCCTGGCTTGCGCAGCGAAAATCGCCGCCGGCGGCGGCCGCCTTGCCCTATGGGACCGCGACATGGACCGCGCCCGGCAGTCCGCCGCCGCCCTTGGAACGGTATTGGGCGATGCGATCGCCGTCGAAGTCGATGTGACCGACGAAGGATCGATCAACGCCGCCCTCGAAACGACCGGCAAGCAGCTCGCCCCGCCCGACATCCTTGTGGCGAGCGCCGGTATCACGGGACCCAACGCGACGGTCGCGAACTATCCGGTCGATGCCTGGAAGCAGGTGATCGAGATCAACCTGACCGGTGTCTTCCTGTGCAACCGCGCGATCTCGCCCGGCATGGCCAAGCGCGGCTGGGGCCGCATCGTCAACATCGCCTCGGTGGCGGGCAAGGAAGGCAATCCCAATGCCTCGGCCTATTCCGCCTCGAAGGCGGGCGTCATCGGCCTGACCAAATCGCTTGGCAAGGAACTTGCGACGAGCGGCGTGCTGGTGAACTGCGTCGCGCCAGCCGTGGTGAAGACGGAGTTGTTCAGCCAGATGACCGAGCAGCACATCAACTACATGCTGTCCAAGATTCCGATGAACCGCTTCGGTGAGGTCGAGGAAGTGGCCGAGATGGTCGCCTGGCTCGCCTCTCCCCTCTGCACCTTTGCAACCGGCGCTGCGTTCGATCTCTCGGGTGGAAGGGCGACCTACTGATGACCAAGCTTCACGACATGACCCTGACGGAACTGGGCGCCGGCCTGTCCGCCAAGAAATTCTCTTCGCGCGAGATCGTCGACGCGTTGCTCGCCCGCATCGAGAAAGCGGACGGCAAGCTGCACGCCTTCACCGAGGTCTATGCCAAGGAGGCAAAAGCCCTGGCCGACGCCGCCGATACCGCGCGCACGTCGGGCTTTCCGCTCGGGCCGCTGCACGGCCTGCCGATGGCCTACAAGGATCTCTGCGACATCAAGGGCCGCATCGGCACCGGCGGTTCGAAGATGTGGGAGAAGCGCGTTGCGACCGAGACCTCGAACACCGTCGAGCGGCTGACGGCGGCCGGCATGGTGCCGCTCGGCAAGCTGCACATGGTCGAGTTCGCGTTCGGCGGCTGGGGCACCAACCCGCTGATGGGCGCGCCGTGGAACCCTTGGGACCTCAAGACCCATCGCACGCCGGGTGGCTCTTCGAGCGGCACCGGCGTCGCGGTGGCCGCGCGCCTTACGCCGGCCGGCATCGGCAGCGACACCGGCGGCTCGGTGCGCATCCCCTGCGCCTTCAACGGTCTGGTTGGTCTCAAGGTCACGTTCGGCCGCATCAGCCTGCACGGCACGATGCTGCTCGCCTGGACGCTCGACTCGATCGGCCCCATGGCCCGCTCGGTCGAGGATTGCGCGCTGCTGCTCAATGCGCTGGCCGCACCGGACCCGCGCGATCCCACGACGCTCGACCAGCCGCTCGAGGATTTCACCCTGGCGACAAAGGGCGGCTCGATCGAAGGCATGCGGATCGCTCTGCCCGATACCGAGGAGATGCCGGACTTCGTCGACGACGACGTGCTCGCGGCGTGGCAAGCGGCGGCCCGCACCTTCGAGAGCCTCGGCGCCAATGTCGAAGCCGTGCGACTGCCGAAGTGGTTCTTCGACCTGCAGAAGGGCGCCGGCACGATCTCGACCTCCGAGATGTTCTCGCTGCACCGCAAGTGGATCGAGGACAAGTCCAAGGCGATCGGCGATGGCGTGCGCGCCCGTGCCCTGCTCGGCAAGGATTTCGTCCCCGGCTCGTACGCAGAGGAACTGCGCGCCATGAAGCGGCGGCGGGCCGAGTTCGCCGAATGGATGCGCCCCTACGATGCGCTGCTCACGCCGACCATGGCAGTGCCGCCAATCCCGCTGTCGGAGGTCGACGAATTGTCGCCGATGGCCGGCTTCCTGACCCGGCCCGGCAACTATCTCGGGCTCTGTGGCCTGTCGATGCCGAGCGGTTATCCCGGCGGGCTGCCGGTGGGCATCCAGATCCTCGGCAAGCCTTACGCGGAGCGCGACGTGCTGAAGCTCGGCAAGGCCTTCCAGGACGCGACAGACTTCCATCGCCGCGCGCCCGACCTCAAAGAGCTCGGGCTGTGAAGCTCTACTATTCGGACGTGCTGGCGCCGCGGAAGACCTGTGCGCTCATCAAGCACCTGAAGCTGCCCGTCGAGTTTGCGTACCTGCAACTCGACAAAGGCGAGCACAAGAAGCCGGACTATCTGGCGCTCAATCCCAACGGCAAGGTCCCGACCCTGGTCGATGGCGACACGATCCTATGGGAGGCCGATGCGATCCTCTGCTACCTCGCCAAGCATGCCGGATCGGATCTCTGGCCGGCGGGCGATCTCCAGCCCGAGATCGTCAGCTGGTTCAGCTGGAACTCGCAGCACTTCCTCCAGTCCGGCGGTGCGCTCTATTTCGAGTTCGTGATCAAGGAGCGCTTCAAGATCGGCCCGCCGGACGCCGCCGCCGTCGAGAAGGCCATTAAGTCCTTCCGCTCACAAGCGAAGGTGCTCAACGCCCATCTCAAGGATCGCAAGTGGCTGGTCGGCGAGAAGCTGAGCGTCGCCGACTTCTCGGTGGCCGTAACCTTGCCCTATGCCGCGAAGGCAGAGATGCCGATCGACGACTTCCCCGAGGTGAAACGCTGGCACGACCAGCTCTCCGCCCTCGATGGCTGGCTGGATCCCTTCCCTCAACGTTGAGGCATGCCCTGCGGGATGATCGTCTGCACGATCGAGGAGTCGAGTGCCTCGTAATCGTGATAGCCGATCGTCTTGTAGAGTTCTGCGCGCGTCTGCATCTGGTCGACCATCTTCTGTGTGCCGCCGTCGCGCTTGATCGCGGCGTAGAGCTTCTCCTGCGCCTTGTTGGCGGTGCGGAAGGCCGAGACCGGCCAGATCACCATCGAATAGCCCATCGCCTCGAACTCCGACGCCGTGAAGAACGGCGTGCGGCCGAATTCGGTCATGTTGGCCAGCAGCTTTACGCCGGGCATCGCCTTGGCGAAGGCGCGGAACATGTCGGCGTTGACCAGCGCCTCGGGGAAGATTGCGTCGGCGCCGGCGTCGAGGAATTTCTTGGCGCGGGCGACGGCACCGTCGATGCCCTCGCTCGCCGCCGCGTCCGTGCGCGCGATGATGTATAGGTGCCGGCGGGCCTTGGCCGCGGCATGGACCTTGGCTGCCATGTCGTTGGGATCGGCCAGCTTCTTGTCGTTGAGGTGGCCGCACTTCTTCGGCAGGAGCTGGTCCTCGATATGGACGGCGCCCGCCCCCGCTTCCTCGAAGCAGCGGACCATGTGCATGACGTTCAGCGCTTCGCCATAGCCGGTGTCGCCATCGACCAGGAGCGGCAGGCCCGACGCGCGGGCGGCCTGGCGGATGAAGAAGCAGACTTCGTCGACCGTGATGACGCCGAGATCCGGCAATCCCATGGAAGCCGACATCGCCGCACCCGACAGGTAAGCCGCCTCGAAGCCCGCGGCGCGCACCTGCAGCGCAGCGAGCCCATTGTGGGCGCCTGGCATCTGCAGGATGCCGCCCTTCTCCAGCAACGCCCGGAAGCGCAGGCCGGCGGGTTCCTTGGGCAGATCGTCGGCGACGAGATACGGCATGATTTCCTCCCTCAAGCTTTTCTTCTGCGGCCCTGCCATCCGACGAGTAGGCCGGCGGCGATGATCACCGCGCTGCCGAGCCAAGTGTAGAAGTCCGGGACCTCCGCGAACATCAGGTAACCGATCACGACCGAGCCGATCATCTGCGTGTAATTCAGGGGCGCAATCAAATTGGCCGGCGCGTAGCTGAAGGCGCGTGCGACGCAGTAATGACCAAAGCCGCCGGAGACGCCGAGCGACAGCATGAGCGCCACGTCCTGCCAGTTGTCAGGCGTGCGCCAATGGAACGGCACCATGAACGACGTCACCAGGGTGCAGCCCAGCGCACTATAGAAGGCCGTGGTCGCGGGCGAATCCACCGCTGCCACGCGCCGGACGATGATCTGGTAGACGGCATAGGAAATCGAGCTGGCGACGATCAGCAGCGAGGCCCACTGGAACACGGAGCTGCCCGGCCGGATGACGATCAGCACGCCGGCGAAGCCGATCACGACCGAGGCCAGCCGGATGGGCGTGATGCGCTCACCCAGCAGTGGCCAGGCGAGAAACGTCACGACCAGCGGCGAGATGAAGGAGATGGCGATCGCATCGGTCACGCCGATCGATTTGGCTGCGCTGAAGAAGAATACCGTGGCGCCCAGCAAGCCCATCGAGCAGATGACCTGCTGTATCGGCGCCCGCGTGCGCAACAGCGCCAAGCCACGCCGCGGCAGGAAGACGATGCACATCAGCACGAGGTGCGCGGCAAGGCGGACCCACACGACCTCCTGGTAGGGATAGAGGCCGGTGAGTAGCTTGACTACGGCGTTCTGGACCGGGAACAGCGCGCAGGCCACGCACATGAAGGCGATGCCGAGCCACGGACGAAAGACCGGCGCGGGAGACGTCAAGGAAGGCGGCACGAGACCCTGTCGGCGAAGACCGGCTTGCCCGGGACGAACTCGGACTTGTAGGTCGGATGCTTGTCGAGCTTGCAGCCGGTGGAGAGGGACGCCTTGTCGACCTCGAAGCGAATGAAATCCTCGCCGTCGTACGTGACGATGCTCAGGGTCTTGGTCGGCTGCGCGAGCGGGAAGCGCATCACGTAGACCAGATTGCGCGGCACCTCGGGCTTGGGCGGCGGCGTGACGCGCTTGTTCTCCGGCATCGGCATGCCGGCGTCCCCCTTGCCGTCCTTGTCGTCGCCGTCTTCGTGATCCCAGTCCGGCGGCGTGAAGGTCGCGGGCTGGTCGACGCGCGCGTTCAAGGTCGGCGGCGCTGTCGGATGAAAATCCTTGCCGCCCGTGTTCAGCCAGGTCTGGTAGCCCACCTTGGCGAGCTCCGGCAGCATGTCGTCGGCCAGCGACTTGATCTCCTGCATCGAAATCTTGCCGTCGCCGTCCTCGTCGATCGGCGGGATCTCGCCTTCGCTCGACATCGGATCGAAGTGCCATTCGAGCTCGAAGGCGACGTAACGGCCATTCTCTGAAATCACGCGCACATGCTGCGAAATCCAGATGTGCGGATGGGCCCAGGCACTCGCCGGCACCAGAAGAGCGACCAGGGCCGCGAGCCATTTCATGGCTGAGGTACTGCCCGCGGCTTGCCGTCCTCGTCGATGGCCACGAACACGAAGGTGCCATGCGTCACCTGGATGGGTGTCGGATCGAGCCGCCGCTCGACGACAGTCTCGAGCGCGATGGTGATCGAGCTCCGGCCGATCTTGGTGACGCTGCCGTAGATCGACACGAGATCGCCGACCTTGATCGGCTGCACGAAGGTCATGGCCGTGATGGCCACAGTCGCCACGCGGCCTTTCGCTGCCCGAGCCGCCAGGGTGCCGCCCGCCATGTCCATCTGGGACAGCACCCAGCCGCCGAAAATGTCGCCATTGCCGTTCATGTCGGCCGGCTGCGGGATGGTCCGGACGATCGGGTCGCGCTTGCTCTCGGGCATCTAATCCCCACCGGATATGGTTGATTTTCCGCGCTTTTCCTACCATACCGATGACCAAGCGGCCATTACGCGATCCCCTCGCGCGGCAGCAGAAAGAAACAAGAATCATGGCTAAAGGCACAGATCTGTTCGAGCGGTCTGGCGGCGGAAAGAAGCAGGCCGCCGCGAAGGACAATTCCTATACGGCACGCGACATCGAAGTGCTGGAAGGGCTGGAGCCCGTCCGCAAGCGCCCGGGCATGTACATCGGCGGCACCGATGAGCGGGCCATGCACCATCTCGTGGCCGAAGTGCTCGACAACGCCATGGACGAGGCGGTCGCGGGCCACGCCGATACGATCCATCTCGAGATGCTGGCGGGCAATTACATCCTGATTCGCGACAACGGCCGCGGCATGCCGGTCGATCCGCATCCAAAGTTCAAGAACAAGTCGGCGCTCGAAGTCATCCTCACAACGCTCCATTCGGGCGGCAAGTTCAACAGCAAGGTCTACGCGACGTCGGGCGGCCTTCACGGCGTCGGCGCCTCCGTCGTCAACGCATTGTCCGACGACCTCGAAGTCGAGGTCGCGCGCGATCGCAAGTCGTGGTCGCAGAAGTTCTCGCGCGGCAAGCCGAAGGGCAAACTCACGTCGAACGGCCCTGCTCCCAACCGGCGCGGCACCACCGTCACTTTCCATCCCGATCCTGAAATCTTCGGCAAGATCCAGTTCTCGCCCGAGCGGCTCTACCGCATGGCACGCTCCAAGTCGTACCTGTTCCGCGGCGTCGAAATCCGCTGGAAGTGCGACAAGAGCCTGCTGCCCAAGGACGGGTCGATTCCTGAAGAAGAAGTCTTCCACTTCGCGGGCGGGCTGAAGGACTATCTCGTCTCCGAGATCGGCCAGCGCCCGACCGTCGTGCCGACGCCGTTCGCCGGCGAAGCCAAGAGCGAAAGCAACGGCTCGGCCGGCGGCAAGGTCGAATGGGCGGTCTGGTGGCCGAACGACGAGGAAGGCTTCGTCCGCTCGTACTGCAATACCGTGCCCACGATCGAGGGCGGCACGCACGAGTCGGGCTTCCGCAGCGCCCTGCTGCGTGGCCTGAAGCGCTACGCCGACCTGACGGGTAATCGCAAAGGCTCGATCATCACGTCGGACGATGTGATGGATGGTGCTGCAAGCCTCGTCTCGATCTTCATCGAGCAGCCGCAGTTCCAGGGCCAGACCAAGGAAAAGCTGGTTTCGGTCGAGGCGACCAAGCTGGTCGAGACGATCGTCGGCGATAATTTCGAGCACTGGCTGATCGGCGACAAGGAAGCCGGCAACGTGTTGCTCGAGCACGTGGTCTCCAAGGCCGAGGAGCGTGTGCGCCGCAAGCAGGACCGCGAGCAGCAGCGCAAGACCGCGACCCGCAAGCTGCGTTTGCCTGGAAAGCTTTCCGATTGCAGTAACACGGCCGCCGACGGCACCGAGATCTTCCTGGTCGAGGGCGATTCGGCGGGCGGCTCGGCCAAGGCCGCGCGCAACCGCGAGACCCAGGCCATCCTTCCGCTGCGTGGAAAAATCCTGAACGTGGCCAGCGCCACCTCGGAGAAGATGCGCGAGAACCAGGAAATCCAGGATCTCATCCAGGCCTTGGGCTGCGGCGCCGGCCAACACTACAACGACGACCGGCTACGCTACGAACGCGTCATCATCATGACCGACGCCGATGTCGACGGCGCGCACATCGCCTCGCTGCTGATGACGTTCTTCTATCGCGAGATGCCGAAGCTGATCGAGAACGGCCACCTCTTCCTCGCCCAGCCGCCGCTGTTCCGCATCAGCAAGGGCGGCAAGACCGAGTATGCGCAGGACGATGCGCAACGGGACGAGCTGCTGAGAACGGTGTTCAACGGCAAGGCCGACATCACCCGCTTCAAGGGCCTGGGCGAGATGCAGTCGGTGCATCTGCGCGAGACGACGATGGATCCCACCAAGCGCGTCCTGCTCAAGGTCGACGTGCCGACCCTCGCCAATGCAGCCGAAGGCACCGACGGCCGCCGCGAGGAAATGCGTACGCGCACGCTGGTCGAGGACCTGATGGGCCGTAAACCGGAGAAGCGCTACGCCTTCATCCAGGAGAATGCCAAGTTCGCGCGCGATCTCGACGTCTAGTGAGCCTTACAACGGGCTGACATCCGGTGCGCGATTTTGTGACGTGAAGTAGCCGCCCTGCAGGCCTATGTTCGGCGTGCAGGAGGAACCGACTTCATGCGCGCCATCCGGAATTTTCTGACCGCTGCCCTCGCCGCTTTGTCGCTGCCGATCGCGACCCATGCCGCGACGTTGGGCGGCTGGGACTACGCCATCCAGTACGAATATCGCGACTTCTATATCGCGGCCGACAACAAGCCGTTCCGCGTCGAGCTGCTGGGCAATCCCTTTGCCGCCATACCGGCCGAAGAATTCGCGCGCCGTCTCCTGCCGGTGATGCAGGCGAACAAGCCGCCGCCCCGGCTCACCTTCACCTACGACGTGCCGGCCGAGAAGCAGCATCCCGACTACCGGTTGATGCTGGTGTTCGACGCCGCGAACGATCTCAGCGCCGACGCCGTGTGCAACGGTGCCAAGCGTTTCAAGCCCGGCAAGCCGGGGCAGGTCAACGTCTTCGCCGTCTACTGCCGCAATGACATGGCCCTGTCGCAGGTCACCGGCTGGGTGACCGCGGCGGGACCGGATGATCCCGGGATGGGCGATCTCATGAAGGACCTGTTCAACGTGGTGTTCGACCGCTCGCCCTACAGTCAGCAGCAGCACGGCCATCACTTCCGTTAACCGGAAGCGCTCCACAGGGGACTTCTGCTAACCAGACGGCATGGCTGTCTGGTACGCGCTGGTCGACAAGGTCCTCTCGCATTTCGATGCCGAAACCGCCCATGGGTTCGCCTTGCGCGCCCTGAAGAGCGGTGTCGTGCCGGCCGATCGCAAACCCGATCCACCCATCCTCGGTGTCGATATCTGGAGACAGCGACTGCCCAATCCGATCGGCCTGGCCGCGGGCTTCGACAAGAATGCCGAGGTGCCGGATGCCTTGCTCGCGGTCGGCTTCGGCCTGGTCGAGATCGGCAGCGTGACGCCGCGGCCCCAGCCCGGCAATCCACGTCCGCGCGTCTTCCGGTTGCAGGAGGATCGTGGCGTCATCAATCGCATGGGCTTTCCGGGCAACGGGCTGGACGCCGCCCTGCCGCGGCTGCGTGCGCGCGCCCGGCGCGGCTTCGTCGGCGTGAATGTGGGCGCCAACAAGGACAGCGAGGATCGCGCGGCGGACTACGTGACCTGCGCCACGGCGCTGGCCGCCCATGCCGACTACCTCGTCTGCAACGTCTCCTCCCCCAATACCCCCGGCCTGCGCAACCTGCAGGGGCGCGAGCAGCTGCGTGACCTGCTGAAGCGCGTGCAGGACGCGATCGCGGCGAAGCCCGTGCCGCTGGTCGTCAAGATCGCACCCGATGCGACCGACGACGACCTCGACGACATCGTGGTCGTCTGTCGCGACTTGCGTATGGACGGCATCATCATCGGCAATACGACGCTGTCGCGCCCCGCCACGCTGCAGTCAGCGCGCAAGAGAGAGACCGGCGGTCTCTCCGGCGCACCGCTAACGAACCTGGCCACAGAGGTCGTGCGCAAGACCGCGCGAAGAGTGGAACGGCAGTTCCCGCTGATCGGCTGTGGCGGCGTGGGCTCTGGCGCGGATGCTTATGCCAAGATCCGCGCCGGCGCGACCTTGGTGCAGCTCTATTCGGCAATGGTCTACGAGGGGCCGCCGCTCGTCCGCCGCGTGAAAGACGAGCTAGCCGCATTGCTGCAGCGTGACGGCTTTACGTCCGTGAACGACGCGGTCGGCGCCGACCTACGCTGAGGCGTCGTCGAGGAACTGACCGGCGTCGAATTTCACGTAGGCATCCTTCTCGTCGAACGCCACCCCGGCCGGGTCGCCGCCCGATGCCACCAGATCGACCTGCTTCTGCAACAGGATACGCAGCATCGAGACGCCCTGGTCGGACGACATCAGGTGCTCTTCGGAGTGGAAGGTGATCGCGCCCTGCCCGACCTGTGCCTCGGCATCACCAGGGTACTTTTGGTGCTCCTCGGCTGTGAGCTCGGCCCAAGTCTTGTTGCCGGCGTAGCGTGACTTGAACTTGGTGAGGTCGCCCTTCTCCTTCACGCGGCCGGCCACATAGATGCGGTAGTGCGTGTCGTCGATCGGAACGGTCCAGCCGATCGACTCGACCATGCCGTATTGGGCGACCTGGGGATTGGCGACGACGCGAAGGGTCGGCAGCACGGCTTCGGTGACTCTCCGGAAGCGCTTGCCGTCCGGACCGGGACGCAACGACGTCGCCTTCACGCCGGCCGGCCCGTATTCGAACTTCACCTTGGGGAAGGCCGACATCTGCTCGACGAACTGCGGGCCGCTGAAGGTGCCGTGCAGGATCGGCACGTGATACGGATCGACGACGTTCTCGAAATGCTGCAGCCAGTTGCACGGCGCGATCACGATGCCGCCGCTGCCGATGCTCGAATCGTCGGCCTCGACGAACTCGCCCGGCCCCATCACCTCCAGGCATTCGTAGCGCGGCAACACCGGCTTCTTCTCCGGCGGGCCGAGATAGGCGAAGACAAGGCCATAGCGCTCTTCGACGGGATACCAGGGCTGGCGCACGCGCTTGCACTGGGCGCCGGTGGGATTGGGCTCGGCCGGCATTTCCAGGCACTGGCCTTCGACGTCGAACAGCCAACCATGATAGCAGCAGCGGATACCTTGAGCCTCGACCTTGCCGTAGTAGAGCGTCGTGCCGCGATGGCAGCAGCGCGGATAGACCAGACCCGGCCGGCCATTGCCGTCGCGGAACAGGATCAGCTCCTCGCCCAGGATCTTCACCGGCCGCGGCGTCGCGCCGGCGTCGGCGCTGATGCCCACCGGATGCCAGTAGCGCCGCAGCAGCTCACCCATCGGCGTGCTGCGGCCAACTTCGGTCAAGGTTGCGTTGTAGGTCGGCTGCTTCAAAGTATAGGCGGTCGTCATCACTCCACCTTCGCTCCCGATTGTCGGATCAGTTCGGCCCAGATCGGCGTCTCGCGCCTCAGGACGTCGGCCAGTTCGCCGGGAGTCGATCCGACCGGCGTCTGGCCCTGGGCGATCATCTTGTCGGCGATCGCGGGCTGGGCAATGGCGATCTTGAGCTCCTGCTGCAGCCGGTTGACGATCTCTACGGGCGTGCCGGCCGGCGCATAGGCGCCGACGAACAGGCTGAGATCGAAGCCGGGCACGCCCTGTTCGCCGAAGGTGCTGAGTTCCGGCATCGACGCCGAGCGCTTGGCGCCGGCGGCCGCGATCGCCTTCACGTGTCCTGCCGCTATCTGGGTGCGGGCGCTGACGGGGCTGGCCCAGGTGAGATCGAGCGTGCCGTTGCCGACATCCTGCAGCGCCTGCACGTCGCCGCGATACGGCACGTGGCTGTACTGCCCGCCCAAGGCTTTCTCGAGCATCAGCCCATAAAGATGCCCGGACGAGCCGATACCCCAGCTTCCGTACGTTGCCGCGCGGCCACGCCCCTTCACCCAGGCGCCCATGCCCTTCAGGTCGTCGAACGGTGCGTCCGCCTTGGCGGCGATCAGGATGGTACCCAGCGAGACGAGCGAGACCGGGATCAGGTCTTTCGCCGGGTCGAACGGTAACTTCGCGTAGAGCGTCGGATTGTTCGTGTGGGTCGAGTTGGTCGTGATGAGGAACGTGGAGCCATCGGGCGCTGCCTTGGCCACGATGTCCGAGCCCACGATCGTGTTCGCCCCGGGCTTCGGATCGATCAGCACCTGTTGCCTCAGCTGGCTCGTCAGCGCATCGCCGATCACGCGCACCACCGCATCGATCGCACCACCCGGTGCGAACGGCACGACGATGCGGATCGGCTTGTTCGGCCAGCTGCCTTCGGCGCGCGCCACGAAGGGCATCGCGAGCCCTGCCGCGAGTATTGTTCTGCGTTTCATCCCTGTTGCCTGAAACCCTACTCAGCCCGGGCGTCCCACGGAAGGGCTTGCAGCGCGGAAATCTGCCGGCGAGACGCCAGCCCCCGCATCGGCCTACACTCTCCCGAAAGGGGAAAAACGTGCCGCTCTGGATACCGATAACCGTCGCTGCCGCGCTGTTTCAGAACATCCGCACGACGATGCAGCAGAAGATTCGCCATGTGCTGAGCGTCGATGGCGCGAACTTCATCCGCTACCTCTATGGCGCGCCGCTGGCGCTCGGCATGCTGGCCGTCCTCGTCTTCGGCACCGGCCGGCATATGCCGGACCTTTCCTTCGCTTTCCTCTGGAAGGTCACGGTCGCGGGCCTCGGCCAGATCATCGCCACCTCGCTGATGATCCACGCCTTCTCACTGCGCAACTATGCCGTCGGCACGGTCTATTCCAAGACTGAGACGCTGTTCGTGGCCCTCTTCTCCACGTTCATCGCCTCCGAGCCGCTGACCCTGGGATCCTGGCTCGGCATTGTGGTGTGCCTGGGAGGCGTCGCCATCCTGAGCGTCCGCGGCTCGTTCACGAACATCCGCGGCGTGCTGGCTGACCTCACCCACAAGGGCGCGTTGTTCGGCATCCTCTCGGGCATCTTCTTTGCGCTCGCCGCCGGCATGATCCGCCTCGCTTCCAAGGACCTCACGAGCGGCGACTTCATCATCCGTGGCATTACCACGCTCGCCACCATGAACACGATCCAGATCGTGCTGATGTTCGGCTATCTCGCCTACAGCGACCGCTCGCAGTTCGGCAAGATCGGCGTCAACTGGCGCTCCTCGATCTGGGTCGGCATCTTCAGCGTCCTCGGCTCGGCCGGCTGGGCGCTCGCCATGACGCTCGAGAATGCAGCCCTTGTGCGTGCGGTCGGCCAGATCGAACTGGTCTTCACCTTCATCGCTTCGCACGTCATCCTGAAAGAGCGCCCCTCGGCCGGCGAATGGCTGGGTAGCCTCCTCGTCGTGGGCGGTGTCGTCCTCATCCTTGTCGAACGGTGATCTCATGACCGACCTGCCCCGCCCGCTCACTGGCCTGAAGGTCCTCGACTTCTCGACGACGATCGCAGGGCCTCATTGCTCCCGCTTGCTGGCGGACATGGGCGCCGACGTGATCAAGGTCGAATCGCCCGAAGGCGACCTGATGCGCTCGCGTCCGGTCATGCGCGGCGGCGCCTCGACGATGTTCGGCCAGCTCAATGCCGGCAAGCGCTCGATCGTGCTCGACCTCAAGCAACCCGACGCGATCGCGGCCGTGAAGGCGCTGGTCGCCACCATGGACATCGTGCTGGAGAACTATCGCCCCGGCGTCATGAAGCGGCTGGGCCTCGACTACCCAGAGCTGGCCAAGATCAATTCCAAGCTCGTCTACTGCGCCATCTCGGGCTACGGCCAGACGGGTCCGGGCGCCGGCCGGCCCGCCTATGCGCCGGTCGTCCATGCCTCGACCGGCTACGACATGGCCCATCTTTCCCAGCAGAACGGCCGCGAGCGGCCCGACAATTGCGCGATCTTCGTGGCCGACTATGCCTCGGGCGCCTATGCGCTGGGCGGCATCCTGGCGGCAATCCACCAGCGCCACGTCACCGGCAAGGGCCAGATGGTCGATGTCTCGATGTTCGAGACGCTGATCGGCATGCTGCCGACCGAGATCAATCGCTCGCAGTTCGAGTTCGAAAGCCCGTCACGGCCGATGTACGGGCCGATCGAGGCGAGCGACGGCTATGTGATGCTGGCGACCGCCAGCGAACGCACTTTCCAGGACATGGCTGCCGCGGCCGGCCACAAGGAATGGCTGACCGACCCGCGGTTCGAGAAATACGCCGACCGGCGCATGAACTGGGGCCACATGGTCGACGAACTCGAGAAGTGGTCGAAGACGCTCACCGTTACGGAAGTCGTCGCCGCGCTCGAGAAGCACGGCGTGCCCTGCTCGCCCTACCTTACGCTCACCGAGGCGCTCAGCGATCCGCAAGTCGAGCATCGCGGATCGCTCTGTCCCGTCGAGGACAGCGGCGGTAGCTACAAGTCTCCCGCTCCACCGTTCCGCTTCTCCGGCTCGCCGATGCGGAGCGGACCGCATGTGCCAAGCCTTGGTGAGAACACCGAGCAGGTATTGGCCGAAGCCGGAGTCACCCTCAAATGATCGATCCACGCACCCCCATCCTCGTCGGCTGCGGCCAGATCACCGACATGAGCGGCGAGCCGTCGAGCAAGCGCTCGCGCGTGGCCTTTTGTGCCGAGGTGGCTGCGAAAGCGCTCAATGACACAGGCGCCAAGGTCGGCGGCCACATGCTCGGGCATCATGTCGATGCGTTGGCTGTCATGGAATTCTTCAGCGACAGCAGCCCGCGCTTCGCCTCGCCGTTCGGCCGCTCGACCAATCCGCCCAAGAGCGTCGCACGCCGCCTGCACGCCTCGCCGCGCACCATGCTCTACAGCCATGTCGGCGGGAACATGCCTCAGTACCTAGTGAACCGCTTCGCCGAGGAGATCGCGAGCGGCAAGACGAAGCTGGCGCTGATCTGCGGCGCGGAGTTGCTGCGCAGCACCCAGAACGCACGCAAGGCTGGCCTCTCCATCGACTGGAACGAGGATTACGGCGGCCTGCCCGAGCGAGTCGGCGACGATCGCGACGGGTTCTCGCAAGAAGAAGCGCGCCACGGCCTCAAGGCCGCGATCCATTTCTACCCCTTGCTGGAGAATGCCATCCGCGGCGGGCTGAAGCGGGACGTTCCCCACCACATGGACGCGATGGGCGAGCTCTTCCATCGACTGGCCATGGTGGCGAAGGACAATCCACTCGCCACGCGCCGCAAGGGCTACAGTGCCAAGGAACTGTCGACGATCTCCGACGACAATCGCTGGATCTGCTTCCCGTATCCACGCCTGATGAACGCCAATGCCATGATCGACCAGGCTGCCGCCGTCGTCATGACCTCGGTCGAGAAGGCGCAGGAATGGGGCATCCCGCAGGACAAGTGGGTGTTCCTGCACGGCTGTGCCGACGGCGCGGACACTTGGGTCGTCTCCGAGCGCGACAGGCTCGACGCCTCGCCCGCCATTCGGGGCTGCGCCGGCCTCGCCCTCGACATGGCGGGCAAGAAGCTGTCCGACGTTGCCGCCTTCGATCTCTACAGCTGCTTCCCCTCCGCCGTCGAAGTGGCGATGAAAGAGATCGGTATCGCCGAGGATGATCCGCGTCCGATCAGCGTGACCGGCGGGCTCCCTTATTTTGGCGGGCCCGGCAACAACTACGTCACTCATTCGATCGCCGAGATGATGAACGTCGTGCGCAAGGCCCCGGGTTCCTTCGGCATGGTCACCGCCAACGGTAGCTACCTCACCAAGCACTCGGCCGGGCTCTATTCCACGGAGCCCACCAAGGGGCCGTGGCGCCGGGAAGACCCGAAGAAATTCCAGGCCGAACTGGACGCGCGGCCCAAGCGGCACGTGAATACCGCCCCCGGCGGCACGGGCACGATCGAGACCTATTGCGTCGCCTACGGCAAGGATGCGCCCGAAAAGGGCTATATCATCGGCCGCCTCGCCGGGTCCGACGAACGCTTCGTGGCCCAAGCGCCGGACGACAAGGCGCTGCTGGCCAACATGCTGACGCAGGAGCAACTGGGGCGTAAAGTGACGGTCAACGAACAGGATGGACGCAACGTCTTCCGTCCGGCTTAGGGATGAGGAAACAATGCCCAACATGCTGACGGCGGCGCAGACAGCCGAGTTCAACGAGAAGGGCTTCACCTACGCGCGCAGCCTGTTCGCGCCCGACGAGGTGAAGTTGCTCACCGAGGCGATGGAGAAGGATCCCGCCGTGCGCGACTCGATCCTCGATCGCCGTGACGGCGAAGGAAAGTCGACGCGCATCGCGCTCTGGAACCGGGCCGGCGACTCGGTCTATGGGCTCGCCGCCCGCTGCGAGCGCATGGTCGATACGTCGGCCGCCCTGCTCGGCGGCGATGTTTATCACTACCAGTCGAAGCTGACGGCCAAGGAGCCCCAGGTCGGCGGCGCCTGGGAATGGCACCAGGACTACGGCTACTGGTATTACAACGGCTGCATCCGGCCCGACCTGCTCTCGGTGATGATCGCGCTCGACAAGACCGACCGGAACAATGGCTGCCTCCAGATCGCGACCGGCTCGCACAGACTCGGCCGCATCGATCACACGCCGCTGTCACCGACCCAGAACGAGGTCGATCCGGCGCGCATGCCGCACATCCTCGAGCAGTGCCCGATCGAGTACTGCGAACTGGGCGCGGGCGACGCGCTGATCTTCCACTGCAACGCGATCCACCGTTCCGATGCCAACCGTTCGGCCAATCGACGCTGGACCCTGCTGATCTGCTACAACAGGGTCGACAACGACACGATCATCAAGAGAGACGATCGATATTTCGTGCCGCTCGACAAGGTCGATGATGGAGCGCTCCGCCGGGCCGGCGTCCGCTTTGCAACCGGCGATAATGCCGAGCACTTCACCTCGCGGCCCTATGTGCCGGACCTGCGGAAGGCGTCCTAGACCCGCGCCACTCCGATCAGCCGTTCGTATTCGGCTTCGGGCAGTCCATAGAATGCGCCAGCGCGTTTCTCGATGATCCTGCGGTCGAGGATCACGATCTCGCCGCGCATCGCCTTGATCGCACGCTTCCCCTCCAGGCCATGGAGGGCCTCGGTGACGCCGGCGCGTCGTACACCCAGCATCACGGACAGGAATTCGTGCGTCATCGGGAGATTGTTCTGGTCCAGGCGGTCCTGGGTCATGAGGAGCCAGCGGGCCAGCCGCCCCTCGAGCGTGAGACGCGCATTCGCAACAGCTGTTTGCGCGGTCTGAATGAGGAAGATCTGGGCGAACCTCAGAAGCAGCCGCCGCATCGTTTCGCTCTTGTCGAGCGCGGCACGCAAGGCGTCAGAATCGATCGACAAAGCGCTGCCGGGCGCTTGAATAAAGGTCGCACTCGGCGACTGGTGGTTGCCGAGCAGCACCATCAACCCGGTCATGCCTTCCGGGCCGATAAGCCCGGTCTCGACGCGGTGCCGGCCCATGGTCGTCGCAACGACCGAGGCGATTCCCTGCTCGATGAAATAGACCCGCCGGATCGGGCGATTGGGTTGTTCAAGCTCCTGTCGAAGCTTCAGCGTGCCCAGCCGTAGATGCGGCCGCAACAAGGCGCGATCGTCCGCAGACAAGGCGTTGAGCAGTCGATTTCGATAAAGGGAGTCCGTCCTGTCGTCCGTCATTCTCTTGCCTCGCATGGGGCAAGAGCGCGAAAGCGTCTCTCAGTCGTTCGCGCCCGAAGACGTTACGAACAATGCAACCGATATAGGCGCTCAAATGACCGATGCCTAACACCAAATAGCAACGACATCCCCTGAAGTGCCGCCGTCACGGCTATCCCACGAATAACGCTACCGGAAAGCTTGAGTACGCATGCGTACTAATTCACCCAATGAGCTCTGGCGCTGAATCGCACCCACCGTGCATACCAGCTGGAGCGCGTAGCGCCGCGCTATCGCGCGTCTTTGACGTCCTGTGCCGTCACGGCGTCGGTGTAGTTGTTGCCGAAATGCGTGCGGACGTAGTTGACCACGGCGACGACCTGATCGTCGCTCAGCATCCGGCCGAAGGGCGACATGCCCTTCTGGCCATGCAGCACGGCGTAGATCGGATAGCCGCCGGCTTTCAGGCTCTCGTTGTTCGCCAGCGCAGGATAGCGGCCGGCCCCGACGGCGCCCTCTCCCTTGCTCATGTGGCAGGCTTGGCAGACGTTGGCGTATAGCGTCTCGCCGGTTTGCTCAGTGAATTTGAATCCCGGACTGAGAGTGGCGGCGGGTGGTTCGGCGAGAGCAATCGACGTGGTTGCGAGGACCGAAAGCGACATCAGGAAAACACCGAACCGCATCGCCCTCACCCCTGAAGAACGCGCTTGTGCAGGCGGCCGATGGCGTCGAGCGACGACAGGATCGCTCCTTCCTGCCAGGCCGGAATGTAGGACGCGTGCTCGCCGGCCAGCACAATACGTCCGTCGATCTGGCAGAGATTGTCGTAGTGCTGCTTGCGGCCCTCGTCCGTCCAGTCGCCGGCGCATCCCAAGGTGAACGGCGAGCGGTGCCAGGCGACGGAGATACCGTTCTCGAACTCCCGCGCATATTGCGGATGGATCTGCGTGCCGTACTCGACGACGCGCTTGATCCGCTCCTCCGGCGACATCGCCGTGAACTCGTAGGAATTGGCCCCGTCCCAGGTGTAACAGCCGAGCAGGACGCCCTTGCCCGTCGTGTTGTAATCGGTGCTCGGATAGGAAATCTGCCGGATCGGCAGATCGGTGTAACTGATGCCGCCGAAGATCAGCTCGTCCTCTTCCCAGAACCGGCGCTTGAACTGCAGGCCGACCTTCACCGACGAGGCATAGGGCACCGCACCGATCGCCGCCTGCATGGCGGCACCAACCTTGATGTCGATCTGGCTGAGGATGGTGAGCGGGATGGTGCACACGCACCAGTCGGCGCTGGCCGTCTGCATCGCGCCGGGCCGCTTTGCGTCTTCGTAGGTCACCGTCACGCCCTTGTCGTTCTGGTCGATCTTGGTGACCCGGGCATTGTAGGTGATGAGATCGCCGACCTGCTTGGCGAAGGCCTCGCCAATCCTGCCCATGCCGCCGACCGGCTGGAACATGGTGGTCTGGAACTCATACAGCGCGAAGGACGTCAGGCTGCGCCACAGGCGCGATTGCACGATGTCGGACAGGCCGATGATCTGTCCCGGCACCGGCTCGGCGCCGAG
The DNA here is from genome assembly GCA_903832005.1 of Enhydrobacter aerosaccus. Lineage (GTDB taxonomy): Bacteria > Pseudomonadota > Alphaproteobacteria > Reyranellales > Reyranellaceae > Reyranella > Reyranella aerosaccus_B. Next base: position 23,944 of record CAIKZO010000023.1, on the reverse strand, counting down.
ACCGCCGCCCGGATCCTTGTCATAGCCCCGGAATTCGGCCGTCAGGTCGCCCGCCTTGTAGGTGTAGTCCTTGTCGAGCGCGCCCCACGAGCGCAGCGCCTGGAGCAGGACCTCCCGGTCTTCCTTCGTAACGACGTCGTCCAGCTGACCCTTCTTCACGACCTTGGCCAGCAACTCGGACGTGTGGCCCTGGAAATCCGTCTTGAACGCGCGAATGCGCTGCGGCTTTCCGCCGAACGCCTTCGACGAATGGAGGAACGCGTTGTGATTGAGCTGCTGGAATGGCTCCAACTTGACGCCCAGCCGCTTGCAATAGTCGAGCAGTCCGTTGTGGTGATAAGGAATGCGCCACGGGCCGGGGTTGAGATACAGCCCCTCGTCGAACTCGCACTTCTGTGTGGCGCCGCCCAGTTCGGTGTAGGTGTCGCCGCCGCGCAGCGACCAGTTGCGGCCGCCGGCCCGGCTGTTGAACTCGAGTACCTTCACTTTGTAGCCCGCCTGGCGCAGCTCCAGCGCCGCCGTCAGGCCGGCCAAGCCTGCGCCCAGGATGAGCACCGATGCGCCCTTCGGATCTCCTTCGAGCTTGATCGGTCCCTTGTAGCCGGACTCGGCAGCATACCCGAGGCTGGTCATCGCCTGATACATCGCGGCGCTGCCGGCCGTCAGGCCGATCAACTTGAACAGCTCCCGGCGGCTCATGCCGTCGTTTGGCGGCTCCTGCGGCATCGAGGATCCCTCCCTCTAGGCGAACTTACGCCCCGAGCCGCTCCAGGGCCATGCTGAGGCGAGACTTTGTCTGCTCGGCCTGCGTCCGGCGCTCGCGCTGCTCTTCGACCACCTCTTCCGGCGCGCGCGACACGAAGGCCGCATTGCCGAGCTTGGCGTCGATCTTGCCGACTTCGTCGCCGAGCTTCTGGATTTCCTTCTTGAGGCGCGTGCTCTCCGCCGCGAGGTCGATGACCTCGCCGACCGGCATGGCATAGGTCGCCTCGCCCACCACGATCTGCAGCGAGGCCTTGGGCGCGGCCGTGGCCGAGCCGTCGATGCCCTCGATGCGGGCCAGCCGCTCGATCGCAGCAGTATGCGTCGCCAGGCGCTGCTTGGTCGTGGCGTCGCCGCCGATCACCAGCAGCTTGAGCTTGGCGCTGGGCGGCACGTTCAGTTCGGCGCGCGCCGAGCGGATGTCGGAGATGAGCTTCACCAGCCAACCGATTTCGGCGTTCGCGGCGGCGTCGATCTCCGGCGGCATCGGCCAGGCCTGCCCGATCAGCGCCCCATGCTCGGCACGATGACCGGTCTTGTCCCAGATCTCCTCGGTGATGAACGGCATCACTGGATGCAGGAGCTTGGCCGTCTCGCGCAGCACATAGGCGGTGACCGCGCGCGTCTCATCCTTCTCCGGCCCGTCTGCGCCCTGCAGGGTCGGCTTGCTGAGCTCGACATACCAGTCGCAGACAATGCCCCAGATGAACTCGTAGAGCGCCGTCGCGGCGTCGTTCAGGCGATAATCCGTCAGCGCGTGGTCGATCGTCGTATTGGCGCGCGCCAGTTCGCCCAGCACCCACTTGTTGATCGTGAGCTTGACGCTCGCGGGATCGAAGTCCTTCGGCAGCGCCGCGCCGTTCATCTCGGCAAAGCGCGTGGCGTTCCAGAACTTGGTCGCGAAGTTGCGCGATCCCTCGACGCGCGACGGAGCGAGCCTCAACCGGCCGGCGGAAGATGCCGCCATCGATGTCACAGTGAAGCGCAACGCATCGGCGCCGTATTTGTCGATCAACTCGAGCGGGTCGATGATGTTGCCCTTGGACTTGGACATCTTCTGGCCCTTCTCGTCCGTCACCAGCCCATGCAGGTAGACCGTACGGAAGGGCACCTCGGTCATGAAGTGCATGCTCATCATCATCATGCGGGCGACCCAGAAGAACAGGATGTCCCAGCCGGTGACGAGCGTGTTGGTCGGATAGTACTTCTTGAGCGCGGCGGTCTCCTCGGGCCAGCCCAGGGTGGAGAACGGCCACAGGGCCGAGCTGAACCAGGTGTCGAGCACGTCGGGATCGCGCTCCAGCGCGACGTCGCTGCCGTAGTGCTTGCGCGCCTGCTCCTTCGCTTCCGCTTCCGAAAGCGCCACGAAGACCTTCTTGTCCGGCCCGTACCAGGCGGGAATCTGGTGGCCCCACCAGAGCTGCCGCGACACGCACCACGGCTGGATGTTCTCCATCCAGCGGAAGAACTCGTCGCGTCCGCGCTCGGGCACGAACTTCACCCGTCCGTCGCGCGCCGCCGCGATCGGCGCCTCGGCGAGCTTCTTGGCGTCGGCATACCATTGCTCGGTCAGGAACGGCTCGACCGGCACGCCGCCGCGATCGCCATAGGGCACCGCATGGGTGTGCGGCTCGATCTTCTCGACCAACCCCATCTCCTCAAGCTCGGCCACGATCTTCTTGCGCGCGTCGAAGCGTTCGAGGCCGCGATACTTCTCAGGCACCTTGTCGTTGAGATGCGCGAACTTGTCGAAGATCGAGATCGCTTCGAGATTGTGACGGCGGCCGACCTCGAAGTCGTTGAAGTCGTGCGCCGGGGTGATCTTGACCGCGCCCGAGCCTTTCTCCGGATCGGAATACTCGTCAGCCACGATCGGGATCCTGCGGCCGACCAGCGGCAGGATCGCGTGCTTGCCGACCAGGTGCTTCCACTTGGGATCGTCCGGGTTCACGGCAATGCCGGTGTCGCCCAGCATCGTCTCGGGACGCGTCGTTGCCACGACGATGAATTCGTCCGGGCTGCCCTCGATCGGATATTTGAAGTACCAGAGATGGCCCCTCACCTCGCGCGATTCGACCTCGAGGTCGGAGATCGCGGTCAGCATCTTGGGATCCCAGTTCACAAGGCGGTTGTCCTTGTAGATCAGGCCCGCATTGTAGAGCTCGACGAAGACCTTGAGCACGGCCTTCGACAGGCCTTCGTCCATGGTGAAGCGCTCGCGGCTCCAGTCGGCAGAGGCACCCAGGCGGCGAAGCTGGTTGGTGATCGTGCCGCCGGAGAAGGCCTTCCACTCCCAGACCTTCTCCAGGAACTGTTCGCGGCTGAGCAAGGTGCGATTGCCGTCGGGCTTCGCGCCCTCGACAGCTAGGCCGATGTTCTCCTGCTCGAGATTGCGCACGACGACCATCTGGGTCGCGATGCCGGCGTGGTCGGTGCCCGGCTGCCAGAGCACGTCGTCGCCCTTCATGCGGCGCCAGCGGATCAGCACGTCCTGCAGGGTATTGTCGAGGGCGTGGCCCATGTGCAGGCTGCCGGTGACGTTGGGCGGCGGGATGACGATGCAGTACGGCGGCAGCTGCGAGTCGGGGTGCGCCTTGAACGCGCCGGAGTTCTCCCACTCCGGATACCGGCGGGCCTCGATCTCTTTCGGATCGTATGTCTTGTCGAGCATCTTATGCCTCTAACGAAAAACGCCACGGTTGCGGCACCGTGGCGTTCAATCTCTGGGGTGCCTCGGGGTTAGCGGCGTGTCAGCCGCGCGATCTCGCGTTCAACAAGCCGTTCGACCATCGGCGGCAGGCTGCGGTCGATCCATTCCTTCAGCATCGGTCGCAGCATTTCCTTCACCAGGTCCTCGATCGTCTTGCCACCTGCGTCGAGCGCCAAGGCAGGCGCTGGCGTCGGAGCCACTGCCGGCGGCGCTGCCGCCTTGCGCTCCTCGACGACCTGATTCAACCGATCGAAAGCCGAGCTGGCCGCGCCGGCCTCGCTCGATCCGACAAGAGGCTGCTCGAAGGACGGTGTGGGCGCAGGCGACGTCACGGGGGCCATCACAGGGGCCGACACGGGTGCCGGCTGGGGCGCCGTCTCGAAAGGCGGCTGCGGCATCTCACCGGCGCTCACCGGATCGATCCGCGGGACAGGCAGCGGCGTGGGCGCCGCGGGCCGGAAATCGGATGCATTCTTCGCCGGCTCCTCGATGAGATCGGTCAGCAGCAGTACGTCCTCACGCTCCCCCGTCACGCCTGCGCGTGAGGCGGCGCTGCGGAAGTCGATCGGTGCATTGGCCGGCGCCGCGGACGGCGCGGCATTGCCGCTGACCTGCGCGCGCGCTTCATCATCCGAGATGATCTTGCGGATGGACGCCAGGATGTCGTCCATTGAGGGATCGTTATCTGCACTCATGGCTTGCTCCCGGAGCTGTCGCCCCCAAGGCCAATCCAGCGAGAACCAACTTCCTTATAGTACTTCTCTTCGTCGTAGAATTCGACAGGCAATCCCAGCGTTCGTGCCGTCAGACGGCCGATGCCCGACAGCACCGAATAGAACGCCACCTGCAGGTCATGCCGCGCGGTGATCAGGTTGACCTGCGAGTTGAGCAATTCCTGCTCGGCGTTCAACACGTCGAGCGTGGTGCGCGAACCCACCAATGCTTCCTGGCGGACGCCGTTCAAGGCGACTTCGTTGGCTTTCACCTGGGCCGTGAAGGACGTCACGCGTGAACGCGCCGAGTCGAGATTGCGCCACGCGGTGATGACGGTCTGCGCTGCCTGACGCCGGGCGCTGTCGAGTTCGCTGCGGCGCTGGCCGACCAATTCCTTGGCCTGGCGGATTTGCGACCATTCGCTGCCGTTCTGGTAGATCGGCACGGTGGCCTGCAGGCGCACGCCGTACTGGTTGTAATTATCGGTCGGGACCGACAGGTCGAACTGCTGCTGGATGAAGCCGACGAGATTGACCTGCGGCAGCAGCGCCGCCGTGGCGCTGTTCACGCCGTAGCTCGCCGCCGTGATGCGGTACTGCGCGCTGACCGGCAACGGGCCGGCGTTCATGGCGAGCGCCACCGCCTCTTCTTCGCTGGCCGGCAAGGCGCCGAACAACGGCAGCTCGCCCATCTTGCCGGGCTTCTGGCCGATCGTGCGGACATAGGAGGCCTCGTCGATCCGGATCTGGGCTTCGGCGAGCACGAGGTCGGCCTTCGACTGCTCAAGGCGGGCCTCGGCCTGTGAGACGTCGGTAATCGTGAGCTCACCGACGCGGAAGCGCTCGCGCGTCGCATCGAGCTGCTGGATCAGCACGCGCACGTTGTTGCGGCGGACGTCGACGATGCCGAGATCCTGGACCAGCGTGGAATAGGCCGTGACCGCGTTCAGCAACACCGTCTCCTCGGTGTTCGCGAGCGTGGCGCGCTGGGCCTGGATGTTCGCCTGTGCCGTCTTGGTGTCGGCGACCGTCTTGCCGCCACGGAAGAGCGGCTGCGTGATCGACAGAAGCGTCGTCTTGCCGTTCAGGATGTAATAGGTATTCGCCCTGCTGACCGGGGTCGAATCGTATTCGATCTTGTTGTACTCGGCCGAGAGGCTGACCTTGGGCCGCCAGTTCGAAAGCGCCTGGGTCAGCGATTCGTCGGTCTGACGAAGCACCGCTCGGGCGGCCAGAAGATCGGGGTTGCTGTTGTAGGTGGAGGCCAACGCCTCGACCAGACTTTGCGACCAGGCGTTGGACGCCGTCCCCATCACGACCACCAGCGCACTCACAAACGCTGCGCCAGCGTGCCTCAAATTGGGCCGGATACGCATTTAATAGATACCCTCATTGCTCTGCGGGACAGTATCAGTGCTCTCTCAGAAGGTGAAGCGAGCCGGTGGCGCAAAGCCCGGCAATACCGGCGTTCCGGCATCGAACAGCGGGCGACCGGAAGTCACACCGCCCTCTTTCACGATCAGTTGGGCCACCCCGAGGGCTCCCGGAGTGCCGGCCAGCACGGTGACCAGACGGCCCCCTTCGGCGAGTTGGTCGAGGATCGCCTTGGGGATCTGGCGGACGGCGCCTTCGATCACAATCACGTCGTAAGGTCCGGTTTGCGGGGCTCCCGCCTCCGGCTGGCCAGTGACCAGGGTGACGTTTTCGAGGCCCAAAGCCTTGATGGTCTGGTCCGACGAACCGGCCAGGCCCGCATCGCCTTCGATCGCCACCACGGACTTCACCAAGCGCGCCAAGAGGGCCGCGCCATAGCCCCGCCCGGAGGCCACCACTAGCGCGCTATCTTTGGTATCGGCCTGCAAAGTCTGGATCAGACGGGCCAGAATCATCGGCTCCATCAGGTAGCGGCCGTTGCCCAGCGGCACGTCCTCATCGGAATAGGCAACCGACTTCAGGGCGTCGGGCAGGAACCGCTCCCGCGGCAGTTCGCCCACAACGGCCAGAAGCTGGGCGTTGGTCACGCGGTTGGGCCGAAGCTGCCCGTCGACCATGTTGCGACGTGCGAGCGCGAAATCCGTCATAGGCTGACCCCAAAATGTTGGGCCATTTATAAGGGGTTGGCGGCAGAAGCGTCAAAGGACGACGAGTCGCGGCTCCAGAGGCCTCGCTTGACCCGCACAAGGCCCCATGGGTATAGCAGCCGCCATTCCGCGGCCGGCCTGGTGGCAGAGTGGTTATGTAGCGGATTGCAAATCCGTCTATGCCGGTTCGATTCCGGCCCAGGCCTCCACGGAACATGCTGTGGAATTATGGCGCTTGCCTCTCAAGGCATGCTCTGCCAGAACTCCGCGCCCTCGCAGGCCGACTACCGCCGGCCGCGACGAAATCTATTCCGAAGTAGCTCAGCGGTAGAGCAGGCGACTGTTAATCGCCGGGTCGCAGGTTCGATCCCTGCCTTCGGAGCCATCTTTGCTACGGCGCGTTCCTCCGGGACGCGCCGTAACTTTGTCCGGAGAGGCGCAGCGCCATGAAACTGCCGAACGTGAACCGGCCGCAAGAGACAGCCGAAGTCGTCCGCAAGGAAACGGCGTTCCAGGGTTACTTCAAGGTCGTCCGCTACTTCTTCCGCCACAGCCTGCATAAGGGCGGCACCAGCGGCGAGATCAGTCGCGAGGTCTTCGAGCGCGGCCAGGCGGGCGCCGCCCTCCTCTACGATCCGTTGCGCGACGAAGTCGTGCTGATCCGGCAGTTCCGCGCCGGCGCCTATGTCGCCGGCCATCACCCTTTCACCTGGGAACTGGTCGCGGGAATCATCGAGGAAGGCGAGACGCCGGAAGCCATGATCCGCCGTGAGGTCGTGGAGGAAGCCGGCCTCACCGTGGGTGAGCTCGAGTTGATCCAGAATATCATGCTGACGCCGGGCGCCTGCTCGGAATCCTGTCACGTCTTCGTCGGCCGGGTCGACGCCAGCAAGGCGGGCGGCGTGTTTGGTCTTGCGTCGGAAGGCGAGGACATCCTGGTGAAGGTGCTGCCTTTCGCCGAGGCCTACGCCATGGTCGAGCGCAACGAGGTCGACAATGCCGTCGGCGTCATCGGCCTGCAGTGGCTGGCACTTCACCGTGAGGAACTACGCAAGCGCTGGCGCTGAGGGAACGCATTGACTACGTTTCGACCCGGGAAGCGCGCAGGGTCCAAGAAGGCGACACGTCCATGCAAGTCCGCTCGGGTTTCATCGAAAGCATCGGCAACACGCCGCTGATCAAGCTGCGTGCCGCCTCGGCGGCGACGGGCTGCGATATCTACGGCAAGGCCGAGTTCCTCAATCCCGGCGGGTCGGTGAAGGATCGCGCGGCACTGGCGATGATCCAGGATGCCGAGAAGCGCGGCACGTTGCGCAAAGGCGGCGTCGTGGTCGAAGGCACCGCCGGCAACACCGGCATCGGCATCGCGCTGGTCGCCAACGCGCTGGGCTATCGCTCGGTGATCGTGATGCCGGAGACGCAAAGCCAGGAAAAAAAGGACATGCTGCGCCTGTGCGGCGCCGACCTTCGTCTCGTGCCGGCACTCCCCTACTCCAATCCCGGCAACTACGTGCGCTACTCCGAGGCGCTGGCCAAGGAGATCGCGGCCCAGGAACCGAACGGCGCGGTCTGGGCCAATCAATTCGACAATGTCGCCAATCGCGATGGCCATTACCGCACGACCGGCCCCGAGATCTACGACCAGACCGAGGGCAAGGTCGCGGGCTTCACCTGTTCGGTCGGCAGCGGCGGCACCTTGGCCGGCATCGCCATGGCATTGAAAGAGCGCAACCCGAACATCCGCATCGCGCTCAGCGATCCCATGGGCTCGGCGATGTACAATTGGAAGATGAAGGGTGAGCTCAAGTCCGAGGGCAACTCCGTCACCGAGGGCATCGGCCAGGGCCGCGTCACCAAGAACCTCGAAGGCGCGCCGATCGACACCGCCTACCAGATCACCGACGAGGAAGCGCTGCCGGTCCTGTTCGACCTGATCGAGCACGAGGGCCTCGTCCTGGGCGGCTCGACCGCGATCAACATCGTGGGCGCCATGCGACTGGCCAAGGATCTCGGGCCGGGCAAGACCATCGTCACCATCCTCGCCGACGGTGGCAGCCGCTATCAGTCCAAGCTCTTCAACCCGGCCTTCCTGCGCGAGAAGAACCTGCCGCTGCCGCCCTGGATGAAGTGAGCCTTCAGCGATGAGCCAAGTCGTCGTCTGCGGCAGCCTCAACATGGATGTGATTGCCCAAAGCGCCCGCCGTCCTGTGGCCGGCGAAACGATCCTCGACGCCACGGTGTCGCTGTTGCCCGGCGGCAAAGGCTCCAACCAGGCGATCGCCGCGGCGAGGCTCGGGGCGAAGACAGCCATGCTGGGCGCCGTCGGTGACGATGCCTTCGGTCATGAACTGCGTGGCGTGCTGAAGCGCAACGGCGTCGACAATTCCGGCGTGAAGGTCATCGCCGGCAGCTCGACGGGTGTCGCATTGATCCAGGTCGCCGAAGGAGACAACGCCATCACCGGTGCGGCCGGCGCCAATGGCCGCTTCAAGCCGGCGATGGTCCGCCGCGCGCCGCGCCGCGGCGACATCTGGGTGGCGCAGTTCGAAGTTCCGGTCGCCACGACCGAGGCGCTGCTGCGTAAGGCGCGCGCGGCGGGCGCACGGACCATCCTCAACCTCGCGCCGATGATTCCGCACCCGGCCCGCTTGCTGAAGCTGGTCGAAATCGCCGTACTGAACGAGATCGAACTCGCGCAGGCGACAGGCACCCGGATCACCGCGAAGAGTTCGCAGAGCTCTATCGTCGCGGCGTGCCGAAAACTGGGCGCAAGCACCGTCATCGCCACCTTGGGTGCGCGTGGTTTGATCGTCGTCTCACCGGAAGGCGTCACCGCGCTGCCGGCCTACAAGGTCAAGGTTGTCGACACCACGGGTGCGGGCGATTGCTTTGTAGGAGCTCTCGCGGCCCGGCTGTCGGCCGGTGAAAGCCTTCTCGACGCGGCACGCTATGCCAATGCCGCGGCGTCCTGTTCCGTCGAGCGGCTGGGGGCCACACCGTCCATGCCCTCGCCGAGGAAAGTTGCGGCGCGTCTGGCGAGGGCCTAAATCCCCTCCATGGTCGAAGAACTCTTCCGGCAGGATTCCTATCTGAAACAGGCGGACGCAACCGTCACCGCGCAGGACGAGCGCGGCGTGCGGCTCGATCGCACCATCTTCTATCCCACTGGCGGCGGTCAGCCCGGTGACACCGGGGTGCTGCGCTGGGACGGCGGCGAGGCCAAGATCGTCGATTCGCTGAAGGCCGACGGCGGCGACGTGCTGCACGTCCTCGCTCCCGACGCGCCAAAGCCCGCGGTCGGCACGAAGGTCCAGGTCGAGCTCGACTGGGAGCGGCGCTACAAGCACATGCGCATGCATACCGCGATGCACGTCATGTCCTCGATCATCAAAGGCAGCGTCACCGGCGGCCAGGTGGGCGCCGACAAGAGCCGGCTCGACTTCAACCTCGAGGGCGAGGTGCCGACCAAGGAATGGGTGACCGAGGAGATCAACAAGGTCCTCGCCACCGATCATCCGGTCGTACCGCAGTGGATCACCGACGACGAGCTGAACGCGCGGCCCGAGCTGGTGAAGACCATGAGCGTGCGCCCGCCGATGGGCGCGGGCCGTATCCGCCTGCTCGCCATCGAAGGCGTCGACTTGCAGGCCTGTGGCGGCACGCATGTCGCCCGCACCGCCGAGATCGGCCGGGTCGAGTGCACCAAGGTCGAGAACAAGGGAAAGATGAACCGGCGCTTCATCATCGCGCTGGCCTGAAGGGAAACACCATGACCTACGCACGCCCCGACGCCCTCGTCAGCACCGAGTGGCTGGCCAATCATCTTTCGGCTCCCGACGTCCGCATCGTCGATGCCTCGTTCTACCTGCCCGCCCAGAAGCGCGATCCGAAGGCTGAGTTCGCCGCCCAGCACATCGAGGGCGCGATGTATTTCGACATCGACGTGATCGCTGACAAGTCGAACCCGCTGCCGCACATGCTGCCCTCGCCCGAACAGTTCGCGGCCCAGGTCAGCGCGCTCGGGCTCGGCAACGGCAACAAGATCGTCGTCTACGACACCACGCCGATGACCGGCGCCTGCCGCGTCTGGTGGATGTTCCGCGCCATGGGCTACAAGGACGTGGCAATCCTCGACGGCGGTTTGCCGAAGTGGATGGCCGAAGGCCGGCCCGTCACCGATGCCGTGACCGTAGCGCGCGCCAAGCCCTTCACGCCGCACTTCGACAAATCCCTGGTGCGCTCGATCGACGATGTGAAGTCGCTCCTCACCAGCAAGATCGAGCAGGTCGTCGACGCCCGCGCCGCCAATCGCTTCCGCGGCGAGGTGCCGGAGGCGCGTGCCGGCCTGCGCGTCGGCCACATGCCGGGCGCGTTCAACATTCCCTACAACGAGCTGATCGATCCGAAGACCGGCACCATGCGGCCGTCGGACGAACTCAAGGCGAGCATCGCGGCATCCGGCATCGATCCGTCGAAGAAGGTCACGGCGAGCTGCGGCTCCGGCGTGACGGCGTGCGTGGTGGCGCTCGGCCTCTATCTCACCGGCGCGCCAGATGCGGCGATCTACGATGGGTCGTGGACCGAATGGGGCGGCCGTGCCGACACGCCGATCGTTACGGGTGCCCGAGCCGCCTGAGCCGTTCGCACATCGGTTGGACGTGTAGCTGGCCGCCGGCCTCGCGGCTGTGCCATAGTCGACGGCATGACATCTAAGAAAACTTATACCAAGCCCGACACGATTTTGGCCGTTGCCGGCCGCGATCCCGACAACAACTTCGGCATCGTCAATCCACCCGTTTATCATGCGTCCACGATCCTCTCGCCGACCATGGCGAAGTTCGAGAACCGCATCCCGTTCGAAGGCTTCGGCTACGGCCGCAACGGCACGCCGACGCAGAAGGCGCTCGAGGACGCCGTCGCCGCCATCGAAGGCGCGCACCGCTCGATCGCCGTGCAGTCCGGCCTCGCCGCCGTCACCGGCGCCATCGTGGGCTTCCTGAAGACGGGCGATCACCTGCTGATCACCGACAACGCCTACGGTCCCGCGCGCCGCTTCGCCAACACGACGCTCAAGGGCTTCGGCGTCGAGACCACGTTCTTCGACCCAATGATCGGCGCCGGCATCGAGAAGCTGATCCAGCCCAACACCAAGGTCGTCTATCTCGAAGCGCCGGGTTCGCAGACCTTCGAAGTGCAGGACGTCGATGCGATCGCCGCCGTCGCCAAGAAGCATGGCGCGGCTGTGCTGATCGACAACACCTGGGCAACGCCGCTCTACTTCCGGCCGTTCGACCATGGCTGCGACCTGTCGATCCACGCCGGCACCAAGTACATCGTCGGTCACTCCGACGCGATGATGGGCCTCATCTCCTGCGTCGATCGTCCGATGTTCGAGATCGCCAAGACGGCGTGTCAGAGCTTCGGCTTCCATGCCGCGCCCGACGATTGCTATCTCGCTCTGCGCGGCTTGCGCACCATGGGCATCCGCCTACGCCATCACGAGAAGAGCGGCATCCACATCGCGAACTGGCTGAAGACCCGGCCCGAGGTCGACAAGGTGTTGCATCCGGCATTGCCGGACTGCCCCGGCCACGAGAACTGGAAGAAGCAGTTCAAGGGCGCCTCGGGTCTGTTCTCCTTCACCTTGAAGGACGGCTACAGCAAGAACGCGCTGGCCGCGATGCTCGACGGCATGGACATCTTCGGTATGGGCGCCTCCTGGGGCGGCTACGAGAGCCTGATGATCCCGGCCCATCCCGACAGCTATCGTACTGCCGTGCCATGGCCGAAGGACAAGCAAATCCTGCGCGTCCATATCGGACTCGAGGATGTCGAGGACCTGAAGGCCGATCTTGCCGAAGGCTTCGAGCGCCTCAACCGGGCGCACAACACCTAACGCATCAGGCGCGGACTCTAGACGCGCTGGCACTCCGCGCAGGTGCCGGTGACCTCGAGGGTCATGTCGCGGGCGGCGAAGCCGTGGCGGGTGGCGGAGGCGGCGATCGAATCGGCGACACCCTCGCCTTCCAGTTCCTCGGCATTGCCGCACTCGCCGCAGATCAGGAAGAAGCCGCGATGCTGCTCGCCGGGATGGCTGCATCCCACGAACGCATTCATGCGCTCGATGCGATGGATCAGACCGTTCTCGATCAGGAAGTCGAGCGCGCGATAGACGGTGGGCGGCGCGGAGCCGAGATCCTCGCTGCGCAGGCTGTCGAGCAGCGCATAGGCACCGACCGGCTTGTGGCTCGACCAGACCAGCTCGAGCACGCGGCGGCGCAGCGGCGTGAAGCGCAGCCCTTTCGCCTCGCACAGTTTCTCGGCGGCGGCGACGGCATCCTCGACGCAGTGCTCGTGATCGTGATGGGTCGTGGCGGCTGTGGCCGGTTTCTTCACGGAAATTCCCGATTTGCCAAGCAGTTACCGGGCGATTATACGCCCCGTTCCGCAATGAGGCCAAGCATGCCTGACCGGGTTGCCACCACCTATCCCCCTGCCGCGATCGAGGCCTTGCTGGCCGAGGTGCGCTTCGATTCGCAGGGCCTCGTCCCCGCCATCGCCCAACAGCACGACACCGGCGAGGTGTTGATGATGGCCTGGATGGACCGCGCCGCGGTTATCGAGACGATGAAGACCGGCCGCGCCTGCTATTGGTCGCGCTCGCGCAAGGCGCCCTGGCGCAAGGGCGATACGTCAGGTCACATCCAGTCGCTGGTCGATTTCCGTATAGATTGCGATGGCGACACGGTGCTGATGCTGGTCGAGCAGACCGGTGTTGCCTGCCACACCGGACGCCACAACTGCTTCTTCCGGGCGATCCGGGACGGCGCCCTCGAGGAGATCGCGCCGGTGCAGGTCGACATGGCCACACTCGGGAAGGATTGAGTTTTTGACAAAGCGTAGTCTCGATCGGCGTTCGTTTCTCCGCGTCGCTGCCATCGTCCCGCTGGCCCTGTCGGCCGGCGCCTGCGCCGACATGTTCGCCCCGAAAAAGCGCTACACGCTCACGCCGCGCGGCGACCGTATGGTGCGCTGGCTGCAGAGCGACGGGCGCGACGCCATGATGGCGCCCGAAGCCTTCGCCGTGATGGGCCTGGTCAACGGCGGCCGTGATATCCCGGTGAAGCAAATCGGCATGGATGGCCGCGACGGCCGCTACGTCATCAGCCTTGTCGGTTTCCGCAGCGTCCATGAATTCGTCCTGCATCGCAAACAGGGCGATACGCTGATCTTCCACCACTGCGATACCAAGTTCACGCGCTTCACCAGTGTGCGCTATCCGCGCAACGGGAGCCCGCAGTTCATCACCGACACCGCCTTCGCCGAGAGCGATTTCCAGCAGCAGATCGCTTTTTGGTTCGACCAGATGCCGGGCCGCTAGTAATGTGACAGTATCATGACAGTTACTGCCGCCCCTCCCGCGTCAGGTCGCAAGACCCTCGTGGTCTGTGGTGGGGCGCACGCGCTGCATGATGGCTTCACCGACCTTCTCAATGTTCTCTATCCCCTCCTGCAGGCCCAGTTCGGCCTGAGCTATGCCGCGATCGGCGCGCTGAAGGCCGTCTACTCCGGCGCAATGGCCAGTGGACAAATCCCCTCCGGCTGGCTCGCCAAGCATATCGGCGGGGTGAAGGTCCTGGTGCTCGGCACGATCCTGGTCGGCGTCGGTTATGGGCTGGCCGGACTCACGGGCTCTTCTCTACGGCGTGATCGCCGGGCTGTTGCTCGCGGGCCTCGGCGGCAGCACGCAGCACCCGATCGCCTCCACCCTCGTGGCCGGCGCGTTTCCCGGCCTGCGTTCGCGCGGCGCGCTCGGCACCTACAATTTCACCGGCGATGTCGGCAAGGTGGCGCTGCCTGCGCTGTTCGCCCTGATCGCGGCGTCGCTCGGCTGGCGCCACGCGATGCTGATGACGGCGGCCATCGCAGTACTCGGCGCGGGCATGATCTTCGCCAGCCTGCAGTCCGCGGAGATGCGCGCGAAGGAAAGCAAGGGCAACTCGGCAGCGGGTCACGACCGGCCGTGGGCCTTCTGGTTGCTGTTCTGCATCCATGTTTCCGACAGTGCGGTGCGCAGCGGTTTCCTGATCTTCCTGCCATTCCTGCTGCAGAACAAAGGCGCCGACCTGCCGGCCATCGGCCTGGCGCTATCGCTGCTCTTTGCCGGCGGCGCCACCGGCAAACTGGCGATGGGCTGGCTGGGCGCGCGGCTGGGCGTCGTGCTGTCGGTGGTGTCGACCGAGGCCGCGACAACGGTCCTGATCCTGGCGATCCTGCCGCTCTCGCTCGGCTGGACGATGACGCTCCTGCCCGTGGTCGGGCTGATGCTGAACGGCACCTCGTCGGTGCTCTACGGCACCATCCCGGAGTTCGTGACGGCCGAGCGCCGCACCCACGCCTTCGCCGTGTTCTACACCGGCGGTTCGGTCGCCGGCGCCAGCAGCCCGTTCCTGTTCGGCCTGCTGGGCGATGCGATCGGGCTCGTGCCGGCGCTGATCGGCGTCGGCGTGCTCGCCCTTCTCACCATTCCGCTGGTCGCCGCCCTCAGGCCAGCTTTCCGCCATCCCACACCGGACCCATCGGCTTCAGCCTGATGCCCTTGCGGAGGTGCTTGTAGGGCATCTCCATCGGATCGGTGATGTGTGCGCCCGGCGACTGCACGACCAGGATCGTCTCGGCAATCGGCTGGAAGTCGGCGCGGAAATGCACCGTCGACTTCAGGCCGAGGATTGGCACCTCGATCGGCTCGACGCCGACATGACGGAACATCTCCTGGTCGGCCGCCTGCACCCTCCGGCAGGCGAGCACGGCGGACACGCCGCTCGCCTCGTCGGTGACCAGCGCCATCGGGCCGATCTGGAACTTGGCGCCGCCGTAGAACGGGCCGGTGCCGGTGAAGACGCCGTTGCCGACCTTCACCACGCGCCAATCGGCTTCGACCGGCTTCTCGCCGGCATAGCCCACCACCGCGCCGATTCCGCGGCGCATGATGTTGCCTTCGCCGGTTTCCGCGGCGGCTTTGGCCGCGCCCTCGTCGACGATCATGCCGATCACCGCGCCCTTGGCCTTGTGCCGCATCATCGCCGCCAGCAGGCCGATCGTGTCGGAGGTACCGCCCGCACCCGGATTGTCCTGTACGTCGGCCAGCACGATTGGCTTCTTCGCTTTCTTCGCGAGTTCGAGCGCGCGCAGCACGGCGGCATCGGGATCGAGCAACTCGCCGTCGAAGGCCTTCTCCTGCGCCTTCACCGTC
The DNA here is from genome assembly GCA_903832005.1 of Enhydrobacter aerosaccus. Lineage (GTDB taxonomy): Bacteria > Pseudomonadota > Alphaproteobacteria > Reyranellales > Reyranellaceae > Reyranella > Reyranella aerosaccus_B. The sequence continues at coordinate 8,425 of CAIKZO010000023.1, read as the reverse complement.
GCCACGAGCTTGTCGGCCGCGGCTTCGACGGCTTCCTTGTCGTGGCCGTAGACGACGAGCGCGGGGCCGCACTGGGCGATGTCGGCCGGTGGGAAGCCGGGCGTGTGGGTGACCGAAACGATGCCCTGGTTGTGGCTCTTCTCGCCCGCTTCCAGTTCGCCCACGAGGTCGAAGATGCTCTTGGCCGGCTCGATGAAGGTGCACTGCCAAACCAGCGGGATGAGGAAGTCGAGCTGACGATAGGCGCGATAGACCGGCCGCTTCTCCTTGAGCAGCCGGTCGAGCAGCTCGACCGCGCGCTTGCCGGTCACCGCCATGTCGATATGCGGATAGGTGCGATAGCCCACCATGGCGGTCGCCAGCTTGGCCATCTCCGGCGTCAAATTCGCGTGATAGTCGAGGCTCGCCACGATCGGCAGATCGTTGCCGACGATGCCGCGGATGCGGCGCATCAATTCGCCTTCGCCGTCCTCGGTGTTCTCGGCGACCATCGCGCCGTGCAGGTCGAGGTAGATCGCGTCGAACGGCCCCTGCGAACGAAGGTCCCCGTCAAACAGCTTCCACATCCGCTCGTAGGCATCTTCAGTGACGTAGGACGCCGGCGGCGCCGAGGCCCAGGCCAGCGGCACGATCTCGTGGCCGAGCTCTTTCAATCGCTTCACCGCGCCCGCGATCGGGATGTTGAAGCCCTCGACGCTGGCGATCATCTCCGGCCCGTGCAGGAGGCCGGGCCAGGCGTCGGCGCGGACGAAGTCGTCCCATGTCGCCTGCTGCGGCGCGAAAGTATTGGTCTCGTGTTGAAAGCCGCCCACAGCGATACGCGCCATCGATCATCCCCGCTTCACAAAGGTCACGGGCCGGACCATATCATTCCCATGCGCAGAATCCTGCCCGTCTTGGTGCTGTTCGCCGTCGCGGCCTGTGGGCTGCCCGAGACACGCTGGGAGAAGGAAGGCGCCGACGAGAAGCTGACCGCGGGCGACCTCACCTACTGCCGCAAGGCCGCGCGCGACGAGGCCTTCCGGGTCGATCCCTTCGGCACCTACTCGCCGTATTACGGCTTCCGTCGCTGGGCGCTGTTCAACGACAATCGGCAAATCACTGAGAGTCAGCTCACCGACTTCTGCATGCGCAACAAGGGCTATCAGCTGGTGACGGTGACGCCGCCGCAGGCGACGCCCCCTACAGCACCCACTACTGAGAAGTAGCTAGCTCTTCTTCGTCCCGTCCTGGATCGCGTGCAGCAGCGTCGGCCAGTATTCCTTGCCGTGGCCCAGCTCGACGGCGCGCTCCATCAACTCGCGGGCGACGTCGGCCCCCAGCGCCGGCACGCCGGCTTCTTCTGCCATCTGGATCGCGTAGCCGAGATCCTTCAGCGCGTACTCGGTCGAGAAAGCGCGCTCGGGAAACGCGCCCGGCAGCATCGCCTTCATGCCGTGGTTGCGTAGCGCGAACGAATCGGCCGAGCCCTTGGTCAGCGTCTCGTAAAGCACCTTGCCATCGACGCCGTGCGCGCGGGCGATGCTGAGGCCCTCGGCCAGCGCCACGCCGGTCTGGAACAGGATCATGTTGTTCAGGATCTTGACCGCCTGGCCCGCCCCCGCCTCGCCGCAGAGCGTCACTTCGCTGGCCATCGTGCGCAGCAGCGGCTCGATGCGCTGGAAGGTGGGCTCGGTCGCGCCGACCATGATCGAGAGCGTGCCGTCGATCGCGGCCTGCCGTGTGCGTGCGACCGGCGCATCGGCAAAGGCCGCCGCGCGGCCCTCGAACTCGGCATAGAGCCGGCGCGCCAGCGACACCGGCGCGGTGCTGCAGTCGATCACCGTCCAGCCGAGCTTGGCCTTCGACACCAACCCGTTGTCGCCGAGGCACACCTGCTCGACTTCCTTGCCGCCCGGCAGAGACAGGAAGATCGTCGTGCAACTCGCCGTGATCTCGTCGATGGAGGCGGTCTTCACGCCATCCGCCGCGAGGCGTTGCAACGGCACGCTGTCGCGATCGGCTGCCAGAACCGTCTTGCCGCTCTTCTTCGCGAGATTGCGGCACATCGGCTCGCCCATGGTGCCGACGCCGATGAATCCGATCATGTCGCTCATGGCTCAATCCACGATGAAGAGTTTGGCGCCGTCCTTGGTCTTGGAACGGTGCGCGAGATCGCCGTCGGCCACCTGGTAGCTCTGGCCGGGCTTCAGCACGACGGTGCGGCCATCGGCCAGCTCGGTCTGCAGCTCGCCTTCCAGCACCAGCAGCACATGGCCCTTCTGGCACCAGTGGTCGGCAAGATAGCCCGGCGTGTATTCGACCATGCGGACACGGATGTTGTTGAAGTTGCGCGTACGCCAATAGGCCTTGCCGGTCTCGCCGGCATGCTCGGTGCGCTCAACGCCGGACCAGTCGGTGGTCCCGAACGGTATATCGAACATCAACATGATCTACTCCCACTCCGCCAAAGCGCGCGCCAAACTCTCGCGCCCACGATAGAGCATCGCGCGCCAGCCGCACATCCGGGCGCCGTCGACATTTTCGGCCTTGTCGTCGACGAACAGAATGGATTGCGCCACGGTCACGCCCATCCGGGCCTGCGCATTGGTGTAGAAAACGCGTTCCGGCTTGCAGACCCCGAGCGCCGCCGAATAGACGATCTCGTCGAAATGTTTGCCGAGCCCCGCCTGGTCGCGCAGGTAAACGACGCGATGATGTTCCTGGTTGGCGGCGGCAAAGACCTTGCCGCCGGTGCGCCGGCGCCAGGCATCCGCCTCGGCGAGCAGGGCGTGATCGATCACGGCGTCCTTCTCGAACCAGTAGCTCACGAAAGTCTCGATCCTGTCGGCAAGCCCCTTGGGCTCGAAGTAATTGTAGAGGGCGACGTAAAGGTCGAGCCGCCCGCGCAGCACCTCGCCAAACTCGCCCCTGAAGAACTCGCGCTGGATCTCCTCGTAGTCGAGACCGAGATCGGCCTTCAGGGTGGCGTACCACGGCGCCGCCGAGCCCGGCTGGGCGAGCGAGACGACGCCGTCGATGTCGAGAACGAGGACAGGGCTGGAGCTCATGCCCGTCTATGCTACAGGAAAACCATGGAACTGCTCGTCCCATCCCTTGAGGGCCTCGATGGCTATGCCGACGCGCTGCGGCGCGGTTTCTGGTCCGACAACTCGCGCCGGGAGGCGTCGGCGCGCGAAGAACTCGAGCGCATCGCCACCGATCCCGAGGCCTTTGTCGCCAGCCTCGACGATCCCCTCGCCAGGGGCTTGCCGATTCGCCTGCCGGATGGCTCCACGGTCCCCCGTCTGCCGGGCTATCGCCGCTGGATCTGGGATGGTGGCGACTACTGCGGCTTCGTCAATTTCCGCTGGCAGGCCGGCACGTCCACGCTGCCGCCCTATTGCCTGGGCCATGTCGGCTACGGCGTCGTGCCGTGGAAGCAGCAGCGCGGCTACGCCACGCGCGCGCTGGCCCTTCAGCTTCCGGCCTGCCGCCGCGAAGGCCTGCCCTATGTCGAACTGACGACCGACAAGGACAACCTGGCCTCGCAGAAGGTCATCACGGCCAACGGCGGCGCGTTGGTCGAGGCGTTTCGCGCCGAACGTCACGGCAAGGATCAACTGCGCTTCCGGATACCGCTGACATCATGACCCAAGACACACTCTGCGGGCGCGACAAGCATCTCTTTGGCCCAGGCCCCAAGCGCGTCCTCGCGCTCGACGGCGGCGGCGTGCGCGGCATCATCTCGCTCGCCTACCTCGAACGGATCGAGCAATTGCTGCGCAAGCAATACGGCGACAAGACGAGGCTGTGCGACGCCTTCGACCTGATCGGCGGCACCTCGACGGGCTCGATCATCGCGACGGGCCTGGCGCTTGGCCGCGACGCCACGACGTTGATCGAAATCTACAAGGACCTGTCGTCCGAGGGATTCAAGGGCAGCCGTTGGCACGGCGGCGTCTTCGTTCCCAAGTTCGACGACAAAGCATTGGAAAAGGTGATCCGGCGCGAAATCCAGGACGCAACCCTCGGCTCCGAGGCGCTTCTCACGGGCCTCGCGATCATCGCCAAGCGCCTCGACACCGGCAGCGTCTGGGCCTTCCACAACAATCCGAAGGGACCGTACTTCGGCGTCGAGGGCGAGGATCGCGGCTATACGCCCAACAAGGACCTGTCCCTGGTCAAACTGATCCGCGCCAGCACCGCCGCGCCCACCTTCTTCGCGCCCGAGAAGATCGCGATCGCCAAGGACGTCGAAGGCCTGTTCGTCGACGGTGGCGTTAGCCCGCACAACAATCCGGCGTTGATGCTGCTGATGCTGGCGACCCTCAAAGGCTACGGCTTCCGCTGGCCGACCGGCGCACGCAATCTGTCGATCCTGTCGCTCGGCACCGGGACGCAGCCGATCACGCCTTCCCAGATGCCCGGCTCCTGGCAACCGTCGGCGGCGCTGGCCGTGCTCGCGCTGCGCTCGGTCATCGTCGACAACAGCTGGCTGGCGCAAACCCTGCTGCAGTGGCTGGGCACCAGCCCCGCGCCCTGGCCGATCGACAGCGAGATCGGCGATTGCGCCGACGACGAGGTCATGGGCGGGCCGATGTTCAGCTACCTGCGCTACGACGTGATGCTCGACGTCGACTGGCTGTCGAAGACGCTGTCGATCGAGCGCACAGCCAAACAGCTCGGCAGGCTCTACGCGTTCGATCGCCCCAAGGCCGCCGAGGAACTTTTAGCGCTCGGCCGGGAAGCGGCGGAGAAGCAGGTCCGCGCCGAGCACGTCGCGGCCCTGTTCGACGACACCAACTAATCGGGCACGCCGCCGGCACGCATCACCGTCTCGGCCATGTCGGCCAGGATCGCCAGACCGCGCGCGTTGAGGGTGCGTGACGACTCCCCTTCGCCGATCTGGCGTTCGAGCAGCAGGGTGATGAAGCCGTGCACGGTCGCCCAGGCGAAGTCGGACGTCCGGACCTTGATCTCGCGAGGGGCGTGCGGGATCGCGGCCTCGATGGCAGCGAAGTGCAGCTCCCGCGCCGCCTTGGCGGCTGCGGCCAGCGCCGGGGTCTCGAAGCGGTCGGTCTCGCGATTGAACATCAGGCGGAAGAGCATCGGGTTACCGGCGGCGAAGGCCATGTAGCCCACGCCCTGCCCGATCAGCCGGGCTGCCGGATCGGCGGCCGCGCGCTTGCCCTCGGACGCCATGGCCGCCGTCAGCTCGCCGAAGCCGCGCGTGGCGATCTCGGCCAGCAGGACGTCGATCGATGCGAAATGATGCGCGGGCGCGGCATGGGACACCTCCGCCCGACGGGCGCATTCCCGCAGGGTGAAGCCGCTCAGGCCCCGCTCCTCGAGCAGGCGCCGGCCGGCCAGGATCAGGCTCTCGCGCAGGTCGCCATGATGGTAAGGCGCCTTTTTCGGGGTCTCGTTCTGGGTCTCAGGCATCCCTCACCCTCGAATCATGCAGCGTCAAGATTAAGGCAAGCCTATCCAGTTGATGTCAAATTCGGCACACTACGATCATGAAATTGTACGCGGCATTGGCCGCAGCAGCATTCTCGCTCGCCGCGCCCTTAGCCCTGGCGCAAAAGCCGCCGCCGCCTCCGATGCCGACGCCTCCTCCTTCCGTCGTCTACGAGCCGCGCGGCCCGGAGACGATCTACTTCGACTACGGCAGCGCGCGGATCCCTCCCTCCGGCAGCGGCGCCATGACGGACCGGGCGCTGAGCCAGTTCGTCCTGTCGACCGCGCCGAACGGCTTCCTGGCGCGCGCCTCGACGCCGGCGTCGGAATTCTTCCTCGTCGTGACCGGGCACATGGACCCCGCCGAATCGGGAGCCTTCAGCGTCCGCCTGTCACAGGACCGGGCCGACACGGTGGCCCAGTACCTCGTCGATCACGGCTATCCCCGCGCCCGGATCGCGGTCTGCAGCGAAGGCAGCACTACCCCCTTGGGGCGAGCGGCACTCAACCGGCGCGTGGATGTATTGCTGGTGCGGGACAACAAGGGCTGCCGGACCGGGCATTCCTGATCCCGACCCCCCACGCTACGTCGGCGACACGCGGTTCCAGAAGTCGTCGAATTCGCGCGTGTCGAAGAAGGCGATGACGCTGACCACCTTCGCGTCCTTCATGCGGAAGTACCATGTGTAGGTATTGCGATACGGCTGGTCGTCCTTCGTGGTCGCGGCAGCATCGAACAGGATGACCACCGTGTCGCCGTCGCCGTAGATCCCGCGCACGGTCGGCACCAAGGGCGTCTTCATGCGCGCGTTGAAGGGCTGGATCACCGCCTCCAGGAAGGCTTGCCGGTTGGCATACTTCTTCGACAGCGGCGAGGACCCGACGATCGTCCAGTCGGCTTCGGGCACCAGCAGTTCGAAGGGGCTGCCCGTACCGGCACGCCAGCGATCGAAGCTGGCCGCGACGAGAGATTTGTTTTCCTGGGGTGAACTCACTTCATGCCTCCTTCGAATCGCCGGCAGCAGCGGCTGCATAGGCATCCATGACACGCGTCGAATAGACCAGGGCCGCCCCAGCGTTGACGCTGACGGCAACGCCGAGTGCCTCCGCGATCTCCTCCTGCGTCGCGCCGAGCTTGCGCGCCGCGTCCGTATGGACGGTGATGCAGCCGTCGCAGCGGAGCGTGATCGAGACCGCGACGGCGATCAGCTCGCGCGTCTTGGCATCGAGATGACCGGTGTGCTGGCCGGCGCTTCCCAGGGTGCCGTAGCCCTTCACCGTATCCGGGCTGAGCTTGGCCAACGCACCGACACCGGCGATGAGCTGCTTGCGATAGCCGTTCCAATCCATCATCGACATGTCTCGTCTCCCTTTGTGAAAAATATCAATTGATCTCGACGACGAGCTTGCCGCGCGCCGAGCCATCCGTGACCGCGCCGTGGGCGCCGTCGATCGTGTCGAGGGTGAAGCGGCGCGGATCGAGCGACGGCACGAGGTCGCCCGCTTCCGCAAGCTTTGCCGCCTGCCGCAGGATCTCGCCGTGATGCTCGCGGCCCTCGCCGGTCAGCAGCGGCAGCAAGGTGAAGATGCCGGAGTAGCTGGCGGCACGGAACGACAGAGGCGCCAACGCATGCGTGCCCCAGCCCAGCGCACTCACCACGTGACCGAAGCGACGGACCGCCGTGAACGACGCGTCGAGCACGGCCCCGCCCACCGTGTCGACCACGATGTCGAAGCCTTTGCCCTCGGTGAGCCGCGCCACGTAATCGGCGACGGGTTCGGTGCGGTCGACGAACTGCGCACCCAGCCGCTCGACGTCCGCCCGCCGCCCCGACGAAGCCACAGCAAAGACCGTCGCGCCACGCGAGACCGCGATCCGCACCGCCATCTGCCCGACACCGCCCGCGCCGCCTTGCACCAGGACGGTCTGCCCGGCCCGCACACCGGCGCGATCGACCAACCCTTCCCAGGCGGTGATGAAGGCGAGAGGAATGGCGGCGGCCTCGCGCATCGAGAGATTGGCCGGCTTGATCGCCAACAGCCGTGCATCGACGGCGGCATATTCGGCCAGCGAGCCCTGATGGCCGCCGACGCCGCCGGTCATGCCGAACACCTCGTCGCCGATCGCGAAGCCGTCGACGCCCTCGCCCAGCGCTTCAACGACGCCCGCAAGGTCGATGCCGAGGATCGCCGGCACCGGATGGCGCGCATGAGCGGCCGCACCGTCGCGGATCTTCACGTCGAGCGGATTGACCGCGCTCGCCGCGATGCGCACGAGCACCTGGCCAGGCCCGGGCTTCGGCGTCGACACCTGCATCAGCTGCAGCGGACCGCCGCTCGCTTCCAGCACGAGCGCCTGCATCAGGTGAGGAATAGTCGTCATGATCAAACTCCCTTCCGTTCGAAGAAGTCCCGCATGAGGGCGCCGATCTCGGCGGCATGCGTCTCCAATGCGAAGTGACCAGTGTCGAGCAAGTGGATCTCCGCCTCGGGCAGATCGCGCCGATAGGCTTCCGCGCCAGCGGGCAAAAAATGCGCGTCGTTCTTGCCCCACGCCGCGAGGAACGGCGGGCGATGTTTGCGGAAATACGCCTGGAACTCCGGATAGCGCGCCGGGTTGGTGCGGTAATCCAGGATCAGGTCGAGCTGGATCTCGTCGGCGCCCGGCCGCGCCATGTAGGCGATGTCGAGCGTGTAGCCGTCCGGCGACACGCGACCCTTCGGCGCGCCGTTGAAATATTGCCATTGCTTGATCGTGTCGGCCGTCAGCGAGTCGCGGCAGGCGTTGCGATGCTCCGGTGTCGGCTCGCGCCAGTAGGTTTCCCACGGCGTCCACGCGGCGCTTGGTCTGCCCCCCTGAAACGGTACCGATGTGAAAGTTAGAGTTCCGGTTATTTTGGGCTTTGAAAGGAGCTTTGAATGGCGCGGAAGGACTACACGCCTGAGCAGGCGATCGGGATGCTGCGGGAAGCCGAGGTACGGC
>CAIKZO010000022.1 GCA_903832005.1 Enhydrobacter aerosaccus | reverse complement strand
CCAGCCCGCGCCGTCTTCGACTTCTCGCTGAGCAGCTTCGCTACCGCGCCTTCCACCGCCGTGCCCTTGAAGAAGTCCGGGTTCATGGACGCGTGCAGCATGACCGGGTTGCGGAAGGTGAAGGCTTCGAAGTCATCCTCGGTGATCAGCTTGCGGTCGACCATCTTCCAGGCGTCGACCAAAACGCGGGGCAGATCCGGCACGTCCCAGTGGCCGATGTCGGAGCTGAACACCGCCTTCAACTTCGACTCCATGTGGTTGAGGCGTGAATCGAACGCGCATGCGGTCATGCGGTCGTCGGCCTCGCACCCGAAATAGAAGTTGGGTACGAACAGATCGCGAATGTCCGATTCCTTTTCAATTCCGCAGGCGGTGAAGTCGTCGAGCCGGTTACGGTCCTCGTCGAGCTTGGCATTGTAGAGATCGGGATAGGCGCGGATGTAGTCGGGGGTGAGCCGCGCGTCGCCGTAGCGCTCGAACATCTCGACCATCAGGTCCATGTCGAGCTTGGCTGGGTCCATGTGTTCCTTGAGCCAGTTGACGTTGCGCTTCTCCCAGAACTCGAACAGATCGTTGTAGAGCTGGCAGGCCCAGGCGACGCCGCCTTCGAGGAAGCCGACGTTCAAGGTCGGAAAACGTTTCGGCACGCCGGCCAGGAACATCGAGCGGCAGAGATGCTCGCCACCGACGCCAAAGCTGCCGAGCCGGTTGTAGACGAAATTGCTGTGGGACTGGCGGCGCGCTGTGGTCTGCGATCCCGAATGGGCGGTGGGTGCCACCTTGAGCTCGACGCACTTGGCCCAGAACGGATCGTAATCGTAGGGGCTGTCGATGGTCAGCGAATAGATGCGCTGGGTGAAACGCGCGAGCTCGGGCGCGTCGCGCAAGACTTCCGGCACCGGCCGGCGCACTTCCGACGAGATCGTCACCGACTTCATTTTCAACTCGTTGACGACGAACTCCAGTTCGCGGATCGCTTCTTGCGGCGTGTGCATCGGAATCAGCGCCGATGGCGTCAAGCGATCGGACACGTCGCGGAACATTTCAGCGTACATCATGTTGAGCGAGCGGGCGACGATGGGGCGCAGCTCGTCGTCCTGCATCTGCATGACGTCGAGACCGTAGGTGGTGTAGACGACTGCGAAGTCGACACCGGCCTCGCCGAGCCGCTCACGGTAGAGGCGGGGCAGCATCGCGGTGGCACGATCGAGGGTGAACTTACCGGACGGCGCCGCCCAAAACATGCGCCGGTGCGGCGTGGTGCGCTTGGTCATGCGACTGGCCTCGAAGCGCTCCAGCATCTTCGCGCCGCCGACCTGCTTGATGAAATCGCGCAGCACGAACTCGCCTTCGAGCACATGGGCATCGGCGTCCACCACCGGATGGGGAAGCTTTGCGCGTAGCGCAGCAGACGGACTCTTAGCGAGGATGTCGGCGCTCATCGGTGACCCCCTATTGATTCTTGTTTTTCATCTTAAGGCGACGTTTCGTGATCTTCAATTTTTCGTGTGAACCCGCTCAGTGTAGGACTTTCACTTTGTTTTTCCACTGTTTGCCTGTGGACTGATGTCTCTCGGGGCTGTGCAGGTTTGGGGCTAACGCCTAAGCTGTGTGCCAAAATCCATGCGGCGCGTACATCTAGCCTTCTGTGAAAGAAGTGGAGCTAATGATGGAGCCGGCCAGGACGAACGCGTCTGGCACTATTTTAGTGGTCGATGACAACGCCGACGTGCGCATGGTTGTCGTGACTCAGCTTCGCAGCCTCGGCTTCGTCGTCAT
>CAIKZO010000021.1 GCA_903832005.1 Enhydrobacter aerosaccus | reverse complement strand
TGAAGGCGTCGCTCTTGGCGTTCCATTCGACACGCGTGTCGTACTGGTACTCGCTGTAGTTGAGGTAGGTGTAAGGATGCGGCGCGCGATCGGCGACCTCCTGCCAGGGCGCACGCCTGCGCGGTTCGTGGCCGGTGTAGCCGCACAGATAGCGTTCCACTGCCTCGGCGAGGCAACTCGCCTTCGCCTGCACTTCGCTCATGCCCTTGCCGGCGGCGCCGCTGGGGCGGCCGATCAGTCGGTTCTGGCGCGGGCCGACCTCGACCGGGTTGGTCTGACGGGCGGTGAAGACCGGCAGTCCCTTGCCGGGCGAACGGTCCTCGATTGCCGAGATGATGCCGGTGATCGGGCTGACGTAGCGGCCGAGCCGCTCGACGACCTGGTCGGCGGTCTGCGTGCGCCAGCCGCCGTCGGAATGGGGCAGGACCGGGTGCGCATGCAGGACCAGCGGCCGGCGGGCGCGTTCAAGAACGTCGGCGGGGCGCTCGCGGTGGCCACACACCGCGCAGTGCGGCGTGAGCCGGATCAGGTGCTGGGTGCGGGTGCCACTGTTCAGATCGAAGCTGAGGACGTGGCGCTCCAGCATCGCCTGGCTCTCGGCGGCGAGCGCGCGGGCGAGTTCGAATGCCGCCAGGCCACCGGCAAGGTCGATGCTGGCCGGCGTATGGGCGCGGGCCGAGCGGATGGTGGCGGCCGTCGGATCCACCACGGTATCGCCCGGACGATTCTCGAAGATGTGATTGGCGAGGCATGCCCAGCAGGGGGCGCCGCCCGGCCGAAAGAGGGGGCCGAAGAACGGCACGCTCCCGCCGGCCTTGAACAGCATCCACGATTTTCCGGATCGGCGCATCCGGCGGTTCAGCGCCGCGAGATCGCGTCGGAGGTAGTCCTCGACGGCAACGATAATCAGGCCGGCATCCTTGCGCGGCGCGACGGGAATGCCGCTTTGTGTCAGGGCCCGGCGCAGCGCCTTGATCGACAGGAGGACCGCGGGATCCTTTGACCCCGCCACGACGGCCACGGAGGTGGCCGACAGCCGGCACTCCGCATCGGCCGGCGCAAGGCCCAGTTCGACCCACAGCGCCTGACGCTCATGCGGCGCGGCGGCATCGAGATAGCAGATGTAGTTCTTGGTCAGCATGTCCTGCAGGACCGACTGCAGGCGATCCGCCGACACGCGGCCGGCGAAAGCGTTCATCACGTCCCGCCCGGTCCGCCTGCCGTCGAGATGCGGCAGCAGGGCGACATAGAGGCGGCCGCCGAGGCGAAAGCTCCTCTCTTCGGACAGCAGCAGGACCTGCCGCTCGTCGGTCGCATGCACGGAGAACTGCGGACTGATGCCGATCGTCCGGTCGAGATCGATTTCCATTGCGGTCTTTTCTCCGGATTCGGGCGCGGAAGTGACATTGCGATCAGGCATCGACCCATCCGCTTTCGACCAGGGCACGGCGCGTCGGCTCATGCTCCAGGATGCCCGACACTTCGACGAGATGGAGTGCGTTGCGCATGAACTGCAGGCTGCTCTTGCGCGGCAGCTCGGTGCCGAAGGTTGCGGCCAGCGATTCGCGCGCAATTCGCGCCGCGACCTCGGGATCGAAGCCGGCATACTCGAGCAGATCGCGCTGTGAGGCCTCGTAGCTGCCGGCTGTCAGGAAGCTGTCGAGGTAGACCGGCACGAGGCGGCCGAGAGCGCTGCGTTGCTCCTCGTCGAGACCAGTCCAGATCTGCCGGAAGAGCCGTTGAAAGAACACCTGATGGCGGCCCTCGTCCATCATGTGTTCGCGCATGATGGTGTGGAACGGCCCCTGCGGGATGTCTTCCCGGGAAAGGCCGAAGAGTTCCTCGGTTACGAAGTTCTCGGCAAAACAAAGGACCATCGTGTTGGTCGCCGCCTTCAGGTCGGGGGGCGCGCGCCGCCGCACCTCGGCCAGCGCCGCGACGATGGGCATCGTGGCGTCAGTTGCCGGGACGATGCCGGTGTGGCGCTCGAGGTCGCCCAGGAATTCGCGCGCGACGAAGGCGTGGTAGGCCTCGTCCGTGGCGACGGTCAGCGCGACCTGCTTCGCCGCCTCGGGCATCGGCACGCCGGTGTCCGCAGTGACGAACTTGATGCAGAGGTCTGTGATGAGATCGACCTCGAGGATCGCGACGTGCAGCATGAAGGTGGCGGTGGCCCGCGCCAGAATCCGGTGCCGCACGTCGGGCCCCCACGCGATCACGTCGGCATGGGACAGAATCGGTTGCAGCGTCGCCGGAAACAATTCGCCCCTCGTGCCCTCGGCCGAGAGCCGCGTGCGGGGCATGTGCCTCACGGTCGCCCGCTGCTCCCATTGCTCCAGGTAATGCCGGCAATAGCCGTCGAATTCGTAGTCGGCAGGCACGAATGGCTCTCTCGTTGTCCGGTCTGCGTCCATGCCGGGGGGGGGGCGCAATTTTCTACTCTACAGGGACATCCGATACCAACGCCAAAATCCGGTAGTGTCTCAGTTTGAAATCTACATATGCCGGAAAGCAAAGAGGCCCCGGTTAGGGGTCTCTCGTCACCGCTCCGGCTTGGCGGTCAATCACCGGCACTGGCAGCAAAGCACTGGGCAGGTGGATACACAAGTACTCCTCACCTCTCCCTCAGGGGAATCGGGTGAACGCATTATCCGCATTATCCGGCGATGATGCATGCGAGGAAGTTGTCATCCCATGCAGCGACCTTGCGGCGTAGGCGGATGGAGTCCTTGCTTGGTGCCCGTCGGATCAGATTGAGCGCCATGTG
>CAIKZO010000020.1 GCA_903832005.1 Enhydrobacter aerosaccus | reverse complement strand
GCCGTACCTCGGCTTCCCGCAGCATCCCGATCGCCTGCTCAGGCGTGTAGTCCTTCCGCGCCATTCAAAGCTCCTTTCAAAGCCCAAAATAACCGGAACTCTAACTTTCACATCGGTACCGTTTCAGGGGGGCAGACCACGATCCCGAGCGCATCCTCCAATTGGCAGATCGTTCGACTGAGGGTCGACTGGCGAACGCGCAGCGAATCAGCGGCACGGCGAAAGCTCCCGTAATGTGCGGCTTCCACTGCGAACCGGAGATGACGTAAGCCAACAGTCATCGGACTGCCTGTCATGCCTATTCATGAGCGTTCGATCACGTTCAAAGGCGACAGTCTGCTTAAGGCGTCACAGTACTTGTCGCCACTAGGCGTGCATTCTTCCCATGAGCACTGGTCAGAACAGCCTAGGCTGCAAGATGAGCGCGAGCAGACTACAGCACATGAATCGTTCGCCCGACAACAGACATGATCGCATTTCTTGTTTTCATTTTTGCAGTCGTGGGCTTACATGCGGCGCTTGCTCGCGAAACTCGATCCATGAAAAGAGCGATCGGACGGGATTCGCACCCCGTCCGACCCATCGCTATCCTCGGTAGTACCACCTAGCCGAAGGAGCGAACTTCATGACTGATTCCGACTTGGGTGTTCTCTACCCGCTGTTCTGCTCTGAATGCCAAAACATGTCTCATAAGGCACTCGGCAAGTTGATAATGCGCGACCGGCTCCCCTGCGATCACTGTGGCCTCCCTATCGTAGTAGCCCGTGAGTATGGGCGCGCCAGACTTGAGCAAATCCTCGTAGGCTTGGGCCGCGGCGGGTCGATCATTCCTAAGCGCGAGGAAGACGAGTAAGTCTTTGCAGGCTTCGTCAGCGTATGGCTTGGTCGGCTTGCCCATGACAACAGCGCTCCTATCGCGTAGATTGCTCCACGCGAGCGAGCCGGTCCGGCCGCGATAAAGATGGATGCGGGGCTGCAACCCCGCCCATCACCTTTCAGTCTCTCACATTTCGTGGAATGCTTCACCAGTCGCAAATGAGCGACACGAGGGAGATTGCCATGTGGGGAAGGATCGTCGCTCTAGCGGCGTTGTTAGCTTGCTGTGGCTGCGCCAATACGGGATCAACTGCTGCGCAAACCGAATATAGCAATTACGTTGCAGCGGATAGCGAGGCGCGGATCGCTTCGCAGCCCTGTTACACAGCCCTAGCGAAAACGCCCGAATGGGCGACGGTGGCGGGAAAACTATCGGTAGGCTCCAATCCGGATGGCACCGTTCCAGAAAGTGCTCTTTCTAGCAGGAGCCGCCCCACAGATGACGAAGCGCGCGCCTTGGTCGGTCTTCACGGCAAGATGCTGAAGTGTCGGCAAATTCTCTTGAGTGGACTCGCTCAAGCACATCCAGCCATACTTAAATCTCAGCAAGCGCGAGAGGTGGCGTATGACTCCTTGATGACGCAGATCGTCCGGCGGCAGATTGGATGGGCTGAATTTGTTCAAGGCAACCGGCAACTCAACAAGGCGACTGCGGAACAGCAAGCCTCATATTATAAGCAAATCAATGCTCAGTATGCTCAGGGCCACTCAGCTGAATTGCAGCAGCGGCAAGCGGATGCGGATGCCACCGACCGGGCTCTTGGCAACATTGGAAATGCCCTAAGCGGAGCGGCGCAGACTTACCAACAGTCCAGACAGCCTCTGCCGATGGTCAATACGAACTGTCAACGTGTCGGCAACGTGGTCAACTGCACCAGTTTCTAGCGTTTACTTCTTCCCGCGCGCCGTCTCCTGATTCGACCGCGCGCCGCCTTTCCCCGTAGGCTTTCCCTCGCCTCGTTCCCGCTTAGGTCGAGGCTGAGGGGGCGTTTTCAGCAATCGCAATAACAGCGCGTCACGCTGCTGGGTGGCATCGTTTGCGTGGTTGCTCATAGGGGGAGGATACCATGGCAAGGAAACCATCGAAACCACCGCTTCCAGAAGGACAGCGGCCACAGAAACGAGAGCGCAAGGCTAAGCGGGTAGCAACACCGCCAAAGACCCCGACCTTTAATGCGACGTACAAACTATCTCCGGGCGTGCCCGACAATGTAAAGACAGCGATGGCGACAGCGCTCATGGCGCATTCGCTTATGGATGCAACGCTTGATTGGCTGATTTGGGATGCGGTCGGGCTATCCTTCGACGATGGGCGCCTTCTAACTTCGACCGTCGAATTGCGCGACAAAATTGAAATCGGCAAACGTCTTGCCAAACGATATGAGTTGCCTCTTCCACAAGTTCCGGTAAATGCGCTGGGATTGTGGACCGTGATGGGAGACGTCTCAACGGCGCGAAATATGATGGCTCATGGCGTGTGGCAAATGTACGAGCTCCATATACCCATGGTGTCGTCATTTCGGTTGAATGATCCAGGAGGAGAGGATCGGGTTGTCGTAGAGAAATTTGAGATCCCTCGGATCGAGGCGGTCACTCGGCAATGCGAGTGGGCAAGAGGCCACCTTCAGACGATGCTCAAAGCCGTGCCAGCATTGCGGAAAAAACGAGCCGAGCAACCGCGAGGACATGATTGGTCATGACGGGGTCGCTGTTGTCGGCGACTCCAGTCGAGTCGCGACCGGTGCGACAAGGCACAGCAAGCCAAAACCCCGATGCGGTTTTTCAGCTCCGGCCAATCATCCAGCCAGCTGAATTCGGGGACCACCCCAGATTTTGCGTCATTTGTGCTGCCGACAACCCATTAGAACCAAATGTAATTTCGAGGATGTTCTTGTATTGTTCCTATCGGCAGCTGGTGTTACGAGTCGCGCCCCGCAAGCGAGGAGGCGCGTCATGGATAGCAAGATCATCCTCTTTCCCTTCGATGTGGTCGGTCAGGAAGATGAGCTCGATGAGGACTTGGTCATGCTCCCCGCGGCGATGGTCGAATGGGTTTCGATTCTCGACCTGCTGAACCCTGAGCAACATGGTCTCGGCGTGCTGGAGATCGCGGAGATCGAGGCGTTCTGCTCCTACGAGACGCTCGGCTTTTCTTCGGCGAACTTCGTGGCCCGCACGCTCGATGGCCGGCGCTTCCATCTGCAGGGCGCGTTGGACGAAGATGCCGGGCCGGAGATCACCGCTGTCTCTGTCGTGCAGATGCCTGATGACGAGCGGCTGCCCTTTCCGCCGGACGACAGAGATCCCTCGACGCACTGGAGCGCCGAGACGGAGCCCTTCAACGACGAGCTTGAGCGGTTGCGTGCGAGCAGCGCCTCTTAAATCGACGGAGGGTTCCATGCGCGCTTGCTCACATGAAGATACCATTGCGACTCTCATCGACAGCGGCCTGCCACTTGCTCTTTCGTGCCATCGCTGTCGCTACCGCTCGCTCTTTGGTGTCAGGCAGATGCGTGCATGCGAGGGGCACTATCGCGCGGTTCATCGGCTGCCTTTGCTCTGTCGATGCGGCAGCAAGGATTTGGACAAGTACGTGCTTGATGCGGAAGGGGAGGCCAGAGATTTCCTCCAGCTCGCGCCGCCTCAAGCCGAAGTGAGGCCGCTGCCGCCCCGCGCCTGAGACGGCGCGCGGTGGCTGGGCCGAACCCGCACAAGCTCTACAGCTTCAGGGAACTCCGCGCGATCGCCGGGAAGTCATGGGTCACCTGCCCGCCCTGCACCCGCTACGTTGGCCTACCGCTGGGCCTGGACGCGCGCGACACGCGCGTGACGACCTTCAGCTGCTCGGTCTGTGGCGATGAAGGAAAGCTCGTCTTCGAAGATCCGGGGAAGGCAGGGCTGCAGCATGACCTGCGCCGGCGGCCGCGCCATCACCCGGAAGCGGTGATCCGGCTGCGCGTCGCCGTCGAGCTGCGCCGCCGCGACGAGGAAAGAGCGCACCGCGAGCGGCCGGTCCGGTCGGAGCGTCCGAAGCCCGAGCCGCCAGTTCGTCACACGCTGAAGCCTTTCCCTTGTCGGACGTTCGCGGACCTCGCGACGTGGGGCCTGAAAGCGACGGTCCATTGCTCGCTGTGCCGCCATCAGGCGCCGCTCGTCCTCGAGGACAAGCACCTGTCGCTGCCGCTGTTGCGGCCGCGGCTGAACTGTAGCGCCATCATACCCGGCACCGCCGCCAGCGAGCCCAGACGTTGCGAGGGACGCGGCGCGCTATGGGTGCAGCCGGCCGACCTCGATGGCGTGCCGGACGAGCACTTCGTCAGCGCCTGGTGTGGCCACCACGAACATACGGGCCTCATGGCCAATTACATCCTGCTCGACCGATCGCCGTGGCGGGACTATCTGCCGAGAGGCGTGCACTTCAGCTGCCCGGTGTGCCGAAAGTGCATGGGCCATACCTGGCACGACACCCTCAAGAAGCAGAGCGGCGGTCGCCTCGACAGGGACCGGGTTACTTCTTTGGCTCCACAATCCTGATCGCCGCGTCCGGCGCCGGCTTCTGCAGTTCGAGCGCATCGGCCGCGCCGCCGTAGAGCCAGCGCTTCACGTCGTCGGCCGTGAGCAGCATCACCGGCATCGCCTTCTCGTGCACCGGCTGGACGATCCCGTTGGGCTCGGTCGTCAGGAACGAATAGAGGCGGTGCTTCGCGACGTCGGGCTTGGCGATCGTGCCATGGTCGCCCGTCCACTCGCGCCACACGCCCGCGAAGAAGAACGGTACGCCATCGGTGCGGCCGAACCAGCGATTGACGACCGGCTTCGATGTCGTCTTGTCGGGCTCGGCGAAGGCCACGGCCGGCACGATACAGCGGCCGCCCGCGTGCTTGTCAGCACCGGAGGCTACGTTGGTGTCGGCGAGCCAGCGCTTCCAGTGGCTGCTCGCGGTGTTGCGGATATTGGTGATGAAGCTCGGCCGCGGCACCTTGCCGTCCTTGCTTGGGAAGACCGGGCCGGGCATGCCCCAGCGCATCTTCTCCAGCCTCTCGACGCCGTCCTGCACTGTCACGACCGGCGCGGGGTACTTCGGATAAACCAAGCCTGACTCGTTCATGGCCGCTTGGTCCTGCGCGAAGAGCTCGGCCCAGTCCTTGCCGATCAGCTTGTAGTGCTCGAGTAGGCAGTGCACCTCTTCGCGCGACAGCTTCATGGTGTAGAGATTACACATGCCAGCAGCCTAGTTGCCGCAACTGAAACCTACAAACCCCGGCACGCCCGCATGAAGCGGACTGTGGCCACGACGCCCCCACTATAACGACAATACACAGCAAAAAGCACTAGATGACCTGTCTCTCGGTGGCACGGGAGAGACTACTAAAATAGCCGAGATAGCGGCAGTCGGCCCCACATTCATCCGTCGTAAGGGACGATCGAGCACCCATGCAGCCCGAGTTTATCGAACGCAAGAAATACCCATCGTTCGGGGAATGCATCTATTGTCGGAAGAAGCCGCCGGACGTCGTGCTTAATGATGAACACATCGTACCCTTCTCCCTGAATGGCAATGCCATAGCCTGCGGGGTCAAGAGTCGGCCAAAATGCCTAAGGAGGCTGGCGCCCCCGTCCAGGTCCGCCTAAATTCAAAGTTCGATGACACAGGTGGCCGGTCACGGCTTTGCCCTGCGTAGGATCCCGTCTCGATCTGATGCTGGCGGTCGAGGCTCAGAGAATCTACCTGGGCCGACATAGTCAAATATCTTGTCGGTGGGTGGGCGAGAGACCTTTTGGGCTATATCTTCTTGAAGATTTGGAGGGTTGCGGAGTGAGGAAGTTAGTAGCCGCGGCAGGGGCGCTCGCCCTGATAATTGGTGTGGCGGGCGACGCGACGGCTCGGCGCGGGGTGGCGGTTCAGAACTACGACAATGTGCCGATCGTCCGGCCAGATGGTGCTTTGCTCACGAGCAAGCGCGTGCGCGAAGCGATCGTGCGTGCGACC
Organism: Enhydrobacter aerosaccus; assembly: GCA_903832005.1. Taxonomy (GTDB): domain Bacteria; phylum Pseudomonadota; class Alphaproteobacteria; order Reyranellales; family Reyranellaceae; genus Reyranella; species Reyranella aerosaccus_B. The sequence continues at coordinate 47,480 of CAIKZO010000020.1, read as the reverse complement.
CAGCGAAACAATTGGATAATCGAACAGGACGCCGCTGGTCTGGTGGTCGCTACGTTTTCGATCAAGGGCAAGCACAGTCTGACGGTCGATATACGCTTCAGCGAGTCACAGTTCAGCATTGATTATCACGGCAGCAGCAACCTCAACTATACGCAAGGTGCAGGCGGCCCCGTGATCCATCCTGCCTACAACAAGGAAGTAAAGGTGCTCCTTGACACAATCACCGCCGAGTTGCGCACCGCCTAACGTCTCCCTCAATCTACTTTTAGACGCGCTTTAAAATTAGCGATGTGTTGATGCCTCCGAAGGCGAAATTGTTCTTCATCAGGTAGTCGACTTCGAGCGCGCGCGCTTGCTTGACGACATAGTCCAGCGGCGCGCAGCGCTCGTCGACGACGTCCAAGTTGATGTTCGGCGCGAATCGGCCTTCGCGCATCATCTCAATGCTCAGCCAAGTCTCAATGGCCCCGCAAGCCCCGAGCGTATGGCCGAAATAGCCTTTGAGAGAACGAAGCGGCGTCCTATCGCTGAATACCGAATGGGTCGCCTGGGTCTCGGCAATGTCGCCCCATTCCGTCGCCGTCCCGTGACCGTCGACGAACCCAATCGCGCCGACGTCGAGTTCCGCGTCGTCCAACGCCATTTTCATCACCGTGGCCATGGTCTCGGCTTGTGGCTGGGTGACATGACTGCCGTCGGAATTCGTTGCGAAGCCCGCGATCTCGCAATAGATGTGGGCACCGCGCGCGAGAGCATGTTGGCGTTCCTCGAGCACGAGCGTCGCCGCACCCTCGCCGATCACCAGCCCGTCGCGATCGCGGTCGTATGGCCGCGGCGACGTCTCGGGCTGGTCATTGCGCGTGGACGTGGCGAACAGCGTGTCGAAGACTGCCGCCATGGTGACGTCGAGCTCCTCGGCGCCGCCGGCCAGCATGATGTCCGCTTTGCCCCAGCGGATCGTCTCGCAGGCATATCCGATGCCCTGGCTGCCCGACGTGCAAGCGCTCGACGTCGTGATGATCCGTCCGGTCAGGCCGAAGAACAGGCCGATGTTCACAGGCGCGGTATGGCTCATCATCTGGATGTAGCTGGTGGCGCTCAGCGAGCGCGAGCTACCGTGGGTGATGAGATCGGCGAAACTCATGACCGCGCCTGGCGATCCGAACGACGATCCGTATGCCACGCCCGCGGTTCCGCCGCGCAGCAGCGGGTGGTCGAGCAGGCCCGCATCGGTCAGTGCCTGTTCGCTGGCTTGGACCGCCATCAGCGCGACTGGCCCCATGGTACGCGTCTTCTTGCGCGGGTAGCGGTCCGCCTTGGTACGGTCGGCGACCGGCGCCGCCAGTCGCGTGTGCAGCCCCTCGTAACGATCCCACTCGGACATCCGCCGGACGCCGGTCCGTCCCGCGTCAAGATTGGCGCGGATTGTCGGCCAGTCGTTGCCGAGGGCGGTGACGCCGCCCATACCCGTGACGACGACGCGACGGTTTGACGGAGGTTTCACAGCATGCCGCCGTTTACGGAGATCACCTGCCGGGTCACGTAGCCCGCTCCATCGGAGCACAGGAACGAAACCACTGCTGCCACATCCTCGGGCTGACCCGTGCGGCGCATCGGGATCATCTTGAGCGCTTCCTCGAGTGGCACGTCGGCGATCATGGCGGTATCGATCAATCCCGGTGCCACGCAGTTGACCGTGATATTGCGCTTCGCCAGTTCTATCGCGAGGGATTTGGTGGCGCCGATGATTCCGGCCTTGGCCGCGCTGTAGTTTGTCTGGCCGCGGTTGCCCGCGAGGCCGGAGACGGACGACAAGGTCACAATGCGGCCTCCCTGTCGTGCTGACACCATCGGCATGATGGCGGGTTGCAACACGTTGTAGAAGCCGTCGAGATTGGTTCGAAGCACGAGATCCCAATCGGCGCCCGGCATCGCCGGGAAGGCATTGTCGCGGGCAATGCCCGCGTTAAGGACGACGCCATAATAGGGGCCGTGCGCCTCGATATCGGCCTCGATCGCGGTCGCGCAGGCAGCGCGGTCGGAGATGTCGAACGAGACGATGCGGCCGTGCCCGCCGGCGGCGGCAATATCGGCCAGGGTCGCCTCGGCGCCGGCATGATCGCCGCCGTAGTGGACTACGACGTGGAAGCCGTCGCGCGCGAGGCGGCGGGCAGTCGCGCCGCCGATGCCCTTGCTGGCTCCCGTGACGAGAACAGTGCGGGTCATGTCGACCTGCCTGACTGGCTGTCGATCACCGCCTGAGCGTCTTGCGGATGGAAGACATTCAGGCTTGCCGCGACCAGCGCCGGGCCGTCCGGCGATTCGGCGACTTCGCAGGCAAAATTGGCGATCTCGTTGTCGTGATATTCGAGGTGCGCGCGGACGAAAAGCCGCGTGCCTTCGGCGAACCAGCTCTGCGTGGCGCGAAAATCCCGCGTTCCCAGCAGGAAGCCGATCCTGACCGCGCCTCCCTCGTCGATCGCCTTGGAACCGGCGAAGGCCGCACAGGTCTGCGCCATCCATTCGATCGCGACGTGCGAAGGCGTGCCGCGCGCAGGCTGGAAGAAAAGATCGGTCGCGCGGACCGTCACAGTCGCCACCATGAGATCGGGTCGGCGGGACACGACCTCGTCGATCAGGATCATCGGCGGCCGCTGCGGCACGACGCGCTCGACGGGATAGAGGGCCAGCGTCACAATGTGTATCCGCGTCCGAAAGCCAGGGCGACGTTGTTGCCGCCGAAAGCAAAGGAATTGCTCAACATGGCGGCGCGTCCATCGCGTACTTCATAACTCTCGCCAGCACGCGTGAGATGCAGAGCGGGCAAGGCCGGGTCGCTCAGTCCGTCCCACAGATGCGGCGGTAGGCGATTGTGAGGATTGAAGGCGGGATTGAGTGTCAGCCAGGTGAAGGCCGCCTCGCAGGCGCCAGCCGCGCCGAGCGCATGGCCGATCATTGCCTTCGTGGAACTGCAAGGCGTCGATGGATTGAACAAGGCGGCAATCGCCTTGGCCTCCATCACGTCATTCAGCGGCGTACCGGTGCCGTGCAGGTTGATGTAGGCCACGTCGTCGGGATGGAGGGCTGCGTCGTCGAGGGCCAGGCGCATCGCCTGATGAGCGCCCCTGCCTTCGGGATGAGGCGCGCTGATGTGATGGGCATCGGAACATTCGCCGCTGCCCAGCAGTTGCACCGGCGCATCGCCTCGAGTCAGCAGGAACGCCGCCGCGCCTTCTCCGATATTGATGCCGTCGCGATTGCGGCTGAACGGGTTGCACGGGCTGGGCGAGATGGCCTCTAGCGACGAGAAGCCTGCGGCTGTCAGTCGGCACAGCGTGTCGGCGCCACCCACCACGACGGAGTCGCAGACGCCAGCCTCGATCAGCCGCCGGCCGCTGGCGAATACCTTTGCGCTCGCCGAGCACGCAGTCGCAATGACATAGGCAGGGCCGCCGATGCCGAGTGCCAATGCGGCGTATTCGGAAAGCGCGCCCATTTCCCATTGCCTGTAGTGACTGCCGGCCGGCCAATTACCGGTGCGCATGCGGTGCTGGCGCGCGTCTTCCTGCTCGGACATGCCGCCGGTGCTTGTGCCGAGGACGATGCCGACACGAGTCGTGCCGTAGCGATCGATGGCGATATCGATGTCCTCGCGGATCTGCGAGAGGGCGCCCAGCATCATGCGGTTGTTGCGGCAATCGTAGGCGGCGGCTTGTGGTGGCGACGGCGGCAGGGCAGCGGTGACCTGGCCTACCCAGACGGATCGACCTGGGCAAAGGTCGTCGCGCGCGGCGAGGCCCGCGCGCGAGCCTTCGAACAGCACACGCGCTACGGCCTCGGCTCCCGAGCCCAACGGCGTGACGAGGCCCATCGCGGCAATGCCGAGTGCGCGGCGCGGCGTCATGGTTGCTCCACCGATTGGACGTCGACGGTGTAGCCCGCGCGGACATTGCGGTAGCTCAGTCGTCCCGTCCACGGCGCCTGGGGTCCCCAGCTCCGCATCGCGCGCATGGTGTCCCGGCCGCCGGCGAGAATGATCCGCTCGTCGTTCTGCACGGAGAGGGTCGAACTGCTCGCCTCGAGCGCCCGGCGCACCACGTTCTCGGGCCAGCAGATCGCCACGAGATCGGCCAGCAAGCCCTTGGGAACGACGAAGGAAGGCAGGTTGGGAGAGCGTTCTTCGACCACGTCGGCACCGTTCCATTGAACAGTCATGAGGCGTTGCCCGATCATGTCCTGCGCCACGAATCTAAGCTGCTGGGCGCGGACACTCAACCTCACCTCGATGGTGAGGGTCGCGGAGTCGCGGGAGACCGACACGAGCTGGACCGCATCGATGTCGCGGCCGAGATCGGCGGGCCGGACGCGGTCGAGGAAAGCGCCCGGCATGGGCACGGCGGAGCCCGCAACCTCCGGGTTCGATGCCGCACACGCAGTAGCCCCCACGGCGATCAGCGCGACCGCTGCGAGGCGAAAGAAGGCGCGCGACACGATCATTAGCGGGGGAGCCTGCGCAGCCGGACGACGGCACGGGACGCCATTGGCGCCAGCACATAGGCGGCGGTGACGCCGATCAGCATGGTCATGCCGAACGACCGCACGGCCAAGGTGCTGCTGAAGGCCAGCAGTCCGAACGACAGCAATGTCATGGCGGCGGCCAACAGGATCGACAGCATGGTCACCGATTGATAGCCCTCCCGCGTCTCGGCACAGAAGATCGTGTAGTCGGCTCCAACGCCGATGACCAGAACCAGCCCCATGGCATGGAAGAAAGTGAAGGGCTGGCCAGTCAGCGAGACGATGGCCGGCACCAGCAGGGCCGCGATGGTCGGCGGCAGGATCGCCCAGAACGCGCCCCGCATGCCATAGCGCCACGCCAGCAGGCAGCCGACCATGAACAGCGAATAGATCGTGAGGCCGACGGCGCGACCGCGATAGGCGCCGAGAAGGGCGCTGAAATCGGCAGTAGGATTGACGAAGCGGATGTCGGTCTGCCCGGCGAACTCGGCGCGGACCAGATCGGGACGGGTCAATCCCTGCAGCACGACGATATGGATGCCCGATGCCACGACCATGTCGGCCAGCAAGGGGATCGTTCCGGCCGCGACGGCACTCTCGACGGTCAAGGGCACGGCAGGCGCGGCGAAGGTGGAGCTTGCAGCGAGGCCGAGGCGCGCGCGGTGCTCGTCGAGCAACGGCTTCAGCAGCCGCTCCTCGACGAGCGCCTTGTCGAGCGCCTGCCGCTTCAGCGAGGGCACGAAGGTCGCGGGCATCTGGTAGCCGGTGATCGCGTGCTCGCCGACCAGTTTGTCGAGCCGGGCGACAGACGCTTCCTCCTGCTGGAGGGCCATTTCGTCGTCGTGCGCCGCCACCAGGAGGTACTGGGCCTCGACCGAAGAGCCGGTCAGCCGCTGAATCTCCATTTGCTCGCGCACCAGCCCCGGCGACAGGGCCTGCAGCCGGCGGACATCGTCATCTGTACGATAGAGCGCGAAGCCTGCCGCCACGAGGACGAAGCAGCCCGCCAGCAGGATGCGCCGCGCCTGGCGATGACGGTCCGCCGACCAGAAGACCCAGGGCCAAGCCGCAAACTGCAACAGCCTGCGGCCGTGCTGGAGCGGGGCGACGCGGTCGAAAAGCGGGAACCACAGCACCACGGTGATGAACGAGCTCACCAGTCCGATGATCGCGAAGACGGCGATCTGCTTCAGTCCGGGAAAGGGCGCGAACATCAGTGCCGCGTAGCCCATCAAGGTGGTGCCGAGCCCGAGCACGATGCTGGGCATTACCTGCGCCAGGCGCTGCGGCCCGGTTATTGCGACGTTGCCGAAGGCCAGCGTGGAATAGAGCAGGCCATAGTCGACCACGACACCGATCAGGCTGGTGCCGAACAACAGGGCGGCCACATGGATGCCACCGAAAAGGAGAAACGTTCCGGCGAAGGCCATGGCAATGCCCGTGGTCACCGCAAGGAGGTTGAGCAGCAGGGGCGAGAGACGATGGAAGACGAAGACGATGAGCAGAATAGCGCCAACGATTGAAATCGCCGACAGCATGGAGGCTTCTTCGATCGCCGTGCGCGCGCCATGGTTGGCGAAGAACATCGCGCCCAGCCTGAGGACGCGCGTGCTGGGAGATGTGCGGGCAATACGGTCGACCACGGCATCGACGGCATCGACGAGCTTCTGCTGCGCCTGCAGATCGAAGACTTCATCACGCAGGGTGATCGGGATGAACACCCAGGTTGTGGATTCTTCGACGACCGTCAGGAGGCCGTCGTCGAGGGCAACGCGGCCGAGCGGTGCGGGTAGCGACGACAGAAACGATGGCAGCAAGAGGAACGGATCGGCAGCCAGCAAGCGGGCGTCGACCGGACTGCCGAAGCCGAAGGTCTGTGCCACAGCGCGAGTGGCGATGTCACCTGCGTGGCCGTCTTCCAACAGTGCGCGGTCGGTGGGGCTCAGGAGATCGCCGCCACCCCCGTAGGGAAAGTAGAAGATTGCCATCTTGCGCCCGATGTCCTGCACGGCTGCACTGTCGAGCGGGTCGGCGCGGCGGGTGGCCTCGATGGCGGCGACCGCCTGTTGCGCCGAGGCGCGCGCGCGCTCGCGGTCTGCGTCGCCGAACGCCAGGAAGATGCGGCGGCCGATGCTGTGGGATACGGCCTCGTTCGCCTGCTGCACGACCGGGTCGCGCTCCTCGCGCGGCAGCAGGGCGAGCAGGTCGGTCTGGATCGGAAAGCCAGTATGGGCCATCAGGGCGAGCCAGACGCCCGCGGCAATCACGATCGCAAGCCAGGCCAGCGCCAACGCCCGCGCCCGCATCATGGATGGCTGACCATCCCGAGAAGCTCGCCGTCCTCGCTGTCGATCGGGTCGCGCGACACCACTTGCTCGTTGAACTTGATGGTGTCGCGGTCACCGTTGACGCGCGAAATTTCGACCGAATTGACGAAGCGGCCGCCGTGCACTGCGACGTGCTGCAGGGGCATGCCGCCGTCCTTCTTGCGCGGTATCAGCATGACCTGCCACTTGGTAGGTATGCCCTTGCGTTCGACCTCGAAGATGCCCTCGAGTTTTGCCCAATCGCCTTCGAGAGCGGCACTGAAGACCTCGTAGAGCTGGGCAAGCAGCGGCAACTTCGAGGCGGGATAGCGCGTGGTTGCGCCTCCGACCACCCGCTGGACCAGCCCACCAGGGCCCATCCCAGTCAGCAGGGCAAAAGGCGTCTCGCCCCGCCAGATCAATCCGCGGTTGGGCGCCAGGATGAACGACCCGGTACTCGCCAGCGGCGCGTTGAAGCCCTGCAGGAAGCGCTGCTGGGTGAAGCGCCCGCGCAGCATCTCGCCCTGACTGAGCGACAGGCTCTGCGCCCAGGGCGCGCGTGGTGCGATCAGGATACCGAAGGTTGCCGCCATCATGCAGCGCCGGGCGATCATAAGTGACTCCGCACGCAGGCGATCAGCTCAGGAGGAGACTCGAATGCCATCTCGCCGGTCTCGATCGACACGGCGAGCTGCACGGTCCGCGCCTTCGTCAACGTCTGTCCCGACTCGGCATCGCGCACTACGTATGTGACGCAAATGCGGTTCTCGTACTCTGTCAGGGTCGCGCGCACGATGAACTTCTGACTGAGCTTCAGCGGACGCACATACTTAATCGAGAGATCGACGATCGGCCAGGCGAAGCCAGATGCTTCCATCTCGCCATAGCCGTAGCCAATCTCCGCCAGCAAGGCGGCGCGCGCCTGCTCAAGGTAGCGCACGTAGTTGCCGTGCCAGACGATCTTCATCGGGTCGAGATCGTAGAACTGTGTCTGGATCGTTACTTCTGCGCTGATCATGACTTTGCTGCGGGTGTGGACAGCTTCCAGAAATCGTAAAAGTTGTACCACTGGAACGGGTCGGCCAGCACATGCTTCTCCAGACGCGCGGCGTAAGTGGCGGCGTAGCCGGCCAGGGCCTGCGGACGCTGACCACGCGGCAGGACGATACGCTCGGCCAGCTGCTCGACCCTCAGCGCATAGGGCCCGTTCTCGCGCTGGCAGAAGAAGAGATAGACCGGACAGTCGAGCAGGGCAGCGATCAGGTAGGGACCTTGGGAAAATTCGGCATCGGCGCCCAGGAAGGGCGCCACGCTGAAGCGGTTGCCGCCGCCGACCGGCGTGCGATCGCCGGCGATGAACAGCCAGTCGCCGCGCTCGACGCGCTCCTGCAGGGCGATCGCGGTGTCGGGTCCGAACTCGGTGACCTGGAACGTGTTCATCGCCGCGTCGGGATTGAACTCGCGCAGGATGCGATTGTAGTTCTCGGCGTGCCGCGTGTGCAGCAGGACGACCACGCGACGGCGCGTCTCGGGGTCGAGCAGGGCACGCGAGATGTCGACGTTGCCGTGATGGGACACGATGAACACCGCGCCGCGCGACTGCCGGCCGGCATCGTCGAGCGCCGACGTCTCCGCTAGAGCGACCGAGCCCGCTGGCATGCCGCCGCTCCAGGCGGCGAAGCTGTCGAGGGCGCGCCGCGCGAACGACAGGAAATGCCGGTAGCCGTCCCACCAGCTGACCGGCCGCAAAGCGGCGCTGCGTCCGAACGCCCGGCGGAGGAAGGCGAGCGACGCCCGCCGTCGCTCGCCCGCCGTCACGTAGAAGTAGAAGACCACGATGGAGAGCAGGGCCATGCAGCCGCGTCGGCCGAGCAGCCGATAAGCGAGCGCACTGGCCTTAAGACCCCAATAGAGGCCGCGTTCGGCCAGACCCGCCCAATGCGTCGGTGCCGGACCGTCACGTTGCTGCCGGCGCAGTCGCCGCGGCACCATCCAGCCCAGCAAGCCGCCGACGATCAGCCGCGTGTGCATGCAGCTGATGTTCCAGTTGTCGCGCCACAGCCTGAAGTTCGAGAGATTGCCTTCCGGATAGGCGACGCGGACCGGATGGCTGATCATCGGCACACCGGCCCGATGCAGACGCACCAGCACCTCGATGTCGAAATCCATGCGCTTGCCGACGTTTGCGCCGCCATCGAGCAATCCCGCGACGGCGCCGATCGGATAGACGCGCAGCCCGCACATCGAATCCTGGATATCGAACGACAAGGTCTCGATCCAGACGCAGACGTGCGTGATCCAGCGGCCGACGAGTCGCCCCAACGGTGCGGAGTCGTCATACATGGCTTTGCCTACGACGATCATATCGGGACGTTGTCGCGCCAGCGCCAGCATGTCGGGGACGGCTGCGAGGTCGTGCTGGCCGTCGGCGTCGACCTGGACGCAATGGCTGAAGCCTGCTGCGCGGGCAAGCGAGAAGCCGGTGAGCACGGCGGCGCCCTTGCCGCCGTTGACCGGCCGTCTATGGACGGTCACGTCTTGCGCGGGCGCCGCCATCGCGGCCAGCTTGCCTTCTGCGGTCGCCGCACTGCCGTCGTCGACCACGAAGATCGCAAGCCCCAGCGCCCGGAGGCGTTCGATGATCGAGGGCAACACCTGCCAGTGATTGTAGCTCGGGATAACGGCGCAGGGGCGGAAGCTCTCCTCGGTCATGTGTCGCCCGATGCGATCGTTCCGGAGGAGTAGACCGTGTCGAGATGTCTATACTCGAAGCGGACACGCCGGTCGGAAATTTTGTGAAGCGTCAGCGTCACGTCGCTATTCGGCTGGAGGACGCGCCGGAACTTGATCTGCAGGCGGGTGGCGCCGTCGTCGCGGAAGCCGACGTGGCACGCGGCAAACCGCACGACCCAGTCGACCAGGGCGACGCCGGGTACAATGGGCAGACCGGGAAAGTGTCCCGCAAGCGGGGCAAGATCGGCCGTGATCCGCAGCTCGAGCGCGATGCCATCCGCCGTCTGCTGTGCGGTGACGACGTGGGGTTCGAGTTTCACTCGGGCCGGCGTATTGGTCACTCTGCGGACTCCTCTGTCCCGCTCGCGACATCGAACAGGCCGGCGAGATCGGGGGCGCTGACCTTGCCGAGAGGGCCGGCGGGGAGCTGCTCCACGAACCGCCAGCGCCGCGGCAGGGCGGCTTCCGTCAGGCTCCTCGCGAGATCGAGCCGCAGCCGGCGGCCGAGGCGAAACGCACCATGGTCCGCGAGTTCCTTTTTGCCATCGGCGTCGAGCACGACGACACCGCCCAGATGAGGGATGCCCCCCGGCAGCACGACAACCGCGGCCTGTGCCACTCCGGCGAGCTCCGTCATCCGCGCGTCGAACTCGGCGAGGCTGACGCGCACGCCTTCGATCTTTGCGATCCGATCGGCGCGTCCCAGCAATCGAAAGCCGCCGGCGCCGTCGAATTCGATGAGGTCACCACTCACCTCGTCGTCGGCATTGAGGACATAGGGCGAGCGGACGTGCATGCGTCCATCTTCAAGGCGCGTCACCGTCACGCCGGGCAACGGTTGCCAGGACGGGGGTTGGGGATCGACGTGCAGCCGGCTCGCGATCACGCCGGCCTCGGTGCTGCCGACGAATTCCCGGACAGGACAGCCGATGATGATCCGGGCGTTCTCTGCGGCCTCATCCGGCAGCGGCGCGCCGCCGGACAGGATAGCCGCGGGCCGGCGGTCTGACGGTAGGGGAAGCAGTCCGCCAAGGCGGGAGAGATGCGACGGCGTCGTTACCAGCACGTCGCCATGCTTCACGCCCGCGAGCAGTGGCTCCCAGAACTGGTGCGCACGGTTGAAGAAGGGCCGGCCGGTCGCAAGCGGCCAGCACAGGCGGAAGGTGAGACCATAGAGATGCTGGTGAACGACGGTCGCATGCACGCGCGCGTTCTCGGGCACGACCTGTCCCAGCACCCGGTCCACGACCCCGGCCTCCAGTTCGAGTTGCCGGATGGTCTTGACGACGCGCTTGGGCGTCCCACTCGAGCCCGAGGTAAAAAGAGTAACTCGCGCGGCGTCGGCGTTCATCGGCGGGATGGGCGATGCGAAACCGGGGTTGGGGCCAGAGGTGGGACCGAGCAGGATCCGATCGCCTTGCAGGACGCCATCTGTGAGAACGTGATCGAAAGCGCCAGACAGCGCCGCCAAAGTCGACGGTAGGGCGTTCGGTGGGAACACGGTCTCGGCGCCGGCGTGCGCCAGAGCAAACATTCCCACAGTGGCCCAATAGGCGTCGTCGCAGACGACAAGGCCGCGGCTGCACGGGACGGCCGCGATCCGCGCGATCGTCGACGCGACGTCGGCCCGGAACTGCCCGAGGCTTATGGTCTGGTCATGAGTTGAAGCGATCGGTCTTTCCGTAGTGCCGCCGAGCAGAAGACTTGCAAGCCGCCCGACGGTCATTGTCGCAACTGGTTTTTGGCCACGTAGCGGCGGATAAGCCATTCAGTGGCAAACAGGAGGCCGGAAACCAGATACGAGATCGCTCCCGTCCACAGCATCCATGCGTGGTCATTTTCGGCAAGCGCGAGGCAGGCAGCGATCACCGCGTTGATCGTAAGCCAGAGCGCCCAAATCGCCGTGACGTTGCGGCAGTAGGCGCGGAGGCTGGGTGACCAGACCTCACCGGAAGCGAGAGCCAGTCTCTCCACCAAGCTGGGCGGTTGGGGCAGAGTGATGGCGAACACGCCGGCGAACGCGAGGCTCATCACCACCGGGTAGGCGCGCGAGGCCAGCGTCGGGTTGAGCAGGGCGAGGCCGCCCACGGTGCCAGCGCTCAGCAGAAGCGCAGGCCGCCAGTAGCCCACCTTGGCGCCTGTCCAGGCGAATCGCAGGCCGAGACCGGCGAGCGCCACGACGACGAACACCGACGCATCGACGGAGCCGCGCAGGAGGAATACCAGAGGCGGATAGGCGAGACCGAAAGCGACCAGTCCGAGATCGGCGAGTTTCAATCCCTTAGGCATCGAGCAACGCACACACCTTGTCGACGACATCCGAGACGGTGCGCACGGATTTGAAATCCTGCGGCGAGACCCGCTTTCCCGTGAGCTCTTGCAGCTTCACGATGAGGTCGACGGCATCAATGCTGTCGAGATCGAGATCCTCATAGAGCCGGGCGCCGGGACAAATCTTTTCCGGCGGCACTTCGAACATCTCCGTGAGACGGTGCGCGAGACGATCGTAGACTTCGTCTTTCGACAACATGGCCGCCTCTATTTTCCCCGCTTCATTCTGACGAATTTCGCCAGGCTCTGGACGCTGCGAAAGTAGGATTTGACCTCGTCCGTGGCGGTTTCGATCGTGATCCCGTAGCGCTTGCGTAACGCCACGCCGATCTCCAGCGCATCGATCGAATCCAGGCCAAGTCCGCCGTCGAACAGCGAGTCCGAGATATTGATCGAGCTCGGCTCGATGTCCTCAAGCTTGAGGACTGAGACGATCAGAACCCTGATCTCGTCCTCCAGATTATCCGACGACGATGCGTTCATTATAGAACCTTTCAAGCTGGCGCACGATCCCGCGCACCACTATCGGACGATGGTCGGCCCCCTGCCAGCTGGCAGCGCGCACCCATCCCGCCGGCGACACCCGGAACAGCGGCCGACGCCAAGGAATAGCCCACCACCTGTCGTTCTTCGCAAGGGTCGGCGGATTGCAATCGATCGTCATCATCTGGATGTCGGCATCGAGTAGGGTCGCGATATGGGCAAAGCCGCGCCGGAAGCGCAGAGGCATGCCGGGCCGGGACCGCGTGCCTTCGGGAAAGATTATCAGGCTGCGCCCGTCGGCCAGGGCCTCCCGGCAGGCCGCCAGCAGGGCATCCGGCTCGAGGTCGCTCGGTACGTATCCGCACCCACGCATGATCCGACCGAGGAACGGGCTGTTCCATAGCTCCCTTTTTACGATGCATTGCGCGCGGGGGATGAGCGCCGACAGTAAGACGATATCGATCAGTGTCGGATGGTTGGCGACCACCACGACGCCCTTGCTGTCGCGCAACGTTGACGGGTCGTCGATCGTCAAGTCGATGACGCGCAGCACTCTCAGCATGCCCACGAAGCCGCGGAACGCCAGCTGCAGGAGGAAATGATAGCGGTCGCGCCGATGGATCCGTGCTGTCACGCAATCCACGACCGGGAAGATGACGCCGGCCAGGACCAGGCCGCCGCCGAGGAATACCGTGAAGGCCCACCCGGTGCCGGCGAGGCGCCAGATGAAATCGAAATATCTAAGAAGCGGCACGGCGCCAGACCCAGTCCGAGCGTCGGCCAACCGCGTGGGCGCTCGACTCGTTGGAGAGAAAAAACCGCAGGAAGTCGGCCGCCATGGTCGTGGACGGCGCTTCCCCGGTCGTATGGGGGACAAGCTGAAGTGAGATATCCTCGCCGGGCGCGCCGGTCGGGCGGCCTATCGCCAAGGCGACGATCAAGGGCAGACTGGTGTCGTCGTCCTCGCGGAAGGCATCGTACTCCGCCGGCAGCGGCTGGTCGGCGTGAACGACGATAACGGGCTGATCAGGTCGCTCCGTAACGCACATCGCCGCCTCCAGCAGTCCCGCCGCGAAACTGTCCCAGCCAGCCGAAAGGGCGGTGTGCCCCATGCGGTTGTCCGAATGGATCGACAACAATCCGAGCAAAGCGTGATGGATCGCCATGCTGAAGTCGGTGGGTGACGGCAGGGTCTCCGCTTCGATGTCCTTCAGGATGTTGAGCGCGCGCGAAAGTTCGCCGTGGCGGGTGCTGAGGACATAGCGCGCCGCGGGTGCACCCTCGGCGCATGCGGCGATCGCGTTCACCAGGCGTTGTCCGAAAACACTGAGCCGGCGACGCAACATCATTGGCAGCGCTTGAGGCTGGACCGCGTCGCCGCCCTCTTGAATCCCGCCGCCGGCCCATGCACGCCACTCCGCCGGCGTCTCACGTCCTGGCGCCCACGCGGCCCATCGGACAACGGAGAAACTTAGTGTCGATGTTTGATTCGTGAGCGAAGAGGCCGCCTTACTGAGGGTGCCGGTCATCTTCTGGAAACCTTCTCGAACCGCCTACGGCTTATTTGCCAACTGTTGCTCGATCGCGGCTTCCAATTCGCGAACGCGCGTGTTGTATCGCTTATGGATCACGCCGCCATGATCGCGGAGATTCACCGATCCGTTGTTGTTGATCGAAAAGCCCTGCTCGTCATTGGTAATACTGACGATGGCAGCATGATCTTCCCACTTTAGTGTGGCTTTGATCTCGGTCGCACCGACACGCTCTACAGTCCAGCCTCGGGATTTGGCTGCCGTAGCTATGATTTCTGAGACTGCAGTGGCGCTCAAGCCGCGCGAGGCAGCTGCGACCGGATGATTCTGCACTATATAAATGCGCTCGACGTTCGTGTTCTCACCCGAGCAGCCTGTCGCGGCTAACGCGAATAGTACAAATATGATTAGTTTTTTCATTTAGCCCCCACCCCACACTCATAGTGTTTGGATTCACCGCACCGGTCAACCGGAGCTGGAATATTGATTACTTAGGTGCTTTCTAAATGTTGCCAATTCAGGTGATCTAACGCTCCATTGCCAGATGACTAGAGTCGCAACATCGTCCAAGCATCCGTTACTTTGGGCCATCGTCGCGATGGACACACCAGTCTCTAATGCCCTCCTGGCCCCGAGATTGAAGAGCGCAAGCCGCGTTCGATGCAGTACGAACTTGCAGCGGGGTGCAGAAACTCGCCATCGATTAGGGCGGGCGCTCGCCCTGCAGTTGTTGGCGCAGACTGGCCCCGGACCATGGAATGTCGAGACAACGCAGCGGGGAAAACCGATCGCGATTGGTAAAGGGGGAGAGCGTCATATCTCGATCTCCCATACTGGTTCATTGGTTGCCGCTGCGGTGAGCATCGATGGACCGATTGGTATTGATATTGAGTGGCAGAACCCAGCCCGGGATTTCGTTGGTCTTGCAACAGCAGCGTTCGGCCAATCGGAAGTGCGTGCAGTCGCGATCGAGGGATTGAAGGCATTCTATCGAACCTGGACCGTGCGCGAAGCGATCAGCAAGGCAACGGGAAAAGGCTTGGAAGAGGCGCTAGACCGGATCGATCGGACGCCGGACGCTTTGGTCGATGGCGCGTGGGCGGTGAGCCAGGGCACATGGCTGATCGGTCATGACGTATTCAATAGCGATTTTAGCTTGGCATTGGCTCTCCAATTGAGTTCAGACGATGCAACAAAAGCAATGATAGCGACACCGATCGCCAGTTCGAGGTTTGAAATCGAGTGTCAATGAAGGGACGTTCGACGTTCCTACTTCAGCTTCACGAAAGTCCCCTTCAGAGCCACACCTGCGACGAAAGCCCCTGCATGACAGACATACTCGGTCGTGCTCGGTTTCGTGTTCTTTTTGTAGTAGCTCACGATGTCAACGACCGCATCGGCGCCTAATTGCCTGGCTCTCTCTTGAAGTTGTAGAAGGGCCGATAACATTGCCCATCTACAGGCTTCGATATCCGGCCTTCCGAACGAGTTGCTCTTCTTGTTGGTCACGAAATCGCCGAAGCTCTTGTTGACGGGCGGCGTCGGCTGCCCCCCAAAATAGTAGGCAATGTCGCGGCCAAGATTCTTCCTTAGCTCAGCATCTTGCATCGCATCGGCGATCGGAAGATTGTATTCCGTGTCTCGAGCGTGAGCCTGGTGAATAGACGTAGAAGCAATAAGCACTGCAACAGATAGCGTTCGTCGCATTTCGGATCCCCAACGTGTTTTCCCGGGAAAATATACAGATGGGCATTGTCGCAAACAAGTTGGGTGAATTTCTCCTGCCGCATTCTACCAATCGGTGAAACCAGCGACTGAAGAACCACGATCATGCGTCTTCTGATAACCGGCGGTGCTGGATACATCGGGTCACATGTTTGTGCTCGCTTGTTGGAAGCAGGCCATGACGTGGTCGTGGTCGACAACTTCTCGAACAGCGATCGCGACAATCTGAGCAAAATCATGGAAGTCTCGGGCAAGGAGTTGACTTGGATTGAGGCCGATGTCCGTGATCGGCTCCGCATCCGAGAAACGCTGGGCCAAGATGGCTTTGACGCCATCTTGCATTTTGCGGCCTTGAAGTCCTCGCCGGACTCAATTCGACATCCTGAGCGCTACCACGACATCAACGTGGGCGGGACAACGATTCTGCTGGAGGAGACGTTGAGGGCGGGCGTGGATAAATTCGTTTTTTGCTCCTCGGCCGCTGTTTACGGCGTGCAGCATTCCTCACGAGCCGGCGAGACCGACATTCTTTCCCCTCCCACTCCCTATGCCAGTACTAAGCTTGCGTGCGAGCAGCTACTGAGAGATGCCGCGCGTACACGAGTAGAACTCAAGACGTGCAGCCTACGCTGCTTCAATCCCATCGGCGCGCATCCGTCTGGCCTGCTCCGAAATCACTTTGCGCGTCAACCGGAGGACCTTCTTTCGTGCGTGCTAGCGGCTCGGCATCACCGAAGAGCGATCGAAATCTACGGGACTGACCATGACACACCGGATCGATCCGCGATCCGGGACTTTGTCCATGTAATTGATATTGCAGATGGGTGTCTTGCGGCTCTGGCATTCCTTTCTGACCCCACCGGCAAAAGCAGCAATCAGTGGACATTTAATTTGGGGACCGGCAGGCCATGCTCTGTTCTTGAACTGATCGGCACAATGGAGCGGGTCGGTGAAAGGCCGATCCTTAGACGCGAGAGACCACGGCGAGCAGGCGACATCTCAATCAGTGTAGCGGATCCGACCTTCAGCGCCGCGACGCTCAAATGGCGGGCGCATCGATCCTTAGAGGAAGCATGCACTGATGCCCTAAAAGCATTCAATTAGGTCTGTCCTGATAGAGGAGTTTCTGGCATTCGTTAGTTTAGAAAACCGGAGAAGATCTAAGGAGAGACCTTTGCGCACGATTGTTCTCACGCTGATAATGGCCAGTCTGGTCGCCGCTTGTGCGGTTGGCCGGAAACAGGAGTTCGATTCTGCGCGCGTGGACGTCAGCACTACCAGTCAGACGATCAATGTGGCCGTTCTCGATCATCGGCCTTATGTGGTCAGTAGAGAGAAATCGGAGAGCTTCACTGGCCTGTCGCGTGGCGGATACGGCAATCCGTTCGACGTCAACACTAAGTCGGGTCAGCCCCTAGCAAACGACATGGCGAATGCTCTGGCAAATTCGCTACGCGCCAAGGGCGCAAGTGTAAATGTCGTGACGCTCCCGCCATCGACAAGCGACTCAGTCGCTGTGACCAAGGTTGCTACCGCCGCCGGCAAGGGACTTCTAGTCCTGGTGTCGGAATGGAAGAGCGATAAATATCTACGCACTAAGCTGGAATTCAGCCTACGGGTTTCCGTCGTTGCTCCGAACGGGCGAGTCGTGGGCGAGAGTCAGGTCCAGGGATCAGACGATCTTGGCCGCGGGATGAGCAACATGGACACGGCGCCTGTTGCGTCATTTGGTCAGAAGATGGAGCAACTGCTGACGGCACCCGGGGTCGCTAGCCAACTTTGATTGCCCGAACAGTCAGCGCATGGGCTGTCGTAACCTAAGATTGTGATTTAGCGGCGTACAGGGCGGGGACACATTCGCGATCAAGTGCTCCGCCAATGCATCGGGTTCGCGTCCAGCGGAACTGCGGTTTCCTCATCCGTAGGTCGCACCACATAATCGGACGATAACATTCAATTGTCGTTTGGCCAGATCGGTGGTCGACCGCCCCCGACGTGTACCGCTTGAACAAGCGCCTAGGCCAGTCATTTCCGGGAAGGCGCGCCCGAGATCTACCGCAAGCCAGTCGATGACTTTGGCGCCCCAGCCTTCGCTCACCTGACGAGAAAGAATGCCCCCGGGCCGATTCCCCAGTAGAGGAGCACGAGCTCGCGATTGACCGAAAGAGCAGCTCCGCGACCAGCGTGACGTAACCCTCTGCGTCCGCAATGTGGGCGTCGGCTCCCGTCATCGGCGGAGGGGCGTCGCCTTTCTTCACGGGCTGTTGTGGCGAACGTCCGTTGGTCACCGTCAGGCCGCCTGTTGAGCCGCTTCTTCGGCGGCGCAATGGACGGTCGGCATGCGCTTCTCTTTTGCCGCCTTGGGGCTCTTCTTGTTCAGCATCGTCTGGACGAAGGCATTCCACTTCTTCATCGCGGCCCGTTTCTCGGGCATGTAGTTCCAGCGATCGTAGCTCTTCGAACTGATGTCTTGAAGCGTGTGGTTTTGCAGCCGGTCGCGAATTTCCTTCGACAAGCCGGCCTGTCCGGCCAGCGTCTTCCAGGTTCTGCGTAAATCCCGGTTGGTCACGACGGGGATCACCTCGCGTTCGCGCTGACGCCACATGAATGCGTAAAGTGTGCCATGACTGACAGGCTTGGTCGGATCGGTCGCGGACGGGAAAAACCAGCCGTGCGCGTTGGGCTTGATTGACTCTATCAGCTTTGCTGCGACTTCTGGGACGGGAATGGCGTGCGGCTTACCGTTCTTGGTCTTCGACCAGTCGATGATCCGCTCCTTGGCGTCCCACTGATCGGCATGCAAACGGGCGATTTCCTCGACGCGCTGGCCGGTGAGCATGAGAATGCGGACGGCGCGCGTGTAAGGCGGATGAACGGGCGTGTCAGGGCATTCCAGCCACCGGTAAAGACGCAGGAACTCTTCTACATCAAGCCAGCGGGTTCCGACGTTCTTGGGCTCGGTGGGGATGCCGGCCGCGGGATTGTAGACGAGCTGAAAGCGCCGGTGCGACGCGCTGCGATAGTCGTGCTCCGATTTCAGGCCCCAACTATAGGCGGATCGGATATAGCTGCGGACGTGATCCGCCATCGAACGTTTGCCGCGATCATAGATTGGCCGAATGAAATCCGTGATTTCGCCGGGCTCGATGTCACGAGCCGGCCGAGCGCGGCCGAGCGTGTCGGCGATCTTGTTGAAACCTTTCTCCGCTTCCTTCCAGGACGACTTTCCTGACGCCTTCAGGTGAGCAACATAGGCTTCGAAAAGATCGGCCACGGTGCCCGGGCGGGTGTCGCCGGCGATTTTGATGCTGCGACCCTTCTGGATGACGTCGGCGAAATCGCGGGTAAAAACTTCGCGTGCTTTGCTAAGCGACATTGACGGATACGAGCCGAGCTTCTTCTTGAGACGCTTCTGAGCTCGCCACTGCTGCGCCATCCAGTCCGCCGTGATGCGAGTGGGCATCGGCTTCATGATCAGGATCAAACGACCAGTGCCATGGCCCTCGCCATCGACGAGGCTTAGCTGTTTTCCGATCTGCTCCACTTGTTTCAGAGCGCGGCGGATCTCTCCATCGGTAAGGCTTGGCACTTGGTGCTCCCCTCGACTTTTAAGTGGGGTCAGTAGGCGGTAGGCAGGGGTCGGCGACTGGGGTCAGAAGGGCGATTGATTCCCCTTAAAACCGACCCCAATTTGCCACAGTGGCCGACCTCTAAACAAGCCAAAACCATAAGTGATTCAATGGGATGTTGCGTGACTAAGCGTGATCTAAATAGGCTGAGTTGGATGGTTGTGCACCAGGATCAGTGCCGCAGCGTTCAAGGCCAGGGCGCGCTTCACCACCTCGCGCGGATAGACCGGCGTGTGGTCGATCGTGCCGCGCTGCTGGACCTCATCGGCGATCAGCACGTTCTTGCGGTCGAGGAAGAAGATGCGGAACTGCTCGGTCTTCTCGTGCGCGAGCGCGGCATGGCAGTAGTCGAGGAGCTGCTGCCAGTTGGTCATGATCGGCATGTCCTTGACCTTGCGCTCGGCCAGGCGCCGGCCCGACTCGCGCATGGCCTTGAACAGGACGAGCGTGCGCTGGTCGATCTCGAATTCGCGCAGCTGCGCGGGCTCGGCTGCGAAGATGTCGCCCAGAGTGCCGAAGCGCTCGAGCAGCCGCTTGGCCAGCGGCTTGGTGTCGATCCGCTCGATCGCATAGAACAGGATCAGCTCCAGCAGTTCGTAGTCGGGCAGGGACTCGATACCAGCCTTCAGCACTCGGTCACGTAGCCGCGCGCGGTGGCCGTGATAGTGCGGCGCGGGTTCGGCGAGACCGCTGCCGCTGTTGTGGCCCGCGGTGACCGGCGTCGCGTCGAGCGCGGCCTTGATCTTGGGCGTCGGGTCTTCGCCCGTGAATTCCCAGCACTGGTCGAGGCGGTTCCAGTTGCCGCCGGCGTCGCGCAGCAGGGTGCGGTGCGCCAGCGTGTTGCCGCTCACGCGCCAGAGCTGGTCGGTCGACTGGAGGCGGAGGCCGGCGGCGAGAAGGGCCAGCAGCGCGTCATCCGCCGCGCTCGCCTCCTCGATCGTCGCCTTTCGTGCTCTCCCCATGCGGTAATGTTTCCATGCAACCGGGGCAGAAACGCGGCAGGACGATGTTTAAGCCGAGACGGTCCATGCTTTAGGGTGCGGGCATGAATTTCACCGACATCGACGCCGCGTACGCGGCTTTCGCCCAGGAACTCTGGATCCCCGGCGTTGCAGCTGGCATCGTCCAGGACGGCCGGCTCGTGCATGTAACGACGGTCGGGCGTGCGGACGTCGAAGCCGCGCGCCCGATCGCGCCGGCGACGGGCTTCCGCATCGCCTCGATGACCAAGAACATGACGGCGCTTGCGATCCTGTCTTTACGGGATAAGGGGCGCCTCGCGCTCGACGCGCCGGTGGCGGAATATGTGCCGCAGTTCGCCTCGGTGCGGCCCGCGACGCTCGACAGTGCACCGGTCACGGTGCGCCACCTGATCACGCACACCGCAGGCTTCGTCACCGACGATCCGTGGGGTGATCGCGTGCTTGGCATGACACCCGCCGAACTCGACGCGATGATGGCGACGGGTACGCTGTTCGCGCGACCGCCGGGCATCGCGTTCGAATACAGCAATCTCGGCTATGGATTTGCCGGTCGCGTGATCACCAATGTGAGTGGCGAGCCGTATCAGTCGTATATCCGCCGCACGATCCTCGCGCCGCTCGGCATGGACCGCACGACGTTCGATGCTTTCGCCGCGCTACGCGAAGACTACGCGCAGCCTTATCGCCTCGACGACGGACAATGGTCGCGAGAGCGGATCGAGCCCGACGGCGAGGTGGGCGCCATGGGCGGTCTCGTGACGACGGTGCCCGATTATGCGCGTTACGTCGCCTTCCTGCTGAGTGCGTGGCCGGCGCGCGACGATCCCGAGCAGGGACCGGTGCGTCGCGCCAGCGTACGCGAACTCGCGCTCTGGCATGCGCCGCCGTTTCCAATCGACGGCCACCCCAATACACCGACCGCCTATGGCGACGGTCTCATGAGTTCGCTCGATCCCAAGCTCGGCCGGCTATTGCATCACTCTGGCGGCCTGCCGGGCTATGGCTCGCATGTGCTGATGCTGCCGGAGCGCGGCTGGGGCGTCTTCGCCTTCGGCAACAAGACCTACGCGCCGATGTCGCGCATGACCTGGCGCGTTGCCGAGATGCTTTGGGACGCAGCACCCCCGCGCGTGGTCGCGACGCCGTCGGCGGCGCTCAAGCGCGCGGTCGAGGCGATCGTTGCCGCCTACGCCGCTGGCCGCATCGAAGTTGCCGCCTCTGTGTTCGCCGTCAATTTCCTGCTCGATACGCCGGCCCGCTTTCGCGATGCTGAGCTGGCCGGGCTCAAGGCAACGCTGGGCGAAGGCCGTCTCGAATCGATCGAACCGACGCACGCATTGGCTGGTCGGTTCACATTGGCCTGCGAGAAGGGGCGCCTGAAGGGAACGATCATCCTGTCGCCGGATGCCCAGCCCGGCATCCAGAAGCTCACGCTCACCGCCGAGGCGGCGTGAGTCAGGCGGCCTTGGTCTCGCCGAGGTCGTAGGGCGGCTTGGCGAGCTGCTTGGGCGAGAGAGTAAAGAACTCGACGCCGGTCTCGGTGATACCGACCGAGTGCTCGAACTGGGCGGAGAGCTGCTTGTCGCGCGTCACCGCGGTCCAGCCGTCGCTCAGGATCTTCACCTGCCAGGTGCCGACATTCACCATCGGCTCGACGGTGAAGAACATGCCGGGCTTCAGCACCGGTCCGGTACCGGCCTTGCCGTAGTGCAGGATGTTCGGCGCGTCGTGGAAGATGCGGCCGAGCCCGTGGCCCGAGAAGTCGCGCACGACGGAGAAGCGCTGGCTCTCGACGTAAGTCTGGATGGCGGCGCCGATATCGCCGACATGGCCGCCCGGCTTGGCGGCGGCAATGCCGCGCATCATCGCCTCGTAGGTGACGTCGCACAGGCGCTTGGCCTTCACGCCGACATTGCCGGCGAAGAACATGCGGCTGGTGTCGCCGTACCAGCCGTCGAGGATGGTGGTGACGTCGATGTTCACGATGTCCCCGTCCTGCAGGCGCTTGTCGCCCGGGATGCCGTGGCAGACGACATGGTTGATCGAGGTGCAGATCGACTTCGGAAAGCCGCGGTAGCCGAGTGGCGCCGGGATCGCCTTGTGATCGAGGATGAACTCGTGGCACAGCCGGTCGAGTTCGCCGGTGGTGACACCGGGCTGAACGTGCGGCGTGATGTAGTCGAGGGTTTCGGCGGCCAGGCGGCCCGCCAGGCGCATGCCCTCGAAGCCTTCGGGCCCGTGGATCTTGATGGTGCGCTCGTCGCGCCGCCAATAGTCGACGCTGTCGTCCTCGATGTCGCGTTGGCTGCTCATAAAGGACTATTTGGCATGCGATTTCGCCGGTAACAAGGCCGTGCCGCGCCTTGGACGGGTCCGCCCCGGTCCTCTAATGTGCTGAAAACCAAGGGAAAACCGTCCACATGGCCGAACCGTCCAAGAACGTCACAGCCTGCCTGCTGATCATCGGCAACGAAATCCTGAGCGGCCGGACCAAGGACGCCAACCTGAACTTCCTGGCGCTGGAACTGAACAAGCTCGGGGTGCAGCTCCGGGAATGCCGGGTCATTCCCGACGTCGAACAGACCGTCGTCGACACGGTGAACGAGGTGCGGCGGAAATTCGACTATGTCTTCACCACGGGCGGCATCGGGCCGACCCACGACGATATCACCGCCGACTGCATCGCCAAGGCCTTCGGCGTCGGTATCTCCGAGCATTCCGAGGCGGTGGCGCGCATGACCAAGCACTACGGCGATCCGGCGCTGTTCACGCCGGCGCGCCGGCGCATGGCCCGCATTCCGCACGGCGGCGTACTGGTCGACAATCCGGTCTCGGTCGCGCCCGGCTTCCAGATGGAGAACGTGTTCACCTTCGCGGGCATCCCCAAGATCATGCAGGGCATGTTCTTCGCCATGCAGCATCGGCTGGTCGGGGGCGCGCCGGTCGTCTCACGCACCGTGCGCACGAACCTGCCGGAGGGCATCATCGCCGAGCCGCTGGGGGACCTGCAGAAACGTTTCGAGGATCTCGACATCGGCAGCTATCCCGGTTTCCGCAACGGCAAGGTGAGTGTCTCGCTGGTGCTGCGTGGCACGGATGATGCACGCCTTGCGCTGGCGGCTGCCGAGTTGATCGATACGTTGAAGAAGATGAACGGCGAGGCCGAAGAGTTCGTGCAGTAAGCCTCCATAGCAACGGATCATGACCAAGAGATCGGCCCTGGGATCGCTCCCGCCCGCCGCGCAGTGGACGGTGCTGATCGCTGCGTCGCTCGCGATGGCGGCGCTCATGGTCCACCTCCACGCGCCCGCGGCATTGCTGCTTGGCCCGTTGCTCGCTTCGATCGCGGTTGCCACGGCGGGTACGCGGGTCAACCTGCCGCTCAGCCCCTTCGTGTTCGCGCAAGGGATGGTCGGCAGCATGATCGCCAAGATGGTGCCGATCTCGATCGTGGGCGACGTGGTGAGCCACTGGGTCCTGTTCTCGACCGGCGTCCTGTCGGTCGTGGCAGTGAGCAGTTTCCTCGGCTGGATCATGACGCGGCTGCAGATGCTGCCCGGCACGACGGCGCTGTGGGGCACCAGCCCGGGTGCTGCCTCGGTGATGACCTTGATGGCCGAGGCCTATGGCGCCGATCCGCGCCTTGTCGCGATCATGCAGTATCTGCGCGTGCTGATGGTGGCGGCCGTCGCCGCGGCGGTCGCGCGCATCTTTGGTATCACGCCCACGCATCAGGCCGCCGAGATCGTGTGGTTTCCGCCGATCGCGTGGCTGCCGTTCATCGAGACCGTGGCGCTGGCGGTTCTGGGGCCGATGATCGCCCGCCGGCTCAATCTCCCTGCCGGCGCTTTCCTGGTGCCGCTCGTGATCGGCGCGGTGCTGAGCCACTTCGGCCTGATGCAGATCGAGCAGCCGCCCTGGCTGCTGGCAGGCTGCTACACGATGATCGGCTGGAACATCGGACTGCGCTTCACGCGGCCGCTGCTGATCCATGCGGCGAAAGCGCTGCCGCGCATCCTGTTCTGCATCTTCATCATGATCTCGCTGTGCGGCGGCGTGGCGGTGATGCTGGTGATGGTGGCGAAGGTCGATCCGCTCACCGCCTATCTCGCGACCAGCCCGGGCGGCGCCGATTCGATCGCCATCATCGCGGCGTCGAGCAACGTCGACGTGCCCTTCGTGATGGCGATGCAGACCGTGCGGATGATCGCCGTGCTGATCCTGGCGCCGATCCTGACCAAGTTCATCGCCCAGCGCGTCGACGTTCCGCTGCCACCGGAGGCCAAGCCATGAGTCGCGAACTGATTGCCACCTGCGGTCTGGCCTTCTCCGGCAAGTCGACGGTCGCGCGACAGGTTGCGGAGGCGTTCGGCGCGGAGCTCGTGTCCTACGATGCGATCAATGCCGCCCGCGGCTTCGATGGCGGCAAGGTCATCGCCGATTCTGAGTGGGAGAAGACCAGCATGATGGCGGCCGGCAGCGCGCGCGTGGCGCTGGCCAACGGGCGAGCTGTCGTGGTCGACGATACTTTCTCGCATCGCTTCCTGCGCGACCGTTTCCGGGCGCTGGCCAAGGCGACCGGCGTGCCGTTCACCCTGTTGTTCGTCGACACGCCGCTGGCCGTCATCGAGGCGCGGATCGCGGAAAATGCGCGCACCGGGCAGCGCGCCCACATTGCGCCCGAGGTGTTCGCGCATCATCGCGGGCGGTTCCAGATTCCGGGCGAAGACGAGGCGCCGGTGCGCCTGTCGAACGATGAAGATCTCGAGCGATGGCTCGCGACAAGAAGAGGGGATAGTTTGGGCTCATGACAGCGATTCACGACATGACCGCGACCGACATGCTGGCCGCGTTCAAGAGCAAGAAGCTTTCCCCCGTCGAAGCCGTCGACGGCGTCATTGCCCGGATCGAAGCCTGGGAGCCCAAGCTAAAGGCGCTTTATGCGCCGGACTTCGGCAATGCCCGCAAGCACGCCAAGGAGTCCGAGAAGCGATGGGCGGCCGGCAAGCCGTTGGGTGCGCTCGATGGCGTGCCGATCACGGTCAAGGAAAACATCGCTACCAAGGGCGTGCCGATGCCGGTCGGCACAGCCGCGACCGATCTCGTGCCTTATGCGGCCGATGCGCCAGCAGCCGCACGCGTGCGTGAGGCCGGCGCGATCATCCTCGCCAAGACCACCATGCCCGACTACGGCATGCTCTCGTCGGGCCGCAGCTCCTTCCATCCGCTGACGCGCAATCCATGGAACCTCGCCTGGAATCCTGGCGGCTCGAGCGCCGGTGCGGGCGCGGCCGGCGCGGCGGGCTACGGACCGCTGCATCTCGGCACCGACATCGGCGGTTCGGTGCGCCTGCCGGCGGCGTGGAACGGCATCTTCACCCTGAAGCCCAGCAACGGCCGCATCCCTGTCGACCCGCCGTTCCTGGGCCGCGTCGTCGGTCCGATGACGCGCACGGTCGCGGACTCCGCGCTGCTGCTCGGTGAACTGTGCAAGCCCGACTGGCGCGATCATATGAGCCTGCCGGCGGCGGACATCGACTGGAATGCCGGCCCGCTCGACCCGAAGGGCCTGAAGATCGGCCTGCATCTCGACGCCGGCTGCGGCATGCCGCTCGAGGCGGAGACCAAGGCTGCGATCGAAGCAGCGGCAAAGAAGTTCGCCGACGCCGGTGCGATCGTCACACCAGTGGCAGCCTTCATGACCCCCGAGATGCTGTCTCTGCAGGACATCTTCTGGCGCGCGCGCAGCTGGAACGACTTTGCAGCCCTCAGCCCCGAGAAGCAGGCGAGGGTGCTGCCGTTCATCGCCAAATGGTGCATGGGCGGCGCCGACCTGTCGGCCCGCGACGTCATCAAAGGCGTCAATAACACCATGGCAATCCGCGTTGCCGCGGTGAAGGCGATCCAGCCGTTCGACTATATCCTGTCGCCGACCTCGCCGGTGCCGACCTATCCGGCGGAATGGGAGATGCCGAGCAACAGCGTCGAGCGGGCGATGGATCACATCGGCTTCACCATGCCGTACAACATGAGCGAACAGCCGGCGTCGTCGATCAATTGCGCCTACACGAAGGAAGGCAAGCCGATCGGCCTGCAGATCGCCGGCCATCGCTTCGACGATCTCGGTGTGATGCGCCTGTCGCGCTGGTTCGAGCAGGCGCGCGACCCGCAGAAGGCGTGGCCCGAACCCCCAAAGTAGGGTGGGCGAAATGAAACCGCTCGGGATATTGATGCTCGATACGCGCTTCCCGCGCATCGAGGGCGATATCGGAAACGCTCGGTCGTTCGACTTCCCGGTCATCTTCCGCACCATGCGGGGCATCGGGTCGGTCGATGCGGTCGCCGCCCACCCCGACCGGCCGCGTGTCCTTGCAGCGCTCAAGTCGAACGCCGAAGCGCTCGCGGCAGAAGGTGCCGTCGGCCTGTCGACGAGCTGTGGCTTCCTGGCGCTTTACCAGAAAGACCTCGAGCAACTTTCGCCGGTGCCGGTCGCCACCTCCGCGTTGTTGCTGATCAAGACGCTCACCGGAAGGAAAGTCGGCGTGATCACCGCGTCGGCCGAGAACCTGACGCCGGTGCATTTCGAGGCCGTTGGTGCGCCGCGGGACACGCCGGTCGCCGGGATGCCGTCCGGCAGCTCGTTCGCTGCGACGTTTCTGCGCAATGGCACGACGCTCGACCGTGCCGCGGTCGAGCGCGAGGCAGTCGAGGCGGGGCAGACGTTGCTGCGACGGCATCCGGATATCGATGCCATCGTGCTCGAATGCACCAACCTGCCGCCCTATAAGAGTGCGCTTGAACATGCGCTGGGCGTGCCGGTATTCGACGTGCTCGACCTGCTGCGTGACTTTCGCAAGGCTCTGGGCTGACTGTTATCTGGCTGGGCATTAAAATTGCTGTAATAGTCGGGCCTAGCGCACAACATTGGGGGCAAGGATGCGTAAATTCGGGATTTTGCTGGCCGCAGGCCTCGTGGCCGCGAGCGTGGCCGCGCAGGCACAGGATATCGGTATCGGCCTCGACATTCCGCTGTCGGCGCCTGGTGACGCTTCGGGCGGCCAGTTGATCCGCCGTGGCGCCGAGATCGGCATCGACACGGTCAATGCCGCGGGCGGCGTGCTGGGCAAGAAGCTCAAGCTGTTCGTGACCGACTCGCAGAGCACGCCGCAGCTCGGCGTCGCCAACTATCGCCGTCTCGTGAGCGAGGACAAGGTCGTCGCGGTAACCGGCATGTTCCACAGCTCGGTCGCTATCGCCATCAACGAAGTCGCCAAGGAAATGGGCGTTCCGACGCTCGCAGTGCAGGCTTCGGCTTCCGACATCACGGCGAAGCACTATGACATCGCCTTCCGCACCCACGCGGTCGATCCGGTGCGCGTCGCCGCCTGGATGGAATTCATCAAGAAGAAGGGCTTCAAGCGCGTCTCGATCATGGCCGAGACGACCGACTACGGCATCGGCCTGACCGACGAGACGATTGCCCAGAACAAGTCGGGCAACTTCGGTATCGAGATCCAGAAGATCACCTTCGACAACAAGGCGACCGACTTCTCGGCGCAGCTCCTGCAGGTCAAGGCGTTCAAGCCGGACCTCGTGCTGAACATCGCTGTCGGCACGCCAGTCGACCTGATCATGGACCAGGCGACGACGATCGGCCTGCTGCCGACCGTGCCGATGCTGATCTCCTACGACGCGCCGACGCGTCCGCAGTACTGGCAGCTCCATGCGAAGAATGGCGAAGGCATCTACTTCATCGCCTACTACTCGCCCAAGGCGCCGCTGTCGGACATCGGCAAGACCTTCGCCGCGACCTACAAGGAAAAGTACAAGGAAGATCCCGTGTACGGCGCCCTCAACGGCTTCGGCGGCGTCATGATCATCACCGAGGCCCTGAAGGCCGCCGGTAACACCGATCCGAAGGCGCTGATCAAGGCGCTCGAGACCGGCACCTTCAAGAGCTGGCCCGATGCACCGGTGACCTTCCCGCGCGCCGATGGCGTCTACTGGCACAACTGGGTGCCGCCAGTCCTGATCGTGCAGTACACCAAGCCGAACCAGGACTGGAAAGAGGCGGACGTCGTCGTCACCTATTCCAAGAAATAACGCGTAAGGTCGAAACTCAGTCGGATGTTTTCGACCGAACTCGTCATCCAGACCGCGATCTCGGGAGTCATGATCGGCGTGCTTTACGCCCTCATGGCTCTCGGCATCACGTTCATTTACTCGATCATGCGCATGGTCAATTGGGCCATGGGCGAGTTCTACATGATCGGCAGCTACCTGCAGTACATGCTGGTGGCGTGGGCACTCGGTCCGGACTTGTGGTGGCTGGCGGTCCTGATCTCGACGGCCGGCGTTTTCGTGCTGGGCCTCGTGGTGCAATGGGGCCTGATCAAGCCGATCTTCAAGAAGCCGCCGGAGCTGCGTGACGACTACGCGACCGTCGTCACCCTGGCGCTTCTCCTGTTCCTGCGCAGCGTTGCCACCGGCCTTGCCGGTCCCAACCAGTTCACGCCGGGCTCCAACTTGCCGATGGTCATGATCGGGCCGATGCCGATGGCGGGTGCGCGGGTCGCGGCCTTCCTGTTCGCGCTGGCGGCACTCGGGATTTTCTGGGCCGTGCTGCGCTACACTTGGCACGGCCTCGCCCTGCGCGCGGCATCGCAAAGCCGGGTCGGCGTGCAGACCGCCGGCATCGACGTGCTGTCGGTCGATCGCATCGCCTTCGGCATCGGCGTGGCGCTCGCGGGCCTGGCGGGCGCGTTGCTGGCGCCGGTGTTCCTCGTCTATCCGACAAACGGCCTGATCACGACAGTGAAGGGTTTCGAGATCGTGGTGATCGGCGGGCTGGGTTCGATCCCGGGCGCGCTGATCGCGGGCGTGTTGCTCGGGTTGATGGAATCGTTTGGCGCCGCCTTCGTCGACTCGGCCTATCAGAACATCTACGGCTTCATCCTCGTCATCGCGATCCTGGTGCTGCGCCCGACCGGCCTGTTCGGCGAGCGCGGCCGCGAGGCCTGATCGATGGCCGCCGCCCTCGAAGCGATCGCGCTCAACAAGCGCTTCAATAGCCTGCAAGCCAGCAACAACGTGTCGCTGGAAGTGGAGCAGGGAGAAATCCGTGGCCTGATCGGTCCCAATGGGGCGGGCAAGACCACGCTCGTGAACCTGGTGACCGGTGTCTACAAGGCCGACTCGGGCGAGGTGAAGCTTGCCGGTGAAAGCCTGCGTGGGTGCGACATGCACGAGATTGCCCGCCGCGGCCTCGTACGCTCGTTCCAGGTGACGCGCCTGTTTGGTAGCCTCACGGTCGCGGAAAACCTGCGCACGGCGTTCCTCGCGCGCCGTCCCAAGGACGGTACTGACGGTGAGGCGCGGATCGCGCAGATGCTCGATCTCACCAAGCTGCGGCCGCTTGCCGACACGCAGGCCAAGAAACTCTCCGGCGGACAGCGCGCGCTCCTGCAAATGGGCTGTGGATTCATGGTGCCGGGCTCGTGCTACGTGCTCGACGAGCCGTTCTCCGGCATCAACCCGGTGATCAAGGATGCGATCATCGACATGATCCTCGAGGTCAACAAACTGTACGGCGCCACCTTCCTGATCGTGAGCCACGAGATGACGATCGTGCGCCGGCTCTGTCCGAAGGTGACGGTCATGATGGAGGGCAAGGTCGCCGCCCATGGCTCGCTCGACGAAGTGGCGCGCCTGCCGGAAGTGATCGCGGGCTATCTTGGAAAGGCGCTGGAATGAGCGCCGTTCCTTTGCTCACGGTCGACGATATCCATGCGGCCTACCAGCCGGGCGTAGACATCCTGCAAGGCATGTCGCTCACCGTGGCGCCAGGCGGCTTCGTGCTCGTCATCGGCCCCAACGGCGCGGGCAAGTCGACCTTGCTGAAGAGCGTGTTCGGCTTGCTGGGCGTGCATCGCGGCTCGATCACGCTGGGCGGCCAGTCGATTGGCGGCCTGCAGCCGCACGAGATCAAGCGGCTGGGCGTCAGCTACGTGCCGCAGGAATTGAATACGTTTCCGCACCTCACCATCGAGGAAAACCTCAATGTCGGGGGATGGACGATCCGCCATGACAAGGCGCGGCTGAGGCAGCGCTTCGAGCGCATCTACGAGACGTTTCCGGCGCTGGCCGGCAAGCGCCGCGACAAGGCGGGCTCGCTGAGCGGCGGGCAGGGCCGCATGCTCTCGGTCGCGCGAGAGATGATCACCGAGCCGCGGCTGATGCTGGTTGACGAGCCGACCGTTGGCCTCGCGCCCAACCTTGCCGATCAGGTGTACGAGCTGCTGCAGACCGTGCGGCGCGCTACCTCGACGGCGATCCTGTTGGTCGACCAGAACGTGGCCGACGCCCTGCGGCACACCGAGGACGTCGTGATGATGAACCTCGGCAAGGTGAAGGCGTCCGGTCCGGTGTCGGAGTTCGGCGAGGCGCGCGTCCATGCGCTGGTGCAGGAGTGCCTGCTGGGATGATCGCGCTCCGTTCCCCGACCTTCCGCCGCTCGGCGATCGTCATTCTCGTGGCGGCGGTATTGCTGTTGTTCGTGCCGCTGATCGCGAGCAATTTCGTCGTGCACGTGCTCGTCGCGTCCTTCTACTACGTGATTCTTGCGGCGAGCTGGAACCTGCTGGCGGGCTACACCGGCCAGTTCTCGCTCGCCCATCATGCCTTCGCCGCGGTCGGCGCCTACACATCCGGCCTGCTGGGCTATCATTGGGGCGTTTCGGTCTGGATCGGCATTCCGGCGGGCGCGCTGCTGGCGGGCGCAATGGGATACGGCCTCGGCCGGCTGGTGCTGCGCATGCGCACGATCTATCTCGCCATCGCCACCTGGGCCTTCGCCGAGACGGTCCATGTCTATCTGACGGCCGACTATACGTTCACGCGCGGCGAGCTCGGGCTCAGCGTCAAGTCGCTCTATGGCACGCTCAATCCGACGCCGTACTACTTCACCTTCCTCGGCCTCACCGTAATCGTGCTGCTCGGCCTGCGCGCCCTGATCGATTCGCCGCTCGGCTATTTCATGCGCGCCATCAAGGACGATGAGCTGCGCGCCAAGAGCCTGGGCATCGATACGACGATGGTGAAGGTCAGGGTGTTCTCGATCTCGAGCGCCATCGCGGGCCTCGCCGGCGCCGTCTATGGCCACTACATCGTGACCCTCACGCCGCAGATGCTCGACTTCAGCGAAATGGCCAAGATCGTGGTCATGGTCGTGATCGGCGGCTTTGGCACCTTCATCGGCCCCGTGGTCGGTGCGGCGCCGGTGAACGTCGCGCTGACGTATCTTGCCTCCTACGGCGAATGGAACCTCGCTGTCTTCGCCGCGGTCGTGATCGTGCTGATGCGCTTCAGCATGGAAGGGATCGCGGGCCTGCTCGCGCCGCTGTGGCGCCGCCTGTGGACACGCAATGCCTGAGACCACCGTGGATGTGATCGTCGTCGGCTCCGGCGCGGCGGGTCTCGCGGCAGCGCTCGCCGCCTCCGTCGACGGCGCCAAGGTGATTGTGCTGGAGAAATCGGCGGTGCTGGGCGGCACGACCGCCATGTCGTCCGCCGGCACCTGGGTGCCCGCCAACCACCACATGCGTGCCGCCGGGATCGACGATTCGGCGGAAGAGACGCTCACCTATCTGCGCGCCACTGCGCCGCCCGGCTGGGCCAAGGATGAGGACGAGCTGTGGCAGGCGTTGTCGAACGAGTCGGCGCCGATGCTGCGTTTCCTCGAAGACAAGACGCCGCTCGTCTTCGAACTGGTGAACCATCCCGACTTCTATGTCGAAAGCCCGGGCGGCAAGTTGTTCGGCCGCATGGTCTCGCCCACCCTGATCAGCCGCTACAAGCTCGGGCGCTGGTGGAACAAGGTGCGTCCGTCGGTGAAGCCGCAGTACTTCACCTACAAGGAGATGATCGGCGGCATCCTCAAGGATCCCTGGCGCACCGTGTTCCGCATGGGGCCGTCGCTCGCGTGGCGCTTCCTCATGGGCAAGGTGGGACTGGGCAACGGGCTGATCGTCGGCCTCCTGCGCGGTTGCCTCGATCATGGCTGCGAGATCCGAGTGAAGGCCGACGTGAAGCATCTCCTGCTGGAGGGCGGCACCGTCACCGGCGTCGAGGCGCTGATCGACGGCAAGGCCGAGACATTGCGAGCCCGCAAGGGCGTGATCCTGGCGACCGGCGGCTTCGACTGGGCGCCAGACTTCATGCCCAAGTATTTCCCGGGCATGGAGCTGATCGGCGCGCCGCGCAGCAACACCGGCGATGGCCAGCGCATGGCGGCGGAAGCGGGTGCCGAACTCGACCACATGGACCAGGCCAACATCGCGCCGGTGACCTTCACCGGCTACGAGGGCCATCGCCACGCGCAACCGCTCTACGAGACCTATACGGCGCACTGCATCCTGGTGAACCGGCACGGTGATCGCTTCGCGAGCGAAGGCAGCGCGTCGCTCGGAGGAGCACTCGACGAGCGCGGGCCGGACGGCAAGCCTAAGCAGCTGCCGGTGTGGCGCATTTTCGACAGCCGCTACAAGCACACGCTCGGCATGCATTACGCCGCCAAGGATCCGAATTACGTGCGCACGGCGCCGACGCTCGAAGCGTTGGCTGCGAAGATCGACCTCGATCCGGCGACGCTACGCGCAACGGTCGACCGCTTCAACGGCTGGTCAAAAGAGGGTGTCGATCGCGACTTCCATCGCGGCGAGACGGCGTGGGAGCGCTACTACACCAAGGACACGGCGCTTGGCACGGTCGAACAGGGGCCGTTCTTCGCCGCCCCCTTCCTCTACGCCAGCCTCGGCACCAAGGGCGGCGCGCGGACCAATGCGCGCTGCGAGGTGCTGCGTCCGGACAAGAGCGTGATCGGCGGCCTCTACTGCGCGGGCATTGCCATGGCGCACCCGATCGGCACCAAGGCGGTAGGTGCCGGCACGACGATCGGACCGTGTCTCACCTTCGGCTACATCGCCGGCAAATCAATCGCCCGGCGCAACGCGTAACAGGCGACGGTAGATCGGCTGCAGCAGGGCGGGCAGCACGTAGAGCGGGATCTGCACCGCCGATATGAACAGGAAAATATCGGGATCGGCGGTAACCGGCAGGACGGCCATCAGCAGCGCATTGTGCCGGCCTTGTGAGCAGTAGCCCGCGGTCAGCGCCATGCGGCGATCGAGAAACGGCAGGGCGGCCAGCGCCAGGACTGCATTGCAGGCGAGCATGCCGGCGAAGCTGCCGCCGATGAAGCCGAAGAGCTTCAACGGATCGGCGTGGGCGCGCGCGACGATGCCGTCCATCAGCGGGATGGTGAAGGCCATCAGCACGAGCACCGACAGCCCGTCGAGTGTCTGGCTCGAGTGGCGCAGCCGCTCGGCGCCGAGCCACAGGCGGATCGCCATGGCGCCGGCGAACGACACGCCGACGATGAAGGCCAGACGCAGGCTGAGGTCGACGGCGCTGATCTTGAGGTCGAGCCCGAGTAGGTGCAGTGCCAGCGGCGGCAGGGTGAAGGGCACGAAGAGGTTCGTGAACAGGGTGAGCAGCAGCGCCAGCGAAGCATCGAGGCGCAGGAAGCCCGCGGTCGTCGTGGCTGAAATGATGCCGGGCGCCATGGCGCTGAGGCTGAGTGCCGCCACCAGACCCGGCCATAGGCCCAGCGTCCGCCAGACCTGCCAGACGATCAGCGGGACCAGGATCAGGTGCGCAACTGACAGGACAAGAGCGGGAATAGGCCGGCGCAGCAGAGTGCCCACGCGCGCCCAGTCGGTGCGGGCGAGAGCCAGGGTCAGCAGCACGATGGCGCCCGGCTCGACCAGCGGGCGGAAGGCGGAGGCGGCGTTCTGAAAGACGATCCCGAGCAACAAGGAAAAAGGCAGCAATGTGGTGGCGCGCCCGCCGATCAGTTGCAGAACGTTGACAAGATTCATTGCCGTCACCCTAGCACATGCTAGCGTAGGCCATGTTCTTTCGCGTCCTCCTGGCCGCCACGGCGGTTTCGTTGCCGGCGCTGGCTCAACCCACCGTCGCACCTGTTCCCGTCGCGCCCGCCACCATCGCACCCGATTGCACCGTCGACGTCGGCGTCGCCGCCGGCCCGAAACTGGATGTGACCTTTCGCTGTCGAACGACCACGCCGATTACCTTCGTGCCGGACGATGCGACGGTGGCGGCGCACGTCCTGGACGCACGCGATGGCGCCAACAATCCGGTGAAGCTGTCGAGCGAAGGCTGGGAAGTCGCGCCGGTCAACGGTCTCGCCGAAGTGCATTACCGTTACGATCTCGCCGACTACGCGCGCGGCGTGAACAGCACGTCGAGCGCGGTGCTGCGGGGCGAGAGCGTGCTCGCGGGCCTGTCGGGCTGGCTGCTGGCGCCGCGCGGCTATGACAATTTCCCGGTGGTCGACATTCGCGCGCGGACCGCCGACGGCCTGTCCTTCGCGATGGGCACGCCCAAGGTGGGCGATGCCTGGCGGCTGGCCGGCACCAGTGTGGGTTACGCAGGCTTCACCGCCATCGGCAAATTCAGCCTGCAGGACATTGCCGTGCCGGCACCGGGCTCGCTTCGTCCGGGCCAGCCGAAGAAGGATGGCGTGCTGCGCCTGGCCATCCTCGACGGTATTCCGGCATCTGGCCGTGCCGAGCTGACGGACTGGGTCAAGCGCACGGTCGAGGCGGAATCGAATTACTGGCAGGGCTTCACTGCGCCGCAGATGCTGCTCACCCTCGTGCCGACGCAGAACAAGCGCGGCGTGGGTTTCGGGCGCACCGAGGCGCCCGGCGGCGCCACGGTCATGGTCGAAGTCGGCGCCGACGTCGACCAGCGCCGCCTGTTCAACGATTGGGTGCTGGTGCATGAGATGATCCACACCGGCATGCCCTACATCCGCGGCCGCGGGACCTGGTTCATGGAAGGCGCCGCCACCTACGTAGAGCCGATCATCCGTGCACGCGCCGGCTGGAAGACCGAGGAGGTCGTCTGGAAGGAGTGGATGGACAATATGCCGATGGGTGCACCGGTCCTCGCCAAGGGCCTGACGAACGCGTCGGGACGCGAGAACTACTGGAGCGGCGCGCTGTTCATGCTGATGGCCGACCTCGGCATCCGCCGTGCGACCAACGGCGCCAAGGGCCTCGAGGACTGCCTGAAAGGCTCGCAGTGGGCCGGCTATGAGTCGTCGATCAACGTGCGTCTGCAGGACTATGTCGCGATGTGCGACAAGGTCACGGGCACGACGGTCGTGAGCGGTCTGGTAAATCGTTACTTCGCCACCGGGACGCCGATGGATCTCGATGCCTTCTGGCGCGATATCGGCGTGTCGGAAGTGGGCGGGCGTATTGCGCTGAACGATTCGGCACCCCAGGCACAGTGGCGCAAGATGATCGTCATGGGACCGCCCGGCCAGCCTCCCAAGCCCGTGAAGTTACCCTGGGAGTCATGACGGCGCGCGGAGTCTGGCTGGAGGATCTGACCTGGCCTGAAGCGAAGGTGCGCTTCGACGCGGGCGCGCCTGTCGTTATCCCCATCGGCGCCGCCTCCAAGGCGCACGGTCCGCATCTGCCGCTCAAGACGGACGCGCTGACGGCGCGAGCTTTGGCGCAAGGCGTGATCGAACGCCTCGACGTGGTGGCCACGCCCGTGGTCGGCTTCGGCTTTTATCCGGCCTTCACCTCCTTTCCCGGCAGTCAGCATCTGGCGGCGGGGACGTTCAAGGCGCTGTTGCGCGAGCTGGTCGGCAACTTTCGCGCCCATGGCGTGCAGCGGATCGCCCTGATCAACACCGGCGTCTCGACCGAGCGGCCGCTCGATGAACTCGAGGCCGAGCAGGGCGACCTGCTGATGCTGCACATGCGGCTCACCGGACAGGCCGCCGAAGGGCTGGTCGAAAACAAGGAAGGCGGCCATGCCGACGAGCGCGAGACATCGGTGATGCTGGCGCTTGAGCCGCGCAGCGTGCGCATGGACAGGCTGAAGCTAGAGGGATCTTTCGAGGCCACGGGCGCCACCGGCGATCCGACGCGCGCCACCGCTTTCAAGGGCGAGCGTCTGCTGGCCGCCCGGGTCGACGACCTCGTGGCGACCCTGCAGAAGCGCTGGCCGGAACTGCGCTAACGGCGCTCGAAGTCGATCCGCTCGTCCACGGGCAATCCAAGCAAGTGGCGGCGCAGGCAATCGAGGCCGAGTTCGCACGCCCCCGTCCGCACCCAATCGCGATTGCCGACCAGCCGCGCCTCGCGCTTGATCGTCTGCTTGCCGTCGGCGATGCCGATCGTGACGCTGCCACCCTCGGCATCGATCTTCACGTCGACGCTCAGTGCGATGTCGGCGCCACTCTCCTTGTGCAGCGCTTCGGCCGAGACCGTTGCGGCGATCGTGCCTTGCTTGAAGACGGACTCGGCGCCGGGCAGCGATGCCAGGCGCGCGGAGACGATACCGGCGGTCGCCGTCTCGCCGATCGCCAGGGTCTTCTTCCGGCTCTTCAGTTCGTCCAGCACCACGCCCTCGAGCGACTGGTTGTCCTCGGCGACCACGAAGTTGCCCAGGCGCTTGCGCACCTCGGCCTCGACCGGCGCGAGGCGCATGTTGAGGTGGGCCTCGTCAGCGCCGCGGATGGCGAGCTTGGTCTCGAGCTGCGGGAAGTGCGCCTGGAAGCCCAGCTTGATATCACCGTCGATGGCGAGGCCGGGGATGCCGGCCAGCATCTCGTCGGCGCGGCTCTCGCCGATGCCGAAGGAGTGGAAGCGCTTCAGCCGCGTCACGCCGGTGATGCCGCTCAACTTCAGGAGCCGCGGGATCACCTGCTCGTCGAGCATCAGCCGCATCTCGCGCGGCACGCCCGGCGTGAACAGGAAGCGCGCCTTGCCGATGGTGACGGCGAAGCCGCAGGCGGTGCCGATCGGATTGTCGATGAATTCGGCATTGGCGGGCAGCATCGCCTGCTTCTTGTTGTTGGCGGGCATGACCCGTCCGCGCCGCGCATAGGACTCCGTCATGCGCGTCATCCAGTAGTCGTTCAGCACCAGCGACACACCGCAAGCCTCGGCCGCCAGCTCCTGGCTGAGATCGTCGACCGTGGGTCCGAGGCCGCCGTTCACGATCACTGCATCGGCGCGCGCGCCCGCCTGCCGGAAAGCGGCCAGCAGCGTCTCGCGATCGTCGCCGACCGTGGTGCCCCAATGGACGTCGAGGCCGGCTTCGCCGAGGCGGCGCGCCATGTGGCTGTAGTTGGTGTTGATCGTCTTGCCGGTCAGGATCTCGTCACCGGTGCACAGGATTTCGACGCGCATTCAGGCTCCTCCGAGGAGAAGCTTGTTAACCTGCCGTGATCGCGTTGCGCAACTCGATGGGATGGGCGATGCGGCGCAGGCTCTCTATGCTCTGGCCGGTGCCGCGCACGCGGATCGTGCCGAAGCCCAGCATCCGGCCCAGGATCGACTGGTCGACGTCGACGGTCTCGACCTTGTCCATGTTCATCTCGACCGTGTGGCGGCGGATGAAGCCGGTCTTGTAGATCACCCGATGCGTGGTGACGGAGATCTCGGTGATCCAGCGATGGAACCAGGCGTTCAGCAGCAGCGCCGCACCAACCAGCAGGAACAGCGCGCCCACGATCACCAGGACGCTGGCGATATCGGCGCGCGCGGCGCGCTGCGTGTCATAGCCGTACCACAGGAAGGCGAGGCCAATGACGCCCAACGCGAGGCCGCGCACGAAGACGATCCAATGCAGGCGGCCGACCGCCTTGATCGTCTCGCCGGTCTGGAGCACGGAGCTGGCGTAGGACACGCCTATTAAAGCCGGAGGAGCGATTCGGTTCCGTCCGCGCCTCTAGATCTTATCGATCACCGCCGAGCGGAAACGCTTCATCTCGGCGATCACCGCGTCGGCCGTGGGTCGGCCGAAATCGATGTCGATCGACGTTACGCCCAGGCCTTCGAGCGCGCGCAGATCGGCGATCAGCTCGGCCTCGCTGCCGGAGAACAGGCGGCGGTTGTCGTCGGTGGCCAGGGACGGCACGGCGGCGCCATAGCGCTTCACCCGAAACGCGACCTCGACCGATCCGGGCGCGCGGCCCGCGTCGGCCACCGTCTGGCGCAGCTTGGCGATGCCGGCGTCAAGCCGCGGCAGCGTGTCGTAGAGATGCTTGTTGTTGCTGCCGATGGGATACCAGGCGTCGCCCACCCGCGCGGCACGACGAAGCGCGGCCGGTCCCTCGCCGCCAATCCAGAGCGGCGGGTGAGGGCGCTGCACCGGCTTGGGCTCGAGCACGATATTGTCGAACCGCGTGTAGCGCCCGGCGAACTTCGGCGAGGGCTCGGTCCATAGCACCTTGAAGGCATCGATATATTCGTCGGTCACCGCGCCGCGCTCAGGATAAGGCGTGGTGACCACGGCGTCGAACTCGGTCTTGAGCCAGCCGGCGCCGATGCCGACCGTCAGCCGGCCTCCGCTCAGCACGTCGAGGGTGGCCAGCATCTTGGCGGCCAATACCGCAGGTCGATGCGGCACCACCAGCACGGCGGCGACCAGGCGGATGCGGCTGGTCTTGGCCGCGATATAGGCCATGCCGATCAGCTGTTCGTGCCGCTCTGTGGGGGCGTCCTCGTAGAATTCGCCGCTTTCGGAATAGGGATATCCCGGCACCTTCATGTCGGGCAGCACGACGTGGTCGGTCACCGTCAGGTAATCGTAGCCCATCGCCTCGCCCTCGACCGCGATCCGGGTCATGGCGGCGACATCGCTGAGCGGCCCCGAGTTGGGCAGGTTGAAACCGATCTTCATCATGCCTAACCTCCGGTCCTTCCGAGTATTCTCGGCCGAATTCTCTCACGCCTCTAGAGCCCAGGAGCCCGCCATGATCGACGCCAAGGTGCCCGCCGGCCGGCCCAAGTGGATGACCGACCATATCGATACCTACATCAAGAGCGGCGGCAAGGAAGGGCACATGTACACGCTCACCGTGCCCGGCCGTCCCGCCGGCACCGTGCCCGCGCTGCTGCTGGTCACCAAGGGCCGCAAGTCGGGCGAGAAGTATCTCTTCCCGCTGTTCTACGGCGAGGCCGACGGCGGTTACTTCGTGATCGCGTCCAAGGGCGGCGCACCGGATCATCCCGGCTGGTACAAGAACCTCAAGGTCCATCCCGACGTCGAGCTGCAGGTCGGCGAGAAGACGATCAAGGCCAAGGCGCACACCGTGCCCGCCGGCGCCAAGCGCGATGCGTTGTGGAAGCAGGCGGTCGGCTTCTTCGCGCCCTATGCCGAATATCAGCAGAAGGCGGGCGACCGCGAGATCCCGGTCGTCATGCTCGAGCCGGTACACTGAGGAGAGCCCACCATGGACAGCATCACCAAGACATACGACCGCGCGGCCGAGGACCTCGGCAACATCGTGGGCCTCGAGCACGTCAACCTGTTGGTCCCCGACCAGCGCCCGGCGACGCTGTTCTATGTCAGCGCCCTCGGCCTGACGCGCGACCCCTACATGATGACCTCGGTCGACAACATGTGGATCAATGTCGGCCCCAAGAGCCAGTTCCACCTGCCGACGGGCAAGGACCAGAAGCTGCGCGGCCGCACGGCGCTGGTGATCCCCGGCCGCGAGCAGCTGATGCGCCGGCTCGGCAACATGAAGAAGCCGCTCGAAGGCACGCAGTACGGCTTCACCGAGCACAACGACCATGTCGACGTGACCTGCCCGTGGGGCAACACGATGGTGGTCTATGAACCTGCGGAGCGCTTCGGCGACATGCAGATGGGAATGCCATACGTCGAGTTCGACGTCCCCGTGGGCACCGCCAAGGGCATCGCCGCCTTCTACGCCAAGGTCTTCGACACGATGACCAAGGTCGAGAACAACACGGCGCATGTTTCGGTCGGCAAGGGCCAGGAACTCCTGTTCAAGGAGACGGACAAGCCCGCGCCGCCGTACGACGGCCATCACATCCAGATCTATGTCGCCAACTTCTCGCGGCCGCACGCGGCGCTGGGCAAGCTCGGGCTCGTCAGCGAGGAGAGCAACCAGTACCAGTACCGCTTCCTCGACATCGTCGATCCCCAGTCGGGCGCGAAGCTGTTCCAGATCGAGCACGAGGTGCGTTCGATCACGCACCCGATGTACCTGCGCCCGTTGCTGAACCGCAATCCGCGCCAGACCAACCGCGCCTACGTCCCCGGCCGCGACGGCTTCGTGCCCGAGGTCGAGGCCGAGGAGCTGCCGGGCCGCGTTCGGTTCGGTTGAGCTAGGCCGCCACCCCGAGGATCGCGCGGCGCGCCATCGCCAGGCTGTCCGACTGGATTTCCTTCGCCAGCGCGCGGAGGATTTCCTTGTCGGCCTCGGTCTTCACCGCGATCGAGAACTCGCAGTCGGTGATCAGGCCGGAGAAGCGGTCGAGCAGCTTGGTGGCGATCGTGTCGTAGGTGCCGATCGTCACGAACTGGTGCAGCACGTCGTCGTCGATGTGCTGCGGCATCTCCTCCCACTTCTGCGCCCGCGACAGCAGCTTCAGCCGGTCGGCGAGGTCGCCCAGCCCCAGGTGATCGAAGGCCGCGCGATACTGCGGCGTCGAGGCATAGAACGAGATGCGCGCGCGCACGTCGCGCACCTTGGGCACCAGCTCCTCTTCGTTGGCGGCAA
The DNA here is from genome assembly GCA_903832005.1 of Enhydrobacter aerosaccus. Taxonomy (GTDB): domain Bacteria; phylum Pseudomonadota; class Alphaproteobacteria; order Reyranellales; family Reyranellaceae; genus Reyranella; species Reyranella aerosaccus_B. Next base: position 6,596 of record CAIKZO010000020.1, on the reverse strand, counting down.
CTGCGATCAGCGGCTTCATGCAGGTCTGGAAGCGATCGAGCGAGCGGCCGGCCTTGTGTGCGCCCTCGCGCACCGCCGGCAGCATCACCTCGCTGATGTAGGAGGGCGTGCACACCGGATGGAGCCGGATGCCCTCGGCCACTTCGCCCGCCATCTTGCACATCACGGCATTCACCGCGGCGAGATGGATCGGGATGTCGGGATGCTCGATCGGCCCCGGATTGAACAGCGGCACCATCAGATTGATGTTGTAGTGCGGCCCCGCGATGGCGAGCGGCGCACCGGTCTGCCAATGCGCCCACACCGCGCGCACCGCCTGCACGTACTCGCGCATCCACGGTCCCGCGGGTGACCACGGCAAGCCATACCGCCGCTCGATATGCGCCTTCACCTGCGTGCCGAGGCCGAGCGTAAAGCGGCCCTTGCTGAGCTTGCTGAGCGTCCACGCGCTCATCGCCGTCACCGTCGGGCTGCGCGGAAAGGCGATCGCCACCGACGTGCCGATGTGCAGCTTCGTGGTCGCCTGCGCCGCCAGCGCCATCAGGATGAAGGGATCGTCCTTGGTCTCCTCGACGACCAGCCCGCCGTAACCGATCTCTTCGAGCAGCCTGGCGCTCGGACCGATCGAGGCGAGATCGAGCGCGATCTCCGGCGCGCGCAGACCGGGATCGACCTTGCCGAGGGGGAGGAGGGTTTCCAGTCTCATGGTTACGCCGCCTTCTTCACGAGGCTTCCGATCTCGGGCAGGCGCCTGTCGACCTGCTCGGGCTTCTGGCCGCCGAGGTTGACCACCACGCGGTGCACGCCCAGCGCTGCGTATTCCTGCATCGCGTCCGGCGTCATGTTCATCGGCGGCGTGATGACGATCTCGTAGTCCGGCCCGCGCACCTTGCCGGCTTTCGCGAACGCCGCATCGAGCTTGGCCAGCATGCCCTTGGCCCGCGCCGGATCGAGGTTGAAGCCGTACCAGCCGGCGCCGAACTGCACGGCGCGCCGGAACGCTGCATCGGCATAGCCGCCGACGATGATCGGGATGTGCGGCTTCTGAATCGGCTTGGGATCGAGCCGCAAGGTCTCGAACGACACCCACTTGCCCTTGAAGTCGACCACCGGCTCGGTCCACAGGCGGCGCATCACCTCGAGGAACTCGTCGCAGCGCGCGCCGCGATCCTCCCAGCGATAGCCGCAGGCCTCGACCTCTTCCTTGTTCCAGCCGACGCCGATGCCGAAGTCCAACCTGCCGTCGGACAACCAATCCAGCGTCACCATCTCCTTGGCCGTGTAGATCGGGTTGCGCTGCGGCACCAGCGCCACGCCCGTGCCGAAGCGCAAGGTCGTGGTGGCGCCCGCGAGGAAGCCGAAGGTCGCCGTCACGTCGAGCATGCCGCCACCCGCCGGCACCGGGATGCGCCCGTCCTTGGAGCCGGGGTAGCCGTAGGTGTTCTTGTCGAACAGCGCCACGTGCTCGCCCATCCAGATCGAGTCGAGCCCCAGGCCCTCGGCCCGCTTGCCGAAGTCGCGGATCATGGCGGGCGTGGCGTGGGGCGACATGAATGTCGCGAAGACTCCGATCTTCATGGCGGCGTTTCCCTTCGTCTGTTTGGTGCGACTCTCCTCCATGTATCGAAGATTGTCATCCTGAGCAGGGCGAAGGATCCGTCGCTGCGCTCAGGAGGACAGGGGGCGCCTTTCCACCGGCCGCAGCGTCCGCTTCTCGACCACGCCGCCGCGCAGGATCGCGACCTGGGTGTCGCGGCCGATGCGGTCGGCGTTGAGCAGCCGGATCAAATCGTCGGCTCCCTCGATCGGGATGCCTTCGAGCGACAACAGAAGATCGCCCGCGAGCAGGCCGGCCGCGGCGGCAGGACCGCCCGACATCACCTCGCTGAGGCGGATCGCGCGCTTGCCGGCGCCGGTCGCGAGCCCGATGCGGCGCGGCAGCGGCACGGTCTCGGCGGCGATGCCGATGTGCGCGCGGCGGACGCGTCCATGCTGGATGAACTCGCTCACCACGAACACCGCCGTGTTCGAGGCGACGGCAAAGCAGATGCCCTGCGCGCCGTTGATCATGGCGGTGTTGATGCCCACCACCTCGCCGAGGGTCGACACCAGCGGGCCGCCCGAGTTGCCGGGATTGAGCGCCGCATCGGTCTGGATCACGTCGTCGATCAGCCGGCCGGAATAGGCGCGCAGCGACCGCCCGAGCGCAGACACGACGCCCGCCGTCACCGTCGACTCGAAGCCCAGCGGATTGCCGATCGCGACCACCAGCTGGCCGCGCCGCAGCGCCTTGCTGTCGCCCAGCACCGCGGCCGTCGTGCCCGCGGGCAAGTCGGTGCGCAGCAACGCCAGGTCGGTGTCGGGATCGTCGCCCAGCACGCGCGCCTCGCGGCTGCTGCCGTCGGCGAAGGAGAGGCGCATCTGCGTGGCGCCGCCCACGACGTGGCTGTTGGTCAGCACCAGCCCGTCGCCCGAGATAGCGACGCCGGACCCGGTGCCTGCAGTCTTGCCGTCGGCCAGGCGCTCGACGCGCACCACGGCCGGGCCGACCTTGTCGACCGAGCCGATCACCGCGCGCGAGTAGGCATCGAGCAGGACGGTGTCGTCAGGAGTGTTGTCTAAGGGCATTGGAAACTCCTCGGAGAGAGGAGCCGATATGGGATCGGTCCAGTGCGTTTCCATGAAAAACTTACTTACCGGCTGGGAACTACGGGCCAGAGCCGCACAGGCCGCGCTGCCTAGCCGAACCGAAATCTCACCCCATGATCGCGCGCCAGATGGCAATCGACGTGATCGGTCTCGTTGGTGTCGGCCAGCTCGAGGTTGAGGAAATCCATCTCGGGCGCGGTGAAGAACGGCCCGGCATGCCAGGTGCCGCGATGGAGCTTCACCCCCACGGGCCCATCAATGCGGAAGGCGCGGATCGATCCTGGATCGGGCATCGCCGCGCGATCGTCGGGCGCGAGCGGCGGCGCCACCGCCAGCAGCCAGTCGCCGCCGCCGATCGCGGCGAGGCACTGCGTGACGCGGATGTGGCGCGTGATCTTGTCGAAGGCGAGCCCGCGCGACGTGAGCCGCATGATGTAGAGGCGCGGCGTGCCGTTGGTGAGGACGAGCTGCGCGTCGGACGCACCGAACGGCGTGCCGTCTTCGCTGGGCGCGATCACCTGGCCAAAGGGCGCGAAGGCGGCGGCGTCGAGCGGCTGCGGGGAGAGGAGGGTTTCCATTTCGATCCGTACGGCCTCCCGTGCGCCATGCTAGAGACGAAAGAGTATCGCGATGGGGGTGCGTATGTCTGTTCGCAATCGGCTATTTGTCGCCCTGGCGGCCGCGACAACCATCGCGCTGCCCTTCGCCGCCCGGGCGGAAGACCCGAAGCCGGCGGTCTCGACCTTGAACGGCAAGCTCTCCCTCGAAGGCGGCGCGACCGGCGCCGGCGGGACCTCCTCGGGCGTCAGCATCCTGAACGGCTCGGTCACCACGCCGCTCGGCCATGCGCTGGGCTTCCAGCTCGACGGCACGGCGGGCACGGCCTTCAATTCGGTGTTCGGCGGCGGCACGGCGCATCTGTTCTGGCGCGACCCGGCGATCGGCCTGATCGGGCCGATCGCGTCGATCCAGGCCGGCAGTGGCGTGCGGCTGGGCTGGTACGGCGGCGAGGCCGAGCTCTACGCCGGCATCTTCAGCTTCGGCGCCTGGGCCGGCTATCACGAAGCCGTCGACAATACGCTGGGCATGTCCGCGAGCGGCGCCTTCTACCAGGGACGCGCCACCGTCTATCCCACGCCCGATCTCGCGCTGTCGCTGGGCGGCGGCGCGGAACTCAACCACGCGCAGGGCAGCGCCTCGATCGAATTCCAGCCGCGGTTCGCCGACCGCCACAATGTCTCGTTCTACGTCAACGGCGCGATGGTCGATCCGCAGGCCTACAGCGTGACGGCCGGCATCCGCATCTACTTCGGCCCGGACAAGCCGCTGATCCGTCGCCATCGCGAAGACGACCCGGCCGCCGCCTTCACCAGCGCAGCGTCGGCCTGGGAGGGCCTCGCCGCCGAACTCCAGAACGCGGCCTCGCTGTTTCCGGGGAGTTCCAATGGGCCGCAATTGCCGTTGCCTTGAGGCGGGGCGAAAGAGATCGTGGGATGAAAGCCATCGTCGTCGCGCTGTTGCTCCTGATCCCCGGAGCGGCCGCCCCCAGCCTGGCACGGGCCGCCGACATCGCGCTGCTGGGCGCCGGCGTCTCGAAGGACACGGTCAACGAACTGATCCCGGCCTTCGAACGCGCGAGCGGCCACAGGGTGATCGCCACCTTCGATACCGGCCCCGCCCTCCGCAAACGCCTGGCGGCGGGCGAGACCTATGACCTGGTGATCACCACCGCATCGGAGATCGACGCCTTCCTCAAGGACGGCAAGCTTTTAGCCGGCAGCCGCACCGACTTGATGAAGACCGGCATCGGCGTCGCCGTGCGTGCCGATGCGCCGAGGCCCGACATCTCCACGCCGGAGGCGCTGAAGCACGCGCTGCTGGCCGCGAAGACGATCGGCCGCTCAGGCGGCTCGAGCGCCGTCTACATCCCCGAGATGCTCGCCCATCTCGGCATCGCCGCCGAGACCGTGCCGCGCCTGAAACAGCCGCTGCCCGGCGAGCAGGTCCCCGATCTTCTGGCGCGCGGTGAAGTCGAGATCGGCCTGCAGCAGACGAGTGAGCTGATCCACGCGCCGGGGATTGCTTATCTCGGGCCGCTGCCCGGGGAGTTACAGCGGGTGACCGTCTACGCCGCGGGCATTCCCACCACCGCCAGGCAGCAGGATGCAGCACGTGTGCTGGTGGAGACACTCACTGGCCCGGAGGCCGTAGCGATCATCCGCCACAACGGCATGGACCCGGGCTGAGCTTGCCCAGACTGCCTCCCCAACTGGACATCATCGAGGGAAGACCGTTCATGAAATCCGCCATGAGCCCCGAAGCGGTGGCGGTAATGAAGAAGCACGGTCTCGATCCGGGGTGACGTCTGCCTAACTTGGTCAATCCATCCAGATCGTTGAATCTCACTTAGTGGAAAATTGCCGGACCACACGCTTGAGTCTTCGACGCCCCGGTTGTTGCTCAGTCTCATCCTCAGGCGATCGCGATAATTTTCGACTCTTCGTGCGAGGCTTGGCCTTCTTGGCGGGAGGGACCTGCAAGATTTTGCGATAGTTTGATCCAGCCGCAACTATAAGGGCTTCTCGCACGCCGGACAGTTTGCAGATCATTTTGATTAGCTCTGCTCTTTCGTCATCACTGCCTGCTTCTCGGAGAAGAACTTGTACCTTGCTTATCAATTCTTGCTTTAAGCCGGGCGCGTTAGAGTTCTCATTGAGCTTTCTGGCTGCATCAACAATGTTCTCGATCTGCCCAATCGCGTGACGCTTTCTCTGAACAATGACCGATTTGTCATCGTTAGTAGGAAGTGATGGGGCTAGCGGCGCTTGCTGAACAGAGTCGATTACTTCCTGAGAGAATTCGGCGATTGAATCTTTCCATTCGCCCAAATGCTTTTTAAGTTCGGATGGGCTTGTGCTTGCCAAGGCGAGAATTAACCCTCCGTAGACAATACATCGATCTACTAGGGAACCAGGCTCAGAGATTACGACAATGGAAAGGCCTGGGCCCAGATGCTGGGCGGCTAAGGCACGCGCTCGTTTCTCTAGAGCAGCGGCTGAGGCGTTCAACAACGCTTGCGTAGGTATTACATCTCGATAGTTAAAATAAGCTTCTCCGAGCTCGAATAGTCTGGGTTCAAATAGTGCTATCGCCATGTGGTTCCAATCTACCGACGCCTAACCGAGAAGTTTTGCAGCCGACGTGCTCAAGCGCAACTTAAACGTGTGTGAAAATGAGCAAGTGGTCTTGCATGCGGTGAAGTCGAAAACCCTATTCGATTTGCAAAAAAATGAAGAGGTGCCGGATGCCATTGGCAAGGGCGAACTCGGCGTTGCGCAGGCTGAAGCGGGCGATGAGTTCGCCGTAAGGGGAAGGGGAGACCGGAGGTCTAATGGGCGACGGTTTCCATTACAGCACTTAGGCTTTGCGTGACTAAGTGGGAAGAAGACCCTTTACCATTTCTGTCGCCGATGTGAGGCCTCGGGCGGTCAAGGTGAAGCCTGCCTCCTTTGTTCCGCTAACTTCAGCAGCTAGTGATTTCAGGTATGCTGAGAAGTTACTGCGATCGTAAGCATTGTAGTGGAGGCAGGCTTCCTTGAGTTGCTCAAAGGTAACTCGAGCTACGCCAGTTCCCAGATATGCGGCGATTCCCTTAAGCAGCAAGACGCTTCTCATCCGATCCTTATTGCCGCTGCCAGGCACTTTTTTTGCAACGAGGTCGATTTCGTCAACGCCGAGGCTGAACAGTGACTGGAGATCGTTTGGGCGAAGGCCTGCGCGCCGCATCCACTTCACCGCTACCGGACTGATTCCTTCTAGCTCATCGGTCTCCGTTGCCGTTTGCTGAGAAACGGTAACGGCAGCGGCTTGATCATCCGCATGATCTTCTGCGTGACTACGCGGCGGTGGTTCAGCGTGTGTACCAATAGTGATACCCAGCATATCCG
>CAIKZO010000019.1 GCA_903832005.1 Enhydrobacter aerosaccus | reverse complement strand
CTTGCCCATCGCCGTGAGCTTGGATTCGATTGCGTGAACGGGCAGTCCGCGATTTAGCGCTTGCTGCAATAGGATCGTTCCAGAATCCTTGTCCTCAATAAAAACTCCAGGAGAACCACGACGGGCACCGCAAAGCCGCATCAACTCCTCCAGTCGCGCGAACACTTCGGGTAGCCAGGTCTCCAGCAGCGCGCCTTCGATTTGAACGATATGCCAATCCAAGATCATCAAGGGGATGGGACCGTGGGGATCGCGAGCAAAGAAGGTGACGGCCGTTGCATCATTCTCGGTACCGGTCTTTGACGCCGTGTCGATGATCGCAAACACGATGTCGCAGTGCTTTGGATAAGGGACCGGTTGTCCATTCACGAGCAGTTTCTCGCGCGCGAAGAAGGAAGGGGCGCTTAGAATCGAGTGATGTCCAAGGCAAGCGATACCCGTAGCAAAGGGTACGCAAGAGATCATCTTCGTGGGCACTCTTTATTACCGCCGATACGAAAACTCTCTACCTGCTCGACCAACAGCGGCGTGAGCGTGGTCTCTGTCTTCGCTATCGTTTCCTCCAGGACAGATCATTGTTTGCTTTCGTACATAGCGGGGTCGCCCGTCGCCTTCCTGTGGGCGACATGGGGTTTCGGCAGAGAGGAGCGCCCTAGACAGGTTCGAATCTCGAAGCGAACGGTATCGCCACGCCTGCAATCCTGTTATGTCGGCCGGTGACTGCAAATATACTTCCAGCGACGCCAACGGCCGACTCGCCCGCTGTCGCGCCGAGCCCCTTCGACCGCCCCGTGCACATTGTGAAATCTGCCGGCTGGATGCAGGCCGCCGCTGTCGCCGTCGCCCTGACGGGTGGCGCAGTGTGGGCGGCATTTCTCGAGGTGCCGATCGTCGTACAAGGCAAGGGCCTGCTGCTGAGCGTCCACGGCATCGCGGAGATCACGATGCCCAGTCGCGGCACGCTCACCCAGCTGCCGATCCACGAAGGCGCCGACGTCAAGGCGGGCGATCTCGTGGCCTTGGTCGCGCAGCCCGAGGCGCGCATGCAGCTCACCACCAAACGGGCACTGCTGCACGAGGCACAGGAACGGCTGGCGCGCCATCTCGACCTCAACGAGCGCACCAACACCGCCCAGAGCGCTTCCGATGCCGTGCGCATCCACGAGGCCGAGACGCGTATCTCGCTGCTCTCGGGCGAGTTCGCCGTACTGCAGGACCGCGACAACAGCCTGCGCGATCTCGCCGCCAAGCGCATCGTGGCGCGCGAGCAGGTGCTCGCCAACCAGGCCAAGCTGCACGAAGTCGAGATCTCGATCGGCGCGGCGCGATCCGAGATCGCAACCGTCACCTCCCAGGCCGAGCTCGCCCGGCTGCAGCAGGAGCGCGACCTGTCTGGCGTGCGCGACCAGATATCTCAGCTCGCCACTGAAACCACCGAGCTGCGCAAGCTCCTCACCACGCAGACCGAGGTCCACAGCCCCTATGCCGGCCGCATCGTCGAGGCGAAAGCGGTGGCAGGCAATTTCCTCGACGCCGGCGCGCCGCTCATGACGGTGCTGCGCGACGACGATGGTGACCCGACTACCGGCGCGCTACGCGCGATTGCCTATGTGTCGCCGGCCGACGGCAAGAAGATCAAGCCCGGTGCCAAAGTGCTGGTGGCGCCCTCCTCGGTCGATCGCTCGGAGTTCGGCATGATCCGGGGCACGGTGCTGTCCGCCGCGGAGAGTGCCGCCACGACCGCCGGCATGATGAACGTGCTTAAGAACGACCAGATGGTGAAGATGCTGTCGGCAAATGGCGCGCCCTTCATGGTCGTGATCGCCCTCGATACCGACCCTGCAACGAGAAGCGGATATGCTTGGTCCTCTTCGGGAGGCCCCAACATACTGTTGAGCGGCGGCACCATGGCCGATGCCGAGGTCGTGATTCAACAGCGTCGCCTGCTCGGGGTCGTCTTCCCGCCGCTGGCAAGACTCTTGCGGTCGGAATAGGACTGGGGTGGAGACTTCGCAGATATTCGACCGGCCGGTGCGCATCGTGAAGATGGCGTCGTGGTGGCAGATCGGCAGCATCGTGGCGGTGCTGGCCGGCGCCGTCGTGTGGGCAGCGCTGCTCGACGTGCCGGTGACGGTGCAGGGCAAAGGTGTGCTGGCGAGCGTCCAGGGCGTCACCGAGATCGCGATGCCGAGCCGCGGTACGGTCACTCAGTTCGAAGTGCGCGAAGGTTCCGACATCAAGGCGGGAGACCTGGTGGCCCGGGTTGCCCAGCCGGAGAGCGCCATGCAGCTCACCACCAAGGAAGCGATGCTGCGGGAGGCAAAGGATCGGCGCGCCCGTCACACGGATCTCAATGCGCGGACCAACGCCGCCCAGCTGGAATCCGACAAGGTGAGGCGCCACGAGGCCGAGACGCGCATTGGCCTGCTCTCGGGAGAATTCACCGTGCTGCAGGACCGCGACAAGAACCTGACCGAACTTGCCTCAAAGGGCGTGGTGGCGCGCGATCAGATGCTGGGCAACCAGGCCAAACTGCACGAGGTGGAGATTTCGATCGGCGGTGCGCGTGCGGAGATCGCGGGCCTCGCCGCGCAGACAGAGCTCGCCCACCTGCAGCAGGAGCGCGACATGTCGACGATCAACGACGAGATCTCGCGCCTCACCGTCGAAACCACCGAGTTGGCGAAGCTGCTGGTCGGCCAGACCGAGATCCATAGTCCGTTCGCCGGCCACATCGTCGAGATGAAGGCGCAGGCCGGCAACCTGTTCGAGGCCGGCGCGCCGCTGATGACCATGCTGCGCGACGACGACGCCGACCTCAACACCGGCGAGCTGCTGGCGATCGCCTATTTGCCGCCGACCGACGGCAAGAAGGTGAAGCCGGGCGCAGCCGTGCTGGTAGCGCCCTCTTCCGTCGAAGCGTCGGAGTTCGGCAAGCTGCGCGGCACGGTGCTGAGCGTCGCCGAGACCGCTGCCACTACCGCCGGCATGATGAATGTCCTGAAGAACGATCAGATGGTGAAGACGCTGTCGGCCAACGGCGCGCCCTTCATGGCGCTGATCGCGCTGCAGCCCGACCCGACCAGCAAGACCGGTTATGCCTGGTCGTCGTCGCGCGGACCGGAGCGACGGTTGACCGACGGCACCGTCGCCGACAGCGAGATCGTGATCCAGGAGCGCCGCCTGCTCGGCATTGTCATTCCGCCGCTTTCGCGCCTGTTCCGGGCGCAATAACGATATGGCGCGCGCCACACCGATCGTCCCCCAGCTCGGCGCCACCGAGTGCGGGGCCGCCTGCCTCGCGAGCGTGCTTTGTCACTACGGCCGCTGGGTCAAGCTCGAGGAGGTGCGCGCCGCCTGCGGCGTGTCGCGCAATGGCAGCCGCGCCAGCACCCTGATCCGCGCCGCGCGCGTCGCCGGCCTGGAGGCCGACGGCTATCGCGTGCCCGCCGCCGAGATCGGGGGACTGCAGACCCCCTTCATCGCGCACTGGGAAGGCAACCACTTCGTCGTGGTCGACGAAGTCGGCCCCACGGAAGTGAAAGTGAACGATCCCGCGCTCGGGCGCCGCCGCCTCTCGCACGCCGAGTTCGCATTGGGCTACAGCGGCACGGCCTTGGCCTTCGCGCCGTCGCCCCAGTTCCAGCCGGGCGGCGCGAAGCCCAGCCTCTATCGCGCGCTGCTGCAGCGCGTCGAGCGATCGCATCCTGAACTTGCGTTCCTGGGCGCGCTGGCGATCGTGCTGCTGCTGCCGGCACTGCTGGTGCCGACCTTCAGTCGCATCTTCGTCGACGGCTACCTCGTGCAGCATTACGATTCATGGCTGCAGCCGCTCGTGATCGGCATGATCCTCGTGGGCCTGCTTCAGGCGCTGCTGACTTGGATGCAGCAGCGCCTTCTCTTACGCGTTGAGACCAAGCTCGCCGTCGAGACGGGGGCCGCGATGCTGCATCGCCTGCTCCGCTTGCCGCTCGCTTTCTTCAGCCAGCGCAGCTCAGCCGAAGTGGCGGCCCGCCTGCCAGCCGCAGATTCGCTGGCTAGCCTGCTGTCGGGCCAGCTCGGCATGACCTTCCTCGCCCTGCCTTCGCTATTGTTCTTCGCGCTGGTGATGGTGGGTTACGACGCCCTGCTCGGCGGCATCGCGCTCGCGGTCGGCATCGGCAACCTGGCTCTGCTGCAGTTCACACACCGCTGGACCGCCGAGCAGAACGTTGCGCTCACCGTCGAACGCATGCGGCTCGCGGGCGCCGGCGCCCAGGGCCTCGCCAGCATCGACGAGGTGCGCGCCAACGGCGCCGAGCCGTTGCTGATCGAGCGGCTGCTCGGCTTGCAGGCGCGCGAGCAGGCGATATTCGGCGACCTTGAGCGCCAGCGCACGCTCCTGCAGACGGCACAACAGGTGCTGATCGCCGTCGCTACCGCAGCGGTGATCTGCATCGGCGCCTGGCAGGTCGTGAACGGCCGGATCAGTGTCGGCGTGCTGGTGGCGCTGCAGGCGCTGCTGGCCGGCTTCTTCGCACCGCTTGGCCAGCTCGCCATGGGCAGCCACCAGGTCCAGGCGGCCGAGGGCGCGCTTGCCCAGATCGACGATGTGCTGACCCATCCGCCGGCTGCTTCCTACAACCAGGGCGGCATCGCCGCCCCTGGAATCGGCGCAGTCAGTGCCGAAGGCCTTACCTTCGGCTACTCGCTCGCTGGTCTGCCCCCCTGAAACGGTACCGATGTGAAAGTTAGAGTTCCGGTTATTTTGGGCTTTGAAAGGAGCTTTGAATGGCGCGGAAGGACTACACGCCTGAGCAGGCGATCGGGATGCTGCGGGAAGCCGAGGTACGGCT
>CAIKZO010000018.1 GCA_903832005.1 Enhydrobacter aerosaccus | reverse complement strand
CGTGCAACATCGACTCCAATGACGATGGGTGCGAGGAGCCATACGTCGGCTTCAGCATCGCCCAGCATTGCCCGATCCACCATTTCGGTGGAGATGAATTGCATGGCCCCGAATCGGGGGAAGAGCCCGAGGATGCGGACTCGCACAAAGTCGGAATCGATTCCATAGGCTGTTATCCACTCCTCGAGTTCGGCCTTGTTGGTCATCTTGCAGGTGCGGCTGTCGACGTGCCGGGTGCCCCAGCGCTTCTTGTCATGCTCGAAGCAGTCCTTGAAACGGCCGGTGTTCTTCGTCGGGTTGCCGAACACGCACCAGATGGAGCGTGGGTCGGTCATGGCGCCTTCCGTCACTTCCCAGATCTTGTCAGGGATCGCGGACGCCTCGTCGAAGATTATGATTTTGTACTTGGCGTGTCGTCCGGCGAAGGCTTCGGAGTTGTGCTCGGTGTTCGGCTCCGCCGAGACGAACCAAGTCTCAGGGTCCTTGATGTGCCAGAACTTGGTCGCGGACCACTTGAACCAGTGCCGATTGACGGCGCGCTTGTACCAGAGGGCAAGTTCTCGCCACGTCTTAGTGGACAACTGAGACATCGTGTTGGCAGTGATAACGCCAGACAGGTGCGGGCGAGTAGACATGGCCCACAATATGAGCCAAGCCGTGACAGTGGTCTTGCCGATGCCGTGTCCGCTGGCGGTGGCTTCGCGGATGTTGAAGTCGGGGTCCGCGCGGAGTTTGCGGCCGATGGAGTCGAGGAACTCGCGCTGCCACGTATCCGGGCCATCAGACTCAGATAACTCTCCAACCCCCCATGTGAACGCGTAGTAGACATAGCCCAAGGGATCATCGTAGAACTTCGCCATGTCGTCAAGCAGGGCGCTATCGAACTCGGCATCCGTCATCGGTTGCCGGGCGTCGCGAGCTCTGCTGGTGTCTCCCCGCGCCTGCATTACATCCCCTGGTTCGGCTCTTGCGAGACCCCATCAACAGTGATCTGCCCGACAATGCGGCCCTGCGTCATCCACGTGCCTTCCATCTCCGGAGGCGACTCGTTGTTCGGCGGATCGCGTGTCCAATCGAACTCATGCACCTTGCCGTCGCAGAGGTTCACCATGATCCCGAGGACCTTGTAGGTCAGGTATCCGTTGATGTCCTGCGGCGAGAAGTACGGGTTGGCATGTGACTGCGCGTTGCACGGGTGGGTGTGCACGGCGGCTGCCAGCTTCCAGCCCATCGGCACGGTGAGTGAGTACTCCACGCTGTCGCCTGAGTAGCTTGAGCGGACCGGGCCCACGACGAACTTGCCGTCGGGACGCTGCGCGATCACGCCGGCGCACTCGTAGGCACGCGAACACTTGTAGAGCCGCTCGGCGTCATGCACCGCGGCCTCTTCAACCGTGTCATAGGCGGGCAGCGCATCGGCGCCCGACGGAGCCGCTGTCGGCTTGGCAGCCGCTTCGAACGCGTGCTCTTGGATCTGCGATGTCCTTTCGATGACGATTCCAAGGCCCCCAATCAAGCCGAACACAACCGTAGCCGTTACCAGCAGTGTTTTTATCATGACTCTTCCCTCCATATCGCGTCCGTAGGCTTCTCGTCTTCCCATGCTTCGGCTGCGGGCGCTGGGGGTTTTTCAGAAAAGGTTGCATCGATTGCATCACGCATCTGCTTGGGCGTGATCTTCTTGTCGCGAAGAGTCGCTCGGTTGCGGGCCTCCTCGAGTCTCTCGGCGTGGTTGATGTTCACTTGCACGTTGACCTGATCCTTTTTCTCGCCGAAGAGGCGCGAGTGGTACGATCCCACGATGCGAAGGCGCGTGTCAACCTGCAGCTTCGAGCGCTGGACCGCGGCGTTGTTCGGGATCGGCCCCTTCGGCGTGTCTATGACGTCCCCGGTCTTGTCATCGGCGAGAGGCAGGATGTCTTCGACCATGTTGATCGAGCAGGCCTCCTTGGCCTTGCGGAACATCGCGTTGAGTTCGGGGTCCGAATTGATGATGTGGTAGAACCCGACTGCATCCTTTGTTCCCCGGACTGCGGTCAGTGCTTCGACTACCGTGCTGCCTTCTGCGATCCGGGCGAAGATCTCCTCGAAGTCCAGGATCGACCATGCGGATTTGCGCCCGGCGAGCCGGGCCTCGTTCCAGCGGGCTAGCTCGAGGCCGCCGGGGAGGCGGGTCATCGTCTCAATGTCGGCCCGCGAGATGTAGGTCTTAAGCATGGCGTCCGCCAAAGGCGTGCCTGAGGCGATCGCACCCAGGAAGCTGTCCCACCGCTCGACCGT
>CAIKZO010000017.1 GCA_903832005.1 Enhydrobacter aerosaccus | reverse complement strand
ACGATCACGGCGTGCATGCCGTTATCGCGGAAATACTCGCCCATGGCGCAGCCGGCGAAGGGCGCGATGAACTGCATCGGCGCGGCGTCCGAGGCGGTGGCCGCGATGACGATCGAGTATTCCAGGGCGCCCTGGTCCTCGAGCACCTTCACGAACTGGGCGACCGTGGAGCGCTTCTGGCCGATGGCGACATAGACGCAATAGAGCTTCTTGCTCTCGTCCGTGCCCTTGTTGATCGCCTTCTGGTTCAGGAAGGTGTCGATGGCGACGGCGGTCTTGCCGGTCTGGCGATCGCCGATGATCAGCTCGCGCTGGCCACGGCCGACCGGAACCAGCGAGTCGATCGCCTTGAGGCCGGTCTGCATCGGCTCGTTCACCGACTTGCGCGGAATGATGCCGGGCGCCTTCACTTCGACGAGCTTGCGCTCGGTCGAGGCGATCGGGCCCTTGCCGTCGATCGGGTTGCCGAGACCGTCGACCACGCGGCCGAGCAGGCCCTTGCCGACCGGAACGTCAACGATGGTGCCGGTACGCTTGACGGTGTCGCCTTCGCGGATCGTGCGATCCTCGCCGAAGATCACGACGCCGACGTTGTCGCTCTCGAGGTTGAGCGCCATGCCCTTGATGCCGCCCGGGAACTCGACCATCTCGCCGGCCTTGACGCTGTCGAGGCCGTAGACGCGCGCGATACCGTCACCGACGGAGAGAACCTGGCCGACCTCGGCCACTTCGGCCTCGGTGCCGAAGTTGGCGATCTGCTGCTTCAGAATGGCCGAGATTTCGGCGGCACGGATATCCATTTAGGCAACTCCCTTCATGACAAGCTGCAGGCGTTGCAACTTGCTACGGATAGACGAATCGAACAGGCGCGAACCTACCTTCACCAGCAGGCCGCCCAGAATGTCGGCATCGACGTGTGCATCGACGGAAACCTTGGCGCCGCCCAGCATCTTGCGCAGCGTCTCGGTGACCTGCTCGAGCTGTGCGGCCGTAAGCGGCACGGCCGAGGTGACCGTCGCGGTGGTCTCACCACGGCGGCGCGCCAGTTCGGCGAGGAACTCGGCGGCCATGGCCGGCAGTTCACGCGCGCGGCCGTTGACCGCGACGGTGCCGATAAAAGAGCGGGTAAGACCTTTGATTCCCGCGGCATCGAGCACGGCGAGCAGCGTCTTGCTCTTCAGCTCGCGGCCGATCACCGGGCTGACGATCAAACGCTTGAGATCGGTGCTCTCCGTAAGCAGGGCGCGGAAGCTGCCGAGGTCCTGAGCCACCTGATCGAGCGACTTGGCGCTGTCGGCCAAGTCGAAGAGCGCGCTGGCATAGCGTCCTGCGACGCCTGAAGTGGCGGAAGTTGACACGTCGAAAGCCTCTCCGGTGCCGGCGGTGCCAGCAGGTAAGCCGTTGAATCCCCTAGGCTTTTTGCGACAGAACGAAAGAGCCCCACGCCGCCAAAAGCGCGCGTTGCTACCATGCTGTTTTCCACGGCGCAAGGTCGCTAAGCGCCCGTATTACCTCTGTTTTTTCCCGCACCGTGTCAGAGGAAGGAATAGGGATCGACGTCGACCTGCAGGCGCACTGAATTGGGCAGGCCGATCTGCTTCAACCAGTCATATAGAAGCGGTTGCACCGCAATATCGCGCGAGGTCTTGAGCAGGAACCGCCGGCGGTGCCGGCCGCGCAGCAAGGCCATCGGCGCGACCGAGGGGCCGAGCACGGTCACCCCCTCCCGGCTCGGCGCCCGGCGGGCGATCGCGGCACAGACATTATCCACCGCCGCGGGATCGGGGCCGGAGATAATAAGAGAAGCCAGCCGGCCGTAGGGCGGCATGCCCGCCAGCTCACGGTCGGCAAGCTCGGCGGCGACAAAGCGGTCGCGATCGCCGGAGACCAGCGCCTGCATCACCGGATGCTCGGGCTGGAGGGTCTGGATCAGGGCGCGGCCCGGCCGATCCTCGCGGCCGGCGCGGCCTGCCACCTGATAGAGCATCTGGAAGGTGCGCTCGGCAGCGCGCAGGTCGCCGCCATTCAGGCCGAGATCGGCATCGACCACCGCCACGAGCGTGAGGCCCGGGAAATGATGACCCTTCGCCGCCATCTGCGTGCCGATCAGGATATCGATCTTGCCGTCGATCATGCGCTCGACGGCCGCCGCGGCCTCGGTCCGGCTCATCAACGAGTCCGAGGTGAAAAGTTCAAGCCGCGCCTCGGGAAACAGTTCGAGCGCCTCTTCCGCCAGCCGCTCGACGCCCGGCCCGCAGGCCACGAACTGGTCGACGGCGCCGCATTTCTTGCAGGTTTGCGCGGGCGGTTCGGAGTAGCCGCAATGATGACAGACCAGCACGCGGCGAAAACGATGCTCGACCAGCCACGCCGAGCACTGCGGGCATTCGATGCCGCTGCCACAGGCACGACACAGCGTCATCGGCGCATAACCGCGGCGATTGAGGAACAGCAGCGTCTGCTCGCCCGCGGCCAGGGTTTGCTTCATCGCTTCGGCGACCGGCGGCGACAACCACTTGCCGCGCGGCGGGGCCTGGCGACGCAGATCCACGGCCTGCAGCTTGGCCAGGGTCTGGCCGCCATGCCGTCCCGGCAGATGCAGCGCGCCGTAGCGGCCCGCCGTCACATTGGTGACGCTTTCGAGCGAGGGCGTGGCCGAGGCCAGCACGATCGGCGCTCCCACGAGCCGCGCACGCACCACGGCCATGTCGCGCGCGTTATAGGCGACGCCGTCGTCCTGCTTGAAGGAGCCGTCGTGCTCTTCATCGATCACCAGCAGACCAAGGCGCGCAAAGGGCAGGAACAGCGCCGAGCGCGCGCCGACTACGACCCCTACCCTGCCCTCGGCGATGCCGCGCCACGTCTCGCGGCGTTCGAGGCTGGTAAGGCCGGAGTGCCACGCCGCCGGTGCGCAGCCGAAGCGATCCTCGAAGCGCTTCAGCCACTGCGACGTCAGCGCAATCTCCGGCAACAGCACCAGCACCTGGCGATCCGCCTTCAGCGCCGCCGCGATCGCCTCGAAATAGACCTCGGTCTTGCCGGCGCCGGGAACGCCGTCGAGCAGGGTGGCGGAAAAGACCTTGGCCTCGACCTTGGCGACCATGGCATCGGCGACGCTTTTCTGTGCCTCCGACAGCACCGGCCCTTCATGCGCGCCGTCGGGTAGCGGAAAAGAGCGACGGACCGTGCGCTCGACCGGCTCCAGCAGCCCGACGGAGGCCATCGTCTTGACCACCGACGCACCGACGCCCGCGATATGGGCCAGTTCCGCGACCGGCATCGCCGGCCCGTCCACAAGGGCCGCGAGCACCCGCCGGCGTGCGGCGGTGAGCTTCAGCGCGGTGTCGTCCGACGGGGCGGCGGCGCGATAGACGACTTCGGTCTTGGGCGCCTCGAGCGCGGAGGGCGAACTCATGGCCATGCGCAGCACCGCGCCCGGCGGCGCCAGGGTATAGGCCGACACCCAGTCGACGAACCGGCGCAGCGCCTCGGCCATCGGCAGCGCCGGCAGCACGTCGATAATGTCGCGCAGCTTGGCTTCCGGGACCTCCCCCGAGCCCTCTCCCCACACCACGCCCAGGGTCTCTCGTTTGCCCAGCGGCACGACCACGAAGGCACCGGGCGCAACCTGCAGCCCCTCGGGCACGCTATAGTCGTAAGCGTCACCAAGCGGCAGCGGCAGCAGCACTTTCACTGTAAGCTTGGCCGCCGGGAGCAAGGTCGGAGGCACGCTCTTTTCCACCGATTCAGCCCCCACGGGTGCGGTCCCATCTGCTAGAAATTGTGGTACCGCGCGTGTCCGAACCACTGGCCATTGAGGCATTTTATATGAAGTTCTTCGTGGATACCGCCGACGTCTCCGAAATCAAAGATATCGCGGCCACCGGCCTGCTCGATGGCGTCACCACCAATCCCTCCCTGATCCTGAAGTCGGGCCGCTCGATGCTCGAGGTCATCAAGGAGATTTGCGACATCGTTCCCGGCCCGGTCAGCGCCGAGACCGTCTCGACTGACCACAAGACCATGTTGGAAGAAGGGCGGAAGCTCGCAAAGATCGCCAAGAACGTCACGGTCAAAGTGCCGCTGACGCCGGACGGGCTCAAGACGTGCAAGGTGCTACGCGAAGAAGGGACGATGGTGAACGTCACTTTGTGCTTCTCGGCAGGCCAGGCGCTGCTGGCGGCCAAGGCCGGTGCGTCCTTCGTCTCGCCCTTCGTCGGCCGCATCGACGACCAGGGCTACGACGGCATGGACGTGATCCATGAGATCATGACGATCTACACGCAGTATCCGCACTTCAAGACCGAAGTGCTGGTGGCGTCGGTGCGTCATACGCAGCACCTGATCCAGGCCGCCAAGATGGGCGCCCATGTCGCCACCGTACCGCCCAACGTCATCCGCCAGCTCTTCAAGAACGTCCTCACCGACAACGGCCTGAAGACCTTCCTCGACGACTGGAAGAAGACGGGCCAGTCGATCCTATGAGAGCGGGTCTATGAGGACGGGCCTATGAGCGGCGACGGCACCGTCACCGCGCCCGACGGATCGGGCCGCCAGGTCAAGGTGATCACGGTCGACGATGTCGTGGCCTATCTCAAGGCCCATCCGGACTTCTTCAATGATCACGCCGAACTTGCGGGCGAGCTGGCGGTGGTGCCGCGCGCGCAGGGGCCCGGCGTGATCGACATGCAGCAGGCGATCCTGAAGCGCCTGCGCACGGAGATCGACAAGCTCAAGGACGAGCGCACCGAGATCATCGCCAACTCCAAGCAGAACCAGATCGTCCAGAACCGCATCCAGGCGGCGGTCATCTCGATCATCCAGGCGACGACCTTCGAGAAGATGATCCATGTCGTGACGCACGAGCTGCCCGAGCTGCTCGACGTCGACTTCATCACGCTGGCCATCGAGGCCAACGAGGACGCCCCCAAGCGCGCGCCCGTCCGGGGCGTCTACGTGCTGGCGCCGGGCGCGATCGATGCCGCGATCGGGCCCGACAAGCATGCGCGGCTGCGCTCCGGCATCGCGGGCGAAGAAGCCTTCTTCGGCGACGTCGCGCGCTTCGTGAAGTCCGACGTGCTGATGCGCCTCAAGGTATCGTCGGGCTCGCCCGACGCCGTGATGTGCTTCGGCGCACGTGACGGCGAGGCCTTCGGCCCCGACATGGCGACGGAGCTGCTGTTCTTCCTGGCCAAGGTGCTGGAGAACACCATGCGCGCCTGGCTCGATCTCCCTGAGTGACGCGCCGCGCGCGTCATCCCGACCGGAGCCGAGCGTAGCGAGGCGCAGCGGAGGGATCTCTCTTATGCCTGCCATCTCCAAAAAAAAGATCCCTCGACTACGGCGCCCTACGGGCGGCTCCGCTCGGGATGACAAGTCGTGAAGCTCGCGGCGGCCCAGGCGGCGTGGCGCGACTGGCTGAAGAGCGAGCGGCGCCTCTCCGCCCATACGCTGATCGCCTACGAGCATGACGTCGATGGCTTCCTCGCCTTCATGACGACCTATCTCGGCGCGCCCCCGACCTTGGACGTGCTGACCAAGCTGAAGCCCGCCGAGTTCCGCGCCTGGCTGGCCGACTGCGCCAATAAGGGCCTCGCGCGCACCTCGACCGCGCGCGCCTTCTCCTCGGTGCGCTCCTTCTTCCGTTTCCTCGACAAGCGCGGCCTCGCGCACAACGCCTCGGTCGGCGCCATCCAGACGCCCAGGCTGCCGCGCTCGGTGCCCAAGGCGCTGTCCGAGAAGGACATGGACGACCTGCTCGACCAGGCGCCCGACCGCGAGCGCGACGCCTGGATCGACCGGCGCGACACCGCCATCCTGATGCTTCTCTATGGCGCGGGCTTGCGCATCGGCGAGGCCCTCGGCCTCACCAAGGGGATGGTCGAGGGCCTGCTCAAGACCGGCCAGGACACGCTGCAGATCACCGGCAAAGGCAACAAGGCGCGGCTGGTGCCGCTGCTGCCGCAGGCGATCGAGGCGATGCAGGCCTATCGCGACTCCTGTCCGCTGATGGCCGCACTCGCGCCGAACGACGCCTTCTTCCTGGGCGCGCGCGGTGGCCCGCTCGATCCCGCGATCGTGCAGAAGCGCGTGCGGGAATTGCGCCAACAGCTCGGCCTGCCCGACTCGGTGACGCCGCACGCGCTGCGCCACTCCTTCGCCACCCACCTGCTGGGCGCCGGCGGCGACCTGCGCACCATCCAGGAACTGCTGGGCCACGCCAGCCTCTCGACCACCCAGCGCTACACCGACGTCGATGCCGCGCGGCTGAGCGAGGTCTATCGCAATGCCCACCCCCGCGCGAAGGCGCGGTAACGTGAGAATTGTCTCCAAATCCTGAGACACCTTCGATGCCGATGGCAGAAGGGTTTCTCGCGATCTGTCTCAGATTTCGCCACCCCCTCCTCGCAACAAAATTATAATGGCAGAGTCCTCGCCAGGAATGCGCGAAGGTCCGTGACGAAGGCTTTGAACGCGACCTCGTTGGCGCCGTAATGCGCGCCGCAGCAGCCGCCGGGCTTGCTGCGATTGCCGACCCCGCCGAGATAGCGCACCGGCAGGCCGAGCGCGTCGAAACTGTGATGTGCATCGGCATACACGTGCGCTTCCACCAAATTGCCGCCCACCTTCACCCTATCGATCAGCGCCTCGCACTGGCTGGCGGGCGTCCAGTCATCGAGCGCGCCCATCGCGAACAGTGTCGGCTGCCGCGGCTGCGGCACCTCGCCCAGCGGCGCGCCGAGGCCGCAATCCGGATAGAGCAACACCGCCGTGCGCGCCTTGGGCTCGCGCGCCTCGAACGCCCGCAGCAGGGCCACACCGCCGCCGTAGGAATAGCCCATGAAGCCCATCCGCGCGGGATCGACGAAGTCCTGCCGCGAGAGCCAGAGCAACGCCGCATCGATGTCCCGCTCGCGCGCCTGGGCGTCGGCTTCGGTCGGCCAGTGTCGGCCGCACACGTCGGTCATGTGGCGTGCGCTGAAGCTGTCGACCACGAGGGCGGCGTAGCCCCACGACTTCATCAGCTCGGCCATGCGCGTGTTGTTCACGCCCACCCCGCCGCAGCCATGGAAGAGTGCCATCGCCGGGACCTTGCCCGACGCGGCGGGACGATAGAGCTGCGCGGTGATCTGGATGCCGTCGACCGGCACCTTCACTGCTTGCTGCGCAAGGGCGGACGACGATGCCATCAAGGACAGGACAAGAAGCAGCCGAATGAACAAAGGAGTGCCTACCATGTCATACGCAGACCAGCGGAGAACGCGTGGTTGTCCGTGCCCCCGCCGACCTCACCGTCGTAGCGGGCATAGATTTCCGTACTGTCGGCGATGCGAGCTTTGCCAAAGAAGCCAATCGCAGCGGAGTCACGCTGGGGCGTGGCGCCGAACACGGTGAAGGGCGAGCCGGATGCGCCGGCGAACGCGGCGGTCATGGGTCGGCTGGTGTCGGCTAACTCGTGCAGCCAGCCCAGCCGCACGCCGACCTGGATCTTCTCGAGCCTGGCTCCCAGCTCGGCACCCAGGGTGCTACGCAGCGAGTTGGTGGTCTGCGGCGCAACAGTAAGGTTGAGCGAATCCGCACCCGACTCGGTGAAGCCCGCCTGTGTCGAGGTCGAGCCCTGCACGCGGGCGAACGGCGTGACCGATAGCGCGGGCGTGAGGAAGCCGTCGAAGCGATAGCCGCTCTCGAGCTGGCTCAGGAACTGGTTGGCGCTGGTCTGGCCACGCGCCGTGCGGACGGCGAGGCCCGGAATGACGATGTTGCGCAGGCTTCTGTTGGTGGTGTTGGCGTAGCCCGCGAGCCCGTCGAGATAGAACGCTCCCTCGGTGAAGGAGGCGTAGAGGCTGCCGTTGAACGTGTCGCTGTTCGTGCTGCCGTCAAAGCCGTTGGCCCACTGCCGGCCGGAAACGTAGCCCGCGCTGATGCCGGCCAGGAAGTTCGGACCAAACCGATAATCCGCGCCCACGGCGGTGCCGCCGAAGCTGTAGGTGGTGCCTCCAGCCGTCGCGTTGCCCGGCACGGAGCCAAAGCCCCCGACACCGCTCAGCCAGGTACCGATCACGGTCGGAGCTACATCGCATGTGACGTCACAGGCCTCGATACCGTCGGACAGCGCCATCGCCACGCGCGAGCCGCCATCGCCGCCGCCGTGCGTGATGCTTATCTGGTTGCCGATCGTCGTGAGAAAAGCCGAGCCGGTCTCGACGCTTGCCGTTCCGGCGTTGGCGAGGGGTTGGCCCGAGATCGCATCGAGCGCCTTCGGTCCCTGCACCGAATCGAGGCCTGCCAGTGTGCTGAGCAAGGTCGCGAAGTCGCCGGTGGCCGACGCGGAGGCATGATCCAATGCCGCCCCGACCGCGTGCTGGTTCGCGCCGATGGCGCCCGCGGCGAAGGCCTGGGTGAGCGTGAGGGTCAGGCTGTTGGCACCGTAGGCCAGCGACGGCGCGAGAAAGGGCAGAGTACCCGTCACGCTTTCGAAGGTGCCGGTGAGCGCCCCGGTCGTGGTCAGGACGGTGTAGCTGGTCGTTCGCGCGTACCGGCCGCCGCTCGTGCCCACTGCCTGGAAGGCGCCGGCGAGAGTGGCCGTGCCGGTGACGGCCACCAAATCCGACTGCCCCACGGCATTGACGCTGGGAGCGTAGGTGCCGCCGGCGTTCTGCACATAGGTGCCGTTGATGCTGAGCGTGACGAAGCTGTCGCCAGGCTGGACGATGCCGTTGTTGGTGACGTCGCCGAAAATGGTGCCGCTGCCGCCGAGAGTGCCACCGGAGCCGACCGTCACCGGGCTGGTGATGCTGCCGTTGACGAGGAGACGCCCGCCCGAGACGATGCTGGTGGCGCCGGTATAGGTGTTGGCGCCGGTGAAGATCACCGGGCCGCCGCCCTGCACCGTCACGGTGCCGGTTCCCGACAGGACACCGGCATAAGTCCCGGCGCCGGTCTGGTCGAAGACGACGCTCGACTGGTTGAGGATGTCGCCCTGCAAGCCCAGCGTGTTCCCCTGCAGGATGCCGGCCTGCACGGTCGTGCCGCCCGTGTAGCTGTTGGCGCCGGTCAAAGTGAGCGTGCCAGTGCCGGTCTTCACGAGCGAGCCGCCGTTGCCGTTATCCCCGATCGTGCCGCCAACCGTCGTCGAGCTGTTGTCGCCGCCGACCGTCAGCTGCCTGGCACCAAGATAGTAGATGCCGCTGCCTGCGATGGAAGCGACCGTCAGGCCGCTCGTCGTCCCCGAAATGTCGACCATGCCGCCGGCGTTGGTGACGAGGTGGGCTTGTGCGGCGGTCGCAACGTCCAGGAACTGTGTGAGGCCGCCACTCAGGGTGGTGACGGTCACCGCGCCGATCACATGACCGTCGCGATGGATCATCGTGCCGCCGTTCACCACGTCGTGGGTGATGTCGGCATCGGGATTATAGAGCCCGAAGTTCGTCAGCCTGCCACCGTTCAGGGCGAGCGCGCTGGTGATCGACCCGTTGTTGACGACGTCGACCTTCCCGCCACCGGTGATCTCGATGGCCTTGCCGGATCCCGCGCTGAGCGCGCCGCCGGAGCCCACCGTCACCTGGCTGTCGGTCGGGCTGTCGATCCAGATGTCACGGCCGCCGTCGCCGCTGGCGACCACGTTATTGGCGTTCACGGTCACCGAGCCCGACGGTCCTGTGCTCTGGGCAAAGATGCCGACGCCATTGGTGCCGCTTGCGGTCACGGAACCGTTGCTCGTCACGGTCACCGCGCCGCCGCTTCCCTGGTTGCCCTGGTTGAGCGCGGTCGATCCCATATACACCACGTTGCTCGCGCCGCTGACATCCGACGCCAGGATGAGGCCACCGCTGCCGCCGACGCTCTGCGCCAGGATGCCGATCGCACCGTAGCCCGACACGTTGATGGTGCCGTTGTTGGTGACCGTCACCGCGCCGCCATTGCCGTAGCCATTCCCTTGGAGGTTCGCTCCCGCGGGCTGCGTCGTCGTCAGGCTGGGCTGGTTCCCGGGCAGGCCGGCGATGCCGCCGCCGCCGCCAACCGATTGCGCGATGATGCCATGGGCGCCTGATCCTGTGGTCGTAATCGAGCTTCCGGTATTGAGCACCACGCTCACGTTGCCGCCATTGTCGAACGAGTCCTGCGAGCCGCCTCCGTAGACGATCGTCTGGAATGTGTTGGGAGAGGTGGTGGCCAGGCGCCCCATGACCTCTGACTGGAGGACGATGCCCCCACCCCCTCCCGTGCTCTGCGCGACGATCCCATAGGCGTTGTTACCCTGGGTTTGAATCCTGGTGGTTCCCGTATCGGCGAAGGTCACCGCGCCGCCGCTGCCGCCGACGTTGTCCCCTTGGGCGCCGATGTTGATCTTCAGCGATTGGCTTCCGGCCTGGCGGACTTCGTCGAACTGAATACCGCTTCCCATTCCGGCAATACCGCCGCCACCGCCTACTGACTGCAGGACGACGCCCATCGCGGCTTCGCCGGTGGTGACGATGGCGTTCGTATTCGTCGCGCTCAGGTTGACGCTGCCGCCATTGCCGCCGACGCCGCCCCCGCCACTTGCGTTTGCGCCAACGGACAGCAGACCCCACGCGAAATCCGAACCGTCGGCGCCAAATCCGCCGCCGCCGCCGATGCTTTGGGCGGTGACGCCCGAGGCCGCAAAACCCGCCGTCCTTATGCTGCCGTTCGCAAGGTTGATCGTCACGTTGCCGCCATCGCCACCGGTGCCGCCGGTACCACCGACCGCAACGTTGGCGTTGATCGTGATGTCAGGCCGTCCGCCGGTTCCAGCCGCTGCCGCCGTGCCGCCCTTGCCGCCGCCGCCGCCAATGCTCTGGGCGACAATGCCCGACGCCCAATCGCCAGAGGTCGTAAGAGCGGAAGACAGCTCGACTGTAACGGCGCCACCCGTGTTGCCCTGGCCGCCGGTGCCGCCGATCGATTGAGTGAACGTACCAACCCACGAGACAGACCCGCTCGAGATGTTGCTTACCCCTTCGCGAGCATTCAGTGCGGCAACGATCGGGTTATCGGCGGACGCATCCGAGCCTGCAGAACCGCCAACGCCGCCGCCGCCGCCGATCGATTGGGCGAGGATCGCGACCGCATCGCCGCCGTGGGTCACGATCGGCGATAGGGCGTCGATGGTAACCTGGCCGCCCGTCCCACCGGTGCCGCCCTGGTTTCCGACATGGACGTTTACCGCCACCACCGCTGAGCCGGCTGTGCCGCCAACGCTGAACCCGCCTCCCGAAGAGGTACCTCCACCGCCACCGATGCTCTGGGCTACTACGCCCATGGCGTTCGAGCCCCAGGTCGTGATGGCGCCTGTTGGTGATAGATAGAGTGCGACGGCTCCCCCATTGCCTCCGCTGCCGCCGGTCGCTCCGAGGGCGACGGTGGTGTTGATATTGTTACCCGTCCCAAAACTCTGGGTGTTGCCGCTGCCGTAGCCTGCATCGCCGCCGCCACCGCCAATGGACTGTGCCTTGATGCCAGACGCGAAATCGCCGTAAGTCGTGATGGTGCTGGCCGCTGTGCCGGTGGGCTCGCCGAAGAATGTGGGAGTGCCGCCGCTCATCGAGATCGTGCCGCCAAGCGCAAAGTTCACCTGGCCGCCATTGCCGCCGCCGCCGCCCGATCCGCCAAGGGCGAAATTGGCGTTGACGCTCAGCGAACTGCCGTCGCTCGGCAAGTTGGGGTCGCTGTAGCCGAGGGCCGCCGACATGGCCGAGGAGTTGCCACCGGCACCGCCTCCTCCGCCAATGCTCTGCAGTAGAACACCGGTCGATCCCTGGCCGCTGGTGGTGATGGAAGCCCCTCCGCTGAGCGAGAGCACTGCAGCGCCGCCGCTGCCGCCTCCGTTGCAAGATCCTCCGCCCGGGGAACATCCTCCGCCGATCGCAATGCCGGAAGACAGGGAAACCTGACTGCCCGTCGGCGTGAGCGAGAGGCCAATGGCCAGCGCGCGCGCCGACGCCGAACCGCTGACGCCACCGCCGCCGCCAATACTCTGGACCACGACACCATAGGCGTCGACCGGCAGCTGATTGCAGGGCAGCGTATTGGGCCCGCCGCATCCAGTCGTCGTACTGATCAACGAGGGATCCTGACCGGTGCTGATCGATCCTCCGATCAGCTGAACCATCGCCTGCTGGCCATTGCCACCGCCGCCGGCCGTGCCGCCGACCGCTACCGATGCTGAAAATCCAGCGCCGATCGAGCCGGTGAACGCGCCGCCGCCAGTGCCGCCACCGCCACCGATCGATTGAACGACCAGGCCGGCGGCATTGGATCCCTGAAGAGTGATGTTCGAGTTGGTAAGATCGACCGTCACCTGGCCGCCGCTGCCGCCGTTGCCGCCCGTGCCACCGACCGCAACGGAGGTAAACAGACCTAGGCCGCCAATGGAGTTGCCCGCATTGCCGCCGCCGCCGCCCACCGATTGCATGACGATGCCATGGGCACCATCGCCGGCCGTACTCAACGTTGAATTGGTCAGGACGGTGAGGATTGTGCCACCGGCACCTCCGGCGCCGCCGCTGCCGCCGACGTTGACCTCGACGCCACTGGCGCCGCCGCCGTCGCCACCGCCACCGCCGATCGACTGGCCGAGGATGCCGATCGACGAGATGCCCGTCGTCGCGATGCTGCTTCCCGCCCCGCCCGTTATCGTTACAGCACCCGCGTCGGCATTGAGCGGATTGGTGCTGGCATTGCCGCCGACATTGGCGACCACACCGCTGGCCGACCCACCGGCGCCACCGCCGCCCGCGAGGGATTGAGCCAATATGCCCTGGGCATTGGCGCCGGCCGTCGTGATCGACCCATTGTTGGTGATCGTCATGTCGCCGACCGGCCCGGTCGAGGCTCCCGAGCCCGCACCGGAATAGACGACACCGAAGGTACCGCCTCCCGCGCCGCCGCCACCGGATACCGCTTGCGCGATGATGCCGCGTGAAGTGTTTCCGGAGGTGTTGATCTGGCCGCCATTGGTCACGGTGATGGTGCCGACCGGCCCGCCGTTGCCGCCATTGCCGCCGGTGGAAATCGTGCCGGCCGCTGAACCAGCGTCGCCACCAGCACCACTTCCACCCTGAGCGACGATGCCGGACGATTCGCCGCCGGTCGTGGTGATCGATGTGGCGCTATCGGTACTGACCGTTACCTTGCCGGAGTTGCCGCCCGAGCCACCCGCCGCGCCCTCTGCAGCCACGCCCCCTTGAGCGGTGCCGCCTTGTCCTCCAGCACCTCCTTGGGACTGCGCCACGATGCCGGGCGAACCGTCTCCCTCAGTCGAGATCGTGGTCGAGGTGACAAGGATGTTGATGTTGCCCGCACCGCCGCCCGCGCCGCCGACGCCGCCTTTGCCACCGCCACCGGCGTTCAGCGCACCGCCGTTACCGCCAGCGCTGCCAATGCTGACGGCATAGATTCGAGCTATGGTCGAAAGTTGGTGACGGTGAAGATCAAGAAGGCGGCATATCGTGGGGTAGTTGAAGCCTCCACTTCTCCATCGAAGGAGTGATATGCCGTGTCGCATTCTAACGTCGTCAAACTGGTTCAGCCAGGCACTTT
>CAIKZO010000016.1 GCA_903832005.1 Enhydrobacter aerosaccus | reverse complement strand
GTGCCTGCACGAAGTGAAGCTGATCGTCGACCTCATCTTCGAGGGCGGCATCGCCAACATGAACTACTCGATCTCCAACACCGCCGAGTACGGCGAATACCGCTCGGGCCCGCGCATCGTGACTTCCGAGACCAAGGCCGAGATGAAGCGCGTGCTGGACGACATCCAGTCGGGCCGCTTCGCGCGCGACTGGATGCTGGAGAACAAGGTCAACCAGGCCTCGTTCAAGGCCACGCGCAAGAAGATGGCCGAGCACCCGATCGAGCAGGTCGGCGAAAAGCTCCGCGCCATGATGCCGTGGATCAAGGAAAAGGCCCTGGTCGATAAGGCCAAGAACTAGGCTCGTTTCGGACCGCGAGCTTTCAGCTCGCTCAAGATCATGAGCGCGCAGGATGCGCGCGGTCCATCCGAGCGCCTAGATTCTGTAGCCTCCGCCGGCGGCATCCAACATGCTGCCGGTGATGAAGGAAGCTTCATCGGACAGCAGCCAAAGAGCGGCGTCGGCGATCTCCTTGGAGGCGCCGACGCGACGCATCGGGATCGACGACTCGATGCCCTTCTTGAACTCGGCGTCCTTGAGACGGCCTTCGGTCATCTCGGTCAGCACCATGCCGGGGCGCAGCGAGTTGACGCGAATGCCTTCGTCGGCCACTTCGCGGGCGAAGCCCTTGGTGAAAGCGTCGACCGCGCCCTTGGTGGCGGCGTAGGCCGACGAGCCGGGCCGGCCGCCCAAGGTCGCCGCCATCGACGAGACGTTCACGATCGCGCCGCCCTTGCCGCCGTGCTTGGTCGACATGCGCTTGGTGGCCTCGCGGCAGCACAGCATCAGGCCGGTGACGTTGGTGGCGAACAGGCTGGCCAGCATCGCGGCGTCGTAGGAATCGACACGCATCTGCCGGCTGATGCCCGCGCTGTTGAGCAGGTGGGTGAGCGGCCCCAGCGCCTTGGTCGTCTCCTCGAACATCTTCACGATGTCGCTTTCGCTGGCCATGTCGGCCTTGATCGCGATCGCCTTGGCGCCCTTGGACTCGACGGCGGCCACGACCTTCTTCGCCTCGGCGTCGCGCGTGCGGTAGTTGATGGCGACGCTGTAGCCGCGGGTTGCCGCAATTCGTGCTGTTTCCGCACCGATGCCCGACGCGCCGCCGGTGATGAGTAGAACCTTGGTCATTCTTTGCCCCTTCAGCCTTTGACGGCCCCGCCGGTCAAGCCACTCACCAGATATCGCCGTACCGCGAAGGAGAAGACAAGCACGGGCAGCATGATCATGGTGCCGCCAGCCGCGATGCGGCCCCACTCCCAGCCCTCGTAGTTCATGAAGTTCACCACGGCGACCGGCGCGGTCATGGCCTCGGTGCGGGTCAGGATCAGGGCGAAGAAGAAATCGTTCCAGGCGAACAGAAAGCAGAGGATCGCCGTCGCCGCGAGGCCGGGTCCCGAGAGCGGCAGGATTATGCGGGTGAAGCCTTGCCACGTCGTGGCGCCGTCGATCCAGGCGGCCTCCTCGAGCGAGCGTGGCAGCTGGTCGTAGAACGGCCGCATCATCCAGATCACCAGCGACAGGTTGAAGGTGAGGTAGATCACGATCAGGCCGGTCAAGGTGTCGAGCAGTTCGAGATAGCGATAGGCCAGGAAGTACGGAATGGTGAAGGCGATCGGCGGCGCCATGCGGCTCGCCAGGATCCAGAGCGTGATCGAGGCGCCGCCGCGGCCGGTCCAGCGCGAGAGGGCGTAGGCCGCCGGCACGCCGATCACCAGCGACACCACCGTCGACGAGACGCTGACCACGAGGCTGTTGGCGAAAGAGGTGCGAAAGCCGGTTTCCCAGAGCGCGGCGTAGTTATCGAAGGTGATCGGGAAGAAGAGCCGCGGCGGGAAGCGGAAGATCTCGGCGTTGGTCTTGAACGACATGACCAGCAGCCACAGGAATGGCGACAGCGCCACCACTGCCAGCACAATGGCGAAGACGTTCATCGATATGCGGGCGCTGCGGCTAGTCAATCTTCGTCCCCCAGCCGACAGAGCGAATGATGATCCAGCTCAACAGAATGGTCGCGGCAAGCAGCACGACGGTGATCGCGCTCGAGAAGCCGAGATAGGAGAAGTTGAAGGCCTGCTGGAACGAATAGTAGTTGGTGACCTCCGTCACACTGCCCGGTCCGCCGTCGGTCAGGATGTAGATCAGCGGAAAGGCCTTGATCGAATCGATCAGCCGGAAAAGGCCCGCGACCAGCAGCACGCCCTGGATGAAGGGCAGGGTCACGTGCCGCGTCACCTGCCACGGCGAGGCGCCGTCGACCTTGGCGGCGTCGAGCAGTTCCTGCGGCAGCATCTGGAGTGCTGCCAGCACCATCAGCATGGTGAAGGGGAACCACTCCCAGGTGTCGGCAATGATGATCGAGATCAGCGCCCAGTGCGGATCGGTGATCAGCGCCGGCACGTTCCAGCCGATCGCCTTGAACAGCCCGTGCATCGGGCTGATGTCGGGCGTGTAGATCACCTTCCAGATGATGGCGACGACGATCGGCGGCAGCACCATCGGGATCAGGAACACGGTGCGCAACGCCTCGAGCAGCTTCGACTTGATGTTGAGCAGCAATGCCAGCGCCACGCCGATCAGCAGCTGTAACGTCACGGTCCAGAAGGAGAGCTTGATCTGCACCCACACCGAATTGAGCAGCCGGTCGTCGACCAGCAACTGGCCGTAGCTGATCAGCGGTTGCGAGAAGTCCCACTGCGTCTCGGGCCGCGTCAGGTTGAGCGGCGTGAAACTGGTGGCGAGCAGGTAGAGCGCCGGCAACAGCGTGACGATCGCCAGCACCGCCAGCGAGGGCGCAACGCAATAGACGTAAAACAGACGCTGACGCTTAGAGGTCAATCTTGATCCCGGCCTTCTGCAGATCCTGGACGGCCTCGGCCTGCGCCTGCTTGATCGCCTCGGCAGCGGGCTGCTGCTTGGTCGCGATCTTGTCGATCGCGCGATTGATCTTGTCGCCGACCTGCGGGAACACCGGCACGGTGCGGTACTTCATGTAGCCCGACTTGCCGCCGAGCTGCAGAACCTCGAGATACATCGACGCCAGGTCCTGGCCGTTCAGGGTCATGACTTCCTTGAACTTGGGCGACTTGATCACCGAGGTGCGGCAAACGCTGGGATAGCCGTGCTTCTCGACGATCATGTTCATCGTCTCCTTGGAGAAGGCCCACTTGATGAACTCCCAGGCGGCCTCCTTCTTCTTGGAGCCCGCGGGAATGCCGAGACCGTGGCTGTTGGAGCCGGGGAAGTTGCCCTTGGGGCCGGCCGGCATCAGCGCAAAGCGCGTGGTCTTGGCGACCTTGCTCTCGGCATCCTTGACCAGCGGGACGCCCCAGGTGATCGCCTGCGTGCGCATGTTGGCGCGGCCCGACATCTGGGCGCGCATCGCCTGGTCGTCGGAATAGGAGAGCTGGCCATCCGGCCCGTATTTCATCAGCAGGTCCGCATACCACTGCGCAGAGGCCACGGCTTCGAGGGTGGAGAAGGCGGGCGTCAAGTTCTCCGGTGGCGCCTTGAAGACACTGCCGCCGTTGCCCATCAGGTAGGGAATCCAGTTCCAGTGATGCAGCTTGTCGGCGACGAAAGCCTTCACGCCTTCCTTGCCGTCGACCGCGTCGCAGACCTTGATCAGGTCGTCGAAGGTCTCGGGCATCTTGAGGCCCGCCTTCTCGATCAGGTCGTAGCGCGAGGCGATGTTCAGCATCGCGCCCGCCTCGTGCGTGAAGGCAAAGGTCTCGCCCTTGGCGTTCTTCATCGCCGATTGCGCGCCGCTCACGAAATCGTCCGCATCCCAGTCGGCCGGCGTGTACTTGGTATCCTTGAAGAAGGTGTCGAGCGGAGTCATCCAGCCGGCGCCGATCCAGCGGCCGGAGTAGATGAAGGTGACGTTGCACACGTCCATCGCCGAGCCCTTGGTCGAGAGCTCGAGGTCGGTGCGCTGATTGTAGACGGGGAAGGCCTGCATGGTGAAGTTCACCTTGATGCCGGTCTTCTCCTGGAACTGCGGAAAGTAGTTCTTCAGGTATTCGTAGTAGGTGGTCTGGAAGCACGAGGCGTTGATGGTCACGCCGTTGTAGGGCTTGCCGCTCTGCGCACTTACCGCAGGGGCAGCCAGGGCACCGAGCGCGCCTCCGAGGACGGTGCGGCGATTGAGTCCACTCATCTCGTTCTCCTCCCGGGAGATATGTCTTTTGCCCTTCGGGCTTGCGGCGAGTTGAACGCGCTTCGTTTGAGCGGTCAAGCACTGGCCCCCTTATTGCATTTGCGGGGACGTGAAATTGGGGAGGGACTCATGCGTCTTCGTCATGCAATCGGCATCTGTGCACTCGCGGGCTTGTTCGCGGTCTCCTTGCAAAGTGGAGCGCAAGCCGCACCGTCTTGCGAACCGGAGAAGCTCGCGGCCAAGTATCCGAAGCTCGCCGGCAAGAAGCTCATCATCGGCCAGGACGGCGAGAGCGCGCCGTTCAGTCATCGCGATCCGAAGGACTTCAATCACCTGATCGGCCTCGACGCCGATCTCGCGCGGGCGACCTTTGCCTGCATCGGCGTGCCGATCGAGTTCAAGACCGGCGCCTGGTCGGGCCTCATTCCGGCGGCGATGTCGGGCCAGGTCGACCTGATGTGGGACACGCTGCTCTACACGCCCGAGCGCGCCAAGAAGATGGACTTCGTGGCCTACATGAAATCGGCCACCGCGATCATCGTGCCTAAGGGCAATCCGAAGAAGATCAAGACCGTCGCTGACATGTGCGGCCTGACGGGGACGGCCAACCTCGGCACGACGCAGGAAGCGATGCTGCGCGAAGGCAGCGAAAAGTGTATCGCTGCCGGCAAGAAGCCGATCGAGATCGTCACCTCGACCGACATGCCGGCCAGCCTGCGCCTGGTGCAGAATTCTCGCGCCGATGCGGCCCTCACCAACAAGTTCGTGGGCGACATCATGGCGGCCTCGACACCCACGATCGAAGTGGCGGGAGGCATCGTGACCAACGCGCTCATCGCGGTCGGCACGGCCAAAGGCAACGACGATCTCATCAACGCGATCTTCGATGCGCTGAGCGTTCTCCAGGCAAATGGCGAGATGAAGAAGATCTATGACGCCAACAAGGTCGATTACGACCTCGTCATCCCTCCCGATATCCTGACCCAGTAGATCTCTCGCCATGGGCTCGGAAGCCGTTCAGTCGATCCTTGAGACGCTGAGCTACAGCGTCTCGGGCTTCTTGCTGCAAGGCGCGCTGACGGCGATCGAGATCGCCGTGATCGCGATTGCGGCCGGCGTGGTGCTGGGGCTTGGCTTGGCGCTGATGCGGCTCTCGACCTTCAAGCTGGTGAGCGGCTTCGCCTGGTTCTACATCTGGTTCATGCGCGGCACGCCGGTGCTGTTGCAGCTCGTGTTTCTCTACGACGCTCTGCCGCCGCTGGGGCTGAAGCTCGACAGCTTCACCACCGCGGTACTGGGCTTCACGCTGAACGAGGCGGCGTTCTGCGCCGAGATCATCCGAGGCGGCATCATCTCCGTCGACCGGCGCCAGACGGTGGCCGCCGCGGCGCTCGGCATGGCGCGCTTCCTGACGCTCCGGCGCATCATCCTGCCGCAGGCGATGCGCGCCATCCTGCCGGCCCTGGCCAATCAGTCGATCAGCGTGATCAAGGGCACCGCGGTCGCGTCGGTGATCTTCGTGAACGAGCTCACCTTCCGCAGCCAGCAGATCGTGGGCCAGAACTTCAAGTTCTTTACCGTCTTTGCCGCCGCCGGTCTCATCTACCTGGTGATGACCAGTGCGGTCGCAGCCCTTCAACGGTATCTCGAGCAGCGCTTCAATCCCGAGATCGAGCACAAGCGGGCCGTGACGCCCGTGCCCGACGAGGCGCCCGAGGCGATGGACTGGCGCACGCTGATCGCCGCCAAGGCGCCGGCGGTGTCGTCCGATCTCGCCTTCGTCACCTGCCACGACGTGCGCAAGTCGTACGGTCCGCGCGAGATCCTGCGCGGTGTCGACCTCAAGGTGCAGCGCGGCGAGGTCGTGGTGGTGATGGGGCCGAGCGGCTCGGGCAAGAGCACACTCTTACGCCTGATCAATCATCTCGAGCATGTCGACGGCGGCGAGATCCTGGTCGATGGAAAGCACGTCGGCTACGAGAGCCACACCGACGGCCGCCTCGAGCCGGTGCGCAATCTCGCCGGGGCGCGTGCCGAGGCGCGCATCGGCATGGTGTTCCAGAGCTTCAATCTCTTCGAGCATCTGACGGCGCTGGAGAACGTGGCCGAGGCGCCGGTACAGGTCTATCGCCAGGACGAGGCGGCCGCCCGCGCCCACGGCGCGCGGCTGCTGGCGGCCGTCGGGCTCGGCCGTCATCTCGATCACCTGCCGCACCGCCTGTCGGGCGGCCAGCAGCAGCGGGTGGCGATCGCCCGCGCGCTGGCCGTGTCGCCCAAGCTGATGCTGTTCGACGAGCCCACGTCGGCGCTCGATCCCGAACTGGTCGGCGAGGTGCTGACCGCGATCCGCCACATGGCGGAGGCCGGCATGACCATGATCGTCGTCACCCACGAGGTCCGCTTCGCCCGCGAGGTCGCCGACCGCATCGTGTTCATGGACGAAGGCGTCATCGTCGAACAGGGCACGCCGGCGGAAGTACTCGACCGACCGACGCAGGAAAGGACGCAACGCTTCCTGAGGTTGATCGAGCGTCCGGCCACGCCCTGAGCTAGACTGCCCGGAAACGGGAGGATCTCATGAAAGCAGCCGTTCTGTTCGAGCCCAACACGCCCTTGCAAATCGTCGAGTGCGAGCTCGATCCGCCGAAGGCCCAGGAAGTCCGCGTGAGGATGCGCGCTTCGGGCGTCTGCCAGAGCGACTGGCACGTGCTGAACGGCGACTGGCCGACGCCGATGCCGGTCGTGCCGGGCCACGAGGCCGCGGGCGAAATCCTCGAGTGCGGCCCGGGCGTCACGACGGTGAAGCCCGGCGATCACGTGATCTTTTCGTTCCGCTCGCATTGCGGCCGCTGCCGCTACTGCACGCAGGGGCGGTCGGTGCTGTGCATCGGTCACGCCAGCGTGCCCCCCGGCACGCTGAACGACGGCACCTTGCGCCTGAAGCACAAGGGCCAGGGCGTGCACCAGATGGCGCGCATCGGCACCTTCTCCGAGGAAGTCGTGGTGCCGGAAGAAATGGTCGTGCCGATCCGCAAGGACATGCCGTGGCCGCAGGCAGCACTCGTCGGCTGCTGCGTGGCGACGGGTGTGGGCGCGGTCACGCGTCACGCCAAGATCGAAGCGGGTTCGTCGGTGCTGGTGATCGGTTGCGGCGGCGTCGGACTCAACGCCGTGCAGGGCGCGATGCTCTCGGGCGCACGCATTATTATTGCCGCCGACATTCTCGACAACAAACTCGAGATGGCCAAGACCTTCGGTGCCACGCACACGATCAACACGGCGAAGGACAACGACGCGGTGAAGAAGGTGAAGGAAATCGCGGGCGGTCTTGGCGTCGATTATTCGTTCGATGCGGTATCGGTCGGCGCGACGCAAGCGCTGGCCTTCGATGCGCTGGCGCCCGGCGGTCACGGTGTTGCCGTCGGCATCTCGGCCGCGACGGCCAGGGCCACCTATTCGCCGATGATGATGGTGTTCGGCGAGAAGACGATGAGCGGCACGTTCTATGGTTCGGTGCGGCCCAATGTCGACTTCCCGATCCTGGTCGATCACTACATGAACCGCCGCCTCAACATCGACGGCCTGATCAGCCGCACCTACAAACTCGACGACATCAACGAAGGCTTCAAGCGCATGATGGCAGGTGAGGTCGCGCGCGGTGTGGTGGTGTTCGATTGAAGATCGGCGACGCGTCTTTCTTTCGGATCGTCGATCGCCTGCTCGTCGCCGCGACGGGCAGGGTGCCGAAGACGCAATGGTCGATCGACGGTGTCGAATGGCAGCGCGAGCGGCACAGTTACTCCGGCGCGACGCACGGCTTCACCATCGAGGTGACGACCGGCGTTCGCTCGGAGCGTCCCGGCTGGACCCTGCGCGTGGTCAAGGAGTACTGGCGCGACGGGCGAGGGGAGAGCACGCGGGACATGCGCTGGGCCGAGGTCGAGGCCGGCAACCGGGCCGAGATCGTGCTGTGGCTGAAGCGCCAGGAACATGGTTTTGAATAGCCTTGCGAGACCTTCGCAGGAGGGTTAAACCCCACCCACTACGGCGCTGAGCCCCGGCTTGCCGCCGAAAGCTTATTTCTCATGTAATTACAGAGACTTAACCGAATGCTGTCGCGTGTCATCGGGCTATTTTCGGCGGATATGGGCATCGACCTGGGAACGGCGAACACGCTGGTCTACGTCAAGGGTCGCGGCATCGTCCTGAACGAACCCTCGGTCGTGGCGCTCACCACCCAGAGCGGCAAGCGGCAGGTCCTCGCGGTCGGCGAAGAAGCCAAGATGATGCTGGGTCGTACCCCGGGCAACATCCAGGCGATCCGCCCGTTGCGCGACGGCGTCATCGCCGACTTCGAAGTGGCCGAGGCGATGATCAAGCACTTCATCTCGAAGGTGCACAATCGCCGCTCCTTCGCCCATCCGCAGATCGTGGTCTGCGTGCCGTCGGGTTCGACGGCCGTCGAGCGCCGCGCCATTCAGGAATCGGCCGAAAGCGCCGGCGCCCGCAAGGTGTGGCTGATCGAGGAGCCGATGGCCGCCGCGATCGGCGCCGGCCTGCCGGTCACCGAGCCGACCGGCTCGATGGTGGTCGACATCGGCGGCGGCACGACCGAAGTGGCGGTGCTGTCCCTGGGCGGCATCGTCTATCCGCGCTCCGTGCGTGTTGGCGGCGACAAGATGGACGAGGCGATCATCGCCTACATCCGCCGCAACCATAACCTGCTGGTCGGCGAAAGCTCGGCCGAGCGCATCAAGAAGACGATCGCTTCGGCCTGCGCGCCCGACGACGGCGAAGGCCGGACGATGGAGATCAAGGGCCGCGACCTGATGAACGGCGTGCCGAAGGAACTGATCATCACCGAGCGCCAGATCGCCGAGAGCCTGCAGGAGCCGGTGAGCCAGATCGTCGAGGCCGTGAAGGTGGCGCTGGAGAACACCGCCCCCGAACTCGCCGCCGACATCGTCGACAAGGGCATCGTGCTGACCGGCGGCGGCGCCATGTTGACCAACATGGACACGGTACTGCGCCAGTCGACCGGCCTGCCGGTCTCGGTCGCTGAGGACCCGCTGCTCTGCGTCGCTCTTGGCACGGGACATGCGGTGGAGAACATCGATCAACTGCGCGGCGTCTTGTCCTCGATGTACTAGGACGGCCGTTGCGCCACTCAGCACCTGCTTGGGGTAAGATCGGCAGGAAATGGCGATACGGGACGATTTCGAGGTAGCGTCAGGCCAGGTCCGGGTGGTCCTGCAGCGCTTTGCGCTGGGACTGCTGGTGCTCGTGGCTTTCGCCGCCATGCTGATCGGCAAGGCCGATACCGTCCTGGTCGAGAATGCGCGTGTGCTGGCGCTCGATCTCGCCAGCCCCGCCCTCGAGGCGATTGCCCGCCCCGTCGCCGCCGCCAATCGCACCATCGCCGACCTCAAGGAATTCGCCTCGCTCCGCGAGGAGAATGCGCGCCTGCGCGAGGAGAACAGCCGGTTGCTGTCGTGGCAGACCGCCGCCCGCCGGCTCGAGAACGAGAACGACCGGCTGCGCGAGCTGTCGCAGTTCCGCGAGGGGCCGGAGGCGTCCTTCATCACCGCCCGCATCGTGGGCGACAGCGTCAGCGCCTATGTGCGCGGCGCCTTGCTCAACGTCGGCCGCAAGGCGGGCGTGACCACCGGCCAGGCCGTCGTGACCGGCGAGGGGCTTGCCGGCCGGGTGGCCGAAGTGGGCGACAACAGCGCGCGCGTGCTGTTCGTGACCGACGTCAATTCGCGCCTGCCGGTGCTGGTCGAGCGCACGCGCGAACGCGCCATCCTGGTCGGCGACAATTCTCCCCAGCTGCGCCTCAATCTCCTGCAGGGCGTGGCGGGCGTGCAGCGCGGCGACCGTATCGTGACCTCGGGCGACGGTGGCAGCTTCCCGGTCGGCATCCCGATCGGCGAGGTCGTGCAGAGCAGCGAGGGCCATATCCGCATCCGGCCGTTCGCCGACTTCTCGCGCCTCGAGTTCGTGCGCGTGGTGAACTACGGCGTGACCGGCCTCGTGACGGCGCCACCTTCGGCCACCCCGGCGGCGGGGACGCCGACCGGCCAGAAGGTGCGCTGAGATGCGGGCGTTCCGATGAGATCCGACGGGCTGCTCGCCGCGCTCGACCGCCTCGGCCGCTACGCCTTGCCGGGCTCGGTGCTGTTGTTCTTCGTCGTGCTCACCCTGGCGCCGCTGCGGGTGCCCTATCTTTCCGAGACGCTGCCGCTCCTGCCGGTGCTGGTTGTCTTCCAGTTCAGCCTGGTGACGCCCGAGCGCCTGCCCGGGCCGTTGTTGCTGGCGATGGGCATTCTGCTCGATCTGCTGCTGGGCGGGCCGGGCGCGCCGGTGGGGGTGAGCGCACTGGGCTTCGTCATGATCCGGGCCGCCGTCATGGCCAACCGGCGCTACCTTGTCGGTGTGCCGTTCCTGTTTCAGTGGATCGGCTTCTGCCTGCTCTCCGGGGCCTACGTGCTGATCGTCTGGATGCTCACGGCCCTGTGGACCTGGACGGCGCTGGAACCGGGCCCCGCGATGATACAATACGCCGTGTTGATCGTGATCTACCCGCTCCTCGCCCCGCTGCTGGCGCGCGTGCGTGCACGCGATCCGTTGAACGTGCCTGAACTGTCGCGCGGAACCGCGCGGCCGGGAGAGACCACGTCATGATGCGCTTTCGCCAGACCGACAACGAACGCTCCGGCCTGTTCACGCGCCGCGCGCTGCTGCTGGGCGGGGCGCAGGCCGTGCTGCTGTCGGCGCTGGCCGGTCGCCTCTACCAGCTCCAGGTCCTCGACACCCAGCGCTTCACCTCGATGGCCGAGGACAACCGCATCAGTATGCGTCTGTTGGCGCCGGCGCGCGGGTTGATCTTCGACCGCACGGGCCAGCCGCTCGCGGTCAACCGCAACAACTACCGCGCCATGGTGAGTTCCGACCGCGGTCGCGGCGCGGAGATGGTGCTCGACCGGCTCGACCAGATCTTCAATCTCGGCGAAGGGGAGAAGGCGCGACTGCTGCGCGAGCTGCGCCGCAGCCGCAATGCCCAGCCCTCGGTAGTGCGCGAGAACCTGAACTGGGAGGAAGTGGCGCGGCTCGAGTTCAACGCCCCCGATCTGCCCGGCGTGTTCATCGATCTCGGTCAGAGCCGCGACTATCCCGAAGGCGAGCTGATGAGCCATATCATCGGCTATACAGGCCGTGTCGCCGACGAGGACCTGAACGGCCGCGACGATCCGCTGCTGCAGCTCTCCACGGTGCGCTTCGGCAAGAAGGGCGTGGAGCGCTCGCTCGAGGACGATCTGCGAGGTCGTGCCGGTGCGGTCCAGGTCGAGGTCAATGCCACCGGACGCGTGGTGCGCGAGCTCGACCGTACCGAAGGCACGCCCGGTGCCAACGCGCTGCTGACGATCGATTTCGAGTTGCAGCGCTACGCGACCGAGCGGCTGAAGCAGCGGCAGATCGACATCGGCTCGGATCATCAGAGCGGCGCCGTGGTGGTGCTCGACGTGATGACTGGCGACGTGATCGCGATGGTGTCGCAGCCGGGCTTCGATCCCAATATGTTCGCGCGCGGCATCAGCCAGACCGAGTGGCGCGACCTGCTCGACAATCCCGAGCGCCCGCTGAACAACAAGGCGATCGGCGGCGCCTATCCGCCGGGCTCGACCTACAAGATGGTGACGGCGCTGGCCGCGCTCGATTCCAAGACGATCGATCCCTGGACGGTTCTGCCGTGCAACGGCTTCATCGAGCTGGGTGACATCAAGTTCCACTGCTGGCTGAAGGGCGGTCATGGCGGCCTTGCCGTGCAGGGCGGCCTGTCCAATTCCTGCGATTGCTTCTTCTACGAGGCCGCGCGCCGCACCGGCGTCGACAAGATCGCCGAAATGGCCAATCGCCTGGGCTTCGGCAAGCTGAGCGAACTGGGGCTGCCCGGCGAGTCGCCTGGCATCCAGCCGTCGCGTCAGTGGAAGCAGGAAAAGTACAACAAGCGGTGGGAGCAGGGCGACAGCTTCAACCTCGGCATCGGCCAGGGCTACATGAATGCCACGCCGCTGCAGCTCGCCGTCATGACGGCGCGCATCGCCAATGGCGGTTACGAGGTGCAGCCGAACATGCTGCTGGCCAAGGCCTTGCCGCGCGAGGAGCTTGCACCGCCCGCGGTGCGCACCAAACCCAACGGACCCAGCCTGCGCCTCGATCCCAAGCACCTAGCGATCATCCGCCAGGGCATGTCCGATGTGGTGAATTCCCCCGCCGGCACGGCCAACCAGCTCCGCTTCGATCCGGCGACCAACAAGCCGCTGGAGCCGGCGCTGCAATTCGGCGGCAAGACCGGCACGGCGCAGGTCAAGCGCATCAGCGAGCGCGAGCGCGCGATGGGCGTGACCGAGGCGCAGCTGCCCTGGCATCTGCGGTCCCACGCGTTGTTCGTCTGCTTCGGGCCGGTCGACAATCCGCGCTATGCCTGCGCGGTGATCGTTGAGCATGGCATGGCTGGCGGCGCCACGGCAGGACCGGTCGGGCGCGACGTCCTGGTCGAGACCATGCGGCGCGATCCCTCGCGGCACATGGAACGCTTCAAGAAGACGGCGTCCTAGATGACCTCACTCGCGCTCGGCACGCCCGCGCCACCGGCCTTCTCGGAGCGCATCTGGCGCATCAACTGGGGCCTCGTGCTGGTGCTGTCGGCAATCGCCGGCATTGGCGTGCTGGCGCTCTATTCGGCGGCCGGCGGGCGCTACGATCCGTGGGCGGCGCGCCATGCCATCCGCTACGGGGCGGCACTCGTATTGCTGCTGGTCGTGGCCCTGGTCCATCCCAAGATCTGGCTGTCGCTTGCCTGGCCGATCTATATCGCCGCGATGCTGCTGCTGATGGCGGTCGACGTCATCGGCAAGACCGGCATGGGCGCGCAACGCTGGCTGATGCTCGGGCCGATGCAGATCCAGCCCTCGGAGATCGCCAAGGTCGCGGTGATCCTGGTGTTGGCGCGCTACTACCACGGGCTGACGCGCGAGCAGGCCGGGCGCTTCCTGTTCACCCTGCCGCCGCTGCTGGTGATCCTGGCGCCGGTCGGCCTGGTGATGGTCCAGCCCGATCTCGGCACGGCGCTGATGGTGTTGCTGGGCGGGGCGGCGCTGCTGTTCGTGGCGGGGGTGAGGCTCTGGATGTTCCTGGCGGCGATCATCGGGGCGCTGGGCTGCCTGCCGGTCGCCTGGTCGGTGATGCACGAGTACCAGCGCAAGCGTGTGCTGACCTTCCTCGATCCCGACCGCGATCCGCTGGGCGCCGGCTACCACATCACCCAGTCCAAGATCGCCATCGGTTCGGGTGGCCTGTTCGGCAAGGGCTTCCTGCAGGGCACCCAGTCGTCGCTGAACTTCCTGCCCGAGAAGCAGACCGACTTCATCTTCACGACCTTCGTCGAGGAGTGGGGCATGGCCGGCGCCTGCCTGCTGCTGGCGCTGTTCGCGCTGGTGCTGGTGTGGGGCTTCTCGATCGCGCTGCGCAGCCAGCACCATTTCGGCCGCCTGGTGGCGCTCGGCGTCACCGCCATGATGTTTCTCTACGTCTTCATCAATACTGCCATGGTGATGGGCCTGCTGCCGGTCGTCGGCGTGCCCCTGCCGCTGGTCAGCAACGGCGGCACGGCCATGGTCTCGGTGATGTTCGCCTGCGGCCTGCTGATCGGGGTCAACGTCTACCGCGACGCTCAATTGCCGCGCGCCACGCGCTAATTGGCATCTGGATTGCATGCGATAGGGGCAGTCAACGATGACTGCCCTTGCCGGGTCGCTGCAGCCAATGGCGGTTGCGGTTTCTGGAATGACCGATTCCCTCGCGAGAGGGCTTCGTGCAGTCGCTGACGTGCCTCTAGACGATGGCCTTGGCATTCCTGTTCCCGGTCGGACGCAGTCCCACAAACAGGAGATGCAATGTCCTATCTGGCGCCTGCAGAGTTCGTCACGAAGATGGTGGATGCGGGAGAATCCAAGATCTTCATGTCCACGCGGGATGCGCTGATCCGCGCCTACATGGCCGGCGCCATCCTGGCCCTGGCCGCCTGGATGGCCGTCACTATCAACTCCCAGCTCGGCATTCCGATCGTCGCCGCCGCCTTCTTCCCGGTCGGCTTCTGCATGCTCTACCTGATGGGCTTCGACCTGCTGACCGGCGTGTTCGTGCTCTGCCCGCTGGCGGTGATCGACAGGCGGCCGGGCTGCACCTGGGGCGGCGTGCTGCGCAACTGGGGCCTGGTGTTCATCGGCAACTTCGCGGGCGCGCTTACCGTGGCGTTCTTCGCGTCGGTGGTCTGTACCTTCGGCTTCTCGACCGAGCCCGACAAGGTCGGCCAGACATTGTCGGGTATCGGCGTGGCGCGCACCCTGGGCTACGAGAAGTATGGTGCCGCCGGCATGGCGACGCTGTTCGTTCGCGGCATGCTGTGCAACTGGATGGTCTCGATGGGCGTCGTGGGCGCCATGATCTCGACCACCGTACCCGGCAAGATCATGGCGATGTGGATGCC
This sequence comes from Enhydrobacter aerosaccus, assembly GCA_903832005.1. Taxonomy (GTDB): domain Bacteria; phylum Pseudomonadota; class Alphaproteobacteria; order Reyranellales; family Reyranellaceae; genus Reyranella; species Reyranella aerosaccus_B. The sequence goes on along the minus strand of CAIKZO010000016.1, from coordinate 64,693 downwards.
GATCATGCTGTTCTTTTTCATGGTCTTCGAGCATTCGATCGTGAACATGTTCCTGTTCCCGAGCGCGCTGATGATGCACGGCGCCTTCTCGATCAAGGACTACTTGATCTGGAACGAGATCCCGACGGTGCTCGGCAACCTGGCGGGCGGTTTGGCCTTCACTGGTCTCACCCTCTACACGACGCACATCAGGACCGCGCCGAAGCGTGCTGTCTAACCCGATTGGACAAGCATGAGCCTCGCCCCTAACAAGGGCGAGGCTCACTTCTTTGGCGCACATCATGCGGCGTAGGTTGAGGATCTCGATAGGTCAGGCCACCGACAAGGGTCGGAAGGAGACCAATCAGGATTTCCACGGTGCGATGATGCCGGACGAGCCGGCGCTCAGCCTGAAGGGCATCGCCATGGCGCTGGCCGACGGTATCAGCAGCAGCGACGTTGCCGCCCTTGCCAGCGAATCGGCCGTGAAGGCCTTCCTGACCGACTACTACTGCACGCCCGATTCCTGGTCGGTGAAGACCTCCGCCAACCGCGTCATCGCCGCCACCAATTCCTGGCTGCATGCCCAGACGCGCCGCAGCGCCTATGCCCACGACAAGGACAAAGGCTATGTCTGCACCTTCAGCGTGGCCGTGCTGAAGTCGAACACGGCGCACCTCTTCCATATCGGCGATTCGCGCATCTACCGCGTGGCCGGCAACGCACTCGAGCAGCTCACGACCGATCACCGTGTCGTCCTGTCGTCCGAGCAGATCTATCTCGGCCGGGCGCTGGGCGCGGACTCCCAGGTCGAGATCGACTATCTCGCGGTCGGCCTCGAAAAGGGTGACGTGCTGGTCCTGGCGACCGACGGCGTCTACGAGCATGTCGACGAGCGCTTCGTCACGCAGGCGATCGCCGATCATGCGGCCGATCTCGATGGTGCCGCGCAGCTGATCGTCGACCGGGCGCTGGGCCAGGGCAGCCCCGACAATCTCACGATCCAGATCGTCCGCGTGGACGAGCTGCCCGAGGCCGAGGCGGCGGAGCTTCTGGTCCAGTCGATCGAGCTACCGCTGCCGCCCCTGCTCGAACCGCGCCAGTCGTTCGACGGCTACCGGATCGTCCGCGAGATCCACGGCAACAGCCGCAGCCATATCTACCTCGCCGTCGATGAAGACACCGAAGCGCTCGTGGCCCTCAAAATCCCGTCGATCGACCTGCGCGGCGAGCCGGCCTACCTGAAGCGCTTCATGATGGAGGAGTGGGTCGCCCGCCGGCTCGACAACGCTCACGTGCTGAAACCCCGCCCGCAGTCCCGTGAGCGCAACTACCTCTATGTCGTCACCGAGTTCGTCGACGGCCAGACCCTGACGCAGTGGATGATCGACAATCCCCGCCCCGATCTCGAGACGGTGCGCGGCATCGTCGAGCAGATCGCGGCGGGCCTGCAGGCCTTCCATCGCAAGGAGATGCTCCACCAGGACTTGCGGCCGGAAAACATCATGATCGACCGGACCGGCACGGTGAAGATCATCGACTTCGGCTCGACCCGGGTGACCGGCCTGGCCGAGACCGCGCCGGTCGCCCGTGCCGAGGACATCCTGGGCACCGTCCAGTACACCGCGCCGGAATATTTCCTGGGCGAGGCCGGCACGGCCCGCTCGGACATCTATTCCCTCGGCGTCATTTCCTACCAGATGATCACGGGGCAGCTTCCGTACGGTGCCCGCATGGCCCAGGCCCGCACCAAATTCCAGCAAGCCAAGATCGGCTACCGGTCGGCGCTCGACGAGAAGCGGGAAATTCCGGCCTGGGTCGATGGGGCTTTGCGCAAGGCCGTGCACCCTGATCCTGTGCGGCGCTACGACGAACTGTCCGAATATGTCCACGACCTGCGACATCCCAACGGAAAACTGCTGGATTCCAACCCCTCGCCGCTGCTGGAGCGCAATCCGCTGCTGTTCTGGCAAGGCCTGTCCTTCGCCCTTGCCGCGGCGCTGCTGGTGCTGCTCGCCTTGCAGCATGGAATGGGCCGCTGAGTGGCCGGGAAAAGGCCGATTCTCGGCTATCGACAAGGGCGGAATGCCTTGCTAAACCCCGCGCCTCCACAGGGATTGGGCGATTAGCTCAGTTGGTAGAGCAGGTGACTCTTAATCACCGGGTCGTAGGTTCGAGCCCTACATCGCCCACCAATCCCCGGATACCAAAAGCCCCGCTGATGCGGGGCTTTTGTATTTTCAGCCGCTCGGCGAACTTCTGCACGGTGCGGTATTAAAAGTTGCCACCGGGTAGCCGACTCATCAAGAATACCCCCAGAGATTGAGCGGGGGATACGATGGGTACCGATTCACAGGGGGCCGGACATCGGTCCCCTGACTACGAAGTCGTGGTCATTGGCACCGGTTTCGGCGGCGCGATTCTCGCCTGTCGTACCGCCAAGCGCTGGCCGGGCAAGGTGCTCGTGCTGGAACGCGGCAAGCGTTATCCGCTGGGATCTTTCCCGCGCTCGCCCCGCGCGATGGCCGAGAATTTCTGGAACCTGCCGTTCGAGGATCGCGCGCACCCTTCCTCCGTCAAGGAGAAGGGCGAGCTGCACGGCATGTTCGATATCCGAAGCGGCACGCACATCGACGCCGTGCTGTGCGCCGGACTGGGCGGCGGCTCGCTAATCTACGCCAACGTCTTCCTCGAGCCGCCCACGCAGGTCTTCGAGCAGGGCTGGCCGCAGGGCTGGACCCGGGACCGATTGACGCCCTACTACGCCGTCGCCAAGTCCGTGCTGGGCTCGCGCCCGATCCCACTCGGCGACGATCCGCGCCGCCAGGTGATCCGCGCGAAGCTGTTCGACGAAGTGGCCGAGCACATGGGCAAGCCGCATCAGTGGGCCGATCTCAACGTCTTCTTCGGCAACAACTTCAACGATCCTCTTCCGATCGGCGAGCAGGATCGCAATCGCTACGGTGCCCTGCAGACGTCCTGCGTCTATTGCGGCGAATGCGACGTCGGCTGCAACACCCAGTCCAAGAACACGCTCGACCTCAATTACCTCTACGTGGCCGAGCATCGCTATCAGGCCGACATCCGGACCGAGCACCTCGTGACCAAGGTCGTACCGATCAATGCGGCTGGCGAAGACGATCCGACGTGCCTCGGCGAGAGCGGCTATCGCGTTTACTTCATCGATCTGATGACTGGCGAGGAGACCTCGAAGACGGCGCAGCGCGTGGTCGTCTCGGCGGGCACGCTGGGCTCGACCGAGTTGCTGATGCGCTGCCGCGACATTCACGGCACCTTGCCGCACGTCTCGCAGGCGCTGGGTAAGCGCTTCTCGGGCAACGGCGACTTCCTGTCGTTCGCGATGGACGGCGATCGCGCGGCCGATCCCAACTACGGGCCCGTCATCACGCGCTTCGCCGACCACAATCTATTCAGCAATTTCGATCGTGACCGCGCCTTCGTGCTCGAGGATGCGGCCTTTCCGGCCTTCGGCGCGTGGTATCTCGAAGGCGCAACGCCCGCGACATCGATCGTGCGCACCGTGTGGAACGCCGTGAAGCACTACATCGGCCGCCTGATGGGCGGCGTCAGCGTCGGCCGCATGGGCGGCCTGCTCTCCGACCTGCTGAAGAACGACGTGTCCTATCGCTCGAGCGTGCTGCTCTGCATGGGCCTCGACAAGGGCAACGGCACGATGCGCCTCAACGAGAACGGCTACGTGCATGTCGACTGGCCGTTTCGCGACAGCATCAAGCTCTACAACGCCATCCTCGATGCGGCCAAGGCGTTCGGTAAATACATCAACGCCAAGACCGTCATCGCCATGCCCAACTGGTGGTGGCCGGCACGCCGCAACGTCACCGTCCATGCCCTGGGCGGCTGTATCCTGGCCGACGATCCCGGGTCGGGGGTCACCAGCGCCAAGCCGGAAACGCTGGGCCAGGTCTTCGGCTACACCGGCCTCTACGTTGCCGACGGCGCGATCGTGCCCTCGGCGCTTGGCGCCAATCCGACGGCGACCATCGCCGCCCTCGCCGAAATGGTGGCCGAAGGCATCACGCACACGACCCCGACTGACGCTCTCTAGAAAGGTCCGCGACCATGGCTGAGACTCACGATCCGATTCCCTTCCAGTTTACCGAGGACATGAAGGGCTTCGTTGCCGCCGGACAAACCAGCTTCGAGGATGGCTACAGGGACGGCAAGGCCAACGGCTCGTCGCTGATGTTCCATCTCACCTTGAAGACGGACGACGTCGACCGTTTCCTCACCGTTCCCGAGCATCAGGCGGCGGCACTGGGCTATGTCGAGGGTCCCCTCGTCGGCGGACGCTGCCCGGTCGAAAAAGGCTGGTTCAACCTCTTCATCGATACCGCGGATGCGCAGCACCGGCGCATGACCTACCGCCTGTTCTTCCGTGACGCCGCCACCGGCAACAAGCGCACCTTGAGCGGCCACAAGGAGGTCCAGGACAAGCCGGGCTTCGACGTCTGGGCGGCCACGACCACGCTCTATACCAATGTCTTTGACGGTCATCTCGAGCTGGCGGACGAGGCGGGCGCGTCGCCGCTGGCGAGCGGCATCCTGCATATCGAGATCCTCGACTTCATCAAGGAGCTCACCACTGTGCGCGCCTTCGCGCCGACCCTGGGCGCCCGCATCGACGCGGTGGGGCGCTTCTGCCGCTTCTTCATGGGAACGCTCTGGGAGGTCTACGGCCACCTGCCGTCGTTCAACATGAAGGACTACGAGCGCGAGATTCCGATGTACACGACCGAGGGTGTGGTCGGCGCGGAGATCACGACCTTTCCGGTCACCACTGCCGACAAGCTCGGCATCAGCGTGACGCGCTTCCAGCGCGCGCCGAGCGACGACGTCGTGGTGCTGATCCACGGCCTCACGACCTCGACCGACATGTTCATCATGCCCGAGCACAAAAATCTCGTGCAGTACCTGCTCGACAACGACTGGAGCGATGTCTGGACGATCGATTGCCGCATGAGCAATCGCTTCTCGTACAATTTGAAGCGCAGCCGCATGACCATGGACGACGTGGCGCTGTTCGACCATCCGGCGGCCATCGCCGCCATCCGCAAGCAGATCGGTCCCAACAAGCGCATCCACGTCATCTGCCATTGCCTGGGTTCGGTGACCTTCATGATGAGCCTGTTCGGCAAGGCGCTGGACGGCATCTCGAGCGTCGTCTCCAACAGCGTCTCGCTGACGCCGCGCGTGCCGGGCTGGTCGAACGTCAAGCTGGCCCTGGCGCCGGCGCTCTGCGAGTACGTCGTGGGTGTCGAATATGCCAATCCGCTATGGCGCCGCGAACCCGGCCTGTCGGTCGGCAAGCTGCTGAGCTATGCCGTGTCGGCGTTCCATCACGAGTGCGATTCGCCGGAATGTCACATGCTGAGCTTCATGTGGGGCACCGGCTATCCGGCGGTCTATCGGCATGAGAACATGCACGATATCACCCACCGCCGCGCCGGTGACCTGTTCGGCGGCGTCAGTTTCCATTATTTCCGCCACGTGCGAAAAATGGTCCAGGCTGGCGCCGCGGTGAAGTATGATAGCGCCGATCCCCGATACGCCCGCCTGCCCGACAACTATCTGCAATACGCCAAGGATATAGACACCCCAGTCCTCTTCACTTCGGGCCAGGACAACAACGTGTTCAAGGACTCCAACATCATGGCTTTCAACAAGTTGGAAGGCATCGTGCCGGGCCGCCATCGGCTCAAGATGTTTCCCAACTACGGCCACCAGGACGTCTTCATGGGCAAGAACTGCCACGTCGATGTCTTCCCGCATCTGCTGGAGTTCCTGAACACCCATCGCGGCCGCGAAGCGCGATGACGCTGTCCTGCGCCGCATGCGGCCGTACCCATGCGGCAGTCGATCGCTTCTGCGCCAACTGCGGTACGCCCATCGAGCAGGCGTTGCGCGCGGAGCAATCGCTCGGTGAACTCGTCCAACGGCGCCTGAGCGACGGCGAGCGCAAGCGGGTCACTGTCCTGTTCGCAGACCTCCAGGGCTCGACCGTTTCCAGCGTCGGTCTCGCGCCGCTCCAGATCATGGCGAAGCTTGTCGAGCGTTACGATGGTGTGGTCTGTCGACGGCTGGGAGACGGCATCTTCGCGCTGTTCGGCGCGCCGGTTGCGCATGAGGATCATGCCGTGCGTGCCTGCTTTGCGGCACTCGGCATGCAACGCGAGCTGCGCGCCGTCGGCCTGGGCGAGATGATTCGGGTTGGGCTTCACTCGGGCGATGTCCTTTACCGCACGGTCTCGCCGGACCAGGCTCCGGAAGTCGATGCCGTGGGGCTTGCCGTCCAGGTCGCCGCACGCATGGAGCAGATCGCGCCGGCAGGCTCGGTTTATCTCACCGAGGCGACGCAGGCCCTGACCCAGGGGCTGATCGAGACGCGGCCGATCGGGCCGCACGAGATCAAGGGCGCGCCAGCCCCGGTCGAGGTTTACGAGGCCACGCATGCCTCGCCTTTCCGCTCACGCTGGCGGCCCTCGGGGCAGGAGCGGGCGCCCTTCGTCGGACGCGAGGCCGAACGGTCGGCGCTGGCGGAGGCGGTGGCGGCGCTCGAGGCGGGGCAGGGCAGCGCCGTCGGCCTGTCGGCGGAAGCCGGACTCGGCAAGTCGCGGCTGGTGCGACGGATGGTGGGCGAAGGCTCCGAATCCAACACGTCCCGCGTCGTTCATGCGGGGGCGACTGCCTTCGGCGGCGATATCGCCTATTACACGCTGGTCTCGGCGCTGCGCGATCTCTTCGGCATTTCCGAGGACGATGTCGCTGCCCACGCCGCGGAGACCGTGACGACTGTGCTGGCGGGAATCGATCCGGCGCTCGCGGGCGAAGCCGCGGTTTTGTCGTCGCTCATTTCGCCCGCGTCTGCGACGCCGGAATGGCTGGTGATGAACCCGGGCCACAAGCGCGCCGCTGTCGTCGAGTCCTGCGTGCGGCTGGCGCGTACCCTGGCTCGGCAGGCACCGACGGTGTTCGTCTTCGAGGACATGCACTGGGTCGATCGCGACAGCGAAGAGGTGTTGCGCGCCATCGTAGAGCTGACGCGCCAGGAACGGCTTCTGGTGATCCTGACCCATCGACCCGAGTACGACGATGCCTGGCTGGCCGCGAGCGGCAACAGGCGCCTGCGCATGTCACCGCTCGATGACGACGACGTCCGGCGCTCGCTGCGCAAATGGTTCGTCGAGGGGCCGGAGACCGACCTGCTGATCGAACGGCTGGTCGCGCGCACTGGCGGCAATCCGCTGTTCGTCGAGGAGTGCCTGCGGGCGCTGGCCCAGCGCGGCGCGTTGACCGTCGTCTCGCAGCAAGCCTGGTCGGTGCGCCGGCGCTTCGCGTGCCGGGAAGCCCCGGAGACCATCGAGTTGCCGCCGTCCGTCCAGGACGTCATCGCCTCGCGCATCGATCGGCGTTCGGCCGACTGCGCGGCGCTGCTCCATACGCTCTCGACCGTGACGCGCCGCATCCCGCACTGGCTGGTCCAACGGGTCTCGGGGCTGCCGGCGGACGAGACCGATGCGGCGCTGGGCGATGCGCTCGCGGCCGGGCTCCTGGTGACGGCAAGTCTGTCACCCGACATCGAATACAGTTTCGGCCATGCCGTGTTGCGCGAGGTGGCGCACGACGCACTGACGCGGGCCCGTCGCGTCGAACTCCATCGTCGCCTCTTCGCGGCTATCGGCGAGCAGTATGCCGGGCGGCCGGAGGAGCAGGCCGAGTGGCGGGCACATCACGCCGCGGAGGGAGAACTCTGGGAAGAGGCCGCGATGCACCAGGGCAATGCCGCCGAGCGTGCCCTGGCGCGCGGCTCGTACGGCGAGGCGATCGCGGGCCTGCGCACGGCGCTCACCTATTTCGACCGGTCGATCGGCACTGTGCCGGCGACCGAGCGTGCGATCGATCATCTGCTGCGACTGCGCCGGACCCTGTCGACGATGGGGGCGCACGCCAGCGAAACGACCGCCCTGATCGATCGCGCCGAAGAGTTGGCGCGCCGCATCGACGACAAGCTGCGGCTCGGCTGGGTGTGGAACGAGCTGAGCGGCGAACTCTGGACCCTGGGCGCGAACCGAGAGGCCGCAGCCACGGCGCGGCGCAGCATCCAGATCGCACGCGAGGCGGGCGATATCCGGCTGCAGGCATCGGCGTTGCAGCGGCTGGGCGCGGCTCTGCATGGGCTGGGCGATCGGGTGGAAGCGGCCGACGTGCTGAGCGAGTGCTTCGAGTTGTTGTCGGGCGACCTACGGCTCGAGCGCATTGCCTCCGTCTATGCGACCTCGGTGCTGGCGGGCGGCCTGCTGGTCACGGCGCTCGGGTCGCTGGGCCGCTACGACGAGGCCGAACAGCGGCTGGCCGAGGTACTGAAGATCGCGGCCGAGACGCGTGACGTCACCACCATCGCCTCCGCCGAGATCGCGCGCTGTACCTTGGCGATCGAGCGTGGTGAGGTGGCGGCCGCCATGCCGCTGCTTGAGGGTTTGTTTGCCGCGGCGCAAGCCGCGGGCGCGGTCCAACTCCTGCAGTTCCTGCGCGTGCAGCTCGGCCGCGCCAAGTTGCTGGCAGGCGATTCCGCGCGCGCCGTCGAGCTGCTCGATCCCGCCGCCGAGCCGGAACATCTGCGTGGCTCGTTCCTTTATCGCCTCGAGGCCACTTCTTACGCCGAGGCGCTGGCGATGGAGGGCGCGCTCGACAAGGCGCAGGCGCAGCTCGACGAGGTGGCACCCGACGTGGTGCGGCGCGGCGAGAAGGGCAATCTCGCCATCTGGTGGACGGTCCGGGCCAAGATCGCGCTCGCCAAGGGCCTGCACGAGAATGCCGAGCGGGCCTATCGGCGCGCGCTCGATCAGGGTCGCGCCCTGTCGCTGCATCGCTTCTGCCAGGCCTGCGAGGCGGCGATTGCGGAGATCGCCGCCGGTAAGGTAAGAGCGCCGCAATGAGTACCGCTCCCGCGCCGGAAATCGTTCCGATCTTCGCCACGCCGCTCGTCCTTTATGACGTGCCCGACGCGGCCGCTCTCAACGTCGACTTGCGCCACGTGATCGAGGCGCGCGAGAAGACGCACCCGACCACCCAGCATTCCAACACTGGCGGCTATCAGTCGAGCTGGGACATGGACAAATGGGGCGGGGCGCCGGCGATCAAGCTGCTGGCGATCGGCCGCAACGTCGCCAACCGCGTGACCACCGACAAGCAGGGCCAGGCCAACACCGGCCCGCACCCGGGCTTCTTCGCGGTGACCTGGCGCGCCAACATGTGGGCCAACATCAACCGCACCGGCCACGGCAACGAATACCACTGCCATCGCGGCGCCTACTGGTCGGGCGTCTATTACGTCGACGACGGCGGCATCGATGCCGATCCGGCGCTGGGCGGCGAGCTCGAGTTCATGGACCCGCGCGGACCGATCGCCACCATGCTGGCGCCGCATCTTGGCGTCGCCATGCGCGGCGGCCAGTCGGCCGGGGAACAAGTGCGGCCCAAGGCGGGGCGGCTGGTGATGTTCCCCTCGTGGATCATGCACCAGGTCCGGCCCTATCGCGGCGCCGCCGAGCGCATCTCGATCGCCTTCAATCTCACGCTTTGAGCAGCACCGTCTTGACGATGATCTTCGAGGTCAGCGTCTTGTGCACGGGGCAGTGGTCGGCGATCTCGAGCAGGCGCGTGCGCTGCGCCTCGTCCAAAGGACCGATGAATTGGATGGTGCGGTCGATATGGTCGAGCAGCGCGCCCGGCTTGTCGCAATCGGCACAGTCGTCGGCATAGCGCCGCTGGTGGCGCAGGTTCACTACGACCTGCTCGAGCGGCCACTGCTTGCGGGTCGCGTACATGTGCACGGTCATCGAGGTGCAGCTGCCCAACGCCATCAGCAGCAGGTCGTAGGGACCGGGGCCCGCATCGGCGCCGCCGGCGGAGACCGGCTCGTCGGCACGCAAGCTATGGCGGCCGTTCAGCATGATCTGGTCGAATGGCGTGATCCCGGTCGAGGCCACGATTACGTTGCCCGGAACCACCATCGCCTGAAGGGCGGCCGCATCGCGGCGCCCGGATGTTGCTGTCATCGCGCGCTCTCCCGCTGGTAGTACAGCAGATCGAGTACCAGATCGCGCCGGCCAAAGCTGCACAGAACCGAATGCGCCTGGCCGCGGTGATGGGCCTGGTGATTGAAGAAATGATCGAGTGCCGGCATCAGCGGCTGGACGAACTCGTCGAGCGTGGTGACGCGGCGGTAGCGGATAGTACCGGAAAGCCGCTCTTCATCGAGGCCGTCGATATAGGCCGAGATTCGCCGGTCTTCGGCTTCGCGTGCGGCGCGCAGGTCGGCGAGTTGCTCGTGTTGGATCGTGTCGAGTTTGTCGGGCGAGGGGCCCTGTCCGGTGAAGCGATGCATCCACACCCAATCGGCCGTGAGCATGTGATTGAGCGTGCCGTGCATCGACTTGAAGAAGGCGCCGCGGTCGGCGCGATAGTCGGCGTCGCTGAGTTCGGCGGCGGCGTCGTAGAGGCGGCGGTTGGCCCAGGCGTTGTAGCCGGCGAACATGAGGTAACGGTCTTTCATGCCGCCATCTTGGCGCGCGGCATTCACGCTTCAAGATTGATTGATTCGCTCAAGTCTCTTTTTCAGCCGCGATAGCCGCGCCGCCCGCCGTCGCGCAGCCACAGCCGCACGAGGTGGCGCTTGCGCTCGGGCTCGGGGAAGTCGACGAACTCGGTGCGCGCATGGCCGGTGGCGCGGTTGTTGACGTACTGGATCTGGCCGCGTTCGAACGTCAGTTCGACATGCAACTCGGGCAGGTCGAACACCGACTGCACGGCGGCCAGCGCCGCAGCCGTCTCGTTGTCCTGCCGCTCGCCGCGCAGCGCATAGCCCGCATGGATCTCGCTCAAGGCGAGGCGCGCCTTCACGCCGTCCTTCGCGCCGCGCTCGAACATCGGGGCGGCATAGGTGGTGGGCTCGTCCGGCAGGTGCTCGGCATGGCGGTCGTACCAGAACGGCTTGTAGAGCCGCGGCATCAGCTCGGGATAGCGCTTCTCGAGCGCGTCATGCACCGTGGCCACGCTCATCACCTGGCTCACGCCGCCCGCGCGCGCGGGATGCAGGCAGAACAGGCAGACATATTCCGGCGGCGTCTCGTTGTAGGAATTGTCGTTGTGGAAGCGCAGGTCGACGTTGGTCACCGTCGGCCGGATGCCCGAGCCCGGCTTCAGCTTCGCGCCGGTGTCCATCACGTCGTAGAACATCTGCCCGTTCAGCTTCTGCGCCACCGGCCGCGCCAGCAGGCTCGACAGCAGCCAGTAGATCCCGATCGCCTCGTCGCGGTCCATCTCGTCGAGCGGCAGGCGGTCGAGCACGGCGAACATCGGCCCGTCCTGCGTCACGCGACGCACCTCGTTCATCACACCGCGGCAGGCATCGAGCGCGAAGTCCTTCGGGTCGAGCAGGAAGGTCGGCACCGGCGCACGACGTATCTCGTTGCGCACCGCCCGAAGCTCGGCGAGCGCCGCCGCCGTCAGCGGCACGATCCATGAGTCCGCTGCGATCGTGTCGCGCGTCCAGGCCTGCATTTTATTCCTCCCTTAACGCAGGTCTTTGCCCGCGATCCAGAATACCTCGCCCTGGCTCTGTTCGGTATCCAGCCAGAGGAAGGGCAGTTGCGGATAGGCCTTCTCGAGCGGCCGCCGGCCGCGGCCCAACTCGCACAACAAAGCGCCGTTCTTCGTGAGATGCTTCGGCGCATCGGCCAGGATGCGATGGACGAGGTCGAGCCCGTCGTCGCCCGCCGCCAGCGCCATCCGCGGCTCGTGGCGATATTCCGGCGGCAACTTCGCCATGCCCTTGGCGTCGACATAGGGCGGGTTGGTGAGGATCAGGTCGTAGCGCTGGCCAACCAGCGGCTTCCACAGATCGCCGCGATGGAGCGTGACGCGGTCGCCCAGGCGATGGGCCGCGACGTTGCGCCGAGCCAGCGCCAAGGCCCCGGCCGACAGGTCGACGGCGTCGATCTTCGCGCGCGGGAACGCCAGCGCCGCCAGGATCGCGAGACACCCCGAGCCGGTGCAGAGATCGAGCACGCGCCGCACCTTCGACGGATCGCCGATCGGCAGGCTGCCCTGGGCCAGCATGTCGCCGATGAAAGAGCGCGGGATCAGGGCACGCCGGTCGATCACGAAGCGTACGCCGTGCATGTAGGCTGCGCCCACCAGATAGGGTGTTGGCATGCGCAAGGTCACGCGTGCCTCGATCAGGGTGAGCAGCCGCGCCCGCTCGCCCGGCGTGGGCTTGAGGTCGAGCCACGGGTCGAGATTGTGAATGGGCAGCCGGAGCGCCTCGAGCACCAGAAAGGCCGCCTCGTCGACGGCGTTGGTGGTGCCGTGGCCGTAGGCCAGCTTGGCAGCGCGGAAGCGCCGCACCGCGAGACGGAAGAAATCGCCCAGGGTGACAACAGAGGATTTGGTGGGGGCTGGCATGGGGGCCTAGATTAGCCGACATGAATCGCCGTGACTTCATATTTACAGGTTTGGCGGCAGCGCTCCTGTCGAGTTCCGCCCTCGTATCTGTACCGGTGCCCGCCCAGGCGGCCGGCCGCATCCAGGTCATCTATGTCGGTGGCCTCGACTGCCCCTACTGCTCCATGTGGCGCAAGGAATACGAGAAGGAATGGCGCGCCTCGCCCTACATCCAGCAGGTCCAGTACATCGAAGTGGACGCCCCCCATCTGCGCGAGGCCTACCAGGCGCGCTACTGGACCGGTGAGCTGGAGGCGATCCGCGACCAGTTGCCGAAGAAGTCGGGCACGCCGCGCTTCATCGTGGTGCGCGACGGCAAGGTCGTGTCCAACGAGCTGGGCGTCAACAAGTGGGAAGACACCGTCTCCCTGATCCGCACCCTGCTCGGCTGATCCATGGCGGGCGCTCTCGACGGGCTGGTCGTCCTCGACCTCACCACGCATCTCTCCGGCCCCTTCTGCGGCATGCAGCTGGGCGACCTCGGCGCCGACGTGATCAAGATCGAAAGCCCCCAGGGCGATTCGATGCGCGGCGCGCCGCCCTTCATCGAGGGCGAATCGGCGCCCTTCATGACCTGGAACCGCAACAAGCGCGGCCTCAAGCTCGACCTCAAGAACCCCGACGATCTCGCCGTCTTCTGGGATCTGGTCGACGGCGCCGACGTGGTGCTGGAGAATTTCCGCCCCGGCGTGATCGATCGCCTGGGCATCGGCTGGATGGCGCTGCACGCGCGCAACAAGCGGCTGGTGCTGGGCTCCGTCTCCGGCTTCGGCCAGACCGGCCCTTATGCCAAGCGCGGCGGCTTCGATCTCATGATCCAGGCCATGTCCGGCCTGATGTCGGTGACTGGCCCCAAGGACGGGCCGCCGCATCGCGTGCCGCTGTCGATCTCCGACGTCGGCGCGGGCCTCTATCTCACGATCGGCGTGCTGGCGGCGCTGCAGGCGCGCAACGCGACGGGCGAAGGCCAGTGGGTCGAGACCTCGCTGCTCGAGGCCACGGTGTCGCTGGGCGTGTTCGAGGCCGCCAACTATTTCGCCAACGGCCAGCGGCCGGAGAAGCTCGGCCAGGCCCATCGCGGTTCCTCGCCGTACCAGGTGTTCCAGACGAAGGACGGCTGGATCACGATCGGCGGGGCGCAGCAGAATTTCTTCGTGAAATTCTGCGCCCTCGTGGGCAAGCCCGAGCTGGTCGACGATCCGCGCTTCAAGGCCAACGCCTTGCGCGTCAAGAACAACGACACGATCGTCGCCATCCTGCAGGCCGAGATCATCAAGCGCACGACCGACGAGTGGATGACGGCGCTCGAGGCCGAGGGTATCCCGGCCGGCGCCGTGCTCTATCACGACGAGGTCTTCACCGATCCGCAGATCCTGGCGCGCGGCATGGTGGGCGAGGTCGAGCACGCCAAGGCCGGCAAGCGCAAGACCTTGGGCGTGCCGATCAAGATGTCCGCCACCCCCGGCAGCCTGCGCCGCGCCGCGCCGACCCTGGGTCAGCACGACGCGGAACTCAGGAAGAAGAAGCCGAAAGCCTAGCTGCGGCGATCCGGCCGGCCGTCGTGGTCGCGGTCGGTGTTGCTGTCGTTCCCGCCGCGATGCTGCTGGTTGTTGCCAGCCGGCTGCTGCGGATGCGGGGCGGGCGTATTGCTCGCCTGCGGGTGATCGTGACGGTCCTCGCCGCGACGGTCGTTCGACCGGTTGTCCTGCGGCGCGAACGTGTGCTGCGGCACGGCCACCGGGACCGGCACGTAGCGCGTCTGCGTCACGACCTGCGTCGGCGCGTAATACGTCGGCGCGTAGGTGGGCGCATAGGCCGGCTGGCCATAGTAGGCCGACTGACCATAGGCCTGGTTCGGCGCGTAGTAGCCGTTGCCGTAGCCATAGTTGCTGTCGACCGTCTCGACACAGGCCGCCGTCGACATCGCGAGGCCGGCCATCGCCAGAAGTTTGAATGCACGCATCTGATGCCTCCTTGGGGGAGCCCTTGTCTCGGGTCCTTCCCACTGCAGGCGATACGCAACGGATCATGGCGGCCGGAGTCCGAATTGCGGCGGAATCAGCAGCGCGCAACACGTCCTCGTGAGCGCACGGGCAAAGGCGAGCTCCGGCCCCCGTTTTCGCCGTTTTTATACGGTGCCCGAAACGGCTAAACGGTCCCGATGCCGTAAACTCAGGGCTTTTCGTCATCCGATCCACCGGAGAAACGGTCGAAAGCGGTGCTCCTGTCGGTCGAATACGGTTGGTATATGCCCCATCCGCGTTCGCCGCCTTTCTTCTCGGCGTGCTTCTTCTCGGCGAATCGCTCCTTCAGCTCCTCGATCTCTCGTGTGATCCAGGCCATGTCGATGGCCTTGACCTGAAACTCGAGCATCGAGGAGACGGCGCGGCCTTCGTGCGGCGTCATCTCGCCCCGCATCACCGCGTTCGACGTCGGCCGCGCCGACACGTAGTCGGCCATGGCCTTGATCGGCGTCGACTCGATCTCGACCGGGCGCCCGCGCCGCGCCGGCCAGATGCGCGACAGCAGCAACTCGCCCGCGCGCACATCGCCGTCCAGCGCCTTCTCCATCATCACCTGCAACTGCTTGCCCGCGGTCGTCCGGGACCGCCGGGATTGCCTTTGACGAAGCGGCCGTCGTCACCGCGGGTGGAATCGTCTGACATGTGAAGCTCCTATGGTTGGCGTCGAGGGTCAATATAAGTGCGTGGTCGAGAACCCAGACTTATGGTCGTTACTGAGCGATATCGTTGATGGGCTTGAAACGGATGCCTGATGGTCGGCTGAGTCGAGCGTTGGACCAGGCGCATCCGGATAAAATAGACACGGCGTGTGCGAGTGCTCGTGGGTGCGCGGTTGTCCAACTGAGATGGCCCACGCTAGGCTGCGCGGGTATCAAACGGGGGCGCGAGCAATGCGCAGGATGACCGGACTGGCCGGGATCGTGACCGGCGCAACGCAGGCAATCGTGGCCGAACATCGGGCACTCAAGGGACAGAGATTTGCTATCTTGGCGGTTGCTGCATCGGTCACATTCGTCCTGATCGCGGTGCTATTCATGTTCTCCGCCTTCTTGAGCCGTGCCTGAGCCCGTCTCAAAGCAGACAACCATCGAGCCACGATGATCCGCAAAGCGACGACCGCTGACCGCCCCCGCATCTCCGAGGTGCGCAACGCCGTCCGTGAGAACAAGCTGGAGCCGGGCAGCGTGGCCAAGGTCGGTGATACGGCGCGTTGGATCTACGACAACGGGACATTCTGGGTCTGGGAGGAAGACGGCGCCGTGCAGGGCTTCGCCGTTGCCGATCCCCGTGACGGGACGATCTTCGGCCTCTTCGTGCACCCTGACTATGAAGGGCGTGGGATCGCGCGAGCGCTGTTGCCCCTGGCCTGTAGTGACTTGAAGCGCGCTGGATTCACGACTGCCACATTGAACACTGGCGCTGGGACGCGTGCGGAGCGCTTCTATCGGGCCGACAGCTGGACGGACACCGGTCGCCGGGACGCGGACGGCGAGATCATTTTCGAAAAGGCGCTCTAACGACCCCGGTCTTGGCCCATTGTGCGCAAGTGTCGCTCTCCTAAGGAAAAGCCCCGGTAAATTGCACGAAGCAAAGCCCTTGCGCGCCCGGCCGGGCTGGTGCCGAGGCATTTGGGCCACACTCGCCCTTCGAAATCCTTCTCTCTGCATTTTGTTTGCCACCGTACGCAACTAAGTTCCATGGGTCGGGGTTAGGAACCTCGTCTCGCGCGAGACGGAGCTGTCGTCCGACGGCTCCCACCCAGGGGAGAGCCACCTTCCAATGAAGCCGGAAATCCTGATCCTGGTCGTCGAGGACGACGCGGCCATCTAAGACGTGCTCGAGGCGACATTGGTCGATGCCGGATACGCGGTCAGGCAGGCGACGACGGCCGACGCGGCGATCAAGATGCTCGACGCGAAGGACTTCCATTTCCGCGCGCTCATCACGGATGTGAACCTGAAATCGAAGCTCACGGGATGGGATGTGGCGCGGCATGCCCGTGAAATCGTACCGGACCTTCCCGTGATCTATGCCACGAGCACGCTCCACGAGTGGGAATCGATGGGTGTGCCCAACAGCATCCAGATCATGAAGCCCTATGCGCCGGCCCAGATCGTGACCGCCGTTTCGCAACTGTTGAATGCCGCCCCAGCGGCGGAAACCTGAGAGCGTCGGCCGTCTACTTCAGCTTCAACCCCACCACCCGCACCAGCCCATCCGGCATCGGCTTGAACCCTTCGAGCCGGTCGGTGTAGGCGATCAAGATCTGCGGGTGGTAGATGTACAGGATCCAGCCGTTCTCGAGGAAGCGCTGGGTGATATTCTCGTAGATCGCCTTGCGCGCGGCGGGATCGGTCGCGGCGCGCGCTTCCTTGTGCCAGGCGTCGATGTCCTTGTCGCAATAGTGCCCCATGTTCTGCGGCGCGCCGCAGGTCTGGTAGATCACCGAGTTGCCATCGGGATCGATGCGGCCGCTCCAGTTGTTCTCGTAGAGCTGGAACTTGCCGTCCTCGCCCTCCTTCAGCGCGGTCGCCACTTCGGTGACGCGGATCTTCAGGTCGAAGCCTGCCTCCGCGACCATCGACTGCACGACTTCAGCCACGGCGCGCGTCTCGGGCGTATTGCTCACCATGAAGTCGAGCGCGAGCGGCGTCTTCACGCCGGCTTCCTTCATCAGCGCCTGGGCCTGGGCGATGTCGCGCTTCGGCACGGGGAACTGCGCCTGATAGTAGGGCGACTGCGGATTGACGAACTGGTTGGCCGGCACGAATTCGCCGTTGAACACCACCTGGTTGACCGTCTCGCGGTCGATCGCGAGGTTGAAGGCCTTGCGGACCCTCGGGTCCTTGGCCAACGGATTGTCGGAAGCCGGGCCGTTCGCCGTGTTGATCATCAGGCCGAACCAGCCGAGCGACACCGCCTTGGTGAGCTTGAGCTTGGGCGTGTCGCGCACCGACTTGATGTCGGTGGCCAGCACACGCTCCATCAAGTCGAGACTGCCCGACTTCAGGTTGGCCAGCCGCACGGTCGAATCGACGATCGGGAGATAGGTGATCTTGTCGATGAAGACCTGGTCCTTGTTCCAGTAGTCGGCAAACTTCTCGACCACGATGCGGTCCTGCTGGATTCTCTCGATGAATTTGTAAGGACCGGCGCACACCGGGTGGAGACCGAACTTGTCGCCGGCGGCTTCCGTGGCCTTGGGCGCCAGCATCATTCCAGCGCGGTCGGTGAGCTGGGCCAGCAGGGGCGAGAAGGGCTCCTTGAGCAGGAGCTTGATGGTGAGCGGATCGACGACTTCGACTTTCTCGATCGAGCCGATCTCGGGCCGGCGGAACGAGGTCTTCATGAAGAGGTGGCGGTCGAGGCTGTATTTTGCGGCCTCCGCGTCGAACGGCTCGCCGTCGTGGAATTTCACACCTGGACGCAGCTTGATCGTGACCGTCTTGCCGTCGGCTGAGGTCTCCTGACCGAGCGCTAGCTGCGGCACGATGTTGAGTTTCTCGTCGATATCGAACAGCTTGTCGCACATCGAGGCCAGCACGATGCGCGTGGTGTAGCTGCGCGACAAAGAGGGATCGAGCGTGTCGGGATCGTCGCCGAGGCCGATCCGTAGCTGCGTCTGGGATTGAATTTGGGCCGCGGCCGTGCCGGCGATCAGGCAAAAGGCAATCGAAAGCGCGAAGCGTTTCATGGGACCCCTCCCTCAGTGCGAGCGGGGTCCCCGTTGCACGGGGCGTGCCATTAAAGCGCCTTCCACTTCACGCAATTACCTCACCCTGAGGAGGCCCGTAGGGCCGTCTCGAAGGGTGGGCTACAGACAAGGTGCTCGTTCCCACCCTTCGAGACGGCCGCTAAAGCGCGGCCTCCTCAGGGTGAGGTGGGATGATGCGAGTTTGGCACTTCGGCATCCGCTCGCCTCTTTTCGTTACTCCTTGCGCAAACTGCCGATACGCAGCCCGCCGCTTTCCTGCAGCTGGAACAGCGGATTGGGCTTGGGCTCCTCGATCTTCACCAGCCGGTTCTGGTCGCGATGCTGGAAGGGCTCGGGCCGGCCGTGCACCATCAGCATCGTGTCGGAGACGTAGCTCCAGCTGCCGTCGTCGTTGAAGGTGATTTCGAGGCGATAGGAGTCGGTGCGGAAGGCGTATTCCAGGAAGGCGGTCGAGCAGATGCCGTACTCGGTCTGGCCGCGCGTGGCGGTCACCACCAGGCTGTTGTCGTCGGGCTTGGCGTGGCCCGAGGCGATCGCCACCTGGCCGCGCGGGATGGTGAGCGTCTGCAGCACGAGGCCGGTCGCGGGCTCCCACAGCCAGTAACCGACCTGGTCGTGGAAGGTGGCATCCTCGTCGCTCGCGAGGATGTGAACGTGATAGCGCAGCCCGTAGAAGAGCTGCGGTCCGTTGGCCTGCGCATCGATCGGCTGCATGTCGATCCGCTCGATGTACTCGCGCCGTTCGGGCCCGTCGGCCTTGGGATTGACGTCGACGCCCTTGCTGCTCTGCCAGACGCCGGCGAGGCGGCGCAGCGGCCCGAGGTTCGCCAAGGTGTCGGGATCGACATTGTCCGGCTCGGTGAAGATGTCTTCGGGGAAGTTGTTCGGAACCATCGGGATCTTTCTAGAGCGCGCCCGGTGCAGGGCCGCGCGCGATCTTGGCGTTGAGCTTGGGCGGATGGGTCACGATCGACTTCAGCGCCGGCGTGGGCTTGGCGAGCTTCTTCAGGTTAGGCAAAGGCCGCGCCAGTCCCGGGATCGACTTGAACGCCTGCTCCATCGCATGCGCCGCGCCCAGCACTTCGCCATCGCCGCGGAAGCGGCCGACGACCTGCAGGCCGAACGGCATCTTGTTGTGGTCGAGGCCGACCGGCAGTGAGACCGCAGGATTGCTGGTCAGCGTGATGAAGTACTTGGTCGCCATCCAGTGGTAGTAGTTGTTGAGCTTCTTGCCGTCGATCGTGTCGAGGTAGAGCTGCTTCCAGGGGAACGGCGTGACGCCGACCGTCGGGCCGATGACGATGTCGTAGTCCTTGTAGATCTCCTGGAATTTGCGGAAGATTCGCGTCTGCTCCGCATGGGCCCAGGCGAAGTCGGCCAAGGTGAGCTTGGCGCCCAGCTCGTAGTTGGCGACGATGTTCGGGCCGAGCAGGTGCTTCTGCTTGGTGTAGAGCTCCTGATAGCGCGACAGGAAGCTCACGGCGCGGATGATGTCGAAGCAGCGATCGGCGCCGCCGTAATCGACCTCGACCTTGTCGAGGCGGCGGAACAGATGCTTCATCGCCTTGATCTTCTCGCGGAAGGCCTGGCGGATGCCCTTCTCGACGGGCGCGCCGCCGTAGTCTTCGGTATAGGCGACCCGAAGGCTGCCGAGATCGACCGGCCACGGTTCGGCAAAGGCCATCGGATCGAGCGGGAAGGAGAGCGGATCGGTGTCGTGCTGGCCGATCTGCGTGGCGTAGAGCAGGCAGACGTCGGCCACGTTGCGGCCCATCGGCCCCAGCACCGAAATAGGCGTCCAGCCCATGGCGCGGCGCTCGACGGCGACCATGCCGGGCGAGGGGCGGAAGCCGACGACGCCGCAGAACGAGGCGGGGTTGCGCAAGCTGCCGCCGGTGTCGGAGCCGGTGCAGACCGGCAGCATGTCGGTCGCCAGCGCGACGGCCGAGCCGCCCGAGGAACCGCCGGGGTTCAGCATCGGATTGAACGGATTGCCCGAGGCGCCCCACACCGGATTGCGGCTGTTCGAGCCCGCGCCGAACTCTGGCACGTTGGTCTTGCCGACGACGATGGCCCCGGCGGCGCGCACGCGTCCGACCATGACGTTGTCGTAGGCCGGCACGAAGTCACGATAGAGCGGCGAGCCGTAGGTGGTGAGCAGGCCCTTGGTCTCCTCGAGGTCCTTGATGCCGGTCGGCAGGCCGTGCAGCAGCGGCAGGTCCTCACCGCGCCGGACGGCGGTCTCGGCGGCCTTGGCTTCCTTGCGGGCGCGGTCGACGCACATCGCGGTCACGGCATTCACGGCGGGATTGATCTTCTTGATGCGCTGCAGGCTCGCCTCGAGCAGTTCGACGGGCGAGATTTCCTTGCTGCCGATGCGCCGGCGCATCTCCACGGACGAGAGCGCGAGCAGTTCTTCGTTAGCCATTTTTCTTCTTCCTCTTGAGCGATTACGGCCTGTGCAGGCGCACGGGTTCACGGGTGACGGTCCGGCGGCCGCGCTTGTAAGCGGCGAGCACGGGCGCGGTGGAGCGCAATGCTGCGATGGAGTCGGTCGCGTCCAGCACCACGAGATCGGCGGGACCGCCGACCTTGATGCCGTAGTCATCCTTGCGCATCAGCTTGGCGGCGGAGGTGGTGCCCATGTCCCAGAGCGCTTTCACTTCGTCGTCGTTGGCGCGCTGGGTGACGATGGCGTGCATGTTGATCTGGCGCAGCAGCTGGCCGTCGCCGAACGGCGTGAAGGGATTGAGGATGTTGTTCGAGCCGATCGAGCAGGTGACGCCGCGCTCGGTCATGAAGTTCAGGTCGAGGACGTTGCGCGGCACGTTGTGGTCGGTGTGGCGGCCGCCGAGATAAAGGTCGGTCGCGGTCAGCACCGTGGCGGCGACGCCGGCATCGGCCATGCGCCTTGCCACCTTGTCGAGATCCTTGAACGGCATGGTGGCCATCTTGCCGAGATGGCCCACGGCAACGCGGCCGCCCCATTTGTATTTTTCGGCCAGTTCGCAGACCAGCAGCGTGTCGAGATGCTCCGCCGTCGTGCCGCTGTCGACATGCATGTCGATGTCGGCATCGAACTCGCGCGCCATCTCGAAGACCCGGCGGATCTGGGCGGAGCTGTCGCTGTCGTAGCTCGGCGCGGCGCCGACCACCCGCGCGCCGTTCTTGAGCGCGGCGACCATCAACTCGTCAGTGCCGGGATTGTTGGTCAGGCCTTCCTGCGGCATGACGCAGATCTCGATGTCGATCGCCCACTTGTACTTGTCGACCAGCGCCTTCACGCCTTCGAAGCCGCGCAGTCCGATCAAGGGATCGACCTCGCAATGCGGGCGCATGCGGGTGGCGCCGTGGCTGATGCACCTTTCGATGGCGTTCGAGGCGCGCTCGATCACGTCCTCGACGGTCATGGTGTGCTTCACCGCCGACACACGTTCCATCGCGAGGTGTGGCATGCGCTTGGTGTTGTGTTCGCAGCGGCCGAGGATGCAGGCCTTGTCGAGATGGATGTGGGTTTCGACGAAGCCCGAGCAGACCAGGCGGTTGCCGCCCTTCATCTCTTCCTTCGCGGCACCGCCGAGTTTGGGCGCGATGGCGGCGATCTTGCCGTCCTTCACGCCGATATCGGTCACCGGCTGATCGGCCTTGCTGTCGGGCAGGCGGACGTCCCGCAACACCAGATCGAAATCCATTGGAAACGCCACTCCCCCGGTTGATATCGGGCCGCATGTTGCCCCACAGTGCCATATGCTGTCTCGACGGAATTTCCTGATCGCCGCCTCTGCGGCCCCCGCCCTCGCCCCCGCTGTTGCACACGCCCAACCCGCGGGCTGGCCCTCCAAGCCGATCCGCTGGATCGTCAACTTCCCGCCGGCCGGCGCCGCCGACATCCTGTCGCGCTCCCTGGCGGAGTATTTCGGCAACAGGCTCGGCCAGCCGATCGTGGTCGAGAACAAGCCCGGTGCGGGCGGACTGGTCGGCGCCGACATCCTCGCCAAGGCGCGCGGCGACACGCATCTGGTGATGATGTCGAGTGCCGCGTCGCACGGCATCGGACCTGTGCTCTACAAGGACGTGCCGTACGATCCGATCGCCGATTTCACGCACATCCACCTCGTCGGCACCTTCCCCAGCGTGCTGGCGGTGAACGCGGGCTCGCCGATCACCAGCGTGAAGCAGCTGGTCGAGATGGCGAAGGCCAAGCCGGGCGAGGTCAACTACGGCACCGGCGGCAACGGCACGATGAACCATCTCACCGGCCAGCTGCTGGCGCGCGCGACCGGCATGTCGTTCACGCACATTCCATATCGCGGCTCGGCGCCGGCGATGAACGACCTGATGGGCGGCCAGATCGTGGCGCTGATGGAGAGCCTGCCGACGGCGATCGGCTACTTCACCTCGGGCAAGATGCGGCCGCTGGCGGTCAGCGAGGACGTGCGCTCGCCGTCGCTGCCCGATGTGCCGACCTTCCGCGAGGCGGGCTTCCCGGCAGTGGTGACGACCAACTGGTTCGGCTTCTCGGCGGTGGCCGGCCTGCCGCCGGAACTCGCCAAGCGCTGGGAGAGCGAGATCGGCACGGCGCTGAAGAGCGAGCAGGTGAAGGCGGCCTTCGCCAAGATCGGCGTGCGGCCCGGCACGCTCGGCATCGAGGGCTACACCAACCTGATCAAGAGCGAGCTGGCGCGCTGGAAGGAAGTCATCGTCGCGGCCAACATCAAGGCAGACTGATTGCCGTTCGTCCGGCAAGATGGACGCCGGAGGAAACAATAAAATGGCGCACGCGCTTCGCGACAAGGCCGCGATCAGCGGCATCGGCGAGACGGAGTACACGCGCGGCACGACCAAGTCGGGCCTGGCGCTACAACTCGAGGCGAGCCTCAAGGCGATCGACGATGCGGGCCTGAGCCCGCGCGAGATCGACGGGATCATTCCCTATTTTCCGGGCGGCGGCATCGCCGAGGATTTCGTCGCCAACCTCGGCCTGCCCGATCTCACGCTGTCGGCCTTCATCCCGATGGGCGGCGCCACGTGTGTCGCGGCGATCCAGACCGCGGCGATGGCGGTGGCGACCGGCGTCTGCAAGAACGTCCTGATCTCGGTGGGCCGCACCGGCTACTCCGGCGCCCGGGTGAGCACGCGCCTGCAGCAGTTCCCGCAGTTCGCCCTTGCCGCCGAGTTCGAGTTGCCGATCGGCCTGTTCGCGCCGGCCCAACTGTATGCGCAGGGCGCGCGGCGCCACATGCAGCTCTACGGCACGACCGCGCGGCAGTTCGCCGAGGTCGCGGTCGTCACGCGCAACCACGCGATCCTGAACGGCAACGTGGTGATGAACAAACCGCTCACCGTGGAAGAGCATCACGCTTCGCGCATGATCTCCGATCCGTTCCGCCTGTTCGACTGTAGCCTCGAAAGCGACGGCGGGGCCGCGATCGTCGTGAGTGCGAGCGATCGCGCGAAGTCGTTGAAGAAGCCGCTGGTGACGGTGATGGGCGTGGCCGAGGGGCACCCCGAGTCGCCGGCCTCGATCGCGCAGCGGCCGGACCTGCTGGAGTTCGGCTTGGTGAAGGCGGCAGCCCGCGGCTACGAAATGGCGGGCGTCGGGCCTGCGGACATGGACCTGGCCGAGATCTACGACTGCTTTACTTTTACCGTGATCAACCAGCTCGAGATCCTGGGCTTCTGCCAGAAGGGCGAAGGCGGCCCGTTCGTGATGGATGGACGCATCGCGCTGGGCGGCGCGCTGCCGGTCAATACGCACGGCGGCCTGTTGAGCCAGGGCCATGTCGTGGGCCTCAACCACGTGATTGAGCTGACGCGCCAGCTGCGCGGCGAGGCGGGCAGGGCGCAGGTGAAGGACGCCGAGATGGGCCTCGTCACCGGCTATGGCGACATGGGCGACGGATCGCTGGCGATCCTGAGGAGGGCGGCATGAGCACAGTCCTTCCGGCGGCACCGGAACGTCCGCTGCCGACGCCGACGCGCGAGAGCCAGCCCTATTGGGACGGCATGCGCGAGGGCCGCTTCATGCTTCAGCAATGCGCTTCGTGCGGCAAGGTCCGGCACTATCCGCGGCCGGTCTGCCCGCACTGCTTCTCGATGGAGAGCAATTTCAAGGAAGCGCCGTTGGGCGGCGCGATCCACACCTGGACCGTCTGCCATCATCCGTTCAACTTCTTCTTCAAGGCGCAGGCGCCCTACATCGTGGCGCTGGTCGACATGGATGCGGGCGTGCGCATCAACGCGCAGCTGCGCGGCATCGCCGAAGCGGACCTCAGGATCGGCCAGCGTGTGACGCTCGCCTTCGAGCCGGTAACCCAGGAGATCACCTTGCCGTTCTTCACGCCATGAAGCGCCTCGGATTTCTGGCCGCGATCGCGGCCACGCTCGTCTCGTTCGGCGCCGCGGCGCAGACCGACTGGCCGACCAAGCCGATCTCGATGGTGGTGCCTTATCCGCCGGGCGGCGTGAACGATGCCGTGGCGCGGGTCTATGCCGACAAGCTTTCGGCCGAGCTGGGCAAGCCCGTGATCGTCGACAACCGCGCGGGTGCCGCGACTACCGTGGCGTCAAACTACGTGGCCCATGCCGCGCCCGACGGCTACACGATCTATGCCGGCGGCACGTCGCTGGTGATCAACCCGACCCTGGCGGGCAACGTGCAGTACGATCCGCACAAGAGCTTCGAGCTCGTGTCGCTGATGTCCTTCACGCCCTTCATCCTGCACGTCACGTCGACCTTCCCGGCCAAGGACATGAAGGAGTTGATCGTCTACGTGAAAGCCAACCCGGGCAAGTTCAACATCGCAAGCTCCGGCATCGGCGCGATGAACCATATGTCGGCGGAACTCTTCAAGGCACGGACCGGCCTCAAGATCACGCATGTGCCCTATCGCGGCGGCGCGCAGGCGGGCCAGGACGTGGCGGCCGGCAATGCGCAGATGATGTTTTCAGCCGCGCTCGAAGCCAAGCCGGTGCTGGCCTCGGGCAAGACCCGCGCGATCGCCATCTCCAGCCTCGAACGCTCGCCCGCGTTCCCGGAGATCCCGACGGTCGCCGAATCGGCCAACCTGCCGGGATTCCAGTCGATCTTCTGGCAAGGCATGGTGGTCCCGGCCGGCACGCCCCAGCCGATCGTCGACAAGTTGCAGAAGGCGATCGCCAAGGTCGCCGCCGATCCCGAGGTGATCGAGCGCTTCAAGGCTCAAGGCGTCGAGATTCGCTCATCCACCCAGGCCGAGTTCAAGACCTTCTACGACAAGGAAGAGACGACTTGGGTCACCTTGATCAAGGAACAGGGCATCAAGGCCGAGTAAACAGTCACTCGGTCTTCAGGAACTTCGCGACGGCGTCGGCGGCGTCCTCGCCATAGAGATCCGGAAAGAAGTGGCTGGAGTCGCGGATCACGACCCGCTGCACCTGACTCGGCAGCTTCTTGTCGAGATCGGGCACGACCTCGTCCTTGCCCGCCACGACCACCAACGTCGGATGCTGGGTCTGGGCGGCAAGCTGCGGCAGCATCTCCTGATAGGCGTCGAGGAAGGTCGCGCCCAGCACCGGCGCGCCTTTGCACTGCAGGTAATCGACCGTGAGTTTCTGCAGCGGCGATTTCTTTGCCTCCACGAGCGCTTCAGACAGCGGATGACCGAAGGCGCGCTGATAGGTGGCGGCCTGCTCGTCCATCGTGGCGAAGGCGGGCGCCATGAGTGCGACGTGCCCGACCCGCGTGAGCTTGGGCGCCAGTGCGGCCACCTGCGCGCCGCCGCGCGAAAAGCCGATCACGTCCACCGAGCGCGCGCCCTCGGCGCGCAGCCAAGCCAGCCACGCCGACACCTCGCGCTCGATGCCGGCCAGCGCATAGTCGTGCAGCAGGCCGCAGGCGCGCGGTCCTTCGCGATTGTCGACGCCAAGCGAGAGCGTGATCGCCAGCGAACCGATGCCGCGCTTCTTCAGGTTCTCCTGGAGCGCTGCGACCGTCTCCTGTTTGTCATGACTGAAGGTGCCATGGACGATCAGCGCCACCCCGTCGGTGACCTTCTTGCCCGTGGGCAATTCCAGGTTGCCGTTCAGCCGGAGCTGGCCCGGCTTCAGCTGGACGGGCTCCGCCCACGCGGGCGAAGCGGCCGCAAACAGCGCGGCGGAGGCGATTACCGCCTTGAGAAAGCTTTCGACCATGCGATCCTCTCTCGATTGCCCGACAATCTATCACTTGAATAATGTCAAAACGTCAGCAATCTCCGGCGGCGAAAGGCAAGGTTCATGAAAGTTACGGTCGGCGCGCTCTTTTCGGTCGCCCTCATCCTGTCCTCGGCAACGGCCATGGCGCAATCGGCGGAGCGCGGTGAACGTACGTTCAACCAGCAATGCAAGGCCTGCCATACCGTCGACAAGGGCGGTGCGAGCCCGATCGGCCCCAATCTGTTCGGCGTCGTCGGCAGGAAGGCGGGTACCGTCGCGGGGTACGATTCGTCGGACGCGATGAAGAAGTCGGGCATCACTTGGGACGAAGCCGCGCTCGGCGACTACCTCAAGGATCCCAAGGCCAAGGTCGCGGGCACCAAGATGCTGTTCGCCGGCCTGAAGCAGCCCGCCCAGGTGGCCGACGTGATCGCCTATCTCAAGAAGGTCTCGCCGTGACGTTTTTCGCGCGCGCTTTTGGCGTGGCGTTGCTGCTCGCGGCGCCCATTGCCATGGCGCAGCAGCCGGCGCCGTTGCAGCTCGAGGGTTCGGTCTCGCCCCAGCCGTGGCAGCGCTACGGCGACTGGAACAAGGCACGCTGGGATAGCTACAACACGTTGGCCAATCGCGCGCTGACGCCGCTCAAGGGCAACGAAATCGAGATCAAGGAAGTGAAAGGCGATCCGGCTGCTGGCCAGAAGCTCGCCTTCGATCGCAACCGCGGCGGCGGATGCCTCGCCTGCCACATCATGGGACCGAAGACCCTCGAGCTGCCGGGCAATGTCGGTCCCGACCTGTCGGAGATCGGCAACGCCGGCCGCACCGACCAATGGTTCTTCAACTATGTGTTCGATCCCCGGGTCTACAATCCGCAATCGGTGATGCCGCCGTGGGGCAAGCACGGCTTCTACAACGAGGCCGAGATCAGGGACATCGTCTCGTTCCTGAAGACGCTGAAGACGCCCGCGAAATTCGCCGAGGCGCTCGACGATCCGGCCAAGCGCGCCAAGCCGGTCGAGAATCGCGATGCAACCGATCCCTTCGTCAATCCCGCCATGGACCGAGTCGATCCCGGCGCCGCGCTGTTCAAGACACCCGGCCCGAACGGACAGGCCTGCATCGCCTGCCATGCCGATCCGAAGACCGCCTTCAAGCAATGGGCGGCGGAGATGCCGAAGTGGGAGCCGCGTCTCAAGAAGGTGCTGGGCGCGGAAGAGTTCATCGCCCGCCACGCCAAGGCCACGACCGGCGCCGACGTGCTGATGGAGACGCAGGGCAACATCGACCTCTCGATCTACCTGCATAATCTTGCCAGCGGCTCGACCATCAAGGTCGACTTGTCGGCGCCCGACGCCCAGGCCGCCTACGAGCGCGGCGTGGCGCTGTCGCAGGCCAAGATCGGCCAGTTCAACCTCGCCTGCACCGATTGCCACCAGCAGGCCGCCAACAAGTGGATCCGCGGCCAGTGGCTGGGCGATCCCAAGGGCCAGTACGACCATTTCCCGGTCTGGCGCACCAGCCGCAACGAGAACTGGGACATCCGCAAGCGGTTCCAGTGGTGTAACGTCCAGGTGCGTGCCAACGAATTGCCGCCCGATGCGGTTGAATATGGCGAACTGGAGCTTTATCTCCGCAAGGCAAACGAAGGGCTGACCCTGTCGTCGCCCAACATCCGGCACTGAGGCCCTGACGATGACTTCCATGACTTTGACCCGGCGAACGGCCCTGGCGGCAATCGCCAGCGCGCTGGTCGCCCGCAACGCTTTCGCCACGCCCGATCAGGCCAGGGAGTGGCTGGCCGCGCAGGCGAAAGGCACGCCCAAGGAGGGCAAGGTCACGCTGAAGGCGCCGGAGATCGCGGAGAACGGCAATGCCGTGCCGATCACCGTCTCGGTCGAGAGCGAGATGAGCGAGACCTCGTTCGTGAAGGCGATCTATATCGCCGCCGACGGCAATCCCAATCCGCCGGTCGCGACCTACGAATTCACGCCGCTCGCCGGCAAGGCCGAGGTGCAGCTGCGCGTGCGGCTCGCGCAGACGGAGAAGCTGATCGTGGTCGCCGAGATGAACGACGGCGTGCTCTACACGGTGAGCCGCGAGATCAAGGTCACCATCGGCGGCTGCGGCGGCTGAGGAGAAAATCATGGTTGACGACATCAAGCCGCGCCTGCGCGTACCGACCACCGCCAAGAAGGGCGAGGTGATCGAGGTCAAGACGCTGATCACCCATCCGATGGAGAACGGCCAGCGCAAGGACGCCGCCGGCAAGGTGATCCCGCGTCTGATCGTGAATGCGCTCAAGGTCACCTACAATGACAAGCCGGTGCTGAACGTGAAGCTCGACACGGCGGTCGCGGCCAATCCCTTCATGTCCTTCTTCGTGAAGGTCGAGGAGAGCGGTACGCTCAAGTTCACCTGGACCGACGACGAGAAGAACAGCTGGACGGCCGAGAGCAAGGTTGACGTAGCGTAGCTACGTCATCCCGACCGGAGCGAAGCGAAGTGGAGGGACCTTTTTTGCTTCGACTGACGAAGAAAGGCCCTTCGACTGCGCTGCGCTTCGCTCAGGGTGACGGAAAGGCCAGCATATGACTCTCGGCCGTCGCGAGCTTTTGCAGGTTGCCGGCGCGACGGCGGCGCTCGCGGTCGCCAATCCGGCGTTAGCGCAGGGCAAGAGTCCGACCCAGGCCGACCTGCTGAACTTCAAACCGGTCGGTCAGCTCACGCTCCTCAATTTCACCGACCTGCACGCCCAACTCGTGCCGCTCTATTTCCGCGAGCCGTCGGTCAACATCGGCGTCGGCGAAGACAAGGGCCTGCCGCCGCATCTGGTGGGCGAAAAGCTGCTGGCTGCCTTCAAGGTCGGCAACGGCAGCGTCGATGCCTATGCGCTCGCCTCGACCGATTTTGCCGCCTTGGCCAAGACCTATGGAAAGATCGGCGGCCTCGACCGCATGGCGACCTTGATCAAGGCGATCCGTGCCGAGCGGCCGGGCAAGGTGCTGCTGCTCGACGGCGGCGACACCTGGCAGGGCAGCTACACGTCGCTGCAGTCCAAGGGCGCCGACATGGTCAAGGTCATGAACGCGCTGGGCGTCGACGCCATGACCGCGCACTGGGAATTCACCTACGGCGCCGAGCGCGTCCAGGAGTTGATCAAGCAGCTGAAGTTCCCGTTCCTCGCCGGCAACGTGAAAGACGTGACCTGGGGCGACCCGGTGTTCAAGCCCTACAGCGTGACCGAACGCGGCGGTTTGAGAGTGGGCGTGATCGGTCAGGCGTTCCCCTACACGCCGGTCGCCAACCCGCGCTACATGATCCCCGACTGGTCTTTCGGCATCGAGGAAGACAAGCTCAAGGCCAACGTCGCCAAGGTCCGCGCGGAGGGCGTCGATCTGGTCGTGCTGCTGAGCCACAACGGCTTCGATGTCGACCGCAAGCTGGCGGCGCGCGTGCCGGGCATCGACGTCATCCTGACCGGCCATACGCACGATGCTTTGCCCGACGTGACGAAGGTGGGCAGCACTTTGCTGGTCGCGGCCGGCAGCCACGGCAAATTCCTGGCGCGCCTCGACCTCGAGGTTTCGGACAAGCGGATCGTGAACTACGCCTTCCGCCTGATCCCGGTGCTGGCCGACGCGATCGCGATCGACGCCGACATGGCGGCGACAATCCGCGAGGTCCGCGGGCCGCACGAGGAGACCTTGCACAAGGTGCTGGGCCGCACCGAGTCGCTGCTCTATCGCCGCGGCAACTTCAACGGCACCTTCGACGACCTGATCTGCCAGGCGCTGCTGGCCGAGCGCGACGCGGAGATCGCTCTGTCGCCCGGCTTCCGCTGGGGCGCGAGCCTGCTGCCGGGCCAGGAGATCACCGGCGACGATCTCTTCAACCAGACCGCCATCACCTATCCCGCGGCCTATCGCAATCAGATGACCGGCGCGGCCTTGAAGGACGTACTGGAGGACGTGGCCGACAATCTCTTCAATCCCGATCCCTACTACCAGCAGGGCGGCGACATGGTTCGCGCGGGCGGCCTCGCCTACACGCTCGACGTCACCGCGAAGGTGGGCCAGCGCATCTCCGACATGACCCTGCTCAGGACGGGCGAGAAGATCGATGCGGCGAAGACCTACACCGTGAGTGGCTGGGCCTCGGTCAACGAAGGTACCGAGGGGCCGGCGGTCTACGATGTGGTCGCCAAGTACCTGCAAAACGTGAAGACCGTGCGGCTGGAGCCCAACCGCCACGTCAAGGTATTGAACGCAGACCCGGCCGGCGTCACGCCGGGATAGGAGAAGACTCCATGAAGTTCCGTGCAATCGCTCTCGCCCTGCTGCTCGCGCTCGCGGCCGGCCCGTCCTTCGCTGCCGACAAGGACAAGGTCCATCGCCTGGCCCTGCAGATCAGCGACGAGTCGCCGGAGAAGATGACCACCGTGCTGAACAATGCCGCCAACGTCTCGCGCTACTATTCGGAGAAGGGCGAGGAGGTCGAGATCAAGGTCGTGGCCTTCAACGGCGGGGTCAACATGATGCGCACCGACAAATCGCCGGTGCTGGAGCGCCTCAAGTCCGTGACCGAGAGCCTGCCCAATCTCACGCTGGAAGTGTGCGGCAACACGCTGGACGGCATGGCGCATCGCGAGAACAAGAAGGTGAGCGACATCCCGCTCTTTGCCGGCTCCAAGGTCGTGCCGGCGGGCGTCGTCGAGCTGATCGACCTCAGCGAGAAGGGCTACACGATCGTCCGGCCGTGATTTTGTCCGGCGCGACCCCTCTGGGAGGTTAAGTCAAAGGGATTCGAAGGTCGTCCGTTTCAAGCGGGCTAACGATATAGTAGATATAACGACCGTAATGCAGGATTCTCGCGGACGCGCTTATTTTCCAGCGCATGGGAGAATTCATCATTCCGGACGGGCCGATGCTCCAGCCCGTTCCGCCTCTGCCGCCGCCCGATCCCCGGGTCGCACGCGAGGAAAAAATCGCCAACGACACGCGTGTCGAAAGCGAACTGAACCGTTTCATCGCATCCAAGCAGGATGCGCTGTTCAACAATCCGGACGCCTTCTATCGCACGCTTCGATCTGGCAGAAGAAGTTCTCTCGGAAGCGACGTTGAAGACTCTTGCCGATTTCCCCGCAGGTGACATGGAGACGTTTCGGCAAGGCCCCTCTTGGCTGGAAAGGACAGTATACTTGCTACACGTCTTACGCACCGATCGCTCCAGGATTCTGCCGTTGCTCCACGAGTGGGAGGCTTTCAAGGTCAAGTCCTGCAGGATGACCAAGTACTGGAAGCCGTCGCCTTTTCCCTGTGAGCTGTGAAGACAGAGCTGTCCCGTCAAATTTTCGTTTGTTTAACGGGAGGTCCGAACGTGACTGGCGCTAGGCGGCGTACGGCCTCAGCCGGGCGAGTTCCGCGTTGAACGAAGTGGTCTCGTGGCTCCAGTGCGTCGTGACGTCGTCCTTGATCGTGGGGAATGGCAGGCGCCGGCCCATCTCCATCTGTCGGACCGACGTCGCCACGATGTCGGGACCATTGTCGGCATCGACCGAGCCCTGCAGATGGAAGCGTCGGCCGTCGTGCGTGCGGACGACGAAGTCCGCCGATTCGAAATCTGTTGTCGTCCAGATGCAGCACGCTTCGACTTCGGCGATCTCGAGCGCGCCCAGCCCATGATGTTCGGGGTTGA
Organism: Enhydrobacter aerosaccus; assembly: GCA_903832005.1. Classification (GTDB taxonomy): domain Bacteria; phylum Pseudomonadota; class Alphaproteobacteria; order Reyranellales; family Reyranellaceae; genus Reyranella; species Reyranella aerosaccus_B. Next base: position 32,563 of record CAIKZO010000016.1, on the reverse strand, counting down.
TCGTGTCGAGCAGCGTCACCCATTGAACGAGTCCCGGCGTCAGGTCGGAGAGGGCGAAGGCGACCTCGTCGTCGGAGCCATCGCGAGGGGGCAGGAAGGTGATGCTGTCCATGACGCCTCCGTTCGTTGGGGGCCGGACTCGTATCACCGCCACAGAGAGAGAACAATACAAGAACAAATGCCAAATTCATTTTGGCACTAATGGGTTAGAGATTGGGCTCCGAGGCCCAAGATGATGATTGGAGGAACGACGATGCCCCACTTCGAACCGAAGGACCCGAACTTCGACAGCCGCGTGCGCGCAAGCTTCGCGCGCCAGACGGCGATGGCGACGCTCGGCATCACCATCGTTCGCCTGGAGGCGGGCGAGATCGAATTCGCCATGCCTTACTCCCTTGCCTACACGCAGCAGCACGGCTTCATCCACGCCGGCATCATCACGACCGCGCTCGATTCGGCCTGCGGATACGCCGCTTACTCGCTGATGCCCGCCGAGGCCGATGTCCTGACCGTCGAGTTCAAGACGAACCTGTTGGCGCCTGCCAAGGGCGATCGCTTCGCGTTCGAGGCGTTCGTCGTGAAGCCCGGCCGCACGATCACGGTTTGTGAGGCCAAGGCCTTTGCGATCGACGCGTCGGGCAGAAAGCTCATCGCCAGCATGACCGGCACGCTGATGGCGATGTATCAACGGAACTGAGATCCGTGCCTATCGGACGGAAGCGTTGTCCGGTGAGCGCGAGTAGGGAATGAGGCCGAGCAGCAGGCCGCCCGCGAGCGTGGCGAAGACCAGGCGATAGGCCGTGTCGCCCGCGCCGAAGCCCTCGACGATATAGCCGGTCACGGCGGGCAGTACGGTGAGCCCGAGACATTGCGCCAGGTTCACGGTGGTGACGGCGCGGCCGCCCAGCCGATCGGGAAAGAGCGTGCGGCCCTGGGCCACGATCACGGTGCCGAAGGCGCAGAAGTAGCAGGCGCCGATCAGCAAGGTGACGGCGAGCCACAGCGGCGGGTGTGCGGCGAGGCCGAGCGCGCCCAGGAAGAAGGCGGAGATCAGCGCGCCGCCGAACACGACCTTCTTGCGCGAGCGCAGCACGCGATCCATCGGGCCGTACGACAGGATGCCAAGCGTCTGCGCCACACCCATCGCCAGCAGCACGTTGCCACGCTGCACGCCGTCGAGTTTGTGCACGTCGAAGAGATAGGGGCCGCCCCAGATGCCGAGAATCGTGAGCATGGTGGCGTAGGCGAAGAAGTGCATCGACAGCAGCGGCAGCAGTCCCTTGGTGCGCCAGACCTGCCACAGGCCACGGAAGACGTCGCGCAGCGATTCGCGATGGGTCGCGGGCAGTGCCGAGCCCGGCGGCCGGTCGCGCACGACGATGTAGAAGAGCGCCGTGATGGCAACGGTGACGACCGCGAGGCCCAGGAAGCCGTTGCGCCAGCCCACGGTCGCGGCGATCCAGGCGAGCGGCGTGGCGCCAGCCAGGGTGCCGAGGTTGGAGCCGGCGAAGACCCACGACAGCGCGGTCGCGAGCCGGGCCTGCGCGAACCAGCGCGCGCACAGGAAGACCACCGACATGAAGGAGGCGGCACAGCCCAGTCCCATGATCACGCGGCCGACGATCAGGCCGGTGGCGTCGGTCGCGTGCGCGGTCCACACCGCGCCGGCGGCGGCCAGCAGCGAGATCGTCGACACGGTGCGACGGGCGCCGAAGCGGTCGAACCACAAGCCGACCGGAAGCTGCACCGCGAACAGCGCGAAGAAGAACACACTGCCCGCCCAGCCCAGCTCGCGCGGACTGAGGTGCAGATCACGCACGAGATCGGGCGCGATGACGCTGTTCGACACGCGATAGAACTGGCTGAGGCAGGTGATGGCGATCAGCAGCAGAAGCAGTGGCAATTTTGATGCCATTTGAAAAATCCGTAGCACGCGAATTCGCCGCTGTCCTTCGGCGTGGACCGAAGCATGATCCTGCGCCACGATACGGAACCGATGCCTGCTCCCGCCGCTCTTCGTCCGTCTCCGATCGCCTGGCTGATTGCCCCGGCTCTGCTGCTGTTCGTGTTGTTCTTCGTGCTGCCGTTCAGCGTGATGGCGGTGATGTCGGTGTACTCGGGCAATCCCGTCACCAATCCCAACGCCTTCCTGACGACGCGCCACTACATGCGCTTCATCGTCGACGATGCCGACATCTTCCACGATGCGCTGTGGGCGACGCTCAAGATCGGCTTCATCACGACGGTGATCTCGCTGCTGATCGGCTATCCGCTGGCGCACTGGATGGCGCGCATGCAGTCGCGATTGGGCCACGTGCTGGTGCTGATGGCGGTGATCGCGCCGCTGCTCACCGGCATCGTCGTGCGCACCTTCGCCTGGATGACGATCCTGCAGGACAAGGGCGTGATCAACACGACCCTGATGTCGTGGGGCCTGATCAGCAAGCCGCTGCCGCTGATGTACAACGAGTTCGGCACCGTGGTGGCGTTGGTCCATATCTACGTGCCCTTCATGGTGCTGACCTTGACCGGCGTGATCGGCCGCATCGACGAGCGGCTGGAGCAGGCCGCGCGCAGCCTGGGCGCGGGCCGCATCAGGGCGTTCGTCGAAGTCACCCTGCCGCTCAGCCTGCCGGGCGTGCTGGCGGGCTCGCTGCTGGTGTTCGCCCTGTCGATCAGCGCTTACGTCACGCCCTCGCTGATGGGCGGCAACGATGTGCTGACCCTGCCGATGCTGATCGCCCAGCAGGTCGGCACCAGCTTCAACCCGAATTTCGCGGGTGCGCTGGGCATGATCCTGCTGGTCGTCTGCCTCATCATCGTGATCGCCTACAACAAGATCCTGACGCGGCTCACGGGCGAGAAGGGGCTGGCATGAGCACGACGCCCGCCCGTCTTTCTCCCAATCGCGTTCCGTTCGACGCCGGCCGAGCGGCCTATATCGGGCTGAACCTCGTGCTGCTGGCGTTCCTGCTGCTGCCGATCGCTATCGTGCTGGTATTCGCCTTCAACCCGATGCCGTACATCTCCTTCCCGCCGGTCGGCATCAGCCTGCGTTGGTTCGACAAGTTCTTCTCCAGCAGCGACTTCATGAACGCGCTGTGGTTGTCGCTCTGGGTGGCGGGCTGTGTGCTGGTGCTGGCGGTCCTGATCGGCGGCGCCTGTGCGCTGGCGCTGGCGCGCGGCAACCTGCCGGGCCGGTCGTTCCTCACGGCCTTCTTCATGTCGCCGCTGATGCTGCCGGCGATCCTGACCGGCCTCGCGCTGTTCCAGTCCTACCTGCTGGTCGGCATCGGCCGGCCGGTCTGGGGCCTGATCATGGCGCATACCCTGGTCGCTGTGCCGTACGTCTTGCGAACGACGCTGGCGGTCCTGCACAATTTCGATCGCCGCATCGAGGAGGCCGCCGCCGTGCTGGGTGCCAGCCCGACGCGCGTCTTCTTCGAGGTCACGTTGCCGCTGATCCGCCCCGGTGTGTTCGCGGGCGGCGTCTTTGCCTTCATCGTCTCGTTCGATCAGTTCCCGGTGTCGCTGTTCCTGGTCGTGCCTAAGGGCGAGACTTTGCCGGTGGTGCTGTTCAACTACATGAAATTCGACCTCGACGGCGCCATTGCGGCCGCCTCGATGGTCTCGATCTTGCTGGCAATAGCCGTGGTGCTGGTGCTGGAGAGGCTGATCGGCCTCAAGGCTTACGTTAAGCTCTAGGAACTCAAGGAGGGGTCCATGATTTCACGTCGCTCAATTCTCCGCGCAGGTACCGGCCTGGCCGCCGCCACGACACTCGGCGCGCCGACGATCCTTCATGCGCAGGCCTCGACGCTCAAGATCACGACCTGGGGCGGCAAGTGGGGCGATATCATGAAGGCCACGGTGCTGCCGGCCTTCGAGAAGGAGTTCAAGTGCACGGTGTCGGCCGACCAGGCCTTCCCTTATGTGCCGAAGCTGCAGGCCAGTTCCAAGAACGATCCGCTCTACGACGTGCTGCAGACCAACTCGAACGAGCAGTGGAACTGCTTCACCGAGGGGCTGGTCATGGACAAGGTCAGCGTCAAGGACGTGCCCAACGTCGCCGATGTCTATCCCTATGCGGTGTCCGACAAGATCGTGGGCGTCACCATCTTCACCTCCGCGATCGGCCTGGGCTACCGCACCGACAAGGGCATCACCCCGCCCAAGTCGTGGAAGGACCTCGCCGATCCCAAGCTCGCGGGCGCCCGCGGCAGCTATCTCATCCCGGTCAACAGCCTCGGCCAGTGCCACCTGATGATGCTGGGCAAGGTCTATGGCAAGGGCCTGCAGGATCTCGATGCCGCCTACAAGGCGCTCGAGCTGTTGAAGCCGATCAAGCTGGTCGACTTCACCGGCCAGATGGAAAAGATGCTGCTGTCGGCCGAGGTGAACGAAGGCGTGATCCATGATTCGGGCGTCTATCGTTACGAAGGCGACAACCGCCAGCCGGTCGACTTCTGCAGCCCGACCGAGGGCGTGGTCGCCCTCGAGCAGGTGTTGAGCGTCACGCCGGGCTCGAAGGTCAAGCAACTGGCCTATGCCTACATGGACTACATGCTGCGGCCCGACGTGCAGAAGCTGCTGGCCGAGGCGGTGTGGTATTCGCCGGCCAACAAGAAGGTGAAGCTGGCCGAGAAGTACGACACCAAGCTGCTGACCACGCCGGAAAAGGTGGCCACGCTGATCCAGCCCGACTGGAAGTGGTACAACGCGCGCAAGGAAGACATCGACGGCCGCGTGACGAAGATCTTGAAGAGCTGACATTGTCGTCCGCTGCCATCAAGCTCGATCAGGTAACCAAGACATTCGACGGCAAGGTGATTGCCGTCGACGGGGTCACGCTCGACATCGAGGCCGGCGAGTTCTTCTCGCTGCTGGGCCCGTCGGGCTGCGGCAAGACCACGAGCCTGCGCATGATCGCCGGCTTCGAACAGCCCGACTCTGGCCGTGTCCATGTCGGCGGCCAGGACATCACGGACGTGCCCGTGCACAAGCGCGACATGGGCATGGTGTTCCAGTCCTACGCACTCTTTCCCCATCGCACGGTGGCGGAGAACGTGGCGTTCGGCCTGCGCATGCGCGACGTGCCGAAGCCCGAGATCGCACGACGTGTCGCGTCGGCGTTGGCGCAGGTCGCGCTGACCGGCCTCGAGGCACGCAAGCCCGGTCAACTTTCAGGTGGCCAGCAGCAGAGGGTGGCGCTCGCGCGTGCGCTGGTGATCGAGCCCCGGGTGCTGCTGTGCGACGAGCCGCTGGGCGCGCTCGACCGCAAGCTGCGCCAGCAGATGCAGTTTGAGTTGAAGGAGCTCCAGCGGCGGCTGGGCGTGACGCTCGTCTTCGTGACTCACGACCAGGAAGAGGCGCTGGCGATGAGCGACCGCATCGCCGTCATGAACCAGGGCAAGGTCGAGCAGATCGGCTCGCCGACCGAGATCTACGAGAAGCCGCGCACGCGCTTCGTCGCCGACTTCATCGGCGAGATCAACCTGCTGGACGACGGTCCCAAGCCGCGTGCGCTGCGGCCGGAGAAGATCCGGCTGGGGCCGGCGGCCGAGGCGCGGCTGGCGGGCACGATCGAGACCGCCAACTTCGTGGGTGGCGCCACGCTCTATCGCGTGCGCGCAGCCGACAACCGCGCCTTCCTGGTGCGCGAGACCCATGCCGGCGAACGGGCTCCCCGTGCGGCCGGAGATGCGGTAGGACTGTCCTGGAACGATACGGACACCGTCTCCCTGGAGGGCTGACATGCCCCGCATTCTTGGAGTTGCCACCATCGGCCAAGCGCCGCGCGACGACATCGCGGCGCTGTTCGCGCAGCATGCGCCGCCCGGCACGAAGGTGATCCTGCGCGGCGCGCTCGATGGCTTGAGCGACGCCGAGGTCGATCTGCTGAAGCCCGAGTACGGCGGCGACACGCTCTACACGCGTTTGCGTGGCGGCCGGGACGTGAAGATCTCCAAGAAGGCCGTGATCGCGCGGTCGCCCGAGCTTTTGGCGAAGCTGCGCAACGATGGCTGCGACGCGATCGTTTATGCCTGTACCGGCGATTTCCCGCCGATGGAGGGTGATGAGAACGTGCTGTTTCCCTCGCGCATCCTGAACGGGCTCTGCACCGGCCTGCTTCCGCGCGGGCGCCTGGGCTTGCTGATCCCGCTCGCGGAGCAGGCGGAGAAGCTCGGCGCCAAGTGGTCGCGCGCGGGGCTCGAGGTCGTGGCCGAAGCGCTGGCGCCCAGCGCCGGCATGGACGAGGCCGATGCCGCCGCGCGTCGGCTTGCTGCCAAGAAGCCTGATCTCGTTGCGATGGACTGCATGAGCTACACGCCCGCCACCAAGGAATGGGTGAAGCCTGGCCTCGGCGTGCCGGCGCTGCTCGCCATCACCGCGACGGGCCGCGTGCTGCGCGAGATGCTCGAGTGAGGGTCCAGTGCTGCATCGTCGGCGGCGGTCCCGCCGGTCTGATGATGGGCTTTTTGCTGGCGCGGGCCGGCGGCGATGTCGTGGTGCTGGAGAAGCATGCCGACTTCCTGCGCGACTTCCGCGGCGACACCGTCCATCCCTCGACCATGACGGTGATGGACGAACTGGGCCTGCTCGACGACTTCCTCAAGCTGCCGCATCACAAGCTCTCGACCTTCGCGGGCTACTTCGGCACGCGACGTGTGAAGATCGCCGATCTCACGCACCTGCCGGTGCGCACGCCCTATATCGCGATGATGCCGCAGTGGGACTTCCTCGACTTTGTCGCGGCGCACGCCAAGCAGTATCCCGGCTTCAAGCTGATGGTGAAGGCCGAGGCCACGGCGCTGATCTCCGAAGGCGGCAAGGTCGTGGGCGTGCGGGCCACGATCGACGGCAAGGACGAGGAGATTCGCGCCGATCTTGTGGTGGGCTGTGACGGCCGCCATTCGCTGGTGCGCGAGCAGACAGGATTGAAGCTCGACATCCTGGGCGCGCCGATGGACGTGATGTGGTTCCGCATCACCCACCAGGAAGGCGATGCGGGCGAAGTCATGGGCCGCTTCAGCGCCGGCGGCCTGATCGTGATGATCGATCGCGGCGACTATTGGCAATGCGCCTACGTCATTCCCAAGGGCAGCGCCGACAAGGTGAAGGCCGGCGGCATCGAGAAGGTGCGGGCGAGACTGGCCGAGCTGATGCCGGGCTTCGAGCAGCGCCTGGGCGAGCTCGAGACGATCGACGATCTCAAGCTGCTCACGGTCGCGGTCGAGCGGCTGCAGACCTGGTGGAAGCCTGGCGTGCTCTGCATCGGCGATGCCGCGCACACCATGTCGCCGATCGGCGGCGTCGGCGTGAACATTGCCGTCCAGGACGCGGTGGCGGCCTCGAATCTGCTGGCCGCTCCGTTGCGCGAGAACCGGCTGAGGGACTCCGATCTCGCGGCCGTCCAGGCCCGGCGCCTGTTTCCCGCCAAGGCAACGCAAGCCATGCAGGTAGCCGTGCAGAACGGCATCATCGCGCCGACGCTGGCCTCGAGCGGCGAAGTCAAGGTGCCGCTCGCGGTGATCCTGATGCAGTGGTTCCCGCTCCTGCGCCGGCTGCCCGCCCGATTGATGGGCCTGGGCTTCCGGCCAGAGCATGTGCAGACGAAGGCGGTTACTTGACCTGAGCGGCGGCCCTGGCCTGGCGCACCGCGAGCGCCAGCGATGCGCCGAGATCGGTCAGCAGCTTCAGCCCCACCTCGTCGTTGAACTTGCCGTCGACGAACTTGGTGTGCGCCTGGCCGATCATCACTTCCGGCTTGTTCACCGGCCGTCCGTCGAGGAACACCATCATCTGCCGCAGGTGATACTGGGCGCGCGCCGTGCCGAGCGGTCCGCCGGCGGCGCCGAACATCGCGACCGGCTTGGCGGCGAACGGCTGCGGCGTCGTGCGCGACAGCCAGTCGATGGCGTTCTTCAGCACGCCCGGCACTGAGTAATTGTATTCGGGCGTGGCGAAGACGATGCCGTCTGCGGCCAGCATGGCCTTCTGCGCGGCATGCACCTTGTCCGGAAAGCCCTTGGCCTGCAGGTCGGCGTCGTAGTGCGGCCAGTCACCGATCTCGATCGTCTCCACGGTGACGCCCGCCGGCACGTGCTCGATGAAGAGGTTCAGCGCCATGCGATTGAAGGAAGCTTTGCGCAGGCTGCCGCAGAAAGCGATCAGCTTGATTGGCTCGGACATTGCGTAGGGTTCCTTTGTCAGACGACGGTGAGATGGCTAAATAGAAGCCAGTAGGGAGAATGGCAAACGCATGCCGCTACGCGACATTACGCTGGACGATATCGAATCGCTCGCCGTGGGCGCCTGGGTGCTGGGCACCGGCGGCGGCGGCAGCCCCTATCTTGGCCTGCTGAACATGCGTGCCCTCTACAAGGAGGGCTACAAGGTGCAACTCATGCCGGCGTCGGAACTGGCCGATGACGACTGGGTCGCGGCCGTCTCGAACATGGGCGCGCCGCTGGTCGGCCAGGAACGCCTGACCGATAGCCGAACGATCGCGCGCGCGGTCGAGCTCATGGAAAGCCACACTGGCCACAAATTCCGCGGGATCATGTCGCTCGAGATCGGCGGCGGCAATTCGATCCAGCCGCTCATGGCGGCGGCGCATTTGAAGCGGGCGGTGATCGATAGCGACATGATGGGTCGTGCCTACCCCGAGGCGCAGATGACCTCGGTCGCGGTCGGCGATCTCGTGCCGTTCCCGCTCACCACTGTCGACGTGCGCGGCCTCGAATCGGTGGTCGAGAAAGTGCCGACCTGGAAGTGGATGGAGAGGGTCAGCCGCAAGATCTGCGTCGAGTACGGCTCGATCGCGTCGACCTGCAAGGCGCCGCGCACCGGCGCCGAGGTCAAGAAGTGGGGTGTGCACGGCACGACCACCAAGGCGATCGCGATCGGCCACGCCGTGCGCGAAGCCCAGCGCAAGCACGAGGATCCGGTTGCCGCGATCCTGGGCGTCGAGCCCGGCAAGATCCTGTTCAAGGGCAAGGTGATGGACGTCGAGCGGCGCGCCACCGAAGGCTTCCTGCGCGGGCGCACGCGCTTCGACGGCACGGACGAGTATCGCGGCTCCAACCTCGAGCTCAATTTCCAGAACGAGTGGATCGTGGCCTGGCTCCAATCTGGAGAATCTGGGGCCAAGCCGGTCGCCATGTCGCCCGACCTGATCTGCGTGCTCGACTCGGTGGCGGGCGAGGCGGTCGGCACGGAGACCATCCGCTACGGCCAGCGCGTCACCGTGATCGCGCTGCCACCGCCGCCGGTGTTTCTGTCGGAGAAGGGCCTGCAGCACGTGGGCCCGCGCGCTTTCGGCTACGACATCGACTTCAAGAGCGTGTTTGCGTGAGCAAGAGGGAGATCACCCTCGACGAGATCGAGTCCCTGGCCGTCGGCGCCTGGGTGCTGGGCACGGGCGGCGGCGGCAATCCGTACCTGTCGTTGCTGAACGCGCGCCTGCTCTACAAGGAAGGCAAGCGCGTGCAGCTGATCGACGCCGAGGACCTCGCCGACGATGCCTACGTCGCGGTGATCGCCGGCATGGGCGCGCCCCTGGTCGGCATCGAGCGCCTGACCGATCATCGCGTCTTCGCCCGCGCGGCCCGGCTGATGGAAGAGCACACCAGGCGCAAGTTCGACGCCGTCATGGCGATGGAGATCGGCGGCGGCAACGGCGTGCGCCCCTTCCTGGTGGCGGCCAATCTCGGCGTCCCGGTCGTCGACAGCGATACGATGGGCCGGGCCTATCCCGAGGCGCAGATGACCTCCGTGGCGGTGGGCGACCTCACGCCCTATCCGATGACCGTCGTCGACGTGCGCGGGCTGGAGTCCGTGATCGATAAGGTCCCGAGCTGGAAGTGGGTGGAGCGGGTCGGCCGCAAGATCGTGGTCGAATACGGCTCGACCTCGTCGACCTGCCAGCCGCCGCGCAGCGGCGCGGAAGTGAAGAAGTGGGGCATCCACGGCACCACGACCAAGGCGATCACCATTGGCCACGCCGTGCGCGAGGCGCAGCGCACCCACGCCGATCCGATCGCGGCCATCCTCGCCGTCGAGCCGGGCAAGGTGCTGTTCCGCGGCAAGGTGATCGACGTCGAACGCCGCGTCACCGAGGGGTATCTGCGTGGCATCGCGCGGTTCGATGGGCTGGACGGTGATCGCGGGTCGCGCCTGGAGATCAATTTCCAGAACGAGTGGATCGTGGCGCGCCGTGACGGCGAGCCGCTCGCCATGTCGCCCGACCTGATCTGCGTGCTCGACGCGGTGTCGGGCGAGGCGGTGGGCAGCGAGACCATTCGCTATGGCCAGCGGGTGACGGTGATCGCCTTGCCGCCGCCCCCGGTCTTCCTGACGCCGAAGGGCATGGAGCACGTCGGCCCGCGCGCCTTCGGCTACGATCTCGATTACACGAGCGTCTTCGCATGACCGCACGGGAACTCACCCTCGACGAAATCGAATCGCTGGCCGTCGGCGCCTGGGTGCTGGGCACCGGTGGCGGCGGCAATCCCTATGTGCCGCTGCTGAACATGCGCGCGCTCTACAAGCAGGGCCATCGCGCGCACCTGATGCCGGCGTCCGACCTGTCCGACGACGACCTGGTGGCTGGCGCCGGCGGAATGGGCGCGCCGCTGGTCGGGGCCGAGCGATTGGGCGATCCGCAGACGATCGTGCGCGCCGTGCGGACGATGGAAGAGCATATCAAGCGCAAGTTCACGGCCCTGATGAGCGTGGAGATCGGCGGTGGCAACGGCGTGCGACCGCTCATGGCGTCGGCGCTGATGAAGCTGCCGGTCGTCGACAGCGACCCGATGGGCCGCGCGTACCCCGAGGGGCAGATGACCTCGACCGCGATCGGCGGGCTGAAACCCTCTCCCCTCGCACTGGTCGATGTGCGCGGCCTGGAAAGCGTCGTGCACAACACGCCGAACGCGAAGTGGACCGAGCGGGTGGCGCGCAAGATCTGTGTCGAATACGGCTCGACCGCCATCATGTGCGCGCCGCCGCGCACCGGTGCGGAGATCAAGAAGTGGGGCATCCACGGCACCACGACCAAGGCGATTGCCATCGGCCACGCGGTGCGCGAGGCGCAGCGCCGGCACGAGGACGCGGTGGCGGCGATCCTGGCCGTCGAGCCCGGCGTGCTCCTGTTCAAGGGCAAGGTGGTCGATGTGGCGCGGCGGGTCACCGAAGGTTATCTGCGCGGCGTCCTGCGCCTGGACGGCAGCGACGACTTCCGCGGCGTGTCGGCGCGCATCGATTTCCAGAATGAATGGATCATCGCCTATCGCGACGAGCAGCCGCTTGCCATGTCGCCCGACCTGATCTGCGTACTCGACTCGGTGTCGGGCGAGGCGGTCGGCAGCGAGACCATCCGCTACGGCCAGAGGGTCACCATGATCGCGCTGCCGCCGCCGGAAATCTTCCTTACCCCCAAGGGCCTCGATCGTGTTGGGCCCCGGGCGTTCGGCTACGACCTCGACTTCAGGAGCGTGTTTTCATCATGAGACGCATTGGCATCGACGTGGGCGGGACCAACACGGACGCGGTCCTGATCGAAGACGGCAAGGTGGTTCGCGCGATGAAGGCGCCGACCAGCGAGGACGTGACCACGGGCATCCTCGACTCGCTGAAGAGCCTCGGCTCGACCGGCCTTCTCGAGGGCAAGAAGATCGACGGCGTGATGATCGGCACGACGCATTTCATCAATGCGGTGGTCCAGCGCCGGCATCTCACGAAAGTGGCGGCGCTACGGCTCGGCATGCCGGCCGCGGCCTCCCTGCCGCCGTTCTGCGACTGGCCGGAGGATTTGGCGGCTCTGGTGTGCGGCGGTGTCTGGATGGTCGAGGGCGGCCACGAATACGATGGCCGGCCGTTCATGCCGCTCGACGAGGCGGCCGTCACCACGGCGGCCCACGAGATGAAGGAAAAGGGGCTGAAGTCGGTCGGCATCTCGTCGATCTTCTCGCCGCTCGACCCGTCGCACGAACGGCGCGCCGCAGAGCTGATCCTCAAGGTCATTCCCGATGCCGTGATCACCTGCTCGTCCGACTTGGGTCGCATCGGCCTGCTCGAGCGCGAGAATGCCGGCCTCTTGAACGCGGCCCTGGCCGACTTGTCGCGTGACACGATCGCGGCCTTCGAAAAGTCGATCAAGGATTCGGGCATTGCCGCCCCGCTGTTCATCACCCAGAACGACGGCACCGTGGCCGAAGCGAGCCAGGCGCGGCGCCTGCCGGTCTACAGCTTCGCCTCGGGCGCCACGAACTCGATGCGCGGGGCGGCCTATCTCTCGGGTCTGCAGGACGCGATGGTGATCGACGTCGGCGGCACCACGACCGACGTCGGCCAGCTGAAGAACGGCTTTCCGCGCGAGGCCAATTCCGTCGTCAAGGTCGGCGGCGTGCGCACCCTGTTCCGCATGCCCGACCTGCTGTCGATCGGTCTGGGCGGCGGCAGTCACGTGCAGCTCGATCCTCTGAAGGTCGGGCCGCTGTCGGTGGGCTACAAGCTCCTGAAGGACGGCATCGCCTTTGGCGGCAAGCAGCTCACCACGACCGACGTCGCCATTGCGTCCGGCGTGCTGTCGCTGGGCGACAAGAGCAAGGTCGCGCATCTCGATGCGGCGACCTGCAAGAAAGTCTTCGCCGAGGCTGCGCGTCTTTCGGAAGAAGCAATCGACCGCATGAAGACCGAGGCGGGCGACATCAAGCTGATCGCCGTCGGCGGCGGCGCCTTCCTGATCCCGGACAAGATGACGGGCGTCAGCGAAGTGATCCACGTCGAGCATGGCGACTGCGCCAATGCCGTGGGTGCCGCCATCGCCCAGGTCTCGGGCGAGTGCGACCAGATCTTCAAGGATATGACCCGGGTCGAGGCGATCTCGGCGGCGCAGGGCATTGCCAACGATCGTGCGGTGGCCGCGGGTGCGGCTCGCAACACGCTGTCGACGATCGAGAGCGAGGACATGCCGCTCGCCTATCTGCCGGGTAACTCGGTGCGCGTGCGGGTCCGCGTCGTGGGCGACGTCGCCGCGAGCTGACCTTTAGACGATTTCTGCCGGCGCCAGCCGGCAGGAATGCTCGGGATCGCCCGACTCGACCTGCACGGTGACGTGGCCGATGCCGTATTTCTCCTGCATGTCGTGACAGGCGTGGCCCAACAGCTCGTCGTCGAGGCCGGCGCCCGGCCGCACGAGATGCACCGTCAGCGCGACGTCGGTGGTGCTCATCGCCCAGATGTGCAGGTCGTGCACTTCCGTGACGCCGGGCAGGGCCGCGAAGTAGGCCTCGATCTTCTTCGGGTCGATGTTCGCCGGCACCGCGTCGAGCGCCAGGTTCACCGACGCCGTGAGCAATGACCAGGTGCCATAGGTGATCACCAGCGCGATCGCGATGCTGACGGCGGGGTCGAGCCATAGCCATCCCGTCATCATCACGGCGAACGCGGCGATCACGACGCCGAACGACACGGCCGCATCGGACGCCATGTGCAGGAAGGCGCCGCGCACATTGATGTCGTCCTTGCCGCCGCGCAGGAACATCAGCGCCGTCGCGGTGTTGATGACGATGCCGATGGCGGCCACCCAGATCACCGTCATCTCGGCAACTGGTTCCGGCTTGCCCAGGCGCTGCACGGCTTCCCACAGGATCATGCCGACGGCGACCAGCAGCAGGATGGCGTTGAACAGCGAGGCGAGGATGGAGCTGCGCTTCATGCCGTAGGTATGCCGCGCGGTCGGCCGGCGCTTCACCAGCACGGCGGCGCCCCACGCCATCAGGAGACCCAGCACGTCGCCGAGATTGTGGCCGGCGTCGGCCAGCAGGGCGAGCGAGTTGGCGAGGAAGCCGTACGTTGCTTCGACCACGACGAACGTCGTGTTCAGCACCACGCCGATGGCGAAGGCGCGATTGAAGTCGGCGGGCGCGTGGCTGTGATTGTGACCGTGATGGCCGTGACCGCCGCCGCCGTGGCTGTGGCCACTGTGGTCGTGATCGGGGCCGTGATCATGATCGTGTGTGTGTGTTGTCATATGCGCGCCGTTATAGCGTTACAGAAGTCTCACTCCTGCGTGATCTTGGCGTGAATGCAGCCGTTTGGCCAATCGAGCCGTTACACTCTTCCTGAGACCAACGAACAAACAGGAGGAACTTCATGAAGACCGCATTGCTCACGGCCGCCGCTTTCCTCGCGTTCACGCCTGCTGCGTTCGCCGAGATGGTGAACTACAAGGCCGATCTCAAGGCCTCGAGCGAAGTACCGGCCAACGACAGCAAGGGCACCGGCGCGCTGACGGCGACCTACGACACGGCGAGCAAGAAGCTCACCTACAGCGTCACCTATAAGGACCTGACCGGGCCCGCGACCGCGGCGCACTTCCATGGTCCGGCCGCGGCCGGCGTCAATGCCGGCGTCGCCGTGCCTGTGAAGGAGATGGTTCCGAGCCCGCTCAAGGGCGAGGCGACCTTGACCGACGAGCAGGCCAAGCAGCTCAGCGACGGCCAGATGTACTTCAACATCCACACCGCCGCGAACAAGGGCGGCGAGATCCGCGGTCAGGTCACCAAGTAGGCTTCTACTTGGCGCGCCGATAGGCAAAGCAATTGTCCAGCTGGGGCATCTTGATGCCCTGGTAGAACGTCAGCGCTCCCGGCGCTGACAGCAACAGCGTGGTGGTGATCTCGCCACCCGCTGCCTTGCGCGTCTCCTCGATCAGGCGCTTGCCGATGCCCTGGCCCTGGCAGGCTTTGTCGACGGCCAGATCGGAAAGATAGCAGCACCAGCAGAAGTCGGTGAGCGAGCGGGCAAAGCCCACGAGCTTGCCGTCCTGGCGCGCCGTCACATAGAGATTCGAGTGCTTCAGCATGCGCTCGACCCGGGCGCGGTCGTCCACGGGACGGCCGAGGCCCGACTTCTTGCAGACATCGATGAATTCGTCGGCGGTGAGGAAATCCTCGACGGCGTACACGGTGCTCATTGGCTGATCCATCTCCTGAGTGCAGCAGCGACTTCGACGGGCTTTTCCAGCGGCGCGACGTGACCGCAATCGTCGAGCACCACGAGCCGCGAATTGGATATGTCGGCCGCCATCTCCTCCCCGCGAGCGAGCGGAATGACATGGTCCTGGCGTCCGAAGATCACGACTGTCGGTACCTTGATGTCGATGAGCATTGGACGGCTGTCGGGCCGCGCCATGATCGCCCGTTGTTCGCGCAGGAACCCTTCGGCGCCGATCTCGGCTGCCATCTCGACGATCGGGTCGACGACTGATTTATCGGAGAGCCTGCTGGGATGGATCAGGTTCGGCAACAGCGAGGCCGTCACGCCGTGGAAACGGCCGAGTTGGCTCTGCTCGGCCAAGGCACGGCGGCGGGTGGTGGACTGTGTGGAATCGGGGCCGGCTTGCGTGTCGATCAAGGCCAGCCGTTCGATCCGCTCAGGCGCGCGACGCAGGATCTCGAAGGAGACATACCCGCCCATCGAGAAGCCACCCAGTGAGAAGCGCTCAGGCGCCGTGGCCAGGACCGCATCGGCCATCGCGCTCAGCGAATCGTAGGAATGGAGCGCGGGGACTGTGATCTCGGCAGTGTCGCCGAGTACCGCCACCACCGGATCGTAGACGCGAGGCGTATTGAGCAGGCCGGGCAACAGCACGAGCGCAGGCGTCGCCACGGGTCTCTAGACCTGCACCTGGTTGCCGAGCTCGATCGCGCGGTTGGGCGGAATGCGGAAGAAGGACTTGGACGCCGAGGCCGTGTGGGCGAGCGAGATGAAGACGTTGCGCCGCCAGCGGCCGAGCTTGGAATGCATCGCCGGCACGAGCGTCTCGCGGCCGAGGAAGAAACTCGTCTCCATCTCGTCGTAGGCGATGCCGTGCGGCCGGCAGGCGCGTAGTGCTGCCGGCACGTCGGGCTGCTCCATGAAGCCGTAGTGGACGATCATCGAGTAGAAGCCCTTACCCAACCGCTCGATCTCGACCCGGTTGATCTCGGGCACGCGCGGCACGTCGACGGTGTCGATCTGCAGCACGATCACGCGCTCGTGCAGGATCTTGTTGTGCTTGAGATTGTGCAGGAAGGCGAGTGGCGTCGACGAGGCGTCGGCGGTGAGGAACACGGCGGTGCCGGCGACGCGCGTCGGCGGATGCTCCATGCGGGCGAGGAACGTCTTGAGCGGCAGCGCCGACTGGCTCTGCTCCTCGCTCACCACTTCGCGGCCGCGCCGCCAGGTCGTGATGGCGAAGAACACGCAGGCCGCGACCAGCAGCGGCAGCCAGCCGCCGTCGGGAATCTTGAGGGCGTTCGCGATGAAGAAGGCGAGGTCGGGAATGGCCAGCAGGCCGAAGACCAGCACCGCGACCGGCCACTTCCAGCGCCACACCAGGATCGCGACCACCGTTGCCAGCAGCACATCGACCAGCATCGCGCCGGTGACGGCAAGACCGTAGGCGCCGGCCAGTCTGTCGGACGACCCGAAGCCCACCACCAGCGCCACGATGGCGCCCATCAGGATCCAGTTCACGCGCGGGATGTAGATCTGGCCGATCTCGGTCTCCGACGTGTGCTTGATCTCCATGCGCGGCAGGTAGCCCAGCTGGATCGCCGCGCGGGTCAGGGAGAACACGCCCGAGATCACCGCCTGCGAGGCGATGACCGCGGCCAGGGTCGAGAGGATGACGAGGCCCAGCACCATTTCCTTGGGCACCATGGCGAAGAAGACGTGCCGCACGACGGTCGGGTCCTCGAGGATCAGCGCGCCCTGACCGAAGTAGTTCAGCATCAGTCCCGGCAGCACGATGAACATCCAGGCCAGCCGAATGGGCTTGCGACCGAAGTGACCCATGTCGGCGTAGAGCGCCTCCGCGCCGGTCACGGCCAGCACGATCGAGCCGAAGGCCCAGAAGATGCCGAGACCGCGGTCGAGGATCAACCGGACGCCGTAGATCGGATTGAGCGCCAGCAGCACGTTGGGATACTTGGCGATCTGCCAGGCGCCGATCACGGCCAGCACGAAGAACCAGAGCAGCATGACCGGCCCGAACATGCGGCCGACGCGCTCAGTCCCGCGGGCCTGGATCATGAACAGCCCGACCAGGATGACGAGCGACAACGGCGTCACGTAGCTGGCGAGACCCGGCGCCACGGTATCGAGGCCTTCGACGGCGCTCATCACGGTCATCGCGGGGGTTATGATCGCGTCGCCATAGAACAGCGCGAGGCCGGTCACGGCGAACAGCATCACGGCGTGGCGGATCTTGCGGCTCTTGCCGCTCAGGCCCTTGGTCGCGAGCGTGGCCAGGGCCAGCACGCCGCCTTCGCCCTTGTTGTCGGCGCGCATGATCAGGGTGACGTATTTGATGGTCACGGTGAGCGTCACCGCCCAGAACAGGATCGACAGCACGCCCAGCACGTGGCGCGGCGTGGGCGTCATGCCCGACCCATGGGTGAACGACTCGCGCAGCGTATAGAGCGGGCTGGTGCCGATATCGCCGAACACCACCCCGAGCGCCCCAATGACCATCGCCGATGCCGCGGCCTTCGCAGGAGATACGGGCGGGGCAATCACGTCGAGTGGGGGCGTTATCGGACGGTCTTCGTCTGGAGCCATGATGTGAAATGCCGCCGAATTCGGCGGCGGCGAGGGGTTTGCGCCCGCCCTTCCGCGCTGTCAACGCGCCAAAGCCCTACCTGTTGCAAGGAAATGCCTTGACTTGGCACGGGGCGATCACGCGCCACGCTTGATCGTCTCGACGCCCGCGGCGAAAGCCTGCTGCAGCAACCAGACGTCGCCCGCGATCGAGACGAAGTCATAGCCCAGCTTCACGAATTGGGCGGCCTGCCGGGCGTCGACCGCGAGCCGGCCGGCCGACTTTCCGTGTTTTTTGGCGGCGGCAATCGTGGCCGCCTCGGCCTTGGCGAAGGCGGCATCGTCGAAGGCGCCGGGCTTGTTCAGGGCGACCGAGAGATCGTTGTGGCCGAGCCACAGCATGTCGACGCCGGGCAGGGCCGCGATCTCGTCGGCCGCCGCGGCGCCACGCGGATCCTCGACCTGCAGGATGATCGCGGTGCGCGCGTTCTGTTCGGCGAAGCGCTGCAATAGCCCTTCACCGCGCATGGCAAAGCGTTCGTGCGCCAGGCCGAGTGCGGTACCGCGCGTGCCGTCGGGCCAATATTTGGCGGCGTCGAGCACGGCCTTGGCCTGCTCCACCGACGACACGATCGGCACCATGATGCCGTCGGCGCCGGTATCGAGCGCACGCGATATATGGTGGCGTTGCTGGCTCGGCACCCGCACGATCAGGGGCAGGTCGGCGGCCTGGCAATAGCGCACGACCTCACGGACGGTATCGAAGGAGAAACCGGTGTGCTCCATGTCGAGCACCGCGTAGTCCGCGCCGGCGGCCTTCAGGATCTGGCCGATCCCGGGCGTGGCGAACTCGAACAGGAATGTCCCGATTTTCGGTGTGGGCGTGTTCACGAAAGCGCGCAGGTTCGATCCCGCCATTGTCATTTCCCCCTCTTTGTCCGGATGTTAGCGTCCACCGTCCAACTTAGACACACCGCACAAGGGAGTTCTCAATGAAGCTCTATTACATGCCCGGCGCCTGCTCGATCGGTATCCACGTCCTCCTCGAGGAGATCGGCAAGCCGTACGACTTGCAGAAGATCGACGGCGCCAAGCAGGAGCAGTACGGCGAAGCGTTCGTGAAGCTCAATCCGAAGTCGAAGGTGCCGACCTTGCAGAAGGACGACGGCTCCGTCCTGACCGAGTTCCCCGCGATCGCCACCTGGCTCGCGCGCAAGAACGCGGACAAGGGCCTGCTGCCCGCCGATGCCGATGCCGAAGCCAGCGTGCTCGAGGCTTTGGACTTCGTGGTCTCGACCATGCACATGCAGGGTTTCAGCCGCATGTTCCGCCCGGCCAACTTTGCGCCCACCGAGTCCGACCACGACGCAGTCAAGGCGCGCGGCAAGGAGATCCTCGAGAAGGGTCTTGCGATCATGGACAAGAAGCTCGAGGGCAAGGAATACATCGCCGGCAAGTTCTCGATCGCCGACGCTGCGCTCTTCTACGTCGAGTTCTGGGCCGCTGCCCGCATGAAGATGACCCTGCCGAAGAACTGCGCCGCGCACTACGAGGCGATGAAGAACCGCCCGGCGGTGAAGCGCACCATCGAGCAGGAAGGCCTCCAGGCGGCCATCGCCTAAGCAGCGAAGAGAAAAGTTGACCGCCGCGGACAGGCCCCCATTAATCGGGGAGCATGTCCGCGGCGTTTCTTTATGGACTGGTGATCCTGTCGGCCATCGCCCACGCAACGTGGAATGCGATGATGAAGTCGGCCGGCGATCGCACCCTCACCATGATCGCCATTCGCGCGGTCGGGCTGGCGATCGGCCTTGCAGCGCTGCCCTTCGTCGATTGGCCCGACGCGGCCGGCTGGAAATGGCTGGCGGCAACGTCCGTCGTGCAGTTTGCCTACTACGCGCTGCTGATCCGCTCCTACAACATCGGCGACATGAGCGTCGTCTATCCGCTGTCGCGTGGCCTGGCGCCGGTGCTGACGACTGTCGCCGCTTTCCTGTTCGCGGGTGAATTGCTGGGCGCCGGCCATCTCGCGGCAGTGGCGCTGATCTCGCTCGGCATCATGGTCCTGTCGTTCCGGTCGGGCGCGAGCGGGGCCGCCGTGGGCTTTGCGCTCGCCACCGGCGCCTCGGTGGCGGCCTACAGTTTCCTGGGCGGCATGGGCGTGCGGGCCGCCGGGACGGTGCTGGGGTTCCAGGCCTGCCTCGAGATCGTGAACGGCTGCGGCATGGTGGGCTTCGCGATGGCCACGCGGCGGCGGGCCTTCAGTGCCTACGTGGTCGAGAACAGGTGGATGTGCCTGTTGGCGGGGCTGATGTCGGTCGTCGGCTTCGTGGCCTTCCTGATTGCCGCCAAGGTGCTGCCGCTCGGCCCCACGACGGCGCTGCGCGAGACCAGCGTGATCTTCGGCGCGTTGATCGGCACCTTGGTGCTCAAGGAAAGCTTCGGCCCGCGCCGGATCGTTGCCGCCACGTTGGTCGTGGCCGGCATCGCCGTGCTGGCGCTCTTGCACTGATCTCTATTGCATCTCGATCTTCGCGAGCTTGATGTAGCGGGCCCATTGCACGCGCTCGCGCTTCACGAAGGCGTCGCATTTGGCGATATCCCAGGCCTCGGGCGGCGGGGTGATGCCGATCTCGAACAGGCGCTTCTGCACCGCCGGCCGATTGAGGATCTCCATGACCCAGCCGTTCAGCTTGCGCTGGATCTCGACCGGCACTTCCTTGCGCACGGTGAAGGACAGGAACGAAATCGCCTCGAAGCCCGGATAGGTTTCGGCAATTGCCTCGACATCGGGAAACTGCGGCGCGCGTTGCAGCGACGTGACGGCCAGAGCCCGTACCTGGCCCGAGCGCACGTAGCTCTCGCCGATGACGAAGTCGGGGAAGGTGACGTGGATGCGTCCGCCGATCAGGTCCTGGATCGCCGGCACCGCGTCCTTGTAGGCGACTTCCTCCAGCGCCACGCCGCTCTGCTCGGCCAGCAGCGCCGACGGCACGCGCGAGGAGGTGTTGCCATAGCCCGAGAAGACCGGCTCCTTGCGCGCCTTGGCCCAGGCCACGAATTCCTTGATCGTCTTGTACGGCGCATCCTTGGCCACCAGCATGAAGCCCGGGATCGTGCCGTCGACGGCGACGGTGGTGAAATCGTCGGGGTCGTAGGTCATCTGCTTGTAGAGGCTGGGATTGGCGGCCAGGCTCGAGGTCGAGCCATGCAGGATCGCGTAGCCGTCGGCCGGCATGTTCTTCACGACCGCGGTGCCGATCATCGCCGTGGCGCCCGGCCTGTTCTCGATGATGAAGGGCTGTCCCGCCATCGGCTCGAGCTCGTGCGCCACGATGCGCGAGACGATGTCGCCCGAGCCGCCCGGCCCGAACGGCACGACGATCTTCACCGGCCGGTTGGGCCACGCATCCTCGGCGCGGGCGGTGCGTCCGACCACTGCGGCTGCACCCAAAAGGCCGAGTGCATTTCTGCGCCTCATCTCGCGTCTCCCGATATGCCGGACCAATGTCCTTTGTTATAGTCGGCATGCTGGGGGTGAAGATGGGACGAGACAAGCTGCGGAAGATCGTTCTTTTCTGTCTGGTGCCACTGCTCTCCTGCGGTTTTGCGCTGCAGGCGCTGGCACAGGACGCGCGGTTTGCCGCGACGCTCACGGCGCCGAACGGCGGTCCCGGAAGCGGAAGGGCGTCGTTCACCTTCGATGGGCTCGGTAACCAACTGACCTATACGGTCGTCTACGACCATCTGACAGGTACGCCGACGGAGATCCATCTTGCGGGGCCGGCGCAGAGCAACGTCGATCATGCGATCACCGTGCGCTCCAATCCGATTGCCGGGACGGAGTCGCTGAGCGATGCCGAGGCCACGCTGCTCAAGGGTGGCAATCTCTTCATCGATGTCCGCACGCCCCGTCATCCCGACGGCGAGATCAGCGGCCGGATCGACGCTAGATGATGAAGGCGCCCATACGGGGCAGCAACTCCAGCAGCACGTAGTTGCGATGAACCGAGGCCGCGCGGTGGAAGCGATAGGCTGAGACCGTCGTGGCGTCCTGTGCACGCGGCAGATCCTTGAGACCGGCGACGGCGTTTTGCCATTGGGTCGGATCGTAGACCGGGATCTGCTCACCGGGCGGCCCGCCGAAGCGGCCTGCGGTGACATTGGCCTTCCAGATTTCGATGCGGTCGGCGGTGGGCTTTTCGACGGCGAAGATCTCGCGTACGCGCAGCCGAATATCCTTCTCGAAATCCAGACCCGGACCGTCCGCGTACAGGTCGCCCTTTCCCGGCAAGTTTGCGACCCGCCGGAACATGGCGTGCAGTGCAGCCGCCGCTTCCTCGTAGTCCTGCGCATTGTTGCGCTTCATGGTCGGCATGCCCGACTGATCGGGCATCTCGTAGTCGTAGCTCCAGCGCAGATACGGCTGGTCCGGGAAGGTGGCGACAGCGCCGTGTCCCAAGGCGCCGGTCGCGGCGGGATCGAGTTCCGTGCCCGTCGTGCCGATGATGCTGTAGAGCTGCGTGCGAAAGTTCGCGAGCAGGTTCTGGGCGCCGAACTTCGCGAAAAAGCGGCTCAGCGCGCCGGGCACGTCGGGATTGTTCTCCGCGCGGATGGAGCTGGGGATCACGCGATTGACCCGCGAGCTCACGCCCGAGAAGCCGTAATGCGCGAACGTGTCGGCGTAGACATGCGCGGTGATGCCCATCAGCTCGAGGGCGAAGAACTGCGTGTCCGCCAGGCCAATGTGATGATCGACCATCGCCTGGGCGAACTTGCTGTTCTTGGTGCACATCAGCTTCCGGCTTTGGGTCTGGCCTTCGCCACCGGGCAGGAAATGGAACGGCACCCAGACGAGCTGCTGGTCGTCGAGGTTGTTGTTCTGGATCAGCCCCTGCAGCGAAAAAGGATGATGCGATGTCGCGTCGATGTGAAAACGCGCGCCGTCGGGATGGACGATCGCCTTGTCGAGGCCGATCGAATCGTCGACGTACTGCGCGGCCGTGGCGATGGTCTGGGCGACCTCGGGCCGCAGGCCCGCTGCGCGCGCGAGCGCGTAGGTGCCGTAGTAGTGCATGTCGACGTCCATCGCTCACCCCCCGGTTGCGGGACGAGTCTAGCGGGACGCCGCTGGCGCGACTACGTCCTCAGTGGAGGTGGTAGAGCCCCGAGGCGAACTTGAATTCGGCAGGCTTGATGAGCTTGGTGTTGGCCACCGTCACCTTGTGCAGCTTGCCTTCGAGTTCGCGGTCCCAGAAATCCAGAAACTTGGTGAGGTTGGGGAAACGAGGGGCCAGATCGAGGTTTTGCCAAACAAAGCTCTGAAGGACGTGGCGATGATCGGGCATCCAGTAGAGGATTTCGGCCGTTGTCACTCTGTAGTCGTTCAGCTGCGCAACAAAGTTAGGGTCCATTGAACACTCCTTGACGCGACGTAAGTAAAGGAATAGTCACGCACCCTTAACGAAAATTCATTAAAAAACGTTCCACATCAATGACTTATCAGCAGTCAGTCGAGATTGCTGCTAGTGCGAGATGACTTTGTGAATTTGGGCGGAACCTTTGGCCGCTCACCTTGACTCGCTCCTCCCATAACCTTACATCCCGTCCGCCATTGGCACTCATCGACTGAGAGTGCTGACAGGCCCGTTTTTCGCGTGGGACCGTTCCGGTTCCGCAGGGTTCAACAGGGTAATTGGAGGAGGCAGCATGAAGTTCCGTCCGCTTCACGACCGGGTCGTGGTCAAGCGCGTTGAAGAAGAAGGCAAGACCAAGGGGGGCATCATCATCCCCGACACGGCCAAGGAAAAGCCGATGGAAGGCGAGATCGTCGCCGTTGGTCCGGGCGCTCGCGACGAGAAGGGCACGCTCGTGCCGCTCGACGTCAAGAAGGGCGACCGCATCCTGTTCGGCAAGTGGTCGGGCACCGAGATCAAGATCGACGGTACCGATCTGCTGATCATGAAAGAGTCGGACATCATGGGCATCATCGAAGGTGCCGCTTCCCTGAAGAAGGCCGCTTAAGCAGCGCCTCGCTCTTCAACCAATCAAACTCAACAGTTCAAAAGGAATAGAAAATGGCAGCCAAAGAAGTCCGCTTTAGCGCGGATGCCCGCGAGCGCATGCTGCGCGGCGTCGACATTCTTGCCAACGCCGTCAAGGTGACGCTGGGTCCGAAGGGCCGCAACGTCGTCATCGACAAGTCGTTCGGCGCACCGCGCATCACCAAGGACGGCGTCACCGTCGCCAAGGAAATCGAACTCGCCGACAAGTTCGAGAACATGGGCGCACAGATGGTGAAAGAAGTCGCCTCGAAGACCAGCGACAACGCTGGTGATGGCACCACCACCGCAACCGTGCTGGCGCAAGCCATCGTGCGCGAAGGCATGAAATTCGTTGCCGCCGGCATGAACCCGATGGACCTCAAGCGCGGTATCGACCTCGCTGTCGAGGCGGCCGTCGAGGACATCAAGGCGCGCGCCAAGAAGATCACGGGCACCGATGAAGTCGCCCAGGTCGGCACCATCTCGGCGAACGGCGACAAGTCGATCGGCAAGATGATCGCCGAAGCGATGAAGAAGGTCGGCAACGAGGGCGTCATCACGGTGGAAGAGGCCAAGAGCCTCGACACCGAGCTCGACGTCGTCGAGGGCATGCAGTTCGACCGCGGCTATCTCTCGCCGTACTTCATCACCAACGCCGACAAGATGATCGCCGAGCTCGACTCGCCGTACATCCTGCTGTTCGAGAAGAAGCTCTCGGGCCTGCAGGCGATGCTGCCGGTTCTCGAGGCGGTCGTGCAGTCGGGCAAGCCGCTGCTGATCATCGCCGAGGACGTCGAGGGCGAAGCCCTGGCGACCCTGGTCGTGAACAAGCTGCGCGGCGGTCTCAAGATCGCTGCCGTCAAGGCGCCGGGCTTCGGTGATCGTCGCAAGGCGATGCTGGAAGACATGGCAATCCTGTGCGGTGGCCAGCTGATCTCGGAAGACCTCGGCATCAAGCTCGAGAACGTCACGCTCGACATGCTCGGCAAGGCCAAGAAGGTCATCGTCGAGAAGGAAAACACCACGATCGTCGACGGCTCGGGCAAGAAGGCGGACCTCCAGGCCCGCATCGGCCAGATCCGCGCGCAGATCGACGAGACCACTTCGGACTACGACCGCGAGAAGCTCCAGGAGCGCCTGGCCAAGCTCGCCGGCGGTGTTGCGATCATCAAGGTCGGCGGCGCCACCGAGATCGAAGTGAAGGAAAAGAAGGATCGCGTTGACGACGCCATGCACGCCACGAAGGCTGCCGTGGAAGAGGGTGTTGTCGCCGGCGGCGGCTCTGCTCTGCTCTACTCGATCCGTGCGCTCGACAAGATCCGCACCACCAACGACGACCAGAAGGTCGGCATCGAGATCGTGCGTCGTGCGCTCCAGTCGCCCGTTCGCCAGATCGCCGAGAACGCCGGCTACGACGGCGCCGTCGTCGCGGGCAAGATGCTCGAGCAGAAGGACACCTCCTACGGCTTCGACGCCCAGAAGGGTGAATACTGCGACATGGTGAAGTCCGGCATCATCGATCCGGTGAAGGTCGTTCGCACCGCGCTGCAGGATGCCGCCTCAGTGGCCGGCCTGCTGATCACGACCGAAGCGATGGTCGCCGAGCGCCCCGAGAAGAAGGCCCCGATGGGCATGCCGCCGGGTGGCGACGGCGGAATGGGTGGCATGGACTTCTAAGTCCACGCCTCTTCAGGAATACGGAAAGGCCGGGGAGCGATCCCCGGCCTTTTCTTTTAGGATACGCCGATGAGTTCCCCGCCGATCTCCATCAAGGGCGTCTTGATTTACGACGGCTCCGTGCTGCTGTTGCTGAACGATCGTGGCGAATGGGATTTGCCGGGCGGACGTCCGGACGAGGGCGAGGATCATCGCGCTGCGCTGAAGCGGGAAGTGCGCGAGGAAGCCGGGCTCGAGGTCGAGGTTGGCGCCGCGCTTGAGGGGCATCTGTTCGAAGTCTTGCCCGGGCGCTTCGTTCGAATCGAGGCGTTTGCCTGCACGCTAACTGGTCTGCGCGACGTGACGCTGAGCCACGAACATCAAGATGTTCGTTGGGTGCCGTTGATCGAGTTGGGCGAGACGATCGCCGGGCACAAGCTGCCGGCCGGCTACCTCGGCGCGATCCGCCAGGTGATCGACCAGCCGCGGTCGCCGAGCGCGCGCGAAGTCTGAACGGCCAGGAAGCGGTCGTGCGCCGCGGCGGCGCCGAGCCAGAGTTCGTTCCAGGCGTCGAATGCGAGCAATGGATCCGTCAGCGTGAGTTCGCGCACGGCGCGCCAGCCGTTTGAGGTCACGATCACCGCGGCGTCGCGCTCGACCGTCTCGATCTCCTCGCCGCTCGCGGTGAGGATCGCCGACAGCCAGCGGCCGAAATCGCGCGCGCTTTGCAGATCGCCCCGTTCGACGTCGGTCGGCAGATCCATGTCGCGTGCCGTCTCCTCGTGGAACTGCAGGCCGACCAGGCGCGCGACGCGGCCCATCTCCTTCTGCGCGTCCGCCGGTCCCAGCTGATCCTGCAACGTTGGCAGCATGGTGCGCAGATATTCGATCGCATAGGCGCGGAAAGTCTTGAGCCGCCGTTCTTCGGGCCAGTTTTCCGTTGCGAGTTTGGGCTGCGCGTTCCAGTCGACTCGCGGCATCTCCTCGGTGCCGTAAGCAAAGCGTACGCGCTCTTCTTCCTTCAGCGGCCGGTCGTGCTCGATGTAATAGCCTTCGAGGCCGGGCATGCCGTCGACCGTCATGCCGGTGCAGACGAAGCCCAGGCCGGGCTTGCCCAACGACACGCCGTTGTGGCCGTGCCAGCCGTGCAGCATCGCGGCCGACACCGCATGCGGCACGGCGGCGATCGCCGTGCCTTTCCAGATCCAGCGCGGCGGCGGATAGCGCACCCACGCCTTGCGGTCGCTCTCCTGCAGGTAGCCGGTCTTCACGCCGCCCAGCGCGTTCGAGTGATAGTGATAGAGCGCGCAGGTCGGCGCGGCGGGCAGGCCGGCGAGGCCGAGCTTCTGGATGCCGGGCAGAAATTTTTCCAGATGCTGCCGGCGGAAGTGACGGAAGACGTAGTCGCGCGCCGTGTCCTCGCCGCGCCGGGTCACCAGACCCAACACCAGCGACGTCATCAATGCATTGTAGAGGGTGCCGACGGCCCGATAGGCCGCCAGTTCAGCCATTATATCCGTCGACGAGGATCGCCTTGGATTTTCCGGCCTTCAGCCGCATCGCCAGGATCGGCTTGTAATGTTCGGAGTCGTAGAATTCCTCCGCCTTGGCGTAGGTGGGGAACTCGAGCACGACGATGCGCGAGGGCGTCCAGCCGCCTTCGAGCGTCCGGGTCTTGCCGCCGCGCACGGCGAACTTGCCACCGAATTTGGTGACCGCTTCCGGGGTGTGCTTGCGGTACTCGGCCATCAAGGCTTCGTCCGTCGTCTCCACTTCGACGATGATATAGGCAGCCATTCGTTCCTCCTCATCCCACTTCCATCGGCAGGCTGGCATCGTTCGACCATTCCTGCATCGAGTTGTCGTACACCGCCACGTTGGTGTGGCCAAGCAGCGCGGTCAGCACGAAGGCGTCGACCGTGGCCGCGATCCCGCCGCCGCAATAGACCAGCACCTGCTTGTCGGGTGCCGCGCCCACGCCGTCGAAGGCCGCGCGCAATTCGCTAATCGGCTTCATTGTCTTGTCGGCGCCGAACAGGCTGGCCGCCGGCACGCAGGACGAGCCCGCGATGCGGCCGGCGCGGCCGTAGGCGACACCGCCGCTGCCTTTGTGCTGGTCGTGGCTGAGCGCGTTCAGCGTCAGGGTGCCTTGCTTGCCGATCGCGTCCTTGATCACAGCCTTGTCGACGAAGAGGCCGGGCCGCGCGCGCAACGACAGCGTCGCGGCGGGATGGGTCGACGCCTTGGTCTCGAGTGGCCGGTTCTCGGCCTTCCATTTGTCGAGGCCGCCATCGAGGATCGCGGTGTCGTCGAAGCCCACCGCGCGCAGCATCCACCAGAAGCGTGTCGCCCAGGTCGGCGTGCCGTGACTGTAGAGCACGACGAAGGTGCCGTGGCCGATGCCCGCGGCGGCGAACGCCTTGGTCAGTGTCTCGAGGGGCGGGAGGGTGAAGCGCAGCGACGACGCGGGATCGGAGAAGTCGGCGCCGAGATCGAGATAAGTGGCCCCGGGAATGTGACCCTTGTCGTAATTCGCGCGCCCGCTTTCGGCGTTGTAGCCGCCTTCAGGTCGGGGCCTGAGGTAAGTCGTGCAGTCGAAAATGCGCAAGGCCGGCGCACCCATCTGGCGCGCCAAATCCTCGGTCGATATCAAACTGGCTGAATGCGCCATCTCGCTCTCCCTCCGTTAGGGAGAGCGGAGACTAGCCGGCATGGCGTCTCTATAACAGCGGCGTGGGCTCTCGGCGTTGATTACAACGCCTGCCGCCCACCAGTATCAACGCGAAGCGTTGATACTAGATTGTCTTCTGCGGCAGCGGCGGGACGACGATCGTCGACGGCT
Source organism: Enhydrobacter aerosaccus (assembly GCA_903832005.1). Taxonomy (GTDB): domain Bacteria; phylum Pseudomonadota; class Alphaproteobacteria; order Reyranellales; family Reyranellaceae; genus Reyranella; species Reyranella aerosaccus_B. Next base: position 4,429 of record CAIKZO010000016.1, on the reverse strand, counting down.
GGGCCTGCTGGATCGGCGCGGGCGCCGAAGCGGCGGCCGGCGGCGTGAGCTGGGCCGAGGAGTCCTTCGGTGCGGCCGTCGCGTCAGTCGCGGGCTTCTTGGTCTTGGAGGCCTTCGCGGTCTTGGTCGCGGCCGGCTTGGCGGCCGAGGCGTGAACGCGCTTCAGGCACGAGGTCTTGGCCGACGTGCTCTTCAGCGTGTTGCAATAGGCCGTGGTGCCGACCTTCGGCTTGGCAATGGGGGCCGCATCCGGCGTAGCTTCTTGGGCGAAAGAGGGGGCGGCAAACGCGACCGCAGCCACGGCCGCCGCGCAGGCGATCATGAGACGCATAAATCTTCTCCTGGGCCGCTATACGGGAAGGGGGCGGTGCGGCCTCAATTGTGCGAAAATATTATTATATTTACGCATTTTATGTCAAATTCTTAATGTTTCACTGGAGATGTGGCCCTGCAAGCCATCCTGAATGTCGCCTTCCCCATTTTCGGGGTGATTCTGGCGGGCTACCTGGCCGGCCGCTGGCGCATCTTGGGCGGCGAAGCGACAGGCGCGCTCAATGCGTTCGTCAGCTATTTCGCCCTGCCGGTACTGTTTTTCGGCACCCTGGCGCGCACACCGGTCGCGGCAGTGCTCGATCCGCAGTTGATGCTGGGCTTCGGCGTGGCGTTCGTGGCCACCTTCGCGCTTGGCATGGTGGTGACGCGTCTCGTCGGCAAGGGCGGCCTCGCAGCCATGAGCCTGCAGGCCATCGCGGCCTCGTGGGGCAACGTGGGCTACATGGGTGTGCCCCTCTGCATCGCGGCGTTCGGCGAACAGGGGCTACCGCCCGCGATGCTGACAGTGATCGTGACGGCCGTCGTGTCGATGGTGTTCGGCGTCATGCTGATCGAACTCGACGTCGCCGCGGGGCGCGGTCCGGTGCGGACGTTCCTGCGCGCGGCCTTCAACGTCGCGCGCAATCCGCTGCCGCTGTCGATCGGGCTCGGCATTGTCTATTCGGGCGCGGGCCTGCCGATGCCCGTGCCGATCGAGAAGTGGATCGATCTTCTGGGCGCGGCCGCGGCGCCCTGCGCGCTGTTCGCGATCGGGCTCTTTCTGTCGGACAAGTCGGTGAAGAGTGGCCTGGTCGAAGCGGGGCTGATGACGGTGATCAAGCTGCTGGTCCAGCCGGCGCTTGCCTTCGTGATCCTGCCGTTCTTCGTCGATCTCAATTCGGTCGCAGGCAAGGTGGCCCTGCTGATGGCATCCTTGCCGACAGCCGCCAACGCCTTCGTGCTGGCCAAGCAGTTCGATATTTCGGTCGAGCAGAACACTGCCACGGTCCTGCTCTCGACGGGCTTTTCGGTGGTGACGGTTTCTGCTCTGCTGGTGTGGCTGCGCGTGACCTGACAAGAAGAGGGAGAAGAGCATGCTTCAGGAATTCAAGAAATTCGCGTTGCGGGGCAACGTCGTCGACCTGGCGATCGGTGTCATTATCGGTGCGGCTTTCGGCAAGATCGTCGAATCGCTGGTCAGCGACGTGATCATGCCGGTCATCGGCCGTATCGCCGGCGGCCTCGATTTCACCAACTACTTCATCGGCCTCACCGCCGCCTCGAGCGCTGCGCCGACCTATGACGCAGCCAAGAAGGCGGGCGCCACGCTGGGCTACGGCACCTTCATCACCATCACGGTGAACTTCCTCATCGTGGCCTTCGTGATGTTCCTGGTGGTGCGCGGCATGAACCGGCTGATGAAGCAGGAAGCAGCCGCCCCGCCGCCGCCCGCGCCGCCGTCGAAGGAAGCCGAGCTGCTGACGGAAATCCGCGATCTCCTGAAGGCGCGCGCCTAAAGCGCCAGTCTTCGTTCGAGGTAACGCACGCGCTTGGCGCCGCCGTGGATGGCGGCGGCGCCGATCTCGACGAAGCCCAGCGCCGCATGGAACGCATCCGATGCGGGATTGGGCGGTTCGGTGTTGACCTCGCAGACGATGCGTTCGTGTCCGGCGTGACGGGCTGCTTCGAACAATGCGTCATAGAGCCGTCGCGCGTGGCCACGCCCGCGGGCGGCCGGCGCCACCACGATCCGATCGACATAGACGAAGCGGGGGTAGCGGTCGCGAAACCACAGGAAGTTGGGGCTGTCGTAATCGGCTGCCTGGTCGAAGGCGAGCAGGAAGGCCTCCGCATCGCCGAGGGCGTGCACGAAGAAGGCGCGGTCGATCAGTTGCGCCAGCCGCGCCGGTTCGAGCCACGACAGTTCCGTCGCGTGCGCGTTGTTGAGCGCAAGGAGATGCGCGAGGTCGAGAGTCACGCAGCGAGGCGGTCGGTCAGCATCGCATCCAGTCTACGCGCCAGCGGATCGGAAATCCTGGTCAACGGCAGGCGACATTCGGGCGACGCGATCAGGCCCTGGCGCCACAGCAGATACTTGATCGGCATCGGGTTGGCCTCGGCGAACAGCAGCGGCACCAGCGTGGCAAGCGGCGCCCAGGCGGCGCGCGCGGCGGCAAGGTCGTTGCGCTGGAAGGCACGCGTCACTTCGACGAAGCGCGCCGTCATCAGGTGGCTCGCCGCCAGGATGCCGCCTTCGGCACCATTGGCCATCATGGTGAAGTGGAGCGCGTCTTCGCCGGTCAGGACGGAAAAGTCGGCGGGCTTGCGGGCCAGCAGGTCGAGCGACTGGGCGATCGAGCCCGAACTGTCCTTGGCGCCCACGATGTTGGGCACCTCCGCGAGTTCGAGCAGCGAGTCGTTGGAGAGATTGACCGCCGTGCGATAGGGAATGTTGTAGATCATCACGGCGCGATCGGTTGCCCCGGCGATCGCCTTGAAGTGCGCGATCAGCCCGTCCTGGCTCGGCCGATTGTAGTAGGGGCAGACCGACACGATGCCGGCGAAGGGCAAGCGCTCCAGCCGCTTCAGGGCCTTGGTCACCTTGGCCGTGGCGTTGCCACCCACGCCCACGAAGACCGGCGTCTTGCCGGCGCGCGCGACGGTGCGCTCGACCAGCTGCTCGATTTCGGCGTCGTCGAGCGTGGGGGATTCGCCCGTGGTGCCGAGCGGGAAGAGCCCGTCGACGCCGAAGGCCAGGTAGTGGTCGATCAGGCGGTCGTAGCTCGCGTAGTCGACGGCGCCGTCCTTGAACGGCGTGATCAGCGGGACCCAAAGGCCCGAGGGCTTGGTGTTCATGCTGTCAGGATGGGCTGTTTTCATATATAAGAATATCGAATGTTTTTAATATGATCGTTCGGTATTTGTTATGATTGATCTCCTGCGCACTTTCCTGGCGGTCGTCGATTCAGGGGGCGTCACCTCCGCGGCCTCGGTGCTCAACATGAGCCAGGCCGCCGCGAGCCAACAGATCAAGCGGCTGGAGGAGGCGCTCGACAGCCGGCTGTTCGAGCGTGCCGGACGGCGGCTGGTGCTGGCGCCCGCCGGCGAGCGGCTGGAAGCGCAGGCGCGCCGGTTGGTGGCGCAGAGCGACGAACTGGTGACAGCGATGCGCGCGGCGCCCTTCGAAGGCGAGGTCCGTTTCGGCGTGCCCTACGACATTATCGGCAGCTTCGTGCCGTCGATCCTGCGCCGCTTCGCCAAGGCGCAGCCGAAGGTGCAGGTCAGTCTCGTCTGTGAAGATTCGAAGATCGTTTTGCAGCAGCTGCGCTCGGGCGGCGTGGATCTCACGCTCACCACCGAGACCGAGTGCGGCCGGCAGGGCGAGACCTTGCGCACCGATCGTCTCGTCTGGGTCGGCGCGCCGGGCGGCGATGCCTATGCCAAGACTCCGTTGCCGGTCTCGCTCGGTGCGCCCTCGTGCACCTTCCGTCCCGTCGCGATCGAGGCGCTGGGAAAGGTGCGTCGCGACTGGCGCGCCGTCTGCGAAGTCAGTCGCATGGAGCCGGTGCACGCGGCCCTCGAGGCCGATCTCGCCGTCGCGCCCTTGCTCAGGTCTTCCGTACCGGAACGTTTCGAGATTTTGGGACGCGAAGCGCGGCTGCCGTCGCTGCCGGAGTTCCGCATAAATCTCTATGCGCCACCGGGACTTAGCCCGGCCGCGCGTGACCTTGCCGACCATGTTCGCGCGAGCTTTTCCGGGCGTCAGAAGGAGAAGTGACGCTTCTGCTTCGCCGGCTATGACAATTGATACGAATCTGCCCCTGCCGCGATTCCTCGCGCGGACTTATCCTGTCTGCAGGAATTCAAGGAACCACATGCGTTTCATTCTTGGTTGGACCTTCAAGCTCGCGTTCCTGGGAGTGATCTATCTCGGGTTCACGAGCGGCTTCCACGTGAAGCTGCCGGAGACGGTGCTGGGCTACAAAGTGCCCGAGTCCGCCCAGCAGTTCGTGGACCGGAGCGCCAAGATCACGGATTACGGCCAGCAGACCCAGAATGGGTTCAAGAATATCGCGGCCGGATTGAAATAGGCTTTCGAGGGGGCGTCGCGGGGGGG